>CAVUAC010000101.1:0-65042 GCA_963739335.1 uncultured Bacteroidota bacterium | reverse complement strand
ACTGTCCCCGTGCTGGCACTGGTGAACGAAGCGCCGGAAAACCAATCTGTGATATCGCTTGAGAGAGCCGTCCAGGTTGTTCCACCATTCGTCGTGCGAAGAATCGTTCCGACGTCTCCTGCAACAATCCCCGTATTTGCGTCAACGAACGAGATGGCGTACAAATGTCGGACGGTCCCGCTTTGCTGCAATGTCCAGCTGATTCCGCCGTTCGCGGTCCGAAGGATCACCCCGGAGCGGCCCACAACTGTTCCTGTCAGGGCGTCGGTGAACGAAACCCCTGAGAGCAGCGTGTCTGTCCCTTCGAACCCGCTGAGCTGCCGGTTCCACTTTACGCCGCCGTTTGTGGTTCGGAAGATTGTGCCGCTTGATCCCACAACGGTTCCTGTGTTTGCATCCGAAAAACAAACACCTCTAAAGGAAACCGCAGGTCCGCTCAGTTGAGAGACCCAGGTATTGCCGCCATCGGTTGTTCGGTAAATCGCGCTGGGATAACCCACTGCAATCCCTGTTCTGGCGTCCGGAAAACAAACCCCGTAGAACGTTACTCCATCGTTGACCGTTTGCACTGTCCACGTGTTGCCTCCATCGGTGGTCCGAAGGTTAGTCCCCTGATCGCCAACAGCGACGCCGGTGATGCCATTGGTGAACCACACTCCGCGCAGATGGTTACTCGTACCAGAAACCTGCCGGACCCACGTTCGGCCGCCGTCTGTGGTTTTGACAATTGTGCCCAGGTCTCCTACGGCAAAAATGATGTCTGCATTGATTGCATACACAGCTCTGAGATCGTTCCACTGCGGGAATGGCGGCTGCCAGGACCATTCCGTGGGGGTCAGCGTGTCGGGAGGCTGTAGGACTTGCCTCAAAGCAGCTTCGAGTACTTCATCTCTGCCTTGTCGAATTCCTTCAACGGTAGGATCAACTCCGATGTCGGGCACAATCCCGATTCTCTGCGTAGGCCTTCCATCCGGATAGAAATATCCAATGTCAGAGTAGCTGGTAGTGATTCCCCCCGGGAGGTAGACTGATGCTAATACATTCCCATTTGACCCGGCGGTTTGACTGCCGATTTTCAAGGAAGGATGATGCTGCTCAAGTCCCATCGCCGTGTATTCAGCCTGGCTCGTCGTCTCCTCGTCCAGAAGGATCATGATCCCTTTTCGGTACGGATTCGGCAGATTGCTGCTGACGATGATTGAAGACATCAACTCAAGAGTTCCCGGGTATCGAATGTCTGGGACCCTGAGCTGTGCGACGTACAATGAGGACGAGAAGAGGTATCGTGCGACCTCCCCCACAGCGTCCCCTGAAGAGTTCCTGCAATCAAAGATGATTCCCTCCGTATCCCAGAGCTCGCTGAACATACGAGCGACATCGCTTACCATCAACCGCGCCATGTCTACATAGCCGTAGGCGCGTGCTGAATCGGGCGAGCGCAGTCTTCTCCAAACCGGACCAGTGGCTAACAATAGATTTGAGTACGCCGAGTCGGTCAGTTCCCTCGTCACTCCAACCTCCTTGAGACCGCCGGGCCCATCGAGAAGCAGTTTCACCGTTTCGCTCTTTCGACCGGCAAGAATTAAGGCGTTGATCGTTCTCTCGACACTTCCCGTGTTCGAACCGTGTGCGTACGGTCGTAGGCTGTCGCGAACTCCTTGAATGTCGACACCGTTGATCTCCCGAATAATGTCTCCGGCCTTGATACGTGAAGTGTCACCGAAAACTTTTCTCACAACGGTTTCATTTCCAATGTACTTCAGCCGGAGAGGGAGAGAGTAGGTTCCTCTGATCTGCGTGTCGATGATGACGCTTTGTGTAAAAGCATGGCCATCATTGATTCGTGCAGCAAGCTCCATCACCGTGAGATGATAACTCACGTTGTTGCCCACCCGCCAGAATTTCGGGATGAACTCCTTCAACGCATCATCCCACGTTTGATCCAAAACGTTCTTGTACGGAAAGAAGTAATTGATGATGTTCCAATACCTAAAAAGAGAAAGGAGCCGAAGTTCCTGAGCGGATAGAAGCGTATCTCCGAGCTGATAGAAGAGCTTGTCCCGGTCGAACGCGGGATAGGGAAAGCCCCCAACGTAGTAGTTGTCTTGTGGACGAAACCAGTTTCTTACGGTGTCCAAGGTTGCGCGGACATCGGCCGAGAAAACAGTATCGGTCAACCAGCTCAGGTTAAGGTTGTACCTCAGGCTGTCGGGAACGTACGACGGAGGAGAGGTTGGCACTGCCATTGAGCCAGCAAGGGAGATCATGAGAGAGAGTGCACTATTGAACTCCTGCTTGCTTTGGGCGTTCGTCACTCTGGGCACAGCGTCAAGCAACGCTGCATCCCAGTTCGTCCGACGAGCGGCGGATGAATGGAAGTACTTCAGGAAGCCCCATACCTTGCAGGTGTAGTAGAGCCTATTAACGGAAACAGAATCCAGAAAAGACTGTCCCACCAGGAAGCTTGGGGTTCCGTGCATCAGGAGTACCGCAAACAAAAGGAGCTTCTTCATCACCAGTGTTTCCACGAGAGCGGCGGAGTGGTGCTGCAGAACAAAGCTACCGGAGTTCGATGCGAAAAGCAACACTGCATAGGGTGAAGGTCACATTGCGGAGTTCGCGAGAGGAATTAGCAGGGATGGTTCAGGAGGGTTGCAGCCCGATGAGACGGTTGGTCTAGTCAAACTCGCTGATTTGAAATTCCTTTTGCGGCGGGCGAATTTGATCGTGCATGCGCTTCAGTGCAAAGTAGGCGTCCTGGCTTCCGCGCTGAGCAGAGCTTCGATATAAGCGTACCGCCTCGGGGATTTTCTTAACAACACCGGTGCCGGTTTCATAGCAGTAGCCAAGTGCTACTTGAGCAAGGACGGAACCTTTCTGTGATGCTTCTTCGAGTTCGTTGATGGCGTCGCTCAGTTTCTTCGGGTCCTTTTCTGATCGTACGGCTAATGCTGCAATCCTCGTTCTGGCTTCGTGATTTCCCATGGCACTTGCTTTTGTCCACAAGGCGATTGCCTCTTTCTGGTCCTCCTCCACCCAGCGGCCGGAGTAATAGCACAGACCGAGTTCAACGATGGACTGAACATGGTTCGCCGTCACGGCCCTGTTGAGCAATTCCAAAGCCTGCTTCTCAGTGATAAAGCCTTCTTTCTGTGCCATCAGATAGTCGATCTTCAATGCTGCCAGCGTTGCCCATACATACTCTGCGTCAGCATCGTTCTGGCTCACGCGGGATTTCAGCGCATCGAAAAAGCCCTTCTGTTCCATGAACGCGCCAGCAGGCCCGGAGCGCGCGGTGAAGACATCCGGCTTGCGCGGATATAGTACATCACTGCAGTGATCGGATCTTTTTTGACGCCGATGCCGCGTTCGTAGCTCCGCCCGAGTATCGTGAGAGCCTCTGGACTTCCTTCCTCAGCGGCGTCGCGAATAGCCCTCATCCCTGCCGTGTCAAGATCCAGTGTCTTCGTCAGTTCCTTGGATAGTCCGAGCGCCCGCTTTAACTGAGGAGTTGCTTCACGGAGAGCGTCCTTCAGGAGTGTTGCATCGTTTGCGGTGTTCGTGTCCGGTTGAGAATCGAGGAAGACGAAGCCAAGCGTTTGTTTGACAGCAGGCTTTTTCTGTGCGGAGCTTGTGTCAGACTTGGATATCTGTGTCTGCGGTTTGACTCCGAGCCCTCTCGCTTCAAGGTCAACAAGAGCTTCCTTAGCGGGCGCGTACCCCGCGTCGGCCGACTTTTTGATCCATCGGTAAGCTTCTTCCCAGTTGCGCGGAACCACAAGGTTCTCCGTGAAAAACATGCTGATGATGTACTCAGACTCGGCCATCCCTTGTTGTGCGGCGGCGAGGAAAACCTTGTAGGCATCGAACGGATTCCACGGCAACCCCATTCCGTTGAATTGAAGGATTCCAAGATTGTACTCAGCATCAGCAGAGTTCTGCTCGGCTGCCCGCTTAATCCAAAATGCGCCCTTGAGTGTGTCGGCCTCAACACCTTCGCCCAGTAAGTAGCGCAGACCGAGCTCATGCTGTGCAGCGACATCGCCGGCGTAAGCCTTGCGTTCGAGGCTGAAGATGTGCATCAGGTTGTAGTCGATATCGGAGCGCTTCAGCTGCGACGACGGGGAAGGAGGACGGTAGCTCTTGTAGATGGGGCTGTCTGTCTTTTCTTGTGCCAGCAACGCGGCTGAGAGCACAGCAAGAAAAAGTCCAAGCAATGTCGACAAACTGAGCTTCATGAAATGAGCTTGTTGTTGAGAAGGAGAACCACAAGAGACACAAAGATCACAGGGGGGTGATTACAGCCTGATTATCCGATGAGATCTTCTGGTGTTAGACATTTGAATTTGAGAATTGTTTCAAGTTTCGAAATCGAATTGATTTCGGATCTATCAATGAGACGGCAATTCTTGTATGGCATCAGGTCTCAGCCATAGCTTCGGAGCTCTACAGCTAAACCTGACAAAAAAAAGGCCGTCGTCGATTTCAAAACTTGCCAAAGCGCAGCGTCAAGACTCCAGACGGTCCGCTGAGGTCAGCATTGCTGGAAGCACCGGATTGGATCCCGCTGATGAACCGATAGCTGACCCCTCCACTCATCCGGAAGTATGTCGTGATGTTAACATTGACATTCACAGCTGGTTCCGCGATGAAAAATGAATCGTTCTCGGGGGCCATGCCTGCTCGAATGTTGTCATCACGCCAGCTCAGACCGCCGCCACCGATCAACGTCATGAACGAGAAATGAATCAGCCGGTCCGATTCCGTGACGTACTCCAGCTCAATCCCTCCGTACCCCATGTTCAGGTATCGCTCGCCGTTCGGGCCTGGCACCTTGGCTTTGATGTTGTTCACGAGGCCATACCCGCCACCGCCGATGATGAATGAATGGTTGATGATCCATCCGCCCCTGCCGCCGACGAGAAGTGCAGATTCACCGTTGAAGCTGCCGATCTTCACAACGGGACCACCGAAGCCGCCGCTCTCGATAGGACCGCTGATCAGCGTTTCTTCCTCCGCGAACGCAGTCGACACGCCGAGGCACAAGAACAAAGCGATGCTTGTCATTTTCATTTTCGCATCCTCCCTTAAAAGGTGAGTCGAGCACGCGACACCGAGTGCCTGGTCCATCACTTCATCTATCATCGACAAGTTACAGTCTTTTGTCCGCAATTTCGATAGCTGTGAAAAATCGCGAGAGCTTTTCCTCGTCGAGTAAGCCGTTCGTGCGCACGCCGCTGCAGACATCGACAGCGAACGGGTTCACGGATCTGATTGCGTCAGCGACGTTCTCGGGGCGGAGACCGCCTGCGAGGAAAACGGGAACGCCGACCTGCTCGCGAATCATTCTGCTTATGGACCAGTCGTGTATGCGGCCCGTCCCTCCCAGCTCTTTGACGGGGAGATTGGGATTGCCGGAGTCTAGAAGAATGGCATTGACGTAGGGGGCAACGGATTGCGCTTCCTCGAGGGCCTCGGTGCCTGTTACGTGGATGACCTGAACGAGCGCAATGCCCGGGAGGGCATCCCTCAACGCTTGGAGTGTTTCCACGGAAATGGCATCAACAAGTTGAAGTGTGTTTGCGCGCGTCCTGTGCTGCTGTTTGATGATGGACGGAGCGTCTTGCCGACTCGTAAGAAGAAAGGAGGATACTCCAGGCGGAACATGAGGGATAATATGAGTGATCTGATCTTCTGAGATCGGGCCAGGTCCGCTGGGCATCGCGGAAACGAATCCGAGGGCTGAAACTCCATACTGAAGAGCAAGCTCCGCTTCTTCGACGCTCTTGATGCAGCATATCTTTACTCGAGTCTTCAAGGCCTAAGGGTGATTGGTGACTAGTGATTGGTTAATTGGTAAACAGTCAACTTGTCTCCTTCTGCATTCTGTTTAACACTTTCTACTTCTTACTTACTACTTACTACTTCTTACCTTCCATCTTCCATCCCCCATCTTACATCTCACTACGATCCTCCGTTTCCTTTCGCAGGGCCAGATTCTCGACTGCCTGCGAGCTTTTTCTTGATCCGAGCGTCGTGATTGCAGCAACCGCGGCGATGATCAACGCTGCGGCTACGAGGACGCGTGCCGGGAGAGCTTCCCCTCCGAAAAGCCAGCCGATGAGAACGGCGACAATCGGATTGACGTATGCGTAGGTCGATGCGCGTGTTGGTGTTGTGGCGTGCAGCAGCCATACGTAAGAGGAAAAACCGATGATGGATCCAAACACGATCAAATATGCAACGCCGAGAAGAGATCGGCTCGTGACAGCTGAAATGTGGAAGGAGTTCAGCTCTCCGCTGCCTGCGCTCAAGATGAGCAATGCTACACCGCCGACGAGCATCTCCATCCCGTTTGCTAGAGGAGGCGATGACGGAAGCTGTGCCTTGCGCGAATAAAGTGACCCGATCGCCCAGCACACTGAAGAGAACAGAAGAACAATGGCGCCAAGGACATTGACCTCGCCGCCACCGACAAGGTCTGCCGGATCAATCAGAATCAATGTACCGAATGTTCCCAGGAACAATCCGAGGAAAACGCCGGCCGAGGGTTTGATGCCGCCCTGCATCCATTCAAGGAGAATAAACCAGAGCGGGCTGACAGCGACGATCAAAGCGGCAACGCCTGAAGGAATCAGTTTCTCGGCCCAACTCAGACCGCCATTGCCGATGAGGAGCAGCATGAGGCCGATCGTGGTAGCGGATTTCCAATGGACAGCCGTTGGACGCTCGCCGCTTCTCAAGCGGCCCCAGAGGTACAGCATACTGCCTGCAACGATGAATCGCGTTCCCGCCATCAGAAAGGGTGGGACAGATTCAATCGCGATGCGGATACCAAGATAGGTTGATCCCCAGATGAGATACACCGAGGCAAAGGCTGCCGCAAGGTTCAATCGTGAAGGAGGTGGGTGCATGAGCGATGTGCGTGAGCCCCCTCAATCCTTCCAGTTCCACCACTTCAACAGCTCGGGTTTGTGGCGCTTATGGGATGCATAGTACACAGTACAGCGGAAAACGTACAGAAGGCATCGATCGATCTGCGTTCCTACCTGGAAACAGCGTTTAACGTACAGCCTCTCGGGGTCTTTTCCCTTCAGATCGGTAACCCGCCGGATGCCGAGATGCCAGAGATCCTCAGCGATACTCTTTCCCACGCCCGGGATATCCTGCAGTTCCCCGATCGATTGCAGTTTTGCCGTTGTGTTCATTCGGAAATCCTTTCCGCAAGCACAGCTGGTTCGGTGCGCATGAAGGCCGAAGGAGCAACCTGGCCGGGACGAAGCGGCTGAAGCAGAAAACCCTCCGGTGGTCCAGGCTTTCCGGAATGTTTCCCGGCGGCTTTGCTCAGAGCGAGAGTGTCGAGAATCGCTCCGCGGTCGTTGTACACGATCATTGTAAATGTGGACGGGGTGACATCGATGATTCCATAATTGTAGTCCTGGGCAGCTTTTACAACGTACGGAGCGTTCCCCAGGGGGTACAGAGGTGCGCCTGCCGAGCCAAGGACCATGTGGTGAATTCCGTTGACCAGATTGTGCTGAAAGAAGTGCGAGTGACCGGCAATTACGACATCGACTTGGTTCTGTTCAAAGATCTTCTCGGACATGATCTTCATGCAACTGTCTTTACCATGTCCGCCGGCACAGTATGCCGGCTTGTGCTGCATGACGATTTTCCATGGCTTTGACGTCGAGGCGAGATCTTTTGCGGCGAAAAGATACTGTGGACTTCCTTCGTTGTAGTGGATTTCGTTGTTGAGCACAAGGACATGCATATCCCCATAATCGAACGAGTAGTATTCCTGCGTACCGGAAGCGGAGACTGGTGCCTGTGTGAATGCCTTGGTGTTGGTCGACCATCGCTCATGGTTGCCCGGGGTGTTGAAGAAGGGTACGTGAGCGATCAATCCCAGCTCAATTGGGCGGAAGAATTCCTTCTTGAACGCTGAGTAGCTCGAGCCGCTGCAAAGATCCCCGCCATAGAGCGACATGACAGGATTCGCCTCAGCAATCCGCAGCGAGATGCTATCGTGAACAGCTGTGCTGTCTCGCATATCTGCCATCCACGCGAACCGAAAACTGGTTCCTGGATTTGGCGCCGTTCGGAAGGTCGCATCGCTCGATGTTACCCCTACAAGGACGGCCCGGTAGTGATAGAGCGTGTAGGGGGACAGGCCACTGAGCCTGATGTTGTGAACATAGGTGCTGCTGGTCGTTGAATCATATGACTCAGTACGGGCGCGAGAAGCGCAGGAGCTTGTCAAACCATATTCGACGGTCACAGTGTCGGTTGTAGAGCTTTCGACGAGAACATAGATACTGTTGGTCGTCACGGCCTGAAGGTACGGCGGCATCACCATCGCTCCGGACTGCGAAAGCGAATGACTGTAGAAGGCAACGAGGACAATGGAAACGAGAGCGATCCCCTTTGATTGACAAGTCATACGTTGTACAGCTAAAGAATGTGAGTGGTTCAGTGGATAACCTGTTCGTGCCGATAGCACGATGTGATATGATCGTTCACCATTCCGACGGCCTGCATGAATGCATAGCAGATGGTTGACCCGACAAATCGGAAACCGCGCTGTTGCAGGTCCTTGCTCATCGCATCAGATTCTGAAGTCTTTGGCGGTATCTCCCTCAGAGATTTCCACCTATTTTGTTTCGGCTTGCCGCCGACGAACCGCCAAATATAAGCATTAAAGCTGCCAAATTCCTTCTGGACGGCGAGGTAGGCTTTTGCGTTCTCTATGGCAGCATTGATTTTCAGACGGTTACGGACGATCCCCTCGTTCGCAAGAAGTTGCCGTTTCTTGCGCTCAGTGTATCGTGCGATCTTCGAAGCATCGAAATTGTCGAATGCTCTTTTGTAGTTCTCGCGTTTCTTCAGGATTGTGATCCAGCTTAGTCCGGCCTGCGCTCCTTCAAGGATCAGCATCTCAAAGAGCTTTCGATCGTCGTGCACGGGGCTTCCCCATTCTTTGTCGTGGTATTCGATATACAAAGGGTCAGATATGGCCCATCCGCAGTTTTTTTGTTCTTTCATCTTGTTTTCTTCCTATGGAAATTTTTCGGCTTGCCAAGCGTGGAGGTACGCTTCTTCATACGATACTGTCGGTGTCGTCCCCGCGAGGTCGTTTTTCATCAGGTGGGAGGAATGTTCTTGTGCGGGGATGAATTCCCGGCGGGAGGGGCTTTGGCGGAGGGGCAGGCCAGAACTCTTCGCGGATATCGCGGATGATGAAGTATACCGTCATGCCAACGGCTCCCAGCAAACTGAGTGTCCCAAGAAATGCAACCACAGCAGCGATGTCACCGGTGGAGTCCATAATTCCCAGACGCAGACCCAACCAGTGCCAGTCATGGAATGCGTGCTTCGAGATCAACGTCAACTGCGGCTTGGGAGCATCCGCAATATAAATGGACACATTGATCATATTGTGACCGAACCAGTACAGTGTCCCCATGAGCGACCGGAGTCCGCTTGTTCTCAGCAAAACGAGAATGGTGGCGAACGGCAGGATGAACTGCATCAGTGAGCCGCCCATGGCGTAGATGACCTGGCCGAACAGCCTGAACACTCCATGCCCCCCCTCGTGGATGAAAAGATCGATCATATCGATGATCCGGATGAGGAAGGGCATGTCAAATCGCCCATGGGGAGTCTGATAGTCGGTTGCCAGGTACCATGAATAATATGAAAGGATAAAGAGGAGAATGATCTCGAAGGCGATGAGGGTTTTTTTCATAGTATCGGAGAATTCATTGGCGGCTGGGGCCATTCGACGACGACTCTGAAAATGTAGAGAACAAAGGAGAGTAATGCAATTCGCAGGATTGAGAACAGCAACTTTTTGAGAATTCCTCCATCTCTCCTGTGGTGGGTTGACCGTGATGCTGGAAGTGCTAACTTATTCACGCGACGTCTCCACAAGACTTCAGGATCGTGCAAGCACTTACTGACGAACAACTCGTTGAGCGCATCAGAGTCGACCAAGGTCGCTCGTTCGCGCAGCTGTACCATCGGTACAAGCATCGAGTGTACGCGTATTGCTACCGCTTGCTCCGGCACCCACAGAATGCCGAGGACGCAACGCAGGAGACGTTCATAAAAGTTCACCGATCGCTTCATCAACTCGAAGATGCCGCATCACTACAAACCTGGATATTCTCGATTGCACGCAATGAGGCGTTCACGATTCTGCGGCGGGTGCGGCCAACAGAGGAACTCGAGAAGGCGACGGAGGAGATCTGGGATGACGACAGCCCGCTCGAACGGGTTGTCAAGCAGGAGCGATCGGAAATTGTCCAACATTGTCTGAGTCTGCTGAGGCCCGTTTATCGGGAGATATTGATCTTGAGAGAGTACGAACAGCTTTCCTACAGCGAGATTGCCCGGATCACTGGATCGACAGAAAGTGCTGTAAAATCGGCACTCTTCAAGGCGAGAAAGGCAATTGGCAGGAAAGTAGAATCGATCTTGAAAGGAAGGAATAAGCAATGACGTGCGACATGTATGAAGAGCAGGTGAGCGCATTGATTGACAACGAGCTCAACGAAGAAGATGCGGAATTGTTGTTCCGGCACCTGAGCGCGTGTCCGTCCTGCAGACGTTCTCTGAGGACGGTTCTTGATCTTCGATCGGACCTCAAAGAGCAAGAGCCTCCGCTCGCCTCGACGGAGTTGGATGAGAAAGTGTTGCGGCGTACAGCGGGTGAGAAACGCTATGTCGGCAATCGTAAACCAATGGCGATGAGGGTGTGGAAGCGAAGGATCTCAATTCCGATGCCAGTTGCGGCTGCCATAACAATAGTTCTCATTGTCGGAAGCGTTGCGTTATCGTCCCTATGGACGAAGACGCAGACAATTTACATAACGACCCTGCCGATGGTGGAGGTGAAAGGGTATTTCCCTTAACGAAAATGATCACAACCCAATAGGAGGAAATCATGAGTTCGATTACTCGAGTGGTGAGTTTCGCGTGGTTGCTCCTTGTTCCTGTGTTCTTGCTGGCACAGGAGGCAAGCAAGAATTTTGTGACCCGCAGAGATGCCCCCGCCATTCAGGCGATCGCTTCCGTAACAGGTCATGCGACTCGACTTTTGTCTCAAGCGGCTGAACCGCAGGACAAGCCAGCGAAGAAGGAACCACCGAAGGATTTTGTCCTCTATGATACCGCACCAGAAGCACTGGATACGGTGCAGCCCAAGTATCCGGAAATAGCTCGTAGAGCAGGATTAGAAGGCGTTGTCTGGACGAATGTATGGATCAGCGAAACGGGGGAGGTGGTTGAGGTAATGGTGATAAAAAGCGACGCGGAGATATTTAATCAAGCCGCTCTGGAGGCCGCAAAGCGTTGGAAGTTCAAGCCAGCGATGGCGAATGGAAAGCCTGTCGCGACGTGGGTCGCTATTCCCTTCAAGTTCAGACTGGCGGAGAAGCGGAGCGTTGAGGGAACCGGAAAACTCCTGGGCAATGTGCGGGACAAAGATTCTAGCGAACCAATTCCCGAGGTCAGTATTGCTGTGGTGGGCACAGCCATGGTCACTGTGACCGACGGGCTGGGCCGATACTCAATATCCGGGGTTCGAACGGGAACGGCTACAATCGTTGTAGCGGCGGTGGGATACGTGCCTGTGCAGGTGAACGTCTTTGTGAAGCCGGGAGTCACAACCACGCAAAACTTCCTTTTGAAAAAAGAGTTCTCGGAGGAACAACTACAGTATGATGATCCGCCTGAAGCCACGAATCAGGTGCAGCCGAAGTACCCAGCTTCAGCGACGGCAGACAATGTTGAAGGAACCGTTGTCACGAAGCTCTGGCTCGACGATGCGGGGAAAGTGACCAAAGTGGAAGTGGCCAAGAGCTTGAGGAAAGATATTGACGAGGCAGCAGTTGCTGCTGTGAAACAATGGAAGTTCAAGCCTGCCAAGAAAAACGGAAAGCCAATTGCTGTTTGGACCGCCGTTTCGTTTCGGTTCAAGATCTCGGGCAAATAGCGTAGTATCCGTCGTTGTGAACTGCACGCAATCGCTGCCTCTGAAGCTCTCATTTGAAACCCGCCGGCTTGTGAGCGCGGCGGGTTTCGTGTCTTTGTCCGCCCCTCCCTGCAATTCTCACACTTGACAATCTCAGGAACTTCCTTATATTGTAAGGTGTTCTTGAAGTATTCCTAAGTTTATTCCGAAATCAAACTCTCTGACCTAAATAAGTAAGGCGATTTTGCATGAAGAAAATTGAAGCCATCATTCGTCCGCACAAACTCGAGGAAGTACGGGAAGCGCTGGTGGAGGCCGGTTTCCACGGTATGACGATTCTTGAGGTAAAAGGGGTTGGCCGGCAGAAGGGGCACACGGAGGTCTATCGGGGCTCGGAATACAAGGTCGATTTTCTGCCGAAGATCAAGCTTGAGCTCGTCGTTCCCGATGACCGGTTGGAATCTGCACTGGCGACGATTGTGAAAAGCGCCAAGACCGGGCAGGTCGGCGATGGGAAAATCTTTGTATTTCTGACTGAAGAAGTTATCCGCGTTCGAACGGAGGAATCGGGGGAAGAAGCGCTGTAGAAGAATGGAAGATGGATGACGGATGATGGAAGGTGGGAAATGGGAATGGATAATGAATTCGTGGCGCGTACTGCTCAGTGCAAACTCGCGACTTCTGAATTCTGAATTCTGACTCCCGACTTCTGAATTCTACAACAGAGGTACCAACGACTACCATTTTGGAGGACGAACTTGAAGATCGATACCGGTGACACCACTTGGCTGCTTATCTCGACCGCACTTGTCATGCTCATGACGCCCGGGCTGGCATTGTTCTATGGCGGCATGGTCCGCAAAAAGAATGTGCTGGGCACGATTATGCAGAGTTTCATTGCCCTGGGCCTTGTGACTGTGCAGTGGGTGCTGGTGGGCTATAGCCTCGCCTTCGGTCCTGACATCGGACATGTCATTGGCGGCCCTCAATGGTTTGGTCTGACCGGCGTTGGTCTCGATCCCAATCCCGACTATGCGGCGACGGTACCGCATCAGGCGTTCATGGTCTTTCAAATGATGTTCGCGGTCATCACGCCGGCGCTGATCACCGGCGCGTTCGCAGAGCGGTTCAAATTCAGCACCTACATTGTCTTTGTGCTTGCATGGTCAACACTAGTGTATGCACCACTAGCGCACTG
Organism: uncultured Bacteroidota bacterium; assembly: GCA_963739335.1. Taxonomy (GTDB): domain Bacteria; phylum Bacteroidota; class Ignavibacteria; order UBA10030; family UBA10030; genus UBA9647. The sequence goes on along the minus strand of CAVUAC010000101.1, from coordinate 51,867 downwards.
GGTGTGGGGAGTTGGAGGATGGATCCACAACCTCGGCGCACTCGACTTTGCCGGCGGTCTTGTTGTCCACATCAGCTCCGGCGTTTCTGCTCTGGCTGCAGCACTCATTGTCGGCAAACGGAAGGGGCATGGCCACGACAGTATGCCGCCTCATAATATGACGATGACGCTGCTTGGGGCAGCGATCCTATGGTTCGGATGGTTTGGCTTCAACGGCGGCAGCGCAGTAGCTTCCGGCATGCTCGCGACATCGGCATTTGTTGCCACACATATTGCCGCAGCGACGGCTGCGGTTTCGTGGCTTCTCGTTGAATGGGCCCAGCGAGGGAAGCCAACGATTCTTGGTGCTGCGTCGGGATGCGTTGCAGGTCTGGTGGCAATCACGCCGGCGTCAGGGTTCGTTGGTCCGATGTCCGCGCTTCTGATTGGGCTCGGCGCAGGCGCGTTATGCTACGTCGGGGTCAACATCAAGAACAAGTTCGGGTACGATGATTCGCTCGATGCCGTTGGAGTGCATGGTGTCGGGGGAACGTTTGGTGCGCTGGCGACGGGACTTTTTGCATCGAAAGCAATCAACCCCGGGGGCGCAGACGGCCTGCTCTTCGGAAATCCCTCACTGATTGGCATTCAGTTTGTCAGTATCGTGGCGGCGAGCGTTTTCGCGTTTTCCATGACATGGCTTATTCTCAAGGTGCTGAAGAGCACGATGGGCCTTCGAGTGAATCAGGAGGACGAGGAGGAAGGCCTTGACCTCAGCCAGCATGGCGAAAGCGGTTACATATTCTAGCCTCAAAGACCTTGCGAAGGTTTCCCGCGTGTACACTGCGATCCTTCGTAAGGTTTCCTCGATAACACGCCCCTCCAGAGCAACTTTTTGCTTCTTTGTGGGTCTTATGGCAAATTACGGGCAGCGGTCAAGACCATAAAGGCCCCCTTTTGGAATCCCGGACAGACGATCAGCTTGTCGAAAGGTTGCGGTATGGAGACGTGGATGCGTTTGAACAGCTGTACCATCGATACAAGCGCCACATTTTCACCTTCTGCCTCAAGTTGACCGGTGAACGGTTTCTTGCTGAAGATGCCACGCACGACACCTTTCTCAAGATGCATCGCAACATTGAATCATTGAACGATACGCGCGTGTTCCGATCATGGCTCTTCACCATCGCGCGCAACGAAGTGTTCAAGCTTTTACGCAAGCACCAACGGAACGGTTCGTTGGACGAGGAATCTGTTTGGAGCGATGAGACGCCGCTGACGTTTGCGGAGTCCCGTGAAACCTCGGCAATCATCACCGCGAGTATCAATTCGTTGAAGCCCGAATACAAAGAGGTGCTGTTGCTGCGGGAGTTTGAGGGGCGAACCTATGAGGAGATCGCAGTGATCACAGGCAACACGGAGAGCTCGGTCAAGTCGCGATTGTTCAAAGCACGAAAGGCACTGGCTGAACGATTAAAGCCGTACTTCAAAGAGTGACCTCTCCCTTCGGGGAGAGTGTCTGCATAGACGGGGCATCCTCCCCTCTCAGGGGAGGACGAAGGTAGGGTCGACGATGTCCCTTCTCCCTTAAGGAAGGGCTCAACAAAAGGATGAAGCCATGAACCACGAGGACTACCAGGAACGCGTCAGCCTTTACATTGATAATGCGCTGAACGACAGGGATGCAGCAGAACTCTTCGCGCATTTGTCCGGTTGCGATGAATGCAGGAAGTTCATGAAGATCACAATGAGCGTGCACGTACATGTCGCTGATGAAGAGCTGGAAGAGGTTCCAGCCTCGCTTGATCGCCGTGTTCTTAGCAGCGTGGCTCGTGAGTCTGCAGAGATAGAGCAGAGCAAATGGTATAGCCCCGTCTGGGTCACCAGGATCGTGATACCCCTGCCGGCTGCTGCGTCGATTCTGTTCTTGATCATCGTCGGCAGCCTGCTCTTTTCGCCGCTCCTTTCTCAGCAACTACCACAGCGCGTGGAGATTCCGGCACCGCTTGTCTCGAAACTTCCTCCATCGCTCCAGAACTCATTCGGCTTGAACAAGTAAGAGCATATTCAAATGGAAAAACATACAGTCACCATTGAGATTAAGCAGGAGGTTTCGATCACGCTTCTCTGGATTGTCGCTGGTGTGGTCATCGTTTCTCTTGTTTTCTTGCTGATGCCTTCTTCAACAGAACTCTGGCCATCACTCAATGCAGCAGGAATTGCCGGGGCATTGTATCTTATTGTGATGCTAACGTATGTGCTCCGCGAGCCCCTGCGGACAGCGACTAGGGTCTGGATCGGCATTGCAGCAATTGTCGTTCTTGCGCTCGGCGGGTTCACATGGATGCGGATGCAGGATCAAACCGAATGGCAGGCACAAACCCTGATGCGCATCAGGGGCGTTATTGGAAGGGGTGTGATGAGATACGACATGTCTGGGGCGGTCCTCAAAACACTCAATGAGTTCTACAGGCAAGGCGGGGCAAAGAAAGAATCCCTGGCGGATATTTTTCTCAGACAGAATAGTGGTGCGCCAGTCGGATCGAACATCCACAAGCCCGAGTGGGACACCGATGCGAGGCAAGTTATTGTCAAGAAACTTGAGCCAGGCATGATTGAGCTTGTTTCGCAAGAAACGTACGTGAAGGGAAGGGATCCGCAGTTCAGAAACTACAATGGCCAGCTTGGCATGATCCAGGAACAATTCATTCTGACGGAGAAAGGGATCACCCATGTCTCAGAGAACTGATTCTGCGGAATTCGCCCCCGGGTTCATTTGGCAAATCAGCCTCTTGACGATTGCCGCGCTTTGTGTTGTTGTTGCTTCACATAGCGACTTCGCATGGCATCTCACGGGAGGCACGCTGCCAATCACACTCTATCCATGGGTCTATGGGGGTGGACGGACAATCGCAAATGGTCTTCGTGCGTTCAGCGGACAGATCCCAGAACCCCTGCCGGCGGGTCTTCGAGCGGCAGCACTTGTTCTTGTCTTGATCACTATGGTGCTCTGTCCGACACTTTTCTTTCTTGAATGGCGGCGACGACGGTTGACGAAAACATTGTCTTCGGAACGCCCACTGTTGAGAATCTCCAGTGTGCTCTACGCTTTCTGCGGAATGATTACGATGGTCGCGGGAATCGGGCTCGGACCGGCAGCATATTTCAGTGAGAAAGCCAGAGCGGACTTGCGGCATGCTCAAGCAATCCAGAGCAACAGAGACGCCATGATTAACCAACTAAATATGCTTGCTCTCGATGCAACCCAGTACCGTATTCTTCCCAGGCAGCTTGGTGGCGGTGGGCGGAGCTTTGAAGGGTATTCAATTACGGAGAAGATGGCAAAGACAGACGAGGCATTATTCATGGTGACAGGAAGAAGAAACGTGGCTGAGTTTCGTGGAACGTCCGCAAAGTATCCGTCTTGTGCGATTGAAGTGAGAGTCGACAGCCTCGGACACATGCGTGAATGGATATACGAAGGCGAGTTCAGATAATTGCACTTCAGCGTGAGTGCCCCTTAGGAGAAAACAATGAATGACACACGGACGCTTCGATTGACGAAAATCGACTGGCGCTGGCTGGTCGTCACGTACTGTTTCCTCGTCCTCTTTCATCTCTTGCCGTCTCTCTTGGCATCGGACATGTGGCAATTCTTTTTTTCGAAAGGGATGTGGCGATTCGTTCTCTGGGCCGGAGGAGGAATTTTCCTTGTCAGTGCGTATGTGGGCCGCAGATCAGCCGGTATTACCATTCTGGAGCCGGGCATCGCGTCGATGTTCTACATGGCGACTCTGATTCCCACAATGTCAAAAATCCGCGACATCCAAGCTACCGGCTACAGACTTATAGGGTTGCTGGTTGCCCTTCATCTCATCGCGTTTCTGGTTGGCTGTATTGGCGCAGCGGCCGGAAAATGGCTGCAGATCCGAACAGAGAAGAAGCGGGCCGCGAATCAAGTTACGTAACCATAGGCACCTCCCGAAGATTCTTACGGCTTGTCTTCTCACCCTGCGGAAGGTTCCCAATGCAATCATAGAATTGTTACCTCTTCAAAATCCAGTAGATTTCTCCAAAATCCCACGTCTCCTAATCTCCTGCTGTCTGGGTTTCTCAGGTAGCGGCAAGAGTCATTTGCTATTGCCGCCGATTTGAGTACATTGCTTTTTAGTGACAAGGCATCAACCTTCGCGCCGATTTGGATGTTTCCAACAGTCAAAGACACTCACGTGTTCATCTAACAATATCTCTATGCGAACTCTCTGGCTTACGGCTGTTCTCTTTTGTTCTACCGCGCTTCTTGCGCAGCAAGAGACGGTTATAACTGGTAAGCTGGTCGGCGCGGACAGGAAGCCGATGGCCATGGCTCATGTGCATCTTCTAAAGGCGCCGAGCCCAAAGCCGCTTGTTCAGGTACAAGCCAAGAGCGACGGCTCGTTTGAGGTGAAGACAAAAGAAACAGGGGTGCTCGTCCTGGAATTCACCGGCGTCAATCATATGGCGCTTGATATACCTCTCCTGATTGAAAAACCCGTAAGCGTTGGGATGACTGTAAGCCTGGCGACCTATGCGTACGAGGATAATCCCAACGATGTGAAAATCATGTCCGATCTGGACGACTACAGTTTTGACAAAGCCCGGCCGATGAACAAGCAAAGCGACGGTACGTTCGCCATCGAGCTGGAGACGAAGAAAGACAAGTTTCTCTATCAGATCTTTGGGGCGGAGAAGAGCAGCAGGAGCATCAACGGGACACAATCGGAGGCTTATGAGTTCGATGATGGTGGAGATTATCGGTCGATTATCACCCCGAAGAATGGAAAAGTCAGGATCGTCTTTGATCTGAAAAAAGCAGTCCGATCAAACGCCGAACCGAGAGTAAAGTTTTCCGACCCTACGACAACGGTCGCAAAGATCGCCGGCATTCAAATGGAGATGGAAAAGCGCGCAAGCGTCTGGTCGAACGCCTCCAGGGCATACGTTGCCGCGGGTCATGATTGGCAGACATTTTCATACGACTGGTCGGCAGACCAGGCGTCCATTGTCTCTCGTCTGAAGACGGAGAAAGACCCGCTTGTCCGTCAGGCACTGCTGCTGGACTATGTTGACACGAAACTCAAGAATGCGGCAAAGGCGGACCCGCAGCTTGGCATCCGGGCGTTGAAAGAAATACCTCCGGCTTCAAAATTGTGGATGATGCCAAATTTACCCCTGATGAAAGCCGCCGCCGATCTCTCCGGCAACCAGGCCGCATACGAAGAGTATCTCGGGCGATTTCTTGAGAAGAATCCTGACGAGACGCTGAAGACGAGCCTGCTCCAGAATGAACTGATGTCTGCTCGATTCCAAAATGATGAGAAGCGACTCAAACTGTACTACGATGCCGCTATCAAGCACTTTGGTGATACGCAGTTCGGCAAGTGGGTGAAGGAGCGGTTCTCGCCGACGATTAACATCGCGGTCGGGAAGAAAGTACCCGCATTCAAGGTCCAAGCGCTCAAAGATACCACCAAGATTTATACCAACGAGACATTTAAGGGAAAGGTCTTGTTGATAGATTTTTGGGCAACGTGGTGCGGACCGTGTGTAGGGGAGATGGACAACCTTCACAAGGCATACGAAAAGTTCAAGTCAAAGAACTTCGATATCCTCAGTCTGTCCCTCGATCAAAAGGCGGAGGATGTCGCGAAGTTCCGCAGCGAGAAATGGAAAATGCCGTGGCTCCACGCATTTGTGACCTATGACAAGCAGGTGACAGGCGCTTTCGAGGTCGTTGCTATCCCGCGGCCGCTTCTTGTTGACGGTTCCGGAATGATCGTCGCGATGGAAGGCGACCTGCGCGGTGAAAAGCTTGAACAGACGCTCGCCAAATTTCTCGGGAAAGCAGAATAAGGGAAAATATTCCTCGGCCGATGTCGTGGGCTGCAACGAGCGTTCTGCGGCAATCCTCTCAAAAGACAGAACCAAGCCACGATTTCGGTGGATCATAAGTCGATCGGGTTGATTTATGGGACAAATACAACTACTGCTCGTTATCCTGGGGGTCATCATCGTTGGTATCGCGATTTTCGTCGGGATCACGATGTTTGCTCACAATACCATTGAGGACACCCGAAACGCAATTATTGTGGATCTGCAGAACTTCGCATCACGTGCCCAGGCGTATTACTGGAAGCCCACGACACAAGGGGGTGGTGGCAAATCCTTCACCGGGGTCACGATGAGCTCGATCTATCCGATGAATGAAAACGCAAATGCGCGCTACTATATCGAAAGTGCCGCAGACAGTACTTGTGTAATTATGGGTGTCGGAAAGATCGTGTCCGGGGACGATTCTATTCGCGTGCGGATCATCAGCACACCGCGACGAAACACCCTCAACATCATCAACTAGCGGGCCTGACAGGCAGCCTTGCGAAGATTTTTCCCCTCTCTGCCATGACCTTCGCAAGGTTTGCTGCGCCCCCCTCCGAGCAACTTTTCAGCACTTTCTGCATCTTTACTCAGCGATTTGAAGCAACGCCCTGCTCCTGCACCGTGAGGGACATTTGGATTTCACCTCTGAACAAGAGCTGATTGGAGAACTTCAGCGCGGAAGTCAGCGCGCCTTTGCTGCAGTCTATCAAGAATATAGCGAAGGGGTGTTCGCTTACTGCCTGAAGATCCTTGCGGACCGTCAGCTTGCAGAGGACGTTGTTCAAGAGACTTTTTTGAAGGTGCAGCAGCATGCCAGATCGATTCAGCGCAACGAGTCGTTCAGGTCGTGGATCTTCCGGATTGCACGCAATGAGGCTTTGATGCAATTGCGGAAGCGTCGATTGGATGGTCAGCTTGAAGACGAGTCTGTTTGGAGCGAGGACACGCCACATCAACAACTCATTGCACTGGAGCGTTCTGAGATCGTCAACAGCCTGCTTGACAACTTGAAGCACGAATACCGCGAGGTACTTGTGCTGCTGGCGTATGAGAATATGTCGTACGCAGAGATCGCGGCTATCACCGGTGCAACAGAAAGCTCGGTGAAATCCAGAATCTTCCGGGCGCGGAAGGCGATGCTGGAGAAGTTGCGGCCATATGCCTACGAATGACCCCTCCTTCGTCCTCCCCTAGGAGGGGAGGAGACGATGCGCCCCGCAGCAAGCAGACACTCTCTCCCCGTCCGCGTTTTCGCGTCCCGCTGTTTTCTAGCGGGATAAGGGGGAGGCAGGAGGGGGTCTGACAAGAGGAGAGAATTTCCTACATGAGGGTAGCACCATGAACCACGATGATTATCAGCAACTCGCCAGCCAATTCATTGACCATGAGTTGGGACCTGAAGCCGAGCAAGAGCTCTTCGCTCATCTTGGCTCCTGCACCAAGTGCCGGGAATTCCTGAAGGCCTCGTGGAGACTTCAGGTGGACATCACCGCAACGAAGCCGAAGGAGTCTTTTGCACCAGCGAAAAGTCTGCGATCGTACGTGGCGGATCGAGAACCTGCACATCAGATGTATCGGTCGTCAAGATCTCGTTCCCCGATTTCAACCTTTGTGCTGATTGCCATGGTGACTCTGATCGTGGCGATGTTGTTCTCTGCTAACGTCAAAGTGGAGCGTTCTTCCGAAGGTGCACCTCAAGAACTGATTCTACCAAGATAGAGACTCAGTTAAGATTAAAGGGAGTCGAATCAATGGAAAAGAAATCAGGCAAATCGTTCCGGTCACTCGCTGGATACTTCCTCCTCGGGTTGCTTTTTGCCCTACTGAGTATTCTGGCGAGCAGGCCCATCGCTATACAATACACACGTATGAGTTTCAGCATGGGCATAGACACAAGATGGATCTTCTGGCTTCTGCTCATTTTTTCTGGAATCTGCATGGTGCCTCTTCTCGTGGCTGTTCTTCGCGGCCTTTACGAGCGGAATATCCTACCGAAGTCTCTGGGCTTCTTCTTCGGGGAAGAGTCCAAACCTGGTCGAGACCGCATAGTCTGGAAACTTCGCACGTGGCTCTTTGGCCGAATCGGCATGACAATCATCACTGGCGCGGCGATTCTTCTTCTTAGTGTCTTCCTGTCACGATTCAATGCGATTGACGATGATGATGTCAATGGTCATCTTTACGAGGTTGTGCTGCAGCTGCGTGGCGTTGAGCATGTCAACCTGGCTTTCTCGAAGGTAGCGCAGTTGTTGTACCTTACGCCGAGCAACGATGCGGATCAATATCTTCGTGACCTTCTCAAAGTCGTGACTGATCTCAAGAGCGCCGGTGCTAAAGCTGTCCTTATCACGCTGCCGAAGTTCCCGCCGGAGGGCAAGGGCGTGTTTCCACTGCTGAGGCAAATCGAAAAGAGCGGGATTGTTGTGTGGGGGATCCCGTTTGAATCGTATCCTGAGAGTCCGTCCAAAATTGCTGATTCTCTAGGTGTGCCCTGGCCATCGGTGGCACCCTATACGACTGCATCTAATGAACTGTGGAGGGGGCCATTCTTGAGTCGTCTGTGGCATTTCGACCTTGCCTTGCCATTGCTGGGGAAGTATCACAACTACCCATACTATGAATTTGGACGGCGGGTTGGATATGAAGTAATTGAGTTCGGAGACTACAGAATCCCGACGACCAAGAAAGGATGGGTATACGCTCTCGATCGGTACACAGGTTCTATGGGCCCAGATTTCTATGTGCATCGCGGAGGATCATGGCGAATTGGAATGGTTGTCGGCGGCGGAGATCCAGGTACGTGGATTTCAAATGACGAAGTATGTCGGGCCCATGAAAGCTTACGACACCCTGGGATACTACACCTATCACTGGGCCAGTGATGTCGAGTCACCGTGGTTACCATTTGGCCAAAAGACACTCGAATGGAAAGTGAAGGACAAAATCGTTTTGCTGGCGGGCAACTACGGCCGTGCAGTGGGGCCCTATCTGCCGGATAGAGCTTATGCAGTTGGGCTGGAGAGTGCTCTGCGAGGGGACCTCATGAAGAAGCCCGCGTCTGGGTATCTCTGGCTATCGCTTGCTTGCCTTGCGCTTGCCGGGTTCTTCGCTTACCGGTTCCGTCCGCTCGCGGCGATCTTACTCATGTTCGTGCTGGCAGTCTGCACTCTCGTCTTTGGGTCATATCTATATGATAGTCTGAATATCATCATCGACATTTTCTATCCTCTTCTCTCGATCGGGATTGCGGTGATCGTGTTCCCCACGATCGTGGTCATGAGCGGGGAGCATGAGGAACAGAGGAAAGTCAGTTTGAAGGTCGTCCTTGGCGTTGTTCTTGCCGCAATCGTGCTGTACATCGGCTTCAGTATGCTGCGGGCAAATCCGGCTGAGGATACCCGAAATGTGATCATTCAGGATCTGCAAAGCCTTGCTGCACGTGCGCGATATTTCTATCAGAAACCCTCCTCTGAAGGCGGGGGCGGGAAAAGTTTCAGCGGCATCACGATGAAGGATATCGCCCCCGTGCCGGAGAAAGACGCATTCTACTTTATCGAATCCGTTCAGAAGGACAACTGTGTCATCACCGGAGTCGGGAAGGTTCTTCACGGATCCGATTCAGTGCGCGTACGGATTAGGATCACAGAGAATCGCAACGTTCTGCAGATCATCAACTAGCGGGCCTGGGCAGCCTGCGAAGGTTTCCACGCTCTGCCATGACCTTCGTAAGGTTTTCTGAGGGAACATAGTCCAATCAAAATTTAGCAGGCAGGAGGATCAAAGCAATGAAGAAATCTTTCTTTATGATGATGCTTCTATGTTGCGGTTTCGGACCCGCAATGGGGCAGCAAGGGACGGCCGGCAACCAAAAACAATTGAGAGAGCCATACCTCAAGGGCATGGTAGTCGACTTCGTGTCCAGATCACGAATCAGCGCCGCCAAAGTTTCCATTGATGGCACTAACTGGGTAGCATACACAAACGAGCAGGGAGAATTCGAAGTCTCAGGTTGGAAACCCGGTACCTATACCATTCGTGTCGTGCATCCACATTACAGGCCGTTGGTTGCGAAGAACTTTGGCATAAGCAGAGGTGGAGTGTACGCGGGGTTCATCCTGAAGTCGGGCAAGCCAGACGACAAACCGATAACATGGGATCACAAACCGCTGGGCCAGTTTGTGATCGATGAAGATGCCACGCCAATCCAGAAAACTCAGCCTGTCTACCCCCCGGGCGCTCTCCAAGAAAAGGTTGAAGGGACCGTGATGCTGCTCGTGCAGGTAAATGAAGAAGGAGATGTTCTGGCCGCCAATATCACTGAAGGGGTTCGTGACGACTTGAACCGTGCCGCTCTGGAAGCTGTCCAGTTTTTCAAATTCAAGCCAGCGAAAGTGAAGGGAAAGCCAGTGGCCGTTGCGGTCCCGGTTCCCATCGACTTCAAGCTTGCCCTACACTAAGACAGGCACCCGTGACCTTACGAAGGTTTTCCCAGCTGATCCACTGACCCTTCGCAAGGTTCCCACGGCCCCTTTGCTTCTTTGCCCGGATTATCTCAGATTACATTCGGGGTTCAGGCTCAGCAAGGAGAACTTCTCCTCGACACTTCGTTTTGGAAACGCTCAGGCAGCAGCAACTTGGGTTTGCACAATAGAGGAGGCTCTATGCAAGATCGGCAAATAACCTTCCGTTCTCTGTGCGCACGCCTTCTGCTCACATTCAGTCTGTTCTTTGTCATGTCGCATGACTCTCTCGTGGCTCAAGATAAGGCTGCGGCTGACTCTGTGTTCGCCCTGGGGCAAGATCATTACAAGAAAGGAATGGATCTGCTCAAGAAAGGAGAGAAATCTCAAGCGCTGAAGCAATTCTCCGATGCCGCAGATCTCTTTGGTGATTATGAGACCTACTTGTACAGCAAGCTCGACAGCATAAAGCCAATCATGCAGGCCTTGTTGGACAAGGAGCCTCAAAGTCCAGTGTTTAGCTATCTCATGGGGAAATGGTATCAATCGGCGCAACGCGATACAGTTGGACAAAGAAAGGCTTGGTCGTTTTACGAAAGGGCGGTTCAAATTGAACCGAGATTCACCTGGGCATATATGGGCTTGGCCTCGGTGAGCAGCAGAAAAGGTGACAATGAAGAGGCGGTGAAGAACTACTCCAGGGCAATCGACGCTGACCCCGAATTTGCATCAGCTTACTCTTATCTTGCGAGCACATACGAACAAATGGGAAAAGAAGATGAAGCTCTCAGAGTGAGGAAACAGCTGCTTCAACGAGATTCCACATCCTCCAGCGCGACGATGGTGATGCTGGAACTGGCGAGGAAAGCAAAGGCCCTCGGCGAGAAAGAAGATCTCTATTGGAAAGCAATTCGTCTCAGCACGAGCAGCGAACTACGCGAAGGTGCCTATCGAGAACTTCTGTGGGCTCTCGGCGCGGAAAAACCGGATTCAGCAGAATCGTTAGCGCGCTGGATACTGTCAAAGAACATCACCAGTGACAAGTACACGAGGCAAACGGCGCAGCTCGCGATCTTCAATAGTTTGACGCGGACACATCGCGACAAGGTGCCCGCATATGCCGAGGGGCTCCTTGGCGAAAAGGATCCAAGAGTGCTGGGAGAGATCGGCGTGTTCTGCCTCGATTCATTACACAACATACAGGTCGCGCTGCAATGTCTTGGAGGGGCGTACAAGGTTTGCACGAAAGATTTTGTCGAAGGAACACTGATTCATGGATTCTCGATTCCCGCTGAAAGACTTGTCCAGGTCGCCAAGGAGTACGGGAGCGGTTTTCTTGCCCGAAAACTCGGACAGGCTTATTATGAACTCAAAGAGTATGACAACGCGGAGAAATTCTTCAGAGAGTCCATCGACTACGCGGTGAAGAACAGCTATCCGACCGCTCTCTATCAGCTTGGTTACGCCTTGCGAGAGAAGGGAAACAAAGGCGAGGCGATCAAATGGCTGACCCAGGGTCTGGCGATGAAACACGATGATCAGGCGCTCGCTGCGCTCGAAAAGCTGCTAACCGAGATGGGCAGCAAACAATCCGCAACAGAGGCAGTCAACGCAGAGCGGCGTAAATCTGCAAAGCCGGCACCGGATTTCAAGCTCGCGACGCTCAAAAGTGATACGGTTCAGTTATCGAAGCTCAAGGGGAAAGTCGTGATGCTTGATTTCTGGGCGACCTGGTGCGGACCGTGCGTTTCCGAGCTGCCAAATCTTGCCAAGCTCTACAAGAAATACGCAGACAATCCGAAGATCCTGTTCTTCAGCATTGATACAAACGAGCCCGCGAGCTCGATTAAGCCTTTCATGGAGAAGTACAACTATTCCTTCAACGTGCTCCTCGGCAATCTAACTTCGGTTTCACACATGTATGGCGTCGATGCAATCCCGACCAAGTTTCTCGTCGACCAGAGCGGCCGAATTCAATTCAAGCACATCGGCGGCGGGCCCGATCCAAAAGTGATCGATGAGCTAAGCAAGGAAATCGACGAGCTGTTGAGTGCAAATGTAGATTAGAAGCCATTTCCAAAATCCTTCCACACGAATAGCTGTCATTCCCGCACGTCTTTGCGTCTTGTGTCCGCTCTTTGAATCCCGCTAGGAAGCGGAATCCTTGAAAGCGGGACGTCCCGCTGTTGTTGAGCGCGAAAGCGGGTATCCAGGACCGAGCGACGTCCCATCTGTCATACCCGCATGCTTTCAGCGGGTATCCAGGACCGAGCCTTGATCTGGATTCCCGATTAAAGCTCTCGGGAATGACAGGTACTCCTTCATTCGGGAACGACATTCATTTTGTCATGCCCGCATGTCGTAGGCGAGCATCCAGCTCATGAACTTCATGCGGCCAAGGGCAAATGCGAAGCTCTTTTCTGGACTGCACTGCCGATAGAACCATTCGGGAGTGACACCGATTTTTGAGACGGGTTCGAACAAGTGCTGGAAGGGCGTGACTTAGTCCCTGCGACCTTGCGAAGGTTCTCATCGTTAGTCACTAACCTTCGCAAGGTCTGCGCAGCTCCCCCCTTTGCTTCTTTCCCTGGATTATCCCAAATTGCATTCAAGGTTCAGGCTCAACAGACAAAACTCCACGCCGGCACATCGTAACGGTCTTGGGGCCTGACAACCTACTCCGATCTCATCTGATGCGTATCGACTGCAGAAGACTATGGACAACATGCCATCAACCGAAGAGTCCAGGTCCAACACAACCGTCATGCTTCTGTGGATTCTCACAGGCGTGGTGATCGTTTCGGCAGCGTTTCTTATAGTGCCGCACTCAGCAGATCCGTGGCACTCGCTCAACGCTGCTGGACTTGCTGCTGGCCTCTACCTTTTTGCGCTCACCCTCTCTGTCGTTCGCAAGCCCATCCGCCTTGTCACAAGAATTGTCGTTGGGTTCCTGGCGTTGCTCCTCATTGGCGCGACGGCGTTCGTCTGGCTTCGAATGCAGAGCAGCGTCGTGGACCAGTTTCAGAGTCGTCAAAAACAATCCGTGATGTCCGTACGCGGAGCTATGATATCCGAAATGTCTGCAACCTTGCTTAAGACGCTTGAGGCGTACTATCAGCAAGGTGCGCGTAAAAAGGAGACACTCGGGAGGACGTTCCAGCGCCTGAACGGCGGCGCAAGTGAGAGTACCATCATCATCCAACCTCCGTACAGGGGTAAAGTCGTTGTCGAGTTGCTGAAACCTGACCAGATTGTGCTCGTCGGCGAGTACACAGGGCACCAGGGCCGAAATGCAGAGTTTAAGAACGTTGACGGGAGCAAAGGGATGATCCAGGAAAGACTCATCCTCACTGAGAAGGGAATGATTCATGAATCAGACAACTGAGCCCTCGAAGAATCCTGGCCAGGACAGACCTCCGGAATTCTCTCCGGGATTCCTCGCGCTTATTGGTCTCCTCACTGTGCTTGTGCTGCTCTTGATCCTCAGCGTCGAACGCATCGCGGTGCCAAGGATGCTGTATTACCGTGAGCTGCAAATCGATATTCCTTTGGTCTTTCCATGGATCACCGCGAGCAATATGACGCTCATGGGATATGATACCAAAGCTCTCCGACTGTTGGATCCAACACGGCTCTATCTTCTTTCAGGCATCCTGGTTGCGTTTGTGATTTGCCCGACGGTATTTCTCTTTGGATGGCGTCAACGGCGGTTGGAGCGGATGGGCAGTGGATCTTCACCACACGGTCAGTCTCGGCGGGCCGTGTCTCTCGGTTATGCATTCGGGCTAGTTGTGACGCTGTTTGTTGCCCTTGCCATTATACCGATGAACATCGTGTACGAACTCTCCAACAAGTCTCGTTGTGAAAACGATGCTGCCCGATTGTTGAGATACGCTGTCATTAATGATCTTCATCTTGTCACAGCAAATGTCCAACAATACCGTCTGCTTCCGAAGGAGCTTGGCGGGGGTAACGGGTCGTACCTCGGCTACAAGATACCGGAGAAGCTGGCTCGCACGGATAACGCAGATTACACGGCGACGGTAAAATCTGATACGGTGCAGATAAGGGCTGAATCGGCGACCTGTGCGACAAACACAATCACCCTAGAGGTCAACAAGCACGGTTCGACAGGAATCTGGAGGTATGAAGGCAACTGGGGGGTTGGGTGATGAGCTCGACGAGCGCAGGGTGCGCTCCATCGGCGAGTTTCGGTTTCAACTGAATGCATAGACGAAGACCCACAGAAAGATTCTAACCGCGAGGTACTGTGTTAAAAGTCAAGGGTATCAGAGTTAAGATGTTGGGATCAATCGTATGTTCTTTGCCAGAGGGTTTCGATAGTTTGGGTCGTACGGGACGTTCTTTTTCCACAGTGTATAGATCAAGCATAAGATTTTACGGGCAACAGCCAAGACGGCCACCATTTTGTTAGCTTTGGTGCGGACGAGGCGCAGATAGAATGCCCTCAACGGTGGATTGCATCGACATGCGGCCAAGGCTGGCATAAAGACAGCATGCCGAAGATGTTTGTTGCCTTTCTTGGAGATGGCGGGTTTGCCTTGTCGCTTTCCGGACTGCTTGATGACAACATCGAGGCCAGCATAGCTACTGATTTGCTTGGTGCTCGTGATCAGAGCGAAGCCGTTTGTTTCAGCCACGGTGGAGACGACGGTCATGAAACCAATACCTTTGGCTCTGGTGATATTGCTAATCCTGTTGTTGAGATCGTCATCGCTCTCTACGAGAGAGCGGATCTGTTGTTCGATGCTTTTGAGTTGTTTCTCGAAGAGCCTCAGCTGCGCTCGTAGTCGTCTGAGAGTCTCCTGTGATGGCTCGTAGCTGTGGCCTTTGGCATGGAGTTGGTTCTTGACTTGGGTTGCCATGTGTTGCACGGTCTGATACTCCCTGGTGAGCGCCTTTAAGCTTCGCATTTGCGCAGAAGGAGGCTGCCAAGCGTTGAGAGGGCGTTCGAGACCAAACTGGCAGATACTGCGTGCATCAAGGCCGTCCGTTTTGGATTTGTTGTCCAATGATTTAGCGAAGTTCTTGATTTTGTTAGGAAGCAGAACGACGATCTGTTGTTGACGCTCCGCAAGGAAGTAGGCTAGTTGCTCATAGTAGACACCTGTGGCTTCCATGACGAACCACACGGGGGCCTCGTTCGAGACGAGCTGCTTCTTTGACCAGGCAAGGAGTCGAAGATAGCCTCTTCGGGCATTCGGGAAGGAAGCAGCGGCCAAGAAACGCTCTTCTTGCCGATCCGTAATGGTACCAAAACGGATTTCGAAGCTGTCTTTCGAAACGTCGATGCCGAATACCTGTTTGATGACACTCATGGGTCAAGTTCCTCCAAGCATTGTGGACATTGAGAGTGATCCTATTGGCAAAAGGCTTCCCCTCGTCTTTTCTCGTAGTCTTATACGGGATAGCTTTGCTTCCCTAAGTACTGTTCAGACTCCAGGAGGCCAACGGAAATGGGGAGTGGCTCTTTGTGACGGTCTCGTCCAAGACGGACCTAGGCACAAATCTCTCTCCCATTTCCGGAGCCAATAAGCATAACTAAAATACACTTCCATCGTTCTCATGCAACTTTATAATAACATACGAGGGCACAAAGAGAAACTTGTACCATTGAGCGAATTTAGAAATGATCTTTGCGTTTCTCGGCGGACTTTGCGGTTATGCTTTTCAATCGAGTCTCTAGACGATGTCGGTGCGGCGCTGGTTGTCCTGAAAGGCCATTTCGATGGAAAACGTAGGCGTGAGACGATCGTTCATAACGTTTGAGTGGCGCTGGCTGTTGCTGGCCTATTGCTACCTGGTTCTCTTTCATTTCTTTCCATCCTACTTTCTCTTTGGCCTGCGAAGGCTCCCCACTTCCGGAACTGTCGGGCCTTTTTCGCTGTGGATCGGAATCGGCGCGGCAATCGTGAGTGGTTTTATCGCTTATCGATCGAAGGCGTTCACCCTTTTTGAACCAGTGATTGCCACGTTCCTCTACCTCCTCACCATAATAGTTCTGTACGGCTCGCGTGTGAAAATGTATCTGCCACCTTCGACGGGACTGAAGCTTGCCCTTGTCGCTTTCCTTCTGCTGTTTTGTCTTGCGGGCATCGTCATCGGAAGATTGCTGCAGATGTGGAAGGAGAGAAAGAGCCATCTGGCACAGGGCACGTAGCCCGCAGAGATCCTCAGAATCCTGAAAAACACAATCCTGTTCTCACCTCGCAAACCTCTTGCCGCCCACAGCAAGTTTTTCAGCCTTTTTGCATCTTACCTCTTAGACCTTTCGAAGGTTCTCTCTGATTCACGTTAGGGCTTCGGAAGGTTCTCACAACCGGTACCGTAAGAGAATGCAATTTGCATCGGACCAAGAACTGCTGAACCGCATCCGCTCCGGCGACGAACGCGCCTTCACGGATCTGTACAACAAGCATAGGCGAAGACTGCTGGCGTATTGTTTTCGACTGCTGCAGGACCGGATTGCTGCAGAAGATGTGGTGCAACTGGCATTTCAGAAAGCATATGAATCTCTCAGCTCACTCGACAAGCCCGAGCTGTTCTTCTACTGGCTATATAGCATCGCACGCAACGAAGTCTATGGCGTGATTCGCAAAACAAGAAAGAATGGCACGATCTCTTCCATAGAGGAAGAGGACGATATCTGGGACAACGAGACACCGCACGAGCAGGTGGTCAAGAACGAACTGACCGAACTTGTTGAACATAATCTCAATCAATTGAAAGTCGAGTATCGTGAAGTCTTGATTCTGCGCCAGTACGACAAGCTCTCGTATGCAGAGATTGCAGCCATCACGGGCGATACTCTGAGCTCGGTCGAATCAAGAATTTTCAAAGCACGCAAGGCGTTGGCGAAGAGACTTGCGCCATATCTTAAGTGAGGAGGAAAAAGTATGAACTGCAGTGAGTATCAACGAATGATCAGCAAGTTCGTCGATTTCGAAATAAAAGCCACGCAGAATGTCAACATGTTTGAGCACCTTGCGAAATGTGCTCAGTGTCGCGAATTCTTTGATGTACTCATGAACCTGAATGTCGAACTCGACAAAGTCCAAAATCCAGTCGCTCTGGACCAAATGGACAGCTCAGTGTCGGTGAAAGATAGAACGGTTTCTCGGTCCCTGCCGGTCAGATACGTCTTGGCTTTTGTGCACCACGGCTTCTGGATACGGGCTCCAGTTGCGACGCTCGTTGCAGTTGCGGTGCTGGTGTTTGTGTTGATGATGACGCAGATGCCTCAGGAAAAAAAGCACGTTGCTTCCGTACGTCAAGACATTCCCATATCCAGAACGATATTGCCTGTTGTTAAAATTCCCTGATTATAATGGAGCCCGTCATGACTTGTCTCCGATGTTTGACGCCCCTTGTTCTTCTATCTGCCATATCACTAGCAGAATGGAATTCGCCTTCATCCATCGCCCCATTCACGGACACCTTGAGGACACAGTTGATAGTCATAGTCCGTGATGCAAGAACCAACGAGATCCTCGCAGACCCCAGAATTGATATCGAGAGGATGAAGGATAACTCTACTGACTATCAATATGCATCCGAGTTTTGGGGCGACGCAATTTGCCAGATTGTTCTTGGAAAAGGCACCTATCGGTTAAGGGTAGTTGCGGATGGCTACATGACACAAATCGTTGACAACATTCATATACTGGCTGGAGATCCTGGGGCGATTCCCTCGAGCTGTGGCGGCGCTCAACCCCTAAGCTTTTTCGGAACCACAGTGGTCCTGGGCGTTCTTCTTGAACCAAAGGAAGGTGGAAAAGCGGGAGAGCAAGTTCGCCCATTTTTGTCTGACACGACATTCTATTATCAACCCGAAGTACCTGCGCGGCCGTGGGGAGGAATAGAAGCATTGAAGAAAAAGATTGATCTGTCAGCATATACCTCGACATCCACTCCTAATCGCAAGAGAAGGCCGGTGCACGCATTTGCCCATACGTTCATAGATAGAAATGGAAAGGTTCTCCGGGTCGAAATGGCGGGAGAAGACGTACAGCAAGAAATCCGCGCTCTAATCTCCAATGCCATCTATAAAACTAAATTCACGCCAGCAAGAATGCTGGGCATGGCTGTGAGCTCTCAAGTTTACATTCCTTTTGAGCTTAACCTTTCTCGACGATGAGAGTGCGGGAGTGATGAATACTTGTTGCATGGTGATCGTGCTGAGCATGACGAATTCACAGTAAAAACAACTTGCCTATGGAGTTCCACATGAAAGTGTATATGGTTGCCCTTTTGATTCTTTTGGGTCTACTGGCCGGCCAGTCTGCCGGTCAACAACCCAGGTACGATATTGCCTGCAAGAATCTCAGATTTGTGCCATCAAAGCCACACGTCGGAGACAGATTGTGGGTGCGTTTCGAGGTGGCGAATCTGTCCGCGCTGGATATTCCAGGCAAATGTGTTGATGTGAGCCTCTACCTGGACGATAAGAAAATTGTATGGAGCGGAGGGTATCCGCATCCTCTCAAGGCCCACGCAACAACATACCATTCCGTTGCCGAGCAGTACATGGAGCCGTTGACAACAGCGGGTCCACATAAATACAGGTTGGTCGTGACTCTACAGAAAGGGGCTGTCGATGTAGACACCACTAACAATGTGATTGGAGGTGTTCTCAACGTGTTAGAGTGAAGCCCGCACAGGCCATTCCTCTCTCCGCAAGTCTTCTTTGCCCAATAGTGCTAGATCCAATCCACTTGGATATTTGAAATTCGGATAACAAACGCGGAATGATGAATGATTGGGGGGTTGATACCTTAGCGACCTTGCGAGGGCCCCCCGATTGCTAGCCAAACCTTCGCAAGGTCTCCTGCCGTAGCAAGTTTTCCCTCCTTTGTGCATCTTGTACATAGAGGTGGTCCGCTATTCTTCGACAGTTAAACTGTCGAAGAAGGTCCATGTCCGAGAGTTAAACTCTCGGACAACAGAAATGTAGTACCTGAGCCATCTCCGCCAATGCGCACCGGTGCCCTTTAGGTCAGCCATGATTGAACAGAACTCCGATGTTCAATTGATTCATCGAATGCAGCTGGACGACTCGAGCGCGCTGGCCGAGCTGTACCTCACGGTACAAACGCAGTGTGTACGAATACTGCTTCCGGCTGCTGCAGGATCGGCAGAATGCAGAGGATGCGACGCAAAATACATTCATAAAGATACAGCAGCGCGTCGGCGAACTGAGAAATCCGGCATCGTTCAGGGCGTGGATGTTCACGATCGCCCGCAACGAGGTTTATGCTCACGTTCGGCGATCACGGAGCAACGGCCTCGAGGGACACGAGGATGTTTGGGAAGTGGAATCGCCTCATGAGGAGCTCGTGCAGCAGGAGCAGGCAGAGCTCGTTCAACGACTCCTGGCGGAGCTGAAGCCTGAGTATCGTGAGGTATTGCTCCTTGTTGAGTATGAGCAACTATCGTATGCGGACATCGCTTCGATTACTGGCGCAACACTTAGTTCGGTCGAGTCCAGGATCTTTAAAGCCCGCAAAGCTCTTGGGAAAAAACTGAAGCCTTATCTGTAGAACAACGTCGAGATTGTCAAATCAAAAGTCGAGTAACAGATGAACTGTGAAGAGTACCAACTGCAGGTGAGTAAACTGCTCGATAATGCGCTTGAGAAGAGTAAGGCTCCAGAGGTTTTTAGCCATCTGGGTGGATGTGATCGATGCAGAGAGTTCTTCGATTCGACATTACATATCCGGTCGATGCTACGAAGTACCAAACCGCTGCCGATGACAGAAACAATGGATAGAAAGGTATTGGAGCTGGCGAAGTCGCATCCCTACTCCGGTGATCGAGGCCCGCTTCATCAGGCGACCAGCAGCGCATCTGCTCGAGTTCGAACTGCGCTGGCCCTCGCGATTCTTGTGCTCATCACTGGATTGTTCTGGTCGGTGACTCTCCCAAAGGAAAACGAGGATCGCTTCGACCTTTCGCGGCAGGCACCCCAAATAGAAGTGCCGAACCGTCAACCTTGAGGTGAAAACATGAACCAATCAAGAAAACGCTCACCCCGGATGATTCTTGTTTATTTCGTCCTCGGACTTGTATTTGCCTGCTTCGCGATGCTTGCAAGCCATCTCCCCACTATACAGTACTTCTCGAGCGCGGGCAGCTTTGCGTTCGAGCCTCACCTTGGGTGGGTTTTCTGGCTTCTCATTGCACTCTCTGCCTTTTGCCTTGTGCCTCTCCTGGAGGCGCTTTTGTACCAGCTTCACCTCCGAAAAATGCTGCCGCGTTTTTTGGATGGATTGTATAACAAGAGAGCAATCCAAGAGACCGAAGGCAGCTTTGTGTGGCTCAGGAACGCTGCCAGAAGCCTTCACGGGAAACTCACTGCTACCGGTGTTGCAGTGTTTGCTACAGTTTTCATCTTGTCGCACACCGGTGCCGTGAGAGAAACTGATGTGGACAGCTATCTGTACGAATACATTTCAAGGACTGTCGGAGAGCGCCGACCCGCAGGCGTTGAGGCGACCGCTGTTAACCTTTCGCTAAGCCTGGACGAGCGAGATGTAGCAAAGTACCTGCAAAACTGCTTGACGATCGTGCAGGACCTGAAGAGTGCCGGTGCGAAAGCAGTTCTTGTCGATGTTCGGGGGTTAAGACTGCAAAATGGACGAGATGCAGCAAAAGGAGACTACGAGTCCTTGAGGAAAATCGAGAGCACAGGGATTGCTGTCCTTGGACTGTCCGAGTGGGAAAACTTCCGATTTGCTGATGCTTCGGGCGAAGTGAGGTTTTCCAAGGGAACGATGACGATGCAACCCTTCGAGCTGCGGCTAGATCCCTACCTGTTTCGCATTAAGCCGGAAGGCTTCCAACGCTTGCATGATGAACAGCTCTTAGATGCGACATTGGAGTTGCTGCGGAAGTTTCACAATTATCCGAGTGAGTTGAAACCGAAGCGTGAGGGGGACAAGGTGGTTTTTGGGGATTACCAGATTCCCGTCGCAGCTGATGGTTGGATGTACGCACGACAATCAGGGATCGCGTGGGCGGGGGGGCCATCAATGTACGCATTTCGGGAAATCAGCAGTGATTCTCTCAAATACAGGACTTGGAATAGGTCGACGAATACGTGGTCAATTGTCAGCCCGCAGAATGTAAAAGCAAGGTTCGATGGTAAGATCGTATTTTTGGAGTTGTCGGGGACCACGGGACCAGAGAACGTAATACTAACTGGCTCGTACATCAGCGTGCTCCAAGCGATCGTGCAACCAAACGCCATCTCGAGGTCTTACACGTTGCATGTGTGGCTAACCCTTCTGTGCATTCTGGCGGCAGGTTTTGTGGCTTTGAAGTTACGGCCCCTCCCCTCGATGCTGGTCATTTTTGCGCTCGGCCTCTTTGTGTTGCTTGCTTGTTGGTTCATTTATGATCGCTTCAATCTCCTCATCGATGTTTTCTATCCGCTGGTCGCTGCCCTTATGTCGATGTTCGTCTTCCCGGCCGTCACGGTTGCTGAAAAGATGGAAGAAGGTGAGGAGGCAGCATGATGACCTTCGCAAGGTGCCTACTTCTGCGTTTGGATCTTCTGCAGTTCCTCGAAGTACCTGCGTATCAACTCCTGATAGTCCTTGGAGTAGCCGTGCTCGAGGGATTTGAGGAGGTCTTCCAATAGTTTGTTCTTTCCCTCAAGGGCTGAGGGATCCAGGTCGCCGGGGCTTTTGCGCGCGATCTGCGTACCTGTTTGAGCTTTGCGCTTCTTCTCGTAGTCCCGCTCGCGCATGGACTTTGAGGCGTCGAGGAGGCGCGAGAGAATGCGCTCCTGCTTGTGAATGGTTTCCGGATTGACGTTGTTCTGCTCCAGATTCTGAACGACTTCTTTCATTTCCTGCGCAATCTTCTCGAGATCGCCCAACATGTTCTTCTGCTCGCCGCTGGCCTGCGCTTCTTTGTTCAATTGCTCCAGTGATTTCCGTACAGCTTCCTGCTCGACCGCAAGACGCGCCGCTTCCGATGCCGCCTGCATGCTCTGTGTCTGCATGTTAATCGATTCCTGTTGCCCGGCCATCATCTGAAGCTGCTGCAGAAGTCCGCCCGCTCCTGAGCCACTTGACTGCATCATGTTCTGCATCGCGCTCTGAAGCTGCTTGGCGGTCTTGTTCAACGACGCCATCGCCTGTCCCTCCTCTTGGGATGCACTGTAGCCGTTTCGTCCCTCGAGGGCGGTCAAGGCACCCTGCATGTGCGCAAGCGCCTCACCGATGGAGCGACCCATCTCCGGTGTCACCGCGAACGAGCGCTTCGATAGCTCACTGAGGCTACGGATGACATTCTGCATATCCTGCATCGTGCGCATCTGGTCCTGGGCGTTTTGGCGGAGTTGGGGCGAATTAATGGGCGCGCTCTGGGCCTGGTTCTTCAGGTTTTCTTCATTCTTCGACAACTCCAGCATGTC
This sequence comes from uncultured Bacteroidota bacterium, assembly GCA_963739335.1. Taxonomy (GTDB): domain Bacteria; phylum Bacteroidota; class Ignavibacteria; order UBA10030; family UBA10030; genus UBA9647. The sequence continues at coordinate 29,070 of CAVUAC010000101.1, read as the reverse complement.
GTTTGCTGCCCGGCGTAGCTCGTTCAGGGCGTGCTGCATCTGCTTCTGGAGCATCTCCTGCTGAATGGACTGCAGCTGGCTGGCCTGGTTCTGGAGTTCCTGCTCGGCCTCCTGCTGCGAGGTCTGAGCCTGTTGTGTCTGTCCAGCCTGCATTTGATTTGCAGCCTTATTCATTTTCTGTACAAGCTGTTGTCGTTTCATGTCAGCATTGAGCTTTTGCATCCTGTCGACGGGCATCTCCGTGAAAAAATCCTCCATTCGCTTCGCGACATCCTCCGTTGTTTTCTCGAGCTGGCGCTGCTTCTCGGCTAAGTCGTTTTGTCTCTTCGCCAGATCATCTTGCTTCTGTTGGTCATCGGCCGACTTGGCTGTCTCGTCGTTCAATTCTTTTTGTGCTTGTTCGAGCTCCTGGGCCCGTTTTCGGGCTTCATCCATCTTTTGCTCGATCTGAATCCTCTTCAAGAGCTCAATGGTCCGTTCGATGCTTTGACGGAACCGATCCTCGGAGAAGCTCATCTTCTGAAGAGCCTGCTGCAATTGGTCTCTGTTCAGGTTCTGCATCGCTTGCTGCATCTGCTTCAAGGCCTGCTGAAGTTCGTTGGTGTCCATCTGTTGAAACAGTTGCTGAAGCTCCAAGTACTTCTCCATCGTCTCCTTCGAAAGCACCTGCTGCTGGTCCATCTTCTGGACCATCTCATCGAGCTTATTCTGCACGTTGTCCAATTTCTTCTGAAGATCCTGATACTTCTTGGACATTTCCTCCAGCTTCTTCTGCTGCTGCCAGTCCATCTCCTTGTTTTTCTTGATATCCTGATTGATCGACTCGATCTTCTCCTTTAACTGTTTGGCATCCTGAAGAGATTGCTTCAGGTCGTCGATGGACGTCTCGTGTGCCTTGTCGACCTCTGCGAACACCTCCTCCAGTGATGGTAAACGGATCAAGTAGACCTGGCTCTTTCCGCTTTTCGGTCCGTGGACGGCATCGTTGTCGAACACTTCCGCAAAATACTCTACGATATCCTCGGGCGCGAGGTGCAGTGGTGACAAATCCCACATATAAGGCATTTCAAGTTCTGTCGATACGGCCGAAGGGATTGGAATAGGTATGAACTTGTGTGCGTCCCATGGTTTTTCGTAACGGGAGTTCGTGAGCAGATAGCCGATGCGGATACTCGAGATGCCGAAATCGTCTTTCGCCTGCACAAGAAGCCTGAGGAATTGATCTCCGGCGAGATCGATATTTCGGCCCGGCTGCAGAATCGCGACGGTGGGCGATTCGTCAGGAATGATCTTCAGCTGGTAGCGAACGGGATCAACGTTGCCGAGGTTCTCGACATCGGTGATCTCGATGTGATAGTCCGTTTCGGTCTCCAGCCGGAACGATGCTGAGAATCTCTGATCCCTCGTCGTCAGCGGGATTGGCGAGCCGCTGCCGAAAACGACCTTGCCATCGTGAAGGTCCTTGCTCGCCACGCCGGTGAGCGTCACCTTTGTGCCCGCGAGGGCTATGACATCACCGATGAACTCCTCCTGGACCTTCGGCGGCAGCTTTGTATACGCAGGGTACTCAAGCCGCACCTGGAATGACCGGAAAACAGGCCGGTCGACAACCGTCAACTTATAGTGCTGGCTTTCTGTGCTGGAAATCCTGGCGTAGTACTCCGTCGATCCGCGGATGCCCTGGAACGATGTCCTATAAACGCCGGTGGAATCGGGTCGCAACTCCGTGCTCTCAACGCTCTGCGTGCCCTCCATCCGCCAGTACAGGCTGACGGGTCGTTGCTTTGAGGCCTGGGCAATCAGGCTCGTTGACTGCACGCGGACGCTTACTGGAACGGTCTGCCCTTTGACCACCTCGCTGTTTCCCGGAGAGATCTCGAAGACGAACTCAGAAGGAGACACAAAATCTCTATTGAAGTGTGCAATTCGGTACAGTGCATCGTAGAACTGAGCAGGAGACGTAAAAACGAGGAGGAATGCACCAACCACACTTACAGCGAGCAGTTTCGCTGAATGCCTGACAGGCGAAGCATCAACCGTTGTGGTGAAATCGAGATCGCGAATGTTTTCAGCGAGATCCTGAAATGAAGCGTCGACGAGTTCGGGGGAATAAAGCGATTTCCCCGCGACAATCTCCTGATGAAGCTGAAGAAGATTCAGCAGGCGATCGCGAATCTTCGGGAAGAACCCTCCAACCCTGTCTGCAAGCTCAAAGTCATTTGTCGAACGAAGTATGCCGAGAGCTCTCAGCGCTCGACGGCCGACGTACCAGATGGACAAAAAACCGACGAAACTCACAATCACGATGAAGAGAACCGTCCGACCCACGCTATCCAGTCTGAAGGTCAGTTCGAGTAGCGAACCGGCGACAAGTGAAAGAACCACGATCGTACAGAGTGAGAGGACGCCAGACAGAAGGTCAACAGAATGCTGGCGCCTGCGGGTAGCATCGAGGCGTTGGAGAATCTCGGATAGTATTGTCGCGGATGCCTGCAAAATGCAATAACGCTGTTTGGGTAGTTGGTTTGGGCCGAAGGCCCATCCGCCTCTGGCGGAAAATGGTTAATTCGTCAATTGGTCAACTGACAACCGCTCAAATTGCCAATTCTTAGTTGATGATTTGCTGACCCCGAATCGTTTTATTGCAGCATGCCTGCATACAGTTTTGAAGATTTGGAAGTCTATAAGGCCGCCAGGGAGTTTCGGAAGAAGATATTTCTTCTCATAAAGAAGCTCCCACCCGAGGAAAAATACAATCTTGCGTCGCAAATGAGGCGAGCCGCGACATCGTTGACCAACAACATCGCCGAGGGACACGGCCGGTTTCATTATCAGGAGAACATTCAGTTCTTGCGTCAGTCCGGGGGATCCCTCGAAGAATTGCTGGACGACCTGAATATCTGCATCGATGAATCGTATTTTCCGGCAGGTGAAATCACTCCACTTGAAGCTGGAGGATTCGGGTTGCTTCATCGAATCAACGGCTACATTGCCTATCTGCGCAAACGGAAATCAAGTGAGGAGCCTTGAACCTCAGCAAATTAACCATTCACCAATTAACTATTTACCAATTGACTACTCACCAATCCACCACTCAACAACCAACCAGTCATTAATGACTCAACGCCCACACCACGATGTTCGTTCCGAAGCGAAGCGCTTCCTGGCGCACTGGTTCGGGATCGCCATGGACTTCCGGGTCAGTCCAACCATCGCTGGGATTTGACTCATAGGTGTAGTACACGACCAATCGGCCCTTGTAGAACATGCCGAATCCCTGAGGCGGCTTGCCATCGTGTTCATGCGTCTTTGGGACGCCATTTGGAAAATTGAAATGACAGCTGTAGAGTCCATAGCTAAAGGGAAGCTCAACGAGATCCTGGTCTGGAAACACCTTCTTCATCTCACGTCGAAAAGCCTTGTCCATCCCATAGTCATCATCTGCGTAGAGAAATCCTCCATTCGTCAGATAAGAACGAAGGCGCTGAACTTCGTACTCGGAAAAGACAATGTTGCCATGCCCCGTCATAAAAAGAAAAGCATACGAAAAAAGTTTCTCGCTGGCGAGGTCGACGAATTCATAATGTGGATCCACATCGATCGTGGTGTTCTCCCTCACGAATTTGAGCAGGTTGACTTCCTCGGAGGGATCGTTGTACCAATCACCACCGCCGCTGTACTTCAGGCGCGCGATGCGAAACTGGCTTTCAACACGTGACTGGGCATAGAGAAGGGATGGAATCACAAAGACACAAAGGAAGCTCAAAAGAGGGAGCAATGTCGTGGTTTTTGGAGTTGACATGTAGAATAATGGGTGGCCAGGTCTTCCGAAAATCATTTGAATTTCTTCGTGTCTTTTGTGGTTGAATCTTCAAAAAAAGGTAGGGAATGCGAAGCAGAGAAGCAATTCAGATTGAAGGTTACCTTCTTCGCTGGTCAACAAAAAAATCCCCGCGAAGGATGCGCTCCTTCACAGGGATGGAGATGTACGGTGAATCCGTGATCGAATTGCAGGAGGGTGGAAGCCCCTTGCAGACCACATTTGTGTATAGTTGAAGGTGACCTTCATCCGCGATAAGGCGGAGAAGAAGGTCACCTTCTCCAAAACCTAATCCATGATCTTTCGCAAGAACGCCGGTTTCTCCGGATCGGCCTTGTCGATTTTCTCGTCGCCCTTATCCATTTCCCGCTGTGCATGGATCGAGATATCAATGCCGCGTCGGAGGAACGTCGGCTCTTCGAACTTCTGAAGATCGCCGGGTCCCGTCGGGATACGGTCGATGAGCTTCGACGCGGGCTTCGGCGGCTGCTTTGCGGCAACTGCCTTCTTGTTGAATCCCGTGGCGATGACCGTGACCATCATCTCGTCTTTCATGTTGTCGTCGATCACCGTACCGAGAATGACGTTTGCATCGTCACCGGCTGCGTCATGAATAACGCTGGTGGCCTCGTCGACCTCCACAAGCGACATGTTCTTGCCGCCTGTGACGTTGATGAGTATGCCCTGGGCGCCGGCGATGGAGACTCCCTCGAGCATCGGGCTGGAAATGGCACGCATGAGCTGCTTCAACAGCCCGGTTTTCGCCTGTGGCAATGCCGGAGCCCATCAGCGCATCGCCCATCTCCCGCATGACCGTCCGGACATCAGCAAAATCGACATTGATAAGTCCGGGGACAGTGATGAGCTCAGAGATTCCGCGCGTGGCGTTATAGAGAACCTCGTTTGCCAGCTCAAACGCCTCCAGCAGTGGAGTGTGACGATCGATGATGTCCAGCAGTTTCTGGTTGGGGATAACGATCAGGGTGTCGACCTGCTTCTTCAACTCCTCGATTCCTTCCTCTGCCTGACCCATCCGCCGTTTTCCTTCGCTGTTGAACGGCTTTGTCACAATTCCTACGACGAGTGCCCCGAGGCTCTTGGCGATATTTGCCACGATGGGACCGCCGCCGGTTCCGGTTCCGCCTCCCATGCCGGCAGTGACGAAAACCATGTCGCTGCCTGCAATGGCGCGGGCAATCTCCTCGCGGTCCTCCTCCACAGCCCGATGGCCGATGGTAGGATCAGCGCCGGCACCAAGGCCCCGGGTCAGAGTCTTCCCGACCTGGATCTTCTGCGATGCCTTGTTGCGTTCCAGCGCCTGGACGTCGCAGTTGATGGCGATAAAATCCACGCCGGCCAACCCTTTGTCGATCATGCTGTTGACAGCGTTTCCACCACCGCCGCCAACACCAACCACACGAATCTTCGCCCCGCGGTCCGCTAAGGTGTCAAGTTCAATCACGGTAACATCTCCTTTTGTTAGTTGTGTTGAGGTTTGGTTGTACATGAAATTTTAGATTCTTTGATAACCGCTCTACTGGAGAATGAACTACGGAGTAGAGTCGGAGTAATGAATATTAAGTATCAAGTAGTGTGTAAGTAGATGATTCACTTCTGCAAGGACTCTTCGGAGTCCGATCAACATTGACACAATCTGGTTGGTTTCGTCAATCAGATCGTCGTATTCCTTTTTCGATATATAGTCTTGGGTTACCGAGCGATGTCGGCGCAACCTCCGCATTCATAGCCCGATCGAACCGAGTACCCGAGAAACTTAGCAAATTCCTTCTTCGATGCGCAGCCTGCGCCCTCGGCAATATTAAGGATGATCGAATCGGCTGCCCTCCTGAACCTGTGATGCCAAGGCGAACATTTCCTCGCGGGGGAACTGCTGCTGTCACTTTCCGAACAGTTTTTGTAAACAGCAATGCTCGTTTGTAGACATCAAGTTTTCGAAAATCATGCATGATCTGTTGGAATCTTTCCGCTTAGTACTTTCATACTTGCTACTTTCATACTCGCCACCCCCCTACAACTCATCAAACCATGTTCTCATCCGGTTGAAAATGTTCTTCACAGATCCCTTTCCTTTTTCCGGGGTGACTGTCGCGGTGATCGCTGATCGATCACGATGCTTAAGCTCATGGATCACAAGTCCAACGCCCGTTGCGTAGATCGGGTTTTCAATTTCATGAATGAGTCCGGCGCTGAATCCCGATGGGATGCCTATCTTCACCGGCATTCCAAGAACTTCATGGGCCAGATCCGCTGTGCCTTTGATGAGCGATCCGCCTCCGGTCAACACCACCCCCGCGGAAAGGTGTTTCGAATAGCCGGAGCGCTTGATTTCCATCGAGGCGATTTCCAGGATCTCTTCCATTCGTGGCTGAATGATCTGGCACAAGAGCTTTTTGTCGATTTCGATGGGGGCACGACCGCCGATTCCCGGCAGCACGATCGGCTCGTTGTTGACGATCGCAGGCATGTAGGCGTAGCCATGATCCTGCTTGATGTGTTCGGCCTGCTCCGTTAGGATGCCTAATCCTTTGCGGATATCGTCGGTCACTTTCTTTCCGGCGATTCCGATGACTGCGGTGTGACGGATTGTGCGTTCTTCAAATACTGCCAGGTCGGTTGTTCCACCGCCGATGTCCAGCAATGCAACACCGACCTCTTTCTCTTCATCATCGAGGACTGCGTAGCTGGAGGCCAGGGGCTCGAGAACCATGTCGTTGACGTGCAGCCCTGCACGCTGCACACATTTGTAGATGTTCTGCGCTGCAGTGACAAGTCCTGTGATGATGTGCACGACTGCTTCCATCCGGACGCCGGACATCCCGACAGGATCGTAAATACCATCCTGGCCGTCGACGATAAACTGTTGTGGAATAACGTGGATGATTTTCCGATCGGAGGGAAGGGCGACCTTCTTCGTGTCCTCGATCAAGCGATCGACGTCTTCCTGCGTGATTTCATTTTCCGGGCGGCTGATCGCGACAACTCCACGGCTCTGAAAACTCTGGATATGATCGCCTGCGATGCCGACAGTGACGGCAGAGATCTTCACGCCCGATTGAGCCTGAGCGTCAGCTACAGCCGTCTGGATCGAGCGGACCGTCTTATCAATGTTCGTGACCACACCCCGTGTCAGGCCGTCGGATGAACTCCTGCCGATGCCGAGAATGTTCAGTTTCCCTGGGTGGTTCTCATCCGGCGACGCGACGATGGCGCAGACTTTTGTAGTTCCAATGTCAAGTCCTACGGCGATATCCTGTGTCATACTGCGTTATCTTCCTTTCAATCCTGGACGGGCTCACAAACGACTCCCGTCGTGAGGTATAGTAATTCTCTAACTTTGTTTGTGATTCCAGCGAACGACGACCTGATCGTCGAACCGCAGATCAACGTATTGGAGATTGTTGGATCCTCGTTCGCGGACAACATCGTTCCAAAACGCTTCCAGCCGGACCAACTTGCTGGCGATCTCCCCGCGGCCGAAAATGATCGGCACACCCCACTCGGCAGCGTAAAGAACAATGTCGCCGCCATTGCGTAATCGGACCTCAGATATCAGATAATAAAGTTCTTTGTTCACCAATTTGGAGGTTGCGAGAATCCTCAGCGCCTCCTGGACATCGTCGTTCTTGATCATCGTTCCGGGTGTGAGCTGAATGTTTTCCGTCATTCCGGTCAGCACCGGCAGGTCGAATAGCTGTTTCGAGATTGAGTGCGGCAATACGACGCCATCTTCATCGAGGTACAAAATCTCCGCGCTGTTGATGATTGCCAGCGGCACCCGCTCCTTGACGGTGACCTTAAGTGTTGCCGGCAAGTCCCGCTCCACAACGGCATCCTTGATGAAATGATGGCTCAGAATGTCTCGCCGGACGGCCATCAGGTCGATGTCCTGCAGTTGCGCGTTCTTCTGGACCTTGATCAGCTGAATGAGCTCGGCGGTCTCGACGATGCGATTTCCCTCGATGATCACGCGCTTCACTTTAAGATTCGATTTCCAGAGGTTCGCTGAGATAACGAGTCCTATCGCCAGCACCAGAAGTCCCAGAAAGCCAAATTTCAATTTTCTGTTCGCGCTCATGCGACCTTCTGCTTTATCTCATTGGAGAATCCAACCAGTTTCACTTCAAGCTCGAGAGGAACGCCGGAATTCTGATGAACCGTTCGGCGAACAATGTCTATCAACGTCACGATGTCTGAAGCTTTTGCGTCGCCGAGGTTAACGATGAAGTTGGCATGCTTCTCCGAGATCTGCGCATTGCCGACGCGTTTGCCCTTCAGTCCAGCCTGCTCGATCAACTTGGCTGCATACATGCCCGTTGGGTTCTTGAACATGCTGCCGGAGTTTGGCAATGTCAGCGGCTGCGTTGTATTGCGTTTCAGGATGAACTCCCGCCGGAATCGAATGAGTTCCTCCTTGTCGCCCGGAGGAAGGCGAAACGACGCGCTCAACACGATGTCCTTGTCAAATCCTGAATGACGGTAGGAGAAGTCCGCTTCCTCTTTCTTCACCATCTGGATGTGCCCGTCGCGTAAGACCTCAACTTTCACTAGGTAATCTGCTGTTTCTCCTCCGTGTGCGCCGGCATTCATCACGACTGCGCCACCAACGCTTCCGGGAATGCCCGCAAGCATTTCCACGCCGGCCAGGCCTTGTTGAATGCAAAAGTCGACGAACTTCGACCAATGTGCACCGGCTTCTGCAATGACGAGATCACCCTCCACCCGAACATCCGAGAGAGATGACTCGAGATTGATTGCCGCGCAGTGAATGCCCTCGTCGCTCACAATCATGTTGCTGCCGCGACCCAGCATCATGTATGGATAGCTATTCTTCTGAAAGTAAGTGACAATCTCCAGGAGGTCCTGCCTGTCCGCCGGCTCGACATAATAATCCGCCGGACCGCCAACACGCATCGATGTGTACTTCAACATCGGCTCGTTAATGGCAATGTACCCTCGAAAAAACTGTTTTATGTCGCTCAGAGTAACCATGTGGTGATTGGTTAATTGGTAAATAGCTAATTGGTGAATCGTTAGTGGATGAGAGCGATCCACCAATTAACGAGTTGACCAGTTAACAGATTAATCCTTCAGCTTCTTCAAGAATTCTTCTCCATACTTCCAGATATCGCCCGCGCCCATCGTGATGACGATATCACCGCTCTTGACGATCGATTTGAGATAATCCGGCACCTGCTTCTTATCCGAAACGTAGTGCGCATCCTTGTGCCCAAACTGTTTTGCCGCATTGACGATCAGCTCGCCGGTGACGCCCTGAATAGGCTCTTCGCGTGCAGGGTAAACGTCTGTTACGACCAGCACATCGGAGAGCAGGAATGATTTCCCAAACTCTTCATAGAAGTCACGCGTGCGCGTGTAGAGGTGCGGTTGAAACGCGCAGACCACCCGTCGCCGCCAGCCTGCCTTTACTCCCGCCAGAGTAGCACGGCACTCCGTCGGATGGTGCGCGTAGTCGTCATAGAGTGTGATGCCGGCGACTTCGCCCTTCTTTTCCCACCGCCGGTAGACACCTGTGAACTTCTCGATGCCGGATCGTACTTTCTCGAACGGAACGCCGAGCTGTAATCCAACAGCAATGGCAGCGAGCGAATTCTGGACGTTGTGATTTCCCGGAACCTGCAGCGTGATGTGTCCGAGTTCGGCGCTGTCGCGCACGACCGTAAACGTCGACGTATTATCCTTATGACGAATATCCACCGCCTGAATGTCTGCCTGCGGATTTAAGCCGTACGTCATGATCTTCTTCTTGCTGAGCTGCGGCATAATGTCGAGGAGCGCAGGCTCGTCGAGGCAGAGGACCACAAAACCGTAGAACGGAACCTTTGCAGCGAACTGTATGAACGCTCCCTTGATGTCTTCCAGATCGCGATAGCAGTCGAGGTGATCAGTCTCGAGCGTTGTCATCACGGCGATCGTCGGAGTAATGGAGAGAAACGAGCGATCGAATTCATCAGCCTCGACGACGATGAAGTCGCCATGACCCAGCCTGGCGTTTGTGCCGCCGAGACCGCTCAGCTTTCCGCCCACGATGACCGTTGGATCTAGTCCGCCTTCCATCAACACAAGACTGACCATGGAGGTCGTTGTCGTCTTTCCATGCGTCCCAGCGATGCCGATGCCGTACTTCAATCTCATCACCTCGGCAAGCATCTCTGCCCGGCGGATGACGGGGATCTTCCGACGTAGTGCCTCAAGGACTTCCGGATTATCCAGCGAGACAGCTGAGGAATAGACGAGTGCATCAACGTCGTCCGCAATATGTTTTGCCGTATGCCCTTCATAGATCGTCGCGCCGAGTTTCTGCAAGCGCCCTGTAACTTCCGACAAGCCGCGATCGGAACCGCTGACATAGAATCCCTCGTCGAGGAGAATCTCGGCGATGCCGCTCATGCCAATGCCCCCGATGCCGACGAAATGGATTTTTTTGATGGAAGAAAACATTGAGATCCGAGATTAAACTAAGCTTGAATTCAGAAGTCAGTATCTAGAATTCAGAATGGCTGAACGATAGCGTGTAAGAAGTTTGCTCACTTCTTCTAACAGGGAGTTCAGCTCCTGAGTTTGACCGTATCCTAGATCTCTCACAAGTATCAAATAGTAGCGACATTCCTCAATCGATCCTTGGCTGGTATTCATAAAGCGGGCTTTGTCTGTTTTCCCGCTCTTTTTGAATCCCTCAGCAATGTTAGCAGCGATTGAGATCGCAGCCCGTCGCAACTGCGATGTCAAGCCGTAGAACTCGCTTTTCGGAAAAGAGTTACTACATCAATATACAGATAGCACAAACTGATGAGCCTCTTGCCAGACGATCAAATCTTCGAATGTCCTTGCTGGAGTTTTTCCCATTGCAACTTTCACTTCGACGCGACTTTCTGACTTCTGTCTCCTGTCTTCTGACTTCTGTACTATTTCCCTTATACCGACTTTCTTTTTCGCATTCCAAACCGGGGACGCCTGCCTTTTGGAACACGCTGAGCAACCCGTTCCATTTCAGCGATCAGCTCACGGTCTCGTTCGTATCGGCCAACCCGAATGCGAAACAGGCGCTTGCGCCCTTTCATCTTGAAAACGATTCGCTGGAAATGCCCAGCTGTCTGTACCAGCATCTCGCGGCCAATGTGCATCCACTCGATGTCCGCGATCTTGATCTCCCGTTCCCGGCGACCGGAATGAAAACACAGACTATCCTCAGTGATGACAAGCTTGCGGTTCCGGAACAGGTTCAGGATCAGCGTCACGAGCGCGATGACGACAAAAAAGATCATGATGTACACAATGGGGTCGTTGAAAACGAAATGGAATTGGTCCTCAAAGAAGCTTCCTTTGATCCCCGCGTACAGCAAGAACACCAACAGGTAGAGGAGGGCCTGCTGATAGTAAAAGTCGAGTTTGTATTTGAACGTTTTTTCCTGCATACGAGACTAATGAACCATTCCAAGAATCTCCGCTGCGATCTCACGGCCCGCCTGAGGCTTTCCCAATTGAGCACTCGCCTTGCTCATCTGCTCCAACTGCTGCGGGTTATTCAAAAGCCCGAGAGCGATGTCTTTCAAATTCTGTCGAACGTCGTGATCGGCAATCATCACTGCCGCGCCTGCATCAGCAAGAGAACGAGCGTTGTGCGTTTGGTGGTCTCCTGCTGCATGGGGATACGGCACAACGATCGCCGGTTTGCTCACTCGAGTCAGCTCGGCGAGCGTCGTTGCTCCTGCGCGGCAAATGACCAGATCCGCGGCGCCGAAGGCATATTCCATTTTGTCTATGAAGGCCCCTAGCCAGCCGACCTCCCTTTTGCCCACTGCCTCGCGAACGCGCTCGTGATCACTGTGACCTGTCTGCCAGACGAGCTGGACACCCGCGTGAAGCAGGTCGTCGAGCGACGCGAGGACAGCGTTGTTGATTGATGCTGCGCCCAGGCTTCCGCCGAAGACAAGGAGCGTTTTCTTGTCCGGCGCAATGTGAAAGAACATTCGTCCTTCATCCTTCGAAATCGTCCCGAGGATGTCTCGTGTCGGCGTGCCGACGAGGGTCACGTGATCCATCCGCTTCAACCACCGCCGGGCTGCCTCGAAGGCGATGAAAATCTTGCTGACTCGTGCAGCGAGAAACCGAGTCGTAACGCCCGGGTAGCTGTTCGACTCATGAATAACCGTCGGTATGCCGAGAACGGACGCGATGAATAGTATGGGACCGCAAACGTATCCGCCCGTTCCGAGGACGACATCCGGTCGAAACTGACGTATGACAAAGAACGACTGAACAAGTGAAACGAGAACTTTCAGCGGGAACAGGAAATTATCGAGTGCCAGTCTCCGGTGAAACCCGCTGATCCATATGGTGCGAAACGGATACCCGCGTTGTGGAACAACGCGTGCTTCAATTCTTCCTTTTGTGCCCAGGAACAGGATCCCTGTCTTCGGCTGCAGTTTTTTGATCTCGTCCGCAATGGCGAGAGCAGGAAACAGGTGACCGCCTGTTCCACCTCCCGCAACCAGAATGTTTGGAGCATCCTTTCCCACATTGTTCCTTAGTACACTTTCACTGTCTTGTCTTCCAATGGCTGCCCGACCGTTTCCGGTGCCGGTGTTTTTGCAGCGCGCGGATGCATATCCGTCTGCGCGGAGACGTTCAAGAGAACACCAACAGCAAATGACGTAAATAGCAGTGACGAGCCGCCGTAACTCACAAAAGGCATCGGCAAACCGGTCGTAGGGAGAATCCCCAGCGTCACGCCGGCATTGACGAGCGCATAGAGTATGATGACGCTTGTGATGCCGATTGCAAGCAGGCGGCCGAAATCATCCCGGGCGTGATTTGCAATCTTAAACCCGCGCAACATGATGGTCAGGAAGAGCGCCATGAAAAAGATAGTCCCGATTGCACCGTATTCTTCACCGACGATGGAGAACACAAAGTCCCCGTACGATTCGGGAAGAAAAAAATCGCGTTGTTTGCTCAAGCCAGGCCCGACGCCGAAGAGACCACCATTGCCGAAGCCGATAATTCCCTGCATCAACTGGTAGCTCAGTTTGCCTCCGGCAGCGTTGCCATCAATAAACGACTGGATGCGCTGCATGACGTGCGGCCGCGCGAACGCGACAGCTGCCAGAACAGGCAATGTGGCAAGAATTGTCCCAAACAGATGCGTGAAGCGCGCACGGCTGATGAAGAGCATCACCAGACTCATCAGAATGATCATCGATCCGGTACTGAAGTTGGGCTGGAGCAGCACGAGTCCGGCGACGCTCCCGATCCAGATCATCAGCGGTAGAAAACCCTTTTTGAAGTCTCTGATCACATCCCCTTTTGTCGAGATGAGCGTGCAGAGATGGAAGAGGAGTGCAAACTTCGCGAACTCAGATGGCTGAAGGCTCAACCCGCCAAACCGCAGCCATCGTGCTGCGCCCTTAACTTCACCGCCAAGAACGAGCGTCACCGCCAGAAATGCGATTGCCATGATGACGGCAGGTTTGGTGAGCTTTCTGTACTTCCTGTAGTCGATTGTCATCCCGACGAACAATGCCACGAGGCCGAGCAAGACCTTGAGTGCGTGTAGATTGAACAGGCGGTTGCTCGCGCCGAATTTTTCCATCGCCCACGTTGCCGAAGCGCTGTAGACAACGCCGAGGCTCAGTACCATCAGCGTCAGCACCGCGATCAGCATCGGAAGATCGATATGATTTCTTTGGGCTCTCGTCATGTCGTTGCTACAGATTCTTCACAAGTTCTTTGAAGACTTTTCCGCGCTGCTCGTAGTTTTCGAACCAATCGAATGATGCGCACGCAGGGGAGAGAAGAACCACATCGCCTGCTTGTGCCATGCTTTGCGCTGTGAGCACAGCTTCGTCTATCGAAGTGGCTCGCCGTACGGGCTTGAGGCCCGAAAAGGCTTGTTGCACCTTGTCGGCAGACTCGCCCATCGCTACAATGGCCCGGACGTTTTTGCGAACGAGATCAGCAATCTTCGAATAGTCGTTCCCCTTGTCCCGGCCGCCCAGCATCAGCACGATGGGGCGATCAAATGCCTGCAGTGCGTACCAGACGGCATCGACGCTCGTTGCCTTGGAGTCATTGTAGTACCGGATTCCGTTCACCTCACGAACAAACTCCTGCCGGTGTTCAACACCCTTGAAGTTCTTCAAGGTTGCGCGAAGAGAGGCAGTGCCAACATCCGTCAGTTGTCCCACCAGCGTTGCAGCCATCGTGTTGTAGAGGTTGTGGGGACCTTTGATGCTTATGTCGTCCACGTCAATAATCTCGTTCCGTTTTCCGTCCAATACCGTCACCAGTCTTCTCCTTTCCACGAAGGCCCCTTCAGTGAGCATCCGTCGGATGCTGAAGGGAATTCGTCTGCATCTCGCCTTTTCTGTGATCGTTGATGTCCATTCGTCGTCCGCGTCGTAGATCAACACATCGTCGCCCGCCTGGTTCATGAAGATCCGGGCCTTCGCGGCAGCGTACTTGCTCCATGGAGTTGTCGTAGCGATCCATGTGGTTCTGCGTGATGTTCAGGATCGCCGAAATACGAGGCCGGAACGTCTCACAGTGATCCAGCTGGAAGCTGCTTATCTCCAGAACTGCAATATCTGAAGCAGCCAGGTCCAGAACGACGGATGAGAATGCCGTGCCAATGTTGCCCGCAACTGCATGTTTTTTCTTTGCATCGCCGAGGATCCTCCCAATCAATGTCGTTGTCGTTGTCTTCCCATTCGAGCCTGTAACGGCGACGATGGGGGAACGGCAAAACCAGCTTGCGACCTCTACCTCGCTGATGACACTGATACCGCGTGTTCGGGCTTCAACGACCACGGGAGCGTTGCTTGGAACTCCCGGGCTGATGACCATCAAAGAACAATCATAAGCTCGTTCAGAATGTCCACCGAGCTCATGCGCAATGCCGAGATCGGTTAACGTCTGCGCTTCTGCCCGCAGTTTCTCGGAGACGGTCTTTTCGCTGACAAACACCCGTGCTCCAAAGCCCTGCAGCAACCTGGCAACCGCGATGCCGCTCCGCGCAGCACCGATGACACTAATCTTCTTACTTCTGAGTTGTCCAACATCCATGTGGTGTCACGATCCATTCTGGAACTCGTCATTCCCAACGGGGCATTCACACCCAGTATTTCCTCACCAGAGCCACCGCAATTGCCACTACGACGAGAAGAACCAGTACAATGTTGACAACCCTAAGTAATTTCTCCGTCTTCTTCTCGCGTTCAATGCCTTCAGGTGTTGCCTCATACTTCGGCAGCAACACTAATAGTGCCGTTGCGACTGGACCGATGAAAAGTGATGCGACCAGCCACATACCGGCACTTCGGTTCTTGGACTGAGCGATCGCAGTGTTGATTAACGCGAGCGTTCCCCAACCGACTGTGAAGTTTTCCTGCATTGCGCCTCCAGTTCTCAGGTTAGCGCACCTTGAACGTTGCCAGACTCAAGATCATCAGGAGAATCGCGATAATATAGAATCGCGTCACGATCTTCGGCTCCGGCCAACCGAGCAATTCGAAATGGTGATGGACTGGTGCCATCTTGAAGACGCGGCGCCCTTCTCCGAATTTCTTTTTTGTGTACTTGAAATACATCCGCTGAATGATCACCGACAGCGTTTCCATCAGAAATACACCGCCTAGCGTCGGCAGCAGCAACTCTTTCTTGATTAGTACGCACATCGCGCCGATGATGCCGCCGAGTGCGAGCGACCCTGTATCGCCCATGAACACCTGGGCGGGGTACGAGTTAAACCAGAGAAAACCCAGCGCTGCTCCTACCAGCGCTGAGCAGTAGATGGCAAGCTCACCGTTCCCTCGCAGGAATGGAATGGTCAGATATTTGCTCCACTCCGCGTGGCCTGAAACATACGCGATAATCGCGAGCGTCAGGCCGACGATTCCAACCGTGCCAATAGCGAGGCCATCAAGACCATCTGTCAGGTTCACCGCGTTTGATGTCGCTGCGATGATGAAAATGACAATCGGGATATAGAACCAACCAAGGTCAAATTCCAGATGTTTGAAAAATGGGACGGTCGTTTTTGATTTCAATGCGACGAGGCTTGCATCAATCCACTGCGGGTGAAAGTAAATGATGCCGCCTACAACGAGCCCCACGACCACTTGTCCGACAATCTTGTACCTTGCAATCAGTCCCTTGGGTTTTTTTTTGACAACCTTCAAGTAGTCATCCAGGAATCCAACGGCACCCAGGACAATCGTCACGAAGAGGATCAGCAAAATGTAACCGTTCTTGAGGTCCGTCCAGAGAAGAGCCGGAATGACCAAGGACGCAAGCACAATCAGGCCGCCCATCGTCGGAGTACCGGCTTTGCTCAAGTGTGTCTTCGGCGCCTCGATTTTTGCAGCTTCACCGATCTGGAGCTCACGAAGTCTCCGAATGATCTTTGGCCCTAACCAGAATGCAATGATCAGTGCCGTCACGGCTGCTGCGCCCGCCCTGAACGTGATGGCCCGGAACATAGCAGATCCCGGAACGTCGATCTGTTTGTCATGGAGATATGTGAAGAGAGAATATAGCATCAGCTGCTGTGCCCCTAAGCTGCCTGCCCTGCTGTGTCCTGAGATTGTTTGAATCGTTCCGCCAGAAACGCCACGACCTCTTCCATCTTTATACCTCTTGAACCCTTAACGAGTACAACATCGCCAGGAGCGAGTTGCCCGACCAGCTCTTCGGCAAGCGTGCCTTTGAGCTCATAGTGCGTCTTGAATGGCGTCGTTGCGGCTTCGTGCGTATGCTTGGAAAGAGGCCCGAACGTCAGAAGATGCTTTGCTCCCGACTTCGCCACGGCCTGACCGATGCGTTGATGCTCTTCGATCGCCCCTGTTCCTAATTCCAGCATATCACCCAGCACGGCGATCTTCTTGCCGCTCGTGTGCAGGCTTTCCAGCACGCCGAGGGCGGCTAACGCCGAATCGGGATTCGAATTGTACGTATCATTCAGGACGGTAATGCCGTTGAGCTTCAGAACCTGCATCCGTTTTCCCGCGCTGATAAACGTGGAAAGAGCTTCCTGAATTCTCTTCACAGGCACCTTGAACGTAAGCCCGACGGTTGCGGCCGCGAGTGCGTTACAAGCATTATGCAGCCCGAGGACAGAGAGTTGAATTCGAAATGCCGTCTTCGCCCGCGGTTTGATCTCAACGTGGGTACAACCGTTCGCGTCGATGGAACGTACTGCACCCCTCACACTTGACGCATGCTTGCCGAATCCGTATGTGACCGACCTTCGAAGTCCTTTGGACTGCTTCAGTACAAACCTGTCGTCTTGGTTCACAAAACCAATGAAACTCCCCCGTGCCTGCTTGCGCAACCAGTCGAATGCCTCGCCTTCCGCTCTGGCGACTCCCTCCAGTGAGCCGAAAAACTCCAGGTGCTCGCGGCCAACGTTGGTGATCAGGACATGCGTTGGCTCAGCGATGGAACACAGATACGCGATCTCTCCGAAATGGTTCGTGCCAATCTCGATGACTGCGACCTGGTGTTCGTTCTCCAGTCGCAGCAATGTCTGAGGGACTCCGATATGGTTATTAAGATTCCCTTCTGTGTTCAGCACGCGGAATTTTGTGCGTAGCACCGACGAGATCATTTCCTTGGTTGTCGTTTTGCCGTTGCTTCCACCGACAACAAGAATGGGGATCTTGAATTTTCTCCGATGGGCGTTTGCTAACCGCCCCAATGATTGAACGGCGTCTTCGACAATCAGCATCGGCAAGTTCAGGCTTGAGAGCAAAATGGGATTGGCGTCTGCCCATCTGGCATCTGCGATGATCACAGCGGCTCCAGCCTCCGCTGCCTTTGTGATGAAGTTATGTCCATCAAACGTTTCTCCGTGAAGCGCGATAAACAAATCGCCTCGCCGGATCGTACGAGAATCGGTTGAAACCCCATTGAACACGAGATTGTGCCTATGGTCAAAAGAAAGAGCCCGGACGTGTGGCAGGGAGAGTATGTCGTTTCCCGTAAACTTCATGAGCGAATGAACTCTTCCACAATCTCTCGATCACTGAAATGTATTTTCTCTTTGCCTATGACTTGATAGTCTTCGTGACCTTTGCCGGCGATGAGGATGACGTCTCCTGCGCGAGCCTGACGTAGTGCCGCAAGAATGGCCGCTTGCCGATCTGGCTCTTGTAGCACGGTGGCAGTACCGAGGAATGCCCTCGACGACATCCTTGATAATTTGATGAGGGTCTTCGGTCCGCGGGTTATCCGACGTAACGATCGTCAGGTCACTCAGGCTGCCTGCGACGCTTCCCATGAACGGTCTCTTCGTCTTGTCACGATCGCCACCCGCGCCGAAGACGGTGATGATCCGGCCCCGGCGTTCCTTGGGAAGCACGTCGTGAATCGTCCGTAAGCATTTCTCCAGTGCGTCCGGTGTATGAGCGTAGTCGACGATCGCCATCCATCCTCGTGGAGAGGCGATGCGCTCGAATCTGCCCCGCACGCTGGCGACGCTGGCGATTCCCGCGGAGATGCGCTCGTGCGAATACCCCAGAGCGGTCCCCGTGGCGTACGCTGCAAGTACATTATACATATTGAAGCGGCCGACAAGCGGGGAGGAAACAACCATGTGCTGACCGCCCGATCGAATTCTAAATGATGTTCCGTCCATCAAGAGACGGATGTCCGTCGCTTGAACGTCTGCGTCCTCCGCGAGGCCGTACGAAATTGTCCTCGCGCGGGATGATGAGACCATCTGCATGCCCCATGCGTCGTCGCGGTTCGTTACGGCAGCCGCATCGCCCGGAAGAGTATCAAAGAGGAGCTTCTTCGCTTTGAAGTATTCTCCCATCGAACCATGGTAGTCAAGATGGTCCTGCGTGAGATTTGTGAAGACTGCAGCATAGTAGTGAAGACCGAAGACCCGCGATTGATGCAACGCGTGGGAAGAAACCTCCATCGAGACGGATTGACATCCCGAATCTACCATGTGGGCAAGAAGTTCATTCAGTTCTAACGATTCCGGAGTTGTGTGTGAAGCTGGGATCACTTTGTCGCCGATCCTGTATTCAATGGTGCCAATGAGGCCGACCTGCTGGCCTGCCGCTTCCAAAATTGCCTTGATCAGGTGTGTTGTTGTCGTCTTGCCATTTGTTCCGGTCACGCCTACCATCGTGAGCTTCTTGGAAGGGTGGCCGTAGTAATTTGCCGCCATGACGGCGAGCGCCCTGCGGCTGTCAGGCACAACGACCTTGGCAACGCCTGCGTGCAGAAAGAAATAGTCAGGTAAAAAATCGTCCCGTTCGAGGACCACCACCCGGGCACCCATCGTCACCGCCTGTTCGATGAACCGGTGGCCGTCTGTTTCTGTTCCTCGTAATGCGATAAAGCAATCGCCGCGCGCAATCTTCCGCGAGTCATAATGCAAATGATGAACCTCGATCTCGTGCGTAGCCGCGGCCTGCCCATATGCCATCTCGAACAATTTGGTGACCTGGACGCCATCGAGCAGCTTGCCTAAATTCATACATTCAAAAAATTGATCACAATACTCTATGTTGTGGCACGTTCTCTCAATAAAGAACGGCGGATACAATCGGTCGCGGCTCGCACACCAGGTGGATTGTCGCGCCGGCCTGTGTTTTCTGTCCCGCAGCGGGCGCCTGATTCACAACGACTCCTGAGCCGCGTAACTGTATGTCAAAATCATCGACGACAAGACGGTTGATTGCACGTCGTAAACTCATGCCGCGAACGTCCGGTACTGCCACAATCCCGTTTTGTTGATCCGCGCCCGTCTCATTGAGAACAAGCTGTACCACGTCGTCCTTTTCAAGACGCTTCCCGGGTTCCGGCACTTGCCGCACGACGACGTCACCTGTTCCCACAGTTTGACTCTTGAGTCCATGGCTTTCGAGCAACCGACTCGCGATCAACACCTGCAACGTCCGCACATCGGGTACGCTGATGCCGTTCTTTGGCTGGGCCTGGTCCTTGGGTTGTGGTGTTTTTGTGAACCGGCCGGTTGTATTGATAATTCGTTCAGCGATTGCCCGGAAGATCGGGGCACTCGTCGACCCGCCGTAGTAGTTGCCGCCTCTTGGATTGTCGATCATCACGAGGCAGACCACCTGAGGATTCTCAATGGGAAAGAAGCCGACGAACGACCCGGTGTAACTGCCTGTGCCATAGTGCCCTCCGATCACCTTCTTCGACGTTCCTGTCTTGCCCGCGATCCGAAGGCCCTCGATATGCGACTCTTTGGCTGTTCCTCGTTCGACTACTCCTTCGAACGCCTGCGCAAGCAATGCAGCTGTTTGTTCCAGGATGACTTTTCGAATCACCTGAGGCTGTTGCTCAGCGATGACGTCTCCGGAATTGTCCTGAACGCGGGACACGATGAACGGTTTCATCAAGACACCCTTGTTTGCGACGGCTGCGTATGCGCAGACAATCTGTATGGGTGTGACAGCTACTTCATAGCCATAGGCCATTGTTTGCAGCGTTGTGCCGGACCACTCATTGGGTTTCTTGAGTATGCCACGCACTTCACCGGGCAAGTCGACTCCCGATGGAACGCCGAAACCGAAGTTGCGCGCTTCCCGGTACAGTCGTTCCGCACCGATGCTCGGACTAACCTTCGCCATAACAATATTGCTGGAAAGCTCAATCGCTTCCTGGAATGAAATCCAATCGTACGGGTGCGTGTCCGCGATTGTTCGGGTCTTGCCCTTCGATGACACCGTTACAACGTACGACCCGTGCTCAGCATAGAATTTTTTTTCCGGCGTCACGAGACCGTTCTCGTACGCGGCGGAAGCGGTCACCACTTTGAACACAGATCCCGGTTCGAACATGTCTGTGACAACACGATTCCGGGCTGCATTGACGTCGTACGAAGTGAGATCATTCGGGTTCAGACCCGGGACATTCGCGAGAGCCAGGATTTCACCGGTCTTCGGGTTCAGCATCACGGCCAATCCTGCATCGGCTCTATTCCTGGCAACGCCCCTTTTCAACTCCTCTTCGACAATTGATTGATAAGCGAGGTCGATCGTCAGAATCAGGTTGTGGCCATCGCACGGCTCCACACGCGGGTAGTCGACGGAGGGTCGGGCGCGGCCAAGACCATCACGCTGCATGACAACGGAGCCGTTCTTCCCCCGGAGGTATGTATCGAACCCGAGCTCTAGCCCGGAAATGCCTTTGTTGTCAACGTCGGTGAAACCGATGAGTGTGCCTGCGACGTCATCATAGTGATAGAGGCGTTTCGGTTCATTGATGGCCACGACGCCGACGAGCTTGAACGACTCAATCCGTTTCGCGACCTCGGGTCGGACGCGACGCTCGAGCCATACAAACCGTTTCGGCGCGCCGGAGCTTGTCACGCTTTGCAGCTTCGCAAGATAGAACGCCCGGGGCTTGTTAAAGGCAGCCGAGAATTGTTCTGCCGCGTCATCTGCGTTGTCGCCGACAACTTTTGGATCAGCGGCGAAGGAAACAAACATGGAATTGGAAGCCAGGACGTTGTTATTGCGGTCGTAGATGTTGCCGCGGACTGACGGGAGCACAAAGGTCTGTTCGTATTGCTTTCGTGCAATGGCCTGATACGTTGGAGCTTCCAGGATTTGGATCTGCAGAAGCCGGCCGGTGATCAGGACAAAGAAGAGCGCAAATGCAAGCTTTAGCGTCATGAAGCGGCCGCGCGATTGTGGCGGCGTTTCAGGCTGCTGAGATGCTGTCTGCGGCGGTGGCGATATCTTGTTATTCTCGGACATTAATGACCGCGTACCGCTTCCTCGACGGAGCTGATCTTTTCCTGGTCGACGTCGATCCAGCCCGGGATATCGTTGGGATTTCGGAGCCCAAGCTCCTCTTCCGCGCGCTTGCGGACCCGCTCCAGGCTGGACATCTGATTAATGCGTGCGTGCATAATTTCCTGCTCGTTGAGAATTTCTTGGAGCCGAACATCACTCTTGTGGATGTCGTTCACAAGTTGATCCACCGCGATGATATTGCTGATATAGAGTACGATGGTGACCGCTGCGCCCATGAGGATGAGGATAACATTGAATGGGGAAACTCTGTGCTTCGTGAAGTGGCGATTCTTTGGTGGCAGGGAAGTTCCGGTCGAAAACTCAACCTGCGGGGGAACAGGCATCGTGCCACTGTAGATCAGACGTCGTTGCTGCGGCTTGGTCTGAGGATCTGGCGCTCTCTCGCTTCTGACCGGACTGTCCGGATCCATTGCACGCTCTGCGAGAATTTCGGCGCCGCTTCTGTAAACTCTTGTCATAAAAGAACTTAAAGGGATGCTCAGTTCAACACACCGCACATCTTGTTACAACAAACTCACTGTCATTAGAGTCTTTCAGCAGCTCTGAGTTTTGCGCTTCTCGATCGAGGATTGAGCCTGCACTCTTTGGCTGTCGCCTCAATGGGCTTCTTCGTTAGAATCTTCAGTTTCGGTTCCAGCTCTTCATCGGGCACGAGCTTGTTTCCCGAAGGTCGAAACGAAGCAGCCTCTCGTTTGAACGTCTCCTTGACGATCCGGTCTTCGAGCGAATGGTAGGAGATAACGACCATTCGACCGCCCTGGGTCAACAAGGATACCGCTTGTCCCAGGGCATCCTCCAAGCTCCCGAGCTCGTCGTTGACCTCAATCCGCAATGCCTGAAAAATTCTCGCCAGCGATTTTACGAGAAATCGATCGCCGACCGCGCTTTGAACAAGAGCAGCAAGCTCACCTGTCGTCTCCAGCGGAGATCCTGTTCTCTGCCGAACGATTGCGCGAGCAATACTTCGCGCGGCCCTTTCCTCCCCGTACTTCCAGAAAATGTCTGCCAGTTCCCGTTCCCCGTACTCATGAAGGATCGTCCGGGCATCGAGATCCTGCGCAGGATTCATGCGCATGTCGAGCCGACCGTTGGAGCGAAAGCTGAATCCTCTCGACGGCTCATCAAGCTGGTATGATGAGACACCGAGGTCGAACAAAATGCCGCTGACGTGGTTAATCCCTCTCTGTGCCAGCGCGGCGGAGATATTACGAAAATTGCTCGTGGACGAGCACTGCCCGTCCTTGAAAGCTCGATAGCTGTGTTGTTGCAAACTGGATGGCGTCGGGATCGGCGTCGAGGCCGACCAGCATCCCGGTAGGTTCAAGCCGCTGAAGAATGGACTCAGCGTGGCCGCCTCCCCCGAGCGTCGCATCTACATACACACCGCCGGTTGACGTGATGAGCCACGCCAGGACCTCCTCGCGTAGGACCGGCGTATGATAGGATGCCAGACGCACAGCCAATGTGCCAACCTATGGTGTTGGCTTCAGAACAACCTCGGCAACGGTCTCGTACGTTGCGGGCTGGTTGTTCATGTATGTTTCATAGATCTTGGGATTCCAAATCTCAATGCGTTCAAGAACCCCAAGAATGAGTACTTCGTCTTCAATGCCTGCGAACTTCAGTAGATCCTGTGGAATCGACAACCGGCCCTGACTATCGAGTTGGCAATCGATAGCCCACTGCAGCAGCGTTCGTACGAAGAATCGGTGTTGGGGATTGGAGGGGGAGAGGCCGCGGATCGAGTCTTCTACTTTTGCCCACTCATCCTGTGGATACACGAAAAGACATTGCTCGAAACCGCGCGTAATAATGAACGTATCATTCGCCCCTGGAGAGACGTTCTTGCGCACCTTCGCCGGAAGAGCGATGCGTCCTTTGTTGTCAACAGAGTACGAGTACCGCCCTTTGAACGAAGACATGAAAAAGCGCCTTCAGAAGTGCCTGATTTTATTGGAAGAATTCTACCCCAGATTCCCCACTTTTCCCCACACGGCATGGCAATTTAGGGAATTGGCAATCAAAGTCAAGTACAAATCTGCTGAAAAATCAAGGGTTTTTGATTCTAGTGAAAAAGGGGTTGAAAATGCAGGGAATTCAGATTCGGGAAGATTCCCCACTGAGATGTCCATCACAGGGAATGGGCATCAATTTTCTGCAAACTGGGTCCCGATGAGAGAGAACAGGGGTACGATCAGAGAAGCGCTAGTTGTTTGAGTTGTTGTTCGAGTTCGTCGCGCCCCACAAAAAGGTGGACGCCGAAGCCGACTGCGCGTGCTGCCTCGACATTGTCTGGAAGATCGTCGATGTAGAGGATTTCGTTGGGATGGACTTGCAGGAGCTTGACGATCATATTGAAAATCGCGCGTTCTGGTTTAAGTGACCTCAACTTATAGGAGAGGAAATGGAAAAAGATGAACTCCAGCACGGGCAGGTTGTTCAGGCACCATTCGTAGTGCAGGGGGTTCGTGTTACTGAGAAGTCCAACCTGGACCGAGGCAGCCACTCGTTGCACCAGTTCTTCCATGCCGGCAACGGGTCGGCCAATCACCGTGAGCATCGCGTTGCGAAACTCTTCGCTGGTAAATAACCTGTTTCCGCCATGGTTGTGCTGCAACTTGCTCTCCGGCGAGTTGAAGAGCGCATCCAGACGCGCGAGATGCTCTTCAGTCGAATCATCACCATGCTCGTACCGCTTCATAATCCCGGTCACCCATGGCTGATAGTACCGTCGGTTTTCCTCCGAGTCGATGCCGAGCGACCGGAGGAAGGATGCTGGATCGATGTGCACAAGCACATTGCCGAGATCGAACAAGACAAATTTTGGCCGAGGGGAAGCCATGATTCTATTGCTCTCCCCTCATCTCGAGCACCTTCGCCACTGCTGAATAGTCTTCCTGTCCGAACCCGGTGCGCAGAGCTTCAGCAAACAATTGCTGCGCAACTTGTATCGCGGGTAGTGGTGCGCCGACGACTGCCGCGGCATCGAGCATGAGATTGATATCCTTGAACATATGCTCGAGGTAGAATCGAGGGGTGAAATTGCCCTCAAGGATTGA
The DNA here is from genome assembly GCA_963739335.1 of uncultured Bacteroidota bacterium. Lineage (GTDB taxonomy): Bacteria > Bacteroidota > Ignavibacteria > UBA10030 > UBA10030 > UBA9647. The sequence continues at coordinate 4,351 of CAVUAC010000101.1, read as the reverse complement.
TGCCCCTTTCGTTTGGTACATCGGCGAGTTGAGCTGCGATTGGCCGATCACATCGAGGAGAACACGCTGATCGACATTCGCCTTTCGCGCGAAAATCAAGGCCTGTCCAAGGGTCATTATCATCCCGGCAATAAAGAGGTTGCAAAGGAGCTTCAGATGCGTGGCTTGCTCGGCGTGTTCGAACTTCCAAGTTTTCCTGGCAAGGAGCCTCAAAACGGGCTGAGCGTAGTGATATGCCCTATCGTCTCCCCCAACGAACATGAGCAATGTTCCGTCAGTTGCCTGCGGAACGCTGCCGAGGACTGGCGCGTGGAGGAAGAAGCATCCACGATCGTTGTAGCGCTGGGCGAGCTCGCGCGTAAGGGACGGAGAAACTGTGCTGAAGTCGATGTGAACACCCCCCTGTTTCAGCGCCGACAGGATTCCGGTCGGACCAAGAGCTACTTCTCTCAGGGCGTCCGGATTGGATAGCATCGAAAACACAATGTCTGATTCGGCGGCGACGGCAGATGGGTTTTCGCACCATCGAGCACCTTCTGCGATGAGTCCTTCAGCCTTTTGCTTTGTGCGATTGTTCACTGAGAGCTGCGGCCCATGATCCAGAAGGCGTTTCGCCATCAGCAGCCCCATCATTCCCAATCCAACGAATCCGAGCTTCTGCTCCATACAATTCTCCCAAAGAAAGACAATATCAACAGGCGATATGTTTGTTCCGACTGATCGTTCTGACGCTCGTGTTCCGCTTGTTATCCCCGAAGTTGCACTTCGAGCGCATCGTTAATCTCGATGACCGCATAGAATCCACGACCTGCTGCCCCGCAGTTTATTATTGTGGTCCTTCCGAGCACATCAACCCCGCGACCTTCATGGATGTGACCGCACACGAGCACATCCGGATGATGGCGTTCAACGAATTCTCTGACTGCCGTGCTCCCGACGTGTTTTCCGAGAAAAATCTTGTCGAGCTTCGTGTCTCGCGGTGGGGCATGCGGAACGAATACTTTCCAGCGGGCAGCCTGAACGCCCTGCCACCCAGATTCCGCCCGTCGCTTGATCTCTTCTTCGGAAATCTCGTACGGTGTGTGCATGGGAGTGAAGGGAGAACCTGCAATGCCGAAGAACCCAACATCCTCGAACAAAACACCTTGAGCATTGATGTTCACACCAAGCGTTTTGTATACCTCATCGAACGCCGGCAAATCCATATTGCCCGCAACGGCGAAGACCGGTTTCTGGAATTGCTGGAATCGTCGAATAGCCTCGCTCGCTTCGCCGGCCATCCCGTGCGTCGTCAGATCGCCGCCGATAATCACGGCATCGAAGGGGGACTCCTTCGACAGAATGGCCTCAACCCTGTCGTAGGAACCATGAATGTCAGTGAACGCGAGAATGCGCATGCGGAAATCCGAGAGCCTGAATTTGGAAGCTGAAATGAACGCGACCTGAGAAACTGAACGCTGAGGCAATAGAACACATAACCGCAAACTGGTAAATCTGAACCTGAAACTCTTACTCTTGAAGTAAGATCGTCAGAAGTTTTGAGAATTGAAAACCTCTTTTTTTCGGCGGGCGGATTTCCTGCTTGTATTTGCCCCCAACCGTGGTTACTTTTCCTGCGTACGGAACGCTTATCGGCGGCTTCAGGCGGTGCAATGGCCGGTGAGGCCGACGATGCGCAATGCTTCGTGTGAAGATTTGAGCCGCGGCCGTGGTACGCAAAGGATGGGAATGTTGTGATAACGCGTGATTATTTTCTGCGGATGATTCAACAACTTGCCGAAGTTTTCGCAAGAGTGTTGAAGCTCAGCGAGGTGAAACGGTTTGACGAGGCGCTGGAAGAGATCCAGCTCTCATCGAAGCAGCTGCTCGGTATGGACCGCCGGTTGCTCACGACGCTTTCAGACAGTGAGTTCATCCGATTGCTCTCTGTTGGTGATCGATTTGATGTCGAGAAGTGCGTCGTTGTTGCTGAACTGCTCCGGCTCGCGGGTGAAGTAAAGAGTGTCGAAGGAGATGAAGCGGAGCAATACCACTGCACTGTGACATCGCTGAGTTTGTTTCTGGAGCTGTTGCTGCGCGAATCAGAAACGTTGCCGAAAGAATACTTCGACAAGATTGAATTGCTCATTGGGGATGTGTCAGTATACGATCTTACGGGGGAGCTTCAGCAGAAGCTCTTTCGGTACTACGAGGCGGTTGGACGATACGATGCGGCGGAGTACCCGCGTCGTCGTCGCCGGGGGCGCCGATCACGATCGTGTCGCCGTGGATTGTCACGGCCGAGCCGAAATGGTCCTCGCGCGGCCCCCTCCGGGGCTTGCAGCACGGCCACTTGCCGCCAGGCGCCGGCCGCGTCCTTCTCGAAGACGTACGCCTGCCCGGCCTCCCGGCGATGTTCGACTCGTTGGGGGGCCCGACCACCACGCGGTTGCCCTGGGCGGCAACGGCCGAACCGAACCCGCTGTACCCGTCGTAACTTAAGACATGGCGGGTAGACCCAGGCAGGGAATACCACAGCCTGACGGCCGCGACTCCGGTGTCCTCCTCATACCATCCATAGAGCGTGTGGCCGCCGGCGGTCAAGCGCATCGTCTTGCAGCGCCTCCCGGTACCAACCCTGCACCCAGTCGCTGATCACGGCGGTGCCGCCATCGAGGTGCAGATCGATCGCGTCGTCGAACCCGGCATAGAACGTGACGTCCATGTCCTGCGGAACGTAGACCGTGGTTTCGAAGTACATTTGGAAGCTGTTGGTGGTGCCGAACGGGCCGCCGCTGCCCCAGTCGTGGTCCAGGCAGGCCCAGTAGTCGCCCCCGACGCCGACGGAACTGTCCGCTGCCGAAATTCCACACGTAAACGTAAACCGGCCGGGTCAGCCTGACCGCGTCGTCCAATGGCACAAGCTGCTCGGGCCGACCAGGCCCCGTCGATCGAACGAGGATCGGCCAGATCGCCCGCCGCCGACGCCGCCCAGGACATCAGGCCCGTCTGGCCGGATCGCCCCATCACCTCCACTTCGGCCAGGGACAGCACCCCGTCGCCGTAATTGTTCCGCCCCTGGATCGAATGCGGGCCGCGTCGGCCGTGAATCCCCGGCAGGTCGATCCGGCAGCGCCGCCCTGCGGCACGCTGGTGCCGGGGGTTGTGAAGAAATCCTGGTGATAGACCTCCGCCCCGTCCCGCCACAGCGTCACGCGGAAGTTGGACAGCCTCGTCCCACCGAGTCGGCCCGGTTGTGCAGGACCAGGTGATCCAGTTCGTATTCGGCGCCCAGGTCGACCTGCCACCAGTTGCTCGGGTTGGTGTCCGTGTGGGTGGTCGAGCGCGGTCCCAATGGCCGTGGGTGTTGCCGTCGATCGCCCGCCCGGCCTCCCCGCCGTAGGCCGTGCTGGACTGCGAGGCCACGGCGGCCGGCCCGCGGGCGACGTTCCACCACGCCCCAGCCGGATCGGGAGCAATCGCCAGCAGCTCGTGCCGACCCCGCCGGTTGCCGGGAGGGGCAGAGGCGAATGGGAGCCCGGCCGCCGTCGGCACGAAACCGCCCGCCGGCTGGCTGAGCAGGTTGCTGCCGTGCAGGAACCGGATTTCTCCCGCGTCGATGCTCACCCGCTGGGGCTCGGGGAGGTTGTCGGCCACCACGAGTGAATCGCCGCCGGAGGCGCCGCCTTCGATGACGGTCCTTCCGGCGCCGAGAAGATCCAGCAGGGGAACAAGCAGTCGTGCGTTAACGGGCGAGATCTTCGGCCACGGTGTCACGGCCGGCCCGGACTGTACGGGGGTGGGCGGCCCGACCAGGGCAAGTGCCGCGGCTGCCTCTCGATGACTGTCGCTGAAGGCCACGAGATCTGCCATTGACCGGCGCGCCGCGCCGGAGTCGATCCAGATGACCCCGTCGGCGGCGCACAGTGGGTGGGCTGATTGCCCGCGTGGCGGACGCGGACCGTTTCGAACGTCGAAGCTCAGCTTATCCAGCAGCGGCCCGCCGAGTGCCCGGCCAACGCGAACACCTCCGGCAGGTCGGCTGGGTCGATGGAGATCTCGACGAGGACCGTGTCCTCGCCCGCCCCGCCGCCGACGTTCACCCCGCCCGCCGCGCAGGCTGGGGGACGCCGCCGGTCCGGTCGTGACGGCCTGCACGGTGACGAGGTCGTCGCCGCCGGCCCCTTCGATCACGGTCGCCGCCCCAGAGGCGTACACGTCCACGGCATCCGCCCCGCGCCATGTAGCCGCAGGAATTCCAGCGAGGAGATCTTACCGCGCTGGCCAGGCCGAAACCGTCCAGGCCGTCGGCCGAACCGTGCCGACGACGCCGTTCGAAGAAGACGAATCAGTTGAAGGCGTACAGGGCATA
>CAVUAC010000100.1:0-92096 GCA_963739335.1 uncultured Bacteroidota bacterium | reverse complement strand
ACCAGCTCCCGGAGGATGGCCACGAGCCGGTCGGTGTCGCGCGGGTGGAGCCCCACCGTGGGCTCGTCCAGCACGTAGAGCGTGTCCGCCAGGTTCGCGCCCAGCGCGTTGGCCAGCTCGATGCGCTGGGCCTCGCCGCCGGAGAGCGTGCGCGTCGCGCGGTCGAGCGTCAGGTAGCCGACGTCCACGCGCTCGAGGAAGCGCAGCCGCGACTCGACCTCGGCCAGCACCGGCCCGGCGATCTCGCGCTCCGCAGGCGTGAACTCGAGCCCGGCGAGCCAGCGGGCCGCCCCGGAGATGGTGAGCGCGCTCACCGCGGCGATGTCGCGCCCACCCAGCCGCACCGCGCGCGCCTCGCGCCGCAGGCGCGTGCCGCCGCAGTCGGCGCAGGGCAGCGCGGTCTGGTACTTCTTGACGAGGAAGCGGTTGCCCGCCTTGTAGGACTTCTCCTTGCGGCGCTCGAGGAAGGGGATCACGCCGCGGAAGCCCTCGCCGCCCTCGAGCAGGAGGCGCTGCAGCCCCGGCTCGAGCCGGCTCCAGGGCACGTCGAGCGGGATGCCCCGCTCGCGGGCGAACTTCTCGATGCGCGGCCAGGCGAGCCGGCGCCAGGACCCGGCCCAGGGCTTGAGCGCCCCCTCGCGCAGGCTCTTCGACGGATCCGGCACGATGAGCTCCGCGGCTGAAGGTGAGCACGTTGCCGAAGCCGCGGCAGGTGGGGCAGACGCCGAGCGGGCTGTTGAAGGAGAACAGCGCCGGCTCGGGCCGCAGCGCAGCCGTCCCGCAGTGGGAGCACTCCCAGCGCTCGCTGCGCCGCTCGGGCGGCCCGCTCCCCCAGCCGCAGCTCGAGCCGGCCCTCGCCCCGGCGGAACGCCTGCTCGCACGACTCCGCGAGGCGGGCCTCCTCGCCGCGCCGCCAGGTGAAGCGGTCCACCACGACCTGCACCTCCGCCGTGCCACGCTTCAGCCTGGGCAGCGGGTCGAGCGGGCGGACCTCGCCGGCCAGGAAGACGCGCGTGTAGCCGGCCGTGAGCAGGTGCCCGGCCTGCTCCTCCCAGCCCAGGCTCGTTCGCCAGCCGCACGGCGGCCAGCAGGAGCAGGACCTCGCCCTCGGGCCAGCGCGGCCGCCTCGCGGACGATGCTGGTGGGGCTGTCGGCGCGGACGGCCCGGCCGCACTCGAGGCAGCTCACCTCGCCCAGCCGGGCGAAGAGCACGCGCAGGTAGTCGCTCACCTCGGTGGCCGTGCCGACCGTGGAGCGCCCGCTCCGCGCCGGGACCCGACTGCTGGATGGCGACGGCCGGCATGAGCCCGCGGATGGCGTCCACGTCCGGGCGCGGCAGGCGATCCAGGAACTGCTTGGCATAGGTCGAGACCGACTCGACGTAGCGCCGCTGGCCCTCGGCGTAGAGCGTGTCGAAGGCGAGCGAGGACTTGCCCGAGCCGGAGACGCCGGTGATCACGGTCAGGCGACCGCGCGGCAGATCGAGGTCGAGGTTCTTGAGGTTGTGCTGGCGGGCGCCGCGGATCTGGATGGCGCTCGCGGGGGCGTTCTCGGGCAACGGGGCCTCGGGTCGGCGGACGGCACGCGGCGGTGGCGAGCCGCGCGACTATAGCGCCACCCGTGACCCTGCCCCACTTCCCAGGCTGTCGAACGCGTCAAGGTGCGCCACGGCTCCGACGAAAAGATAGCTGACGAGGAGCAGGGTAGTGACAATATGTTGCATTCTCTTAAACATGAAAAACTTAGTTCACTAATACCATACACATCTCACGAATAACATGCAAGCGGAATCGGGATGCTGGGACAGCAATGACACAGTGAATACTTTCATCGCCAACCCAGCGCGCGGAGTCAACCGCAGTCGCTTGCCGTGATCTCACCGTTGGAGAGCAACGCTATGTTCCATGATGAGAAGCTGCGTCATCTGCATCCTTTTCTTTCTCACCAGCGACGTCTCCGATCAACCGCCCGTAGAACCTGGCAAGAGGAGTCTTGTCCAGAAGAAAAACCAACATCGAGGTTGCGATGATACTAAACAAGATAACGGTGTACGTAACGTTTTGGATGAATTCGCCGCCACCGACCCCTTGTTGGAGTGCGAGAGACGCAAGAACAGCGGCGGCGAGACCCTTCGGCACGATCGCAGCCATGTAGGCCGCGTCACTGCCCGAAACAGTTCGTGGCATTGTCAGTCGCACGACTGGGATGCGAACGAAAAACATAAGAAGCGTAAGATCAACTCCAAAGAGTAACCACAAAGGATTGCTCAACTGAATCGACAGTCCTATATAGACAAAGAAGAATGTCTTCAACAAGAAAACGATTTCGGAGAAGAACGCTTTTTCAGTTTGATTCGGTGCCAGCGGGTCTGCCAAGGTGTACCGTTTCAAAATGGGCAGACGCATGAACTCTGCATTCCCTAGTCCAATGCCGAACGCCAGCGATGCGATAGCCCCGCTGAAACCGAGCAACTCAGACAATGCAAACACAATAAACACAAATGCCGGTGTGGTGAAGACGGAGTTCCTGAATGCCCGAAGCTTGTTCAGAAGTATGGACCACGCAAATGCAGCCCCAATGCCGATAGCGCCGGCAAGGAGAAAGGACGAGAGAATCTGCCCGATCATGGCCCCGACGCGCAACGATCCCATCTTGTGCGCCTCAAGGAACGCAAGCGCGAAAACAATGCATAGCACATCGCTGAGCGCCGATTCGAGGATCAAGATAGATTTCGATTCACTCTGCAATGTCAGTTGCGACACAAGAGGGATCACCACTGCCGACGACGTTCCACCAACGATGGCACCGAGCATGAACGACATCTTCGGTTCTACTGCACCGAAGACCCACGTTACTGCCCCGACAAGAAGCGTTGTTGCGAGAAAGTTGACAACCGTGAGCGTGAGAGCCGGACGCATAGTTTTGAGAAGCTCTTGAATGTGAAGCCCGATTCCGCTCTCGAAAAGGATGATGATCAACGTGACGGTCGTGAAGATGGGTCCAACGTCACCGAAATGAGCAGGAGTGACTAGTTTGAAAACGGGTCCAACCAGAACACCGAGGAGAAACAACGAGAGAACGTCCGGGATTTTCGTGCGACTAAAGATCTCAGCAAACAAATGCGACAAGAAAACGATAATGCCGATGACCGCAATGACAATCGCGATATCCACGCATGACTCTCCCTTATGTAACCACAAAGCTTGGTCGAATATAGCCAATTTCTCTGCGGAGGGCAAGATATTGTCCACAACCGTACCCGGTTGAAGAATCAAAGGACGAGGAGCCCAACTCAAATACCATCAGGACAAACCTGGCCCTTCCTCTTCACTCACTGAACCAAAGATAGAGTCTCACTGTGTACTTGCAATACACTGCCACCCTCCCCCTCACGGCGGCATCAAGCGCCCGCACGTGGATCAAGAAAGAATCCCAACTGGCCCTTGCCAATCGGGATTTTCGCTTTGTAGTACTCCGCGTTTTTCTGCCTGCAATGTCTTCGATCGCGTATATGCGATGAAGAGCCAACTCACATCGCTTTCAAATCGCCGAAGCTCAAAGTTGCAGGTTCAAGTCGGGGTCATGAAAAAAAGCGGCCGAATCTTTTCAGAATCGGCCTTTTGGGTAGCGGGGGCAGGACCCTTCGACCCCTCTCAGTCCAAACAAATGTGGGTCTCAGGGCATGCTTGAATTCGAATTGCTGCTCATCCCATAAAAAGGAAGCGCCCCGACAAGCGGGGCGCTTCCTTTTTAGTAGCGGGGGCCCGCTACTTTCGGCAGTTGCAACCTTTGAAAAATCGTTCGAATTCGCATTGTAGCTGGAGATTCGGTTTTTGCAAGCACAAATCGAAAGAAGTACTCAATGTAGCGAGATCGTCTGCCCGATCATGGCTCCTATCGAGTCTCAGTTTTCAGGGAAGTTCATCCGCAGTAGCAGAGGCTTTATGCGCGCGTCGGAGCGCAATTGCGCAAACTCTGGAAACACTTGAAGATAAGACATGAAGCTGTCTCGCTCTTCAAAGGCCATTTCAAGAAAATCGAACGCTTTCTCCTGTTGGTCCAAATGGTAAGCAAGGGCGGCTAGGGGAGCAGAGGAGACATACATCCTTTTCTTCCGTTCGATGAGATCCTCGAGGACCTTCTCCGCCTTCTCCTTTTCTCCCTGTAAATTATAAATCAGTCCGAGACCCATTTCCGCCACATCCCAATAAGGAACCAGTCTCAAGGCTTTTTCAAAAGCAGATCGGGCTTCGTCTATCATTCCTTTTGCTAAATAGAGTCTGCCACCGTGCTCATAGGCAAGAGCGAAGTTTGGCTCTAGCTCGATGGCTTTGTGAAATTGGTCTATTCCTTCGTCGATTTTCCCTGCTGTGACGTGAATGCCAGCTCCCATTGCATAACAGAGAGGCGTGAGTGGATCGATCTCCTGAGCTTTCTTGATTTGCATGATAGCCTCATCGAATCTTCCCATGGCAGTCTGAAACCATGCGTAATAAGCTGTGCCTCGTCAAAACTCCATCCGCGTACAAAATAGTGAATTCAAATTGAAATCGATACTTTTGTTCTGTGTCAATCAACAGGGCAAAAGCTCAAATGATCAGATCTCTCCTATCGTTCTGTCTCGGATTCTTCAAATCAAGAACTCAACTCCAGCTGGAAATCGTGTATCTGAGAAAGCAGCTGGAAATACTTGACTCGCACATCTGCCTAAACCTCGACTAAGACCTTCCGATAGATTCTTCTTCAGCATTCTCACGAACATCTTCAGCTCCTGGAAGAAGTACATTGCTCATCATCAAGCCAGAAACTGTTATCCGATGGCATCGACAAGGTTTCAAATTGTATTGGAGATGGAAAAGCAGATCAGCACTCGGCAGACCAAAGATCCCACAAGAGCAAATCAATCTGATCAAACAGATTGCGAATGAAAACCCTCTCTGGGGAGCTCCACGAATTCATGGCGAGATGCTAAAACTCGGGTTTGATATTTCAGAATCTACCGTGCTGCGATACGTGCCCAAGAAACCCCAAAGAACAACCGGGCAACGCTGGAAGACATTTCTCAAGAATCACTCCGCGGAAATCATCTCACTGGACTTCTTTGTTGTACCGACCATTACCTTCAAGTTACTTCATGTGCTGGTCTTCCTTTCACACGACAGAAGAAAGATCATTCACTTCAACGTGACTGATCATCCCACTTCTGAATGGGCCACCCAACAATTGAGAAATGCTTTCTATGACGAGGAAACACCCAAATTCTTGATTCGGGATCGCGATAAAATATTCGGCGAAGCTTTCACCCAGAGTGTTTCTGCTCTTGGCATTCGACCGATCTTAACCGCATATCGTTCACCGTGGCAGAATGGCTATGTCGAGAGAGTGATTGGAAGTATCCGGAGGGAATGTCTTGATCACTTGATCATCGTGAATGAAAGTCATTTGCGGACAGTTCTGCAAACGATACATCCACTACTACAATACTCAACGGACTCACTTGGGGCTGAACAAAGACTCACCTGAACCGAGAAAAGTCCAAGCCGACGGGGAGATTGAGAGAGTGGCTGTAGCGAACGGGCTGCATCATTTCTATTTCAGAAAAGCCGCGTAAGAAACATTTCCCGAAGGTCCGAAGGACTCCTTCGGAGAATCCCTTTGGGACAGGAATCTATTGACGAATGTTGCCCGCCTGGGTTGAGGGAAATCCATTTTCTCTTTTGGGGACAAACCGCCCTTCGCATAAAATACCCGCGCACGCCGTTCATCCCCATCAAAGATTTTTTCTTCCAATCTATTCTCAGTTTATGAAACCGCTCCCTGATCGGATGGTTCGTGACGGAGTTTTGGCCCGGATGGACTTTTGAAGAGGGACAGCCCACCCAAGATACGTGCGATCTTATTGATTTGATTGTGAGTGATTGGTTACGGGTGACGCTCCTACTATCAATGATGACTCCTCGAGGCTCTGACCTGCAACTCCGTTGAAAATTCACCTATTATTGAGTAGGTTGAAATAATCATAAATCAATAAGGGTGGCTGGTGCATATCTTGGGGATATCCGCATACTATCACGACTCTGCTGCTGCGCTGTTGCAGGATGGCAGAATAGTTGCCGCGGTACAAGAGGAGCGATTCACACGAGTAAGACATGACCCTCGGTTTCCCAAAAATGCCATTGAATACTGCCTTCGCGAAGGAGGAATTTCATCAAATGACCTCAGCGGCGTCGCGTTCTATGAAAAGCCGTTCGTGAAATTCAATCGCGTCCTTGAGACATACTTGACCTTTGCTCCTCGAGGAATTAAATCTTTCGTCATAGCACTCCCTCTCTGGCTGAAAGAGAAACTGTGGATGAGAGACCACATCAAGGACCAGTTAAAATATGATGGTAGGGTCCTTTTCTCGGAGCACCACGAATCACACGCAGCGTCGGCCTTCTTCCCATCTCCTTATGACCGGGCAGCATTCCTCACAATCGATGGTGTCGGCGAGATGGCGACTTCCTCATATGGTGTCGGAAACAAGAACAGAGTCGAGTTGATGGCAGAACTGTCTTTCCCACATTCAGTCGGTCTCTTGTACTCTGCATTCACATATTACACTGGTTTCAAAGTCAATTCCGGTGAATACAAGGTCATGGGTCTCGCCCCGTATGGTGAACCGAAGTATGTTCAGGCAATTTTTGACCATCTTGTAGATCTCAAGGAAGATGGTTCATTCAAGATGAACATGAAGTTCTTCAACTATTGTACCGGCCTCACCATGACAAATAGAGACTTCGACGTGTTGTTCGGTGGTCCACCGCGCAAGCCCGAAACCATGCTGACTCAGCGTGAGATGGATCTTGCCCGTTCCGTCCAGGATGCTACCGAGGAAATTATTCTGCGAATGGCCTGTCATGTCAAGAAGATGACCGGGGAGCGGTATCTCTGTATGGCTGGAGGCGTTGCGCTCAACTGCGTCGCCAATGGCAAGTTATTGCGAACGGGTCTCTTTGATGACATATGGATTCAACCCGCTGCGGGCGATGCAGGAGGTTCCGTTGGGGCAGCCTATTTAGCCTATCATCATCACTTCGCTCAACCAGCACTGAATGAGAAGAAAAGAGGTTTACAAAACGGGTCATATCTGGGACCGTCATATTCGGACGAAGAGATTTTGAAATTCCTGAATGAGCACGGAATCCCCTTCGCTAGATTCGAGGACGGCAGCGCGCTTGTTGAATGTGCGGCCGGTCTTCTTACCGAAGGAAAGATCGTCGGATGGTTTCAAGGAAGGATGGAATTTGGCCCGCGCGCCCTTGGAAACCGTTCAATCCTCGGAGATCCACGGCTGCGAGACATGCAAAAGAAGATGAACATCAAGATCAAATTCCGAGAGGGATTTCGTCCTTTTGCTCCTTCGGTGCTGTTGGAGGAAGTGGGGAATTGGTTTGACTTTGACCGCGAGAGCCCGATTCATGCTTCTGGTCGCTGACATCAGCAGGGACAGACAACGAACTATGACAGACGAGGAAAAGAACCTTTGGGGAATAGAAAAACTGAACGTCATCCGATCTGAAATTCCGGCGGTCACACACGTCGACTACTCTGCGAGGCTTCAGACGGTCAATGCGGAGGACAATCCTCTCTTTCACTCTTTGATCAGGAAATTCTACGAAAAGACCGGTTGTCCAGTAGTCGTAAACACCTCATTTAATGTAAGAGGAGAGCCGATTGTAGAGTCCCCCCGTGACGCTTATGCCTGTTTCATGAGAACGGATATTGATGTACTGGTGATGGGCAACTTCGGTACTGTACAAAGAAAGACAGCCAGAATTCGTTGATAACTTGGATTGGAAAAAGGTTTATGAGCTGGATTAAGGATGTTCGGGCAGACGTTCGTCAAATAGATTCTTCGAGGAAGGCATTGCGTAAGTTTGGAGTCATTGTCGGTGGAGTCCTGTTGGGACTCACCATTTTCGCTCTAATTTCTCATGGAGCCGCATCCATATTGATGTGGGTCGTGGGACTCCTCGGAACCGTACTTGTTAGCTTGGGGCTCATACGTCCGGCCAGTTTGAGAGTTCTACAACTCTATTGGATGGGAATTGCGTTGGCCGCGGGCTGGGTGATATCGAGAATTATCTTGATAGTCTTGTTCTATGGGGTCGTCACTCCTATCGCAATCTTCGCGCGCGTTACCGGAAAGAAGTTTTTGGATATTCACTTTCGTGATGGGGCCGAATCGTATTGGATTCAAAAAAGCAGCAAGAACAAGGTGGATTATGAACGGATGTTCTGACCAAGAGGCTTTATGTCCAAAGCAAGCATCATCTCTGAATACCTGCTTTTCCTGAAAACGCATAAGAAGTGGTGGTTATTTCCGGTGGTCTTCTTCCTCCTCATTCTTGGAATGCTCATCGTCCTGGCCAAGGGGAGCGCGCTGGCTCCATTTATCTATAGCCTTTTCTGATGACTACAGTCTGAATTGTACCTCAAACCTGAATGGTATGACAGCTCACACGAATATGAGGTTCTTTCGAATTCTCCTTGTGATCGGTGTAAATATCGCGGTAGTATCCGGTATGCTCCTTCTACTCGAGATATGTGTTCGGATCTTTTGTCCGGAGATCAGACCGTTGGGGACGTCGCGGGAGCTGGCAATTGATGAACGCTTCGGACATTCGCCCGGATTGCGACCTATGATGACGGGGTTTTGCGATGGGGTGGAAGTCACTGTGGATGCTGTCGGGTTCTGGAAGTACTCAACTGAACCTCGGGGTGATGTTGATGCCTGGCTCCTTCTTGGGGATTCGGTCACGATGGGAATCGGGATTGAACCTGATTCTACCTTCTCAGGAAGAATAGCGGCTGATTGCCGCCGGAGTCGAATTCTTAATCCTTCATGGATCGGCTATTCATCAGCGGACTACGTTGCTGTCGTCTCAGCGCTCCTGCTCAGTAACGCCGTACCCGAAGTCCAATCGAGGATTCATCATGTGACGATTTTTTGGACGCTCAACGACGTTTACTCCAATCGTGATATTGGCCTGCAACCTGGGGCACAGATCAGGGAATTCGGCTCAACGATCTATCTGTTCCTCAAAGAACACTACCGCACATACGAATGGCTCAAGAATGTGTTCTTTGACAGGCCAAAGGAATACTTCGAGTTTGACAACGCATTCTATCATGAGGGAGATCCTCGTCTCTCAGCAGCTCTTTCAGATCTGGACAGTCTAAGAAAAATCTGTGAAATAGCGCGAGCTCGGTTGGATGTCGTGCTGATGCCGTACGAATACCAACTTCGCAGTAAGGACAAGAGTGTCCTCGCACCACAGTCAATCTTATCCCATGAACTGGATAGCCTTGGCATTCGGTATCATGATGCAACGCCTGCTTTGGCAGCCTCTGTTCAAAACAGCAAATTACTCTTCAGGTATGGGGATGGCATTCACTTCTCTTCCAGAGGACATGAAGTAATGTCAAAGTACCTTCGAGCGATTCTTCTTGACCGGTGATAGAAATTGTCGGGTTTCTCAGATTGGACCGCAGGGCACGAGTGCGAAGGAAACGGCCATTACAGACGAATTTCTTCTTTTTGGCCGCGAGTGCGATTGACCAGAACGTCGTCGACATGAACACGCCGGCAACATCCAACGATCTCCGATTTGCCTGTGTCAGTGGTTTGAATCGATAGACGCTCGTTGAGCGGGTCATGTCCTTGCTCACTCGCATGAGCTAGGGTTTCCGTCATGACTCCTTGTCAAATGGGCATGGATGGGAATGTGCATCACGAAAGAGCATTGAGCCGATAGTGCCGTTCAGTGGATGGGATGGTACCGAGCCATGAAAGCCATGAGAAGGTCACCGAGGAACGCTCACAAACCATAGCGGGACGAGACAGAATGGCGGGGCTAGTCGGATTTCTCATCTAGTCCTTGATCGGGCCCCAACCGGTGACTTAAGACAGTCGGACCTTGTTCCGTAAGAAGCGTCCTCATCATTTGTTTGAATCCATGATTTCACGCGATGGATATCGATCATTCCCCTAGAAAACTGCTACAAGTAGTTCTTTCAAACACCTATAGTCAGGCTGAACTCCGCGATTTTGTGCAATTGTGCTATTTTCTTGCCCTGCCTCTCGTCCGCAAAAGAGTCTCCCAAGGGAAAATCAATCTCAATTTACTAGGTCTCCAGGAGAGAGATATCGTCTATGATTGTATCGCTGATCTCTTTCTGCGGAGTGAGGATGGAAGCCTGCCCAAGATACGAGCGTATATGGACAGCAGCGGATTGGAGATCGAAAAGTCGACAGACGAGCGCCTGCTCGCTGAGTTACGACGGCTTATATTTGGCAAGGTGCATAACAACTTGATCCGACTTCTGGGAGAGGTAGACCCAAGCTTGGGAAGGATACTCCGCAACGTTCGTTTGGCCATTGAAAAGTCTGATACCTTCGTCGAGATGCACCGATTTAGTGAATCCTACATCGTGTCCAATCGAGTGGAGCCACTCATGTCGCTTCCCCCGATACCATTCAGTCTGTTGGAACAAGAATTCTCTTCCGTTGCGAATCCGAGGTTGGATGTACCAGCACTACTGGACGCACTATGGACATTCTTCTCAAGCCAGGTTGATTACCAAAGAGCCGTGTCGATCGTCACCGTAGGGCTTCTTTTCAAGGGGGTATATCAAAGGTCTTTCGATATCGAGTTGGAGCAGCACCATCAGGTTGAGTCGGGCGATCCGGTGGAGAGGATTCTGGATCTAGTTCACATCTTGTGCGGGCAACTTCATCGGGACATGCAGGATACCTATGTGATGAGTGGCAAGACGACTGCCGAAAACTACGATAAGTACTTCTGTGCCCTTGAGGATATCCTCGTGGATCGGACAAAAAGGACCGGAGACAGGCTGACGTACTATGAATATCTCAAGTGTCAGTTCCCGCAGATGACGAAAACGGATTACCTCAATAAGCACAAAAAGATTCTCGAATATCTTGTGAGGCTAGGCAAGACCATGATATCTAAGAAAATCAAGGATTCGTAGTCTGCAGCACCCTGATATGTGAGTATATCCAAAGAAGGACTCGAAATGAATCATATTGACGAAATTACCAGTGAGCTTTACGTACTGAAGGCAGGCGAAATCTTGCACCGGCGTGCCAAGATCGAGGCTCATCTTAGGGAGTGCACCGAGTGTGCGGCACTTCGAAGAGAAATCGAGGACTACTATGCCGAGGTCAGAGACCTCGCGACTGCGCACGAGAAGGCACTTGTAATCGTGGATGGATGGGAACGCCCAAGATTGTTCGCCGATCGAAGCCACGTCATGAGCGTAAAACATTCCGTCCCAGCGTGTGCTTTTCACTTTGCTGCGCGTCACCCGATCTATTCATCCGCCTTTTCTATTGCGTTCATTTTCGCAATCGTGTTGCTCCTCACGGAAGCAACTCGCAAAGACTTAAGGCCGGCTCATGTCAAGGCGGTTGGGGAATTCTTGGTTGTCCAGAATGTCAGAGGTAACGAGCTTTGGAGGAAGAACATCGGAGACCAGTTTGAAGAAAGCACGAAGGGTTTAAAGTGCTTCGATGTCGTAGACATCGACAATGATGGTGCCCAAGAAATAATCGTGATGTCTCCGAAAGGAGTATCTTCTCCTGATGTAGCTGCGGGGACAGTATTATGCTTCGATGCGAAAGGAAAGGAGCGTTGGCGGTTTCAATTCAAGCCCGAGATAAGATTCGCAGGAGAAATGTTTTCCTCTGACTACAACCTAGTGGCCCCCCTTGTGACTGAAGACCTCGATAAAGATGGCCACCCGGAGGTCGTTTTCGCAGTTCATCACAGCGAATGGTGGCCATCGGCTGTAGTCCGTCTCAATGCTATTGATGGGAAGGTGGAGGGCCTATACTGGCATCCCGGATGGATCAGCATTCAGGCCCAGGATGTCGATTCGAACTGTACCAAGGAGATCATTGCTGCTGGCTATAACAATGCCTTTAAGAAAAGCTGTCTCTTAATACTTGATCCCAGAACAATTCAAGGTCATGCCCCGGCAACTGGCGATTTCATTCCCCTAGGAGTGCCGAAGGCTGCAGAAAAGTACTATGTGTTGTTGCCAAACCCCGACATCTATGAATTGGCCAACCACTGGACAGAGGGTAGCCGTGCCACACTCAATTCCGCCGGGCAAATTGAAATGAGGGCTGGCCGAATTCTCCCAGGAACGAAACCGGGAGAATGGATTGGAACGGTAGTGTATTTCTATTTCGACATGGGTATGAACTGCAAAGCGGTAAAAGCCGGTGATGATTTTGTCAGCGCACATGTTCGGTTGGAGGAAGAAGGAACAATCGGGAAGAAACTCGAGGCACACTACTTCGAGGAGCTTCGCAATGCCGTGCTGTATTGGGACGGCGACAAGTTTGTTAAGGATCCAACGGTGAACAGACTGTACCTTGAAAAGGCAGAAACGATACATTGACAAGCGAGGGATTTCACGAAGGTGAACGAATCATTCGCCCGAAGATCTTGGTCCTACCTCATTAGCTGCTTGATGCTCGCACACACTGCGAATCCATTTCTGCCCACCAATTCTTGAACCCACCTCGACACTCCTATCGGACCTCTGAGTTGCTCTGATGGCAACAAGTCATTTTCGAGAAGGACGAAGTCGCTCTTGAGCGTCACTTTTTCTGCAGGATGCGCAATTGCAAGTAATTGAGCATGTACGAACAAACGCCGGAGTCAATCCGAGATTGCCAAGTGATTTTGAGAACTGCAAAGCGATCGAAGTGACGTTGTTCGATTGAAGTCTCGTGCTCAAGAATCATTACGCACCGTTTTACGGGAGTGCATCGCCTTATCCAAGGGAGGATACCATGAGATCATTCATAGCCGTTGTTATGTTCACTCTTTCCTCAGTGAGTGTTGCCCAAATTGGTGTCCATCCAAAGCTGTTCTTCTCCGCAAATGATATCCCAACCCTCCAGAGCAGGATCACGGTAGCGGGTTCGGATGCTCAAAGGTTGTGGAATGTTATTGGCAAACAAAGAGATTGGTATATGAGTAATCCTCACCTATTTCCAGAGAATCAGGATGCCCCAAGAAACAGGTATTATGAAAACATACCAGCTCTCGCATTCTCATATTTGATGACCGGGAACACGTTGCATGCCGACACAGCTAGATACTTGATTTTCCACATGGATTCTAATCCAGCCCTACAGGGGATCATCTACGATAACGTCACAGATCCATTCGGAGTTGGCTTCAGGATTAACGCCCTCGCGCTTACCTACGACTTCATGTTTGACCAATTGGATGCGGCCCAACGGCGGCAGATCCAAGACACCATCATCAGTAGCATCGGCCGGCCAGGTGTGATGCGATCATTCTTACAGATGCCAAATGCCACCTTACAGAACAACCTCCTAATCCACCATGCATTGCCTCTTCTTCTAGCGGCGATGTCGATCTATGGAGAGAACGCAAACTACGACACGGCACAAGCTAACGTTGATATCGCTTTGGCCAAACAGATAATATTGACCGATTCTAACAGCTATTTGAAACGCATGTGGAGTCCAGACGACGGGGCTTATCTTGAAGGAGTCTTCTACAACTTTGTTGGTCTTAATCAAGTTGCCCAATTCGTACGCTTGATCGAAAGATGGGAAGGTATCAACTACTCTCAACAATCGTTCATCAGAAACAGGCTCTCCAAAGTGCTTGACTGGCTTGCCTATGAATTATTGCCTGATCCCCACACCCTAAGCGCCATCGACCCGCAAGGTGATATCTATGTCAACAACTTGAATGACGGTGGCTATTTTGCACCCAGCCCGAGCACGATGTTGATGCTGTCTGCTCTGTATCCAGAAAAGGCGTCTATGGGCAGATGGCTGTTCGAGCACTCAATTCGAACAATAGAGAATCTAGTGAGGGATTCGAGTAATTATTGGAATTACTACAGTGCGTATGGGCACGCAATGCTTTTCATCTTGCCTCTCATCAACTCGGATTACGTGGCGCCGACAAGCCCCTCCGGAATCCTGCCTCTCTCAAAACACTTTGTGAATAATGGCTTGGTCTACATCAGGACTTCTTCCGTGTGGGCGGATAACAACGACGTTCAGTTTGCATTCACGAGTTCGCCGGTTTTCGGTCCCGTGACGCAGGCATACTCGGTGAAGCACGACCATCCCGATAAGAACCATTTTACTTTGTCTGCGTACGGCGTGAACTTCATAGTTGACGGAGGGCAAGCCCATCGAACCCCAGTGAATCACAATTACGTCTTAATAGATGGGGCGGGGCAACCCTGGTCGCAACAGACAATCGATTACGCAATGGAGAGGGAGGGGAAAATTGTTTCGTACAATAAGTCCAGTAAGTTCGAAGCAATTCATGGGGATGCAAAGAATGCATTCAACAAACTCTACTGGGAGTCTAATGGAATAGTTCAGGTCGACAGTTCAATCTTAAACCCTCTACTGCTCCATGTCCAAAATGCTGATCGTTACGTCCATTTTGTTCGCTCGGATGGTAGTTTGCCACCGTACGTGATCATTACTGATGATATCAGGAGGAACAATGATCAACATTCATATGCGTTCCTGTTGAACACCCCAGGGTTGGGTTATACTACGAATCCTCTCGCCATTGTCAGTGGCAATGACAGTCTCAAAGTTTTTTTCACTGCGGATTCCACCCCAACGTTTGGCACCTACCCTAACTCACCGCTCCTGACCTATCAAATCCAAACAACTGCTGTGAATCCGCATTTCCATGTCATGTTGCTTCCCACCAAGCCCAGCTTGACACAGCCGAGCAATGTCCTGGCCTCCAAGGTCACAAATGGGAGTGTAATCGCCACATATTGGGCTAACTTTTCGGACTACAGCGTCTTCCGATACGCTGCTGGAGTCGCATCTTCTTCCAACATTTCCACAGATGTCAAGCTGTCCATGTTGAGAGTGAACAATTCGAACAACAAGCCGGCCTCGTATTGCATGACCGATGGGAGTTCTTTCACCTATGCTAGCCAGGAGGTCATTAACTTGTATGGTGTTGTTGGATCGGTATTCTTCGCAAACGGTGTTGTCCAGATAGTCGGAAACGTATCATCCTATCGAGCGTATGCTCCGAGTGCGTCCATGGTCACAGTAAATGGCTCGAATTCTGCCTTTGCTCAAGTGGGCGATTATGTCGTGTATCCGCCACCGCCGCCACCTCCTGCACCCCAACTTGCAAGTCCAGCAAACGGCGCAACAGGTGTCTCCACTGCGCCAACGCTGACCTGGAATGCGGCTTCAGGAGCGACCTCTTACAGAATTCAAGTGTCGCTGTTTTCAGACTTCCGCTCAACCGTTTGGGACTCTAGCGGCATTACATCAACTTCCTATGCTGTTCCGGGACTTATGATCACCACGACATTCTATTGGCGTGTCAGGGGCAGCTGCGGACCGGTCTACGGTGACTGGTCCAATGCGTGGTCGTTCACAACTTGCTCGAACATAGGTACAAACACAACTTGGGCAGGTTCGATCACGATTCCTCAGTCTTTCACTGTGTATAGTAACAACACGCTCACTATTCGCGCTGGGGCTTATGTCAAGTTCTCAAGCGGGGCAACAATCACTCTGTGGGGATCACTCAGTGCACAGGGTACGAACGCTGCAAGGATCACGTTCGATGGCCAGCGGCAGCCAAATCTTGGGACAGCGCTCTTTGAATTCGTGAGTTCTGGTGGGGGAACCTTCTTGTACACCGACGTCAAAAGTGCGAAATACCAAATACATGTGTGGGGCAATGGAAACTTGACAGTCCAAAATTGCACCTTCGCTGACTTTGACTCACTCGGATACGGTGGTGCTGTGTATGGCGCCGCTATTGACATCTACAACGGTGGAACAATTCAGGGTGCCACATACACAGTCATGAACAGTAGCTTTTCTTGCCGAAATCGGGCTGGGTGGGCAGTTAGTATGAAATACCTTTGCCCTTCAAGCGTGAACATCACAGGAAATGCATTTGAAGGCGCCTACGCTGGGGTTTACACATTTCAGGTCTGGCCCACGGCGCCCGTTGTTATTAGTGGTGGGTCTATGACGAATTGCACGTACGGTGTAGCAGATTGTGCAAGTTCCCTCGCGGTCTCCAATGTCTCTTTGTCCAACAACTCAGACGGCATCTATTTCAGTCTTACATCTGGCAGTATCACGAACTGCACCTTGACAAATTCCGCCACCTGCAATAATGGATTCTTCATTTGGGCTGGAGCGTACGCGACGCTTCGTGGCAATACCCTTACAGGACCGGCCAGTGGAAGTCCCGCTGCGGGAAATGGGATTTACATCGCTGGCAACTCTACTAACGCGATAGTTGACGGGCAAAGGATCAACGGATTCTACAACGGAGTGTACGTTGACTGGGGCGCCTCTGCGACGATTGGAGATACGAGCTGGAACAGATTTCAGAATTGCTACTATGCGATCTGCGCAGGCAGTTCTGCCGTAAATGTCGACATCAAGAAGAATGACATTTATTCGAATGGTTGGCAGACGGGGATCCTTCGTCAAACTGGTGGAATGTTGATGAGCAACTACTTCGAGGGTACTGGAAATGGCTACGCGATTAACAATTCTTCCCCCTTGGCCTACGCCATGACGAACAGCACGTTCAAGAGCTGGTATACGGGTTTCGGGAGCAGCAACCCAGAAGATTATACGTACGTATTCGACTGCAATCTGATTTCCAATTCCATCCACATCCGGAATTATGGTAGTTACCCTATTTTCACATCGTCAGATTGGTGGGGCACGACAAATATGGCAGTCATTTTGGGCCATCTCAGCGGTAATGTCCTAGTGTATTCAATTCGCCAAGAGCCAGCGCCAGGGGCAGGTCCATTTTCTCCAGGAGGGCTTGGGAAAGCGATATTCGCAGGACCTCCTCCGGTCGGGATTGGAGGAACTGAGGAGTCAAACTCTTTGACCAGGAGTACTCCACAGTTTGGCCTAAGCCAGAATTTCCCCAATCCATTCAATCCGAGCACGGTGATTAGCTATGCATTGCCCGTCCGATGCAGCGTCAATCTCATGATAGTAGACATTTTGGGTCGGGAAACGAGAATTCTGGTGAGCCAGAACCAATCTGCAGGCTCTCACCAAATTCGATGGGATGGCAGAGACAAGAACAATACAATGGTTCCGAGTGGCACATATATCTACAGACTGGTGGCCAATCCTATCGAAGGGGTGCAAGATCGACCGTTTGTAGCCGTCGGGAAACTCACGGTCATCAAATGAACCCGCAAATGCACGAATGGCAATAGATCAACAATTGGGAGCATTGCACATGAAAACAAGAACATCCAAGCTGCTAGCCGTCATGTCCATCTTCGTCTTGTTCACAGGCTATGGTGGCGTAAAAGAGGTCAGGTCGAGTTCCATTGAGCGGATTCTCAAACTGAAAGGATCCGACGAGTACCCAACTGTGCGTCCGATTTCCCATGCCAGAATTACCCAAAGACGTGCAGATCACGAATGTCATCCTAAAGTTCGAACAGGTGTTTGGGAGCCTCTCAGGCACCGCGCACGCAGAGATGCCGCTGGGACTGAGGAACAACGCAGATGTCCCTCTGAATCTGTCAGCTGTAGTTCTCGGAGCGAATGATGCTCAGTCTTCAAGTGTCTGGTTGAGGCAAATCCCGACTGACCTTAGAAGGGTCTCCACAGGATTGCTACTGCCCGCAAGTCTCCTCTCTGAGGAACGAAAAGCTAACCGATGGAGTAATCAGGCAATAGAATTTCGGGTGACGGATCAAGTGCGAGATCGAGTCTCAAATCCGGCTGGCGAAATCGTTTTTGTAGTGACTACTCCAGCAGGAAGCAGCAGCCAGCTCCTGGCCTCGAAAGTCGATCTCAATATCCCCAAGCTAACTGCAACGCTCGTGATCGTCTACAGCGAACCGCCAATGATGCCTCCTTGGCACAAGAAATAGGTAGAGCTGAGCACGTTAGGTCATGAAGGTGGCAATTTGTGGGCGATTTCTGGATCCCACGAGGAACCACACACTAACAGAAATCGGAGTTGAGGGCGAGACCAGTTATCACGGTCAGGAAATCACCTCGGCCACTGGGTCAGCACAAGAAGTCAATAGGTGAAGAGGCGGCGAGGAAACGGCAAACGTCCGGTGAAATCTCACTGATGTTCTTCAGGGTGGGATGACTTAGAGCCTCGCTCATACATAGAGAAATCATGATCTAGAGGCGTTTCGATTGCATCGCGGGTTTCATTGTGTTGCAGTGAACTGCAATCCAACAGGGATGGGTGCGGAGAGTGAATGCATAGGGAGGCCCACGCCTGGGTTCCAAGTCGTGGGCAGTAGGGGAACTACCGGCCCCATGGATGAAAAGATCATTCAAGCCTTGTTGCATGAAATGACAATGTGACGTTTTTGGGGAAAGTGGCAATTGCTTATAGGGTCAATTCCAATATCTCATCAAGCGTTGTGAGCTCTTCGTTGTTCCTGCCCCCGCTTTTATGTTAAAAGTCAAGGGCCGACTTGTTTTGTAGTGAACAGTACTCTTCGTGATTGTGGCACCGACTTCTTGTTAACATCCAGCGAGCGTCATCTCACATCAAGCTTTTATCAGCAGACAGACCTCAGGGATCGCTGCACTACCTTTATCAAAGGAATAGAGTTTGGGTACGCGGTCTACGATCGTGCAGCCAGAAACCAAAATAGCCCGCTTCATAAACCACTTGGATCGCATACCCTCGGTATCGCTCCAGTACTCTCTGAAGCGCCTCCCACTGTCCTGGAACGCTTCCGTTAAAGAGCTCAACGTCTTCCGTTCGAATCGTCACCTGCCACCGTAACCGGTGTAGGTCGATGCCCACGAAGAGGGGCTTGCATTCCTCGCTACCTTTCTTGTATCTTTTCATCTGAGCCTCCTGTTGTTGAGTGGTTCTTGTGATGTTCGGAACACCACAACTTACCACTCTCACCAGCGAGGCTCAACTGCTTCTACTGCAACATAGTTACTAACGTCTAGGCAAACCGCCGTTGCGAGCCGCCACTACAACTGATTCATTTCGTGGTGGCGAGCAATGGAGTGAGCACTTTACATTTAGCCAACCCATGTTTCAACATCGCCTATCCAGTGTGCGAACGCCGGTTTGCCGTTTGTTATACGCCGCGCAGCCGTCCAGCGTTGTTTGGCTGCTGGAGTTGTTCCAGTGCCCGCACTCTGTCACGTAAATACCGAGCTAAGCAACAGCGCGATGTAAACGACTGCAAACACTCCGGGGATTAGTGTGACAAAAACACGTGACGAAATCTTGAGTCCCAGTGAATCGATCACGCGGTTCGGCCAGCCCGTGAGTCGTGTTTCGAGTTTCTTTCCGTGACGAATTCTCTCCCTTGCTTGGATAAAGGGGCCATTCGCGAGGACCAACGATGCTTCCACTTCCTCGCCGAGTCGCGTATATAGATCAATGAATATGCTTACACGGCTCGCTATCGTGATCCATAGCAAACTGATTCCGAATCCGCCAAGCGATAGGAGTGTCAATACGATATTCCTAGCGGTAGTTGCTTGTGCGACAAATACTGCAGCCCACGCGAGCAAGAGAATAGTGCTGGCGACGAGAAAGTTATTCAGGATCGACCAGCGTTCTTCTTCAGCGTGTACCCAGTGTCGATGGATAGCATCGTAGGTGATGATTAGCTCACCTCGACTGTCGGCCGTGGGATTTTTGGATTGTCTCGGCATGATGTTCTCCTAAATTGTTCTTCTACGGGAAATCGTCGATAGGCTGCGTGGCGTATGGTAAATTAGAGAAGGGCCTCACTTTCGAGGTGGTGTAGATATCCGTACGTTACGGATAGCAAAGTTGACATCTCACCAACGAAAGGAGACCCTTATGCTTAGAGTAAACGTAAGACAACGGAGCGCAACAGTCAAGGATGCTGTTAGGTATGATCATTTTGTCGCCATTGATTGGTCGCTGAAGACCATGGCCATTGCCCATGCCTCGCGTCGTGACCAGATTCCACGAGTGTTCGAACGTCCGACCGACCTGAAGGAACTGAAGACGTATCTTGGCTCATTGAGGGGTCGCACGATCATCACCTTCGAGGAATCGGGGCCTGCGCATTGGTTGTACCTGGAACTCCTCGATCATGCAGACCGGATCCTGATCTGTGATCCGTTCCAGAACAGGCTTCTTTTTCACGGTGCGAAGACGGATAAAATCGATGCACGGAAACTGTGCGAATTGCTCTGCGCCAGACTTCTCAAAGAGGTCTATCACAGCGACAGTGCCTTGTATGAGCTGCGACTTCTGGCGAGCGCCTACGACGATGTTGTTCGTTCTGGTATTCGCCTTCTCAATCAGAAGGCGGCGCTCACTTTGGGTCACAGAGACGAAGGCAAGAGCGCTACGTTTATCGACGTGATTCTCAGGGAGAATATCGAACTGTATCGGCGGAACAAAGAGCAGTATGAGCGCCGTTTTCATGATCTGGCCAAGCACAACAAACTCGTCCGCTGGCAACGAGAGATTGACGGCATCGGCACGATTGGAGCGGTGAAGATTGTGGCCTGTGTGGTGGATGCACGGCGATTTCCAACGAGCGGAAAGTACCTCAGTTATTGTGGGCTGGTCAAACACGAGAAATTGAGTGGCGGACGAAGTTACGGCCGTCGGAAACCCCGATACAGTAGAGTGCTGCAGTCTGTCTACAAGACAGCTGCCCTTGCTGTCCTGAAGGGTCACAATCCAATCCGCTCGTATTATGATGTTCTCCTCGCGCAGGGAGTGGCCGAACACAACGCACGCCATGCTGTTGCCCGCTACATCGCACGGATCAGCTATGGAATGCTCAAGAATGGAACTCGCTACGATCCTGACATCATCGGCAGAAAGGACACCAACGGCAAGAGCGTATAAGGGATATTCTCCATACTTCATCACACCTTCAGCAAGCGTGAGGTAGGATGTCATGAGAAGCACTTGTGGACTTGGTGACAGATAGATCTCCGAGTCGGAGGGAGAGTTCAAAAACGTTATTGCACACCCAGCGAAGTTCACCGGGTAGCTGCCACGCGGCATGGTTAACCCCCTCCCGTGTATACTCGAATTTGCCGTAGCCCATTGAGAGCTCAGATAGATGCATAGAACACGCACACGCGCAAAGGAAGATCGGACAACACCAGGAACGCGTTTCAGTCTCGTCTTACCATCGAGCGAAAGTGTGACCGAATATCAAATGAACGAAAGGCATCCCCTTTCGTGCCGGGGGTTCTTTTTCTCTTGACATTCTTTTCTATAGATAACGTTTAGGCAAACCGCCGTTGCGAGTCGCCAGTATCGAACTGATTCATTGCTCTGGCGGCGAGCACTCTACATCTGGCCTGTCTGAGCTTCATATTCGCCTATCCAGTGTGCGAGCGCCGGTCTGTCGTTTGTTAGCCGCAGGCAAAGTTCTATGTTAATCGCGTTTTGCGGCACACTATGAAAGCGAAGAAGTACGTCTCGAATTCATTCGCCAAGAAACGTCCTCTGCAAGTCCATTGGTTCATAAACGGCGATTTGGGATTCGATGCCCAAGCTGGGCATTCCACGCAGAGCAGCATGCAATTTCTCGAGAGCCGCGCGCATATCCTTGTCACAAGTCACCATCTTAAATGGATGGTGGGGGGAAATGTGTTTGCAGATGTTCGCATCTTCGAAGTCATTCGGATCTATGCGGCTGTTCTTGGATGCATAGCTAAGCGCACGGTAGAAAGTGTAACCATAGAATACTAGGTAATGTTCTCGAACCTTCGACCAGGTCTCAGGATCAGGGTCCTCGGGATCAGTGTACTTCGAGAGCTCGCCCTTGAGGAAACTGAATATCAGCCTCACATGCTCCTGGGTGTCGTCCGGAGCGACAGACAACTCCTGGAGTCTTGTAATGATCTTGGCAAGCAAGTTCGAGTATTCCGTCTCAAACTTCTTTAGGATTTCACTCGCCCTCCCAGCAACGCCAGAGACCTGACGTTTCAGTCCCAACGAATCGGTGAAGCTAGATGAGTAAAAAGTCTCAATGGAATCGACGGACTCTAGACATGCAACGCAATGCCTCACAAGCTCGGCATCGCCAACATAAGAAGTTGTGGCTGGACGTATCGCCTGCCTGCTCGAGAATTCCGGGTCATCGAGAACAGTCGTGTACTTGAGTTTCTGAAGGTCTGCCTTGCGTGGGTCGAAAGAACACGGTTCCTCCATGTGGCAAAGAATTTCCCAACAGGAATACGAAGAGGAGAACAATCTGATGCCTGCCTCAGCGAGCATGGATATGGTACGCATTGACATGCCTCTTAGCGTGGAGGTGTCAAGGAGGAAATCGAAACTTCGAATGGTTCTTGGATCAGCCACGCTATTTCCGCATTTGGGAATGTGTGTTCAGCGAAGACTGACAGTTTCTAATCATGACTCAACGCTGTGCCGCAAAACGCTTCATACAAAGAATCTTTGCTTGCGGCCAACGTTCAGGCAAACCGCCGTTGCGGCCCGCCACATACAACTGACTCATTCTCGTGGCGGGACGCAATGGAGCGAGCTCTTTACACCTAGCCAAACATAGTTTCAACCTCGCCTATACAGTAAGCGGGCGCCGTTTTGCCGTTTGTTAGCCGCAGTGCCTGCTACTTCAATTTCTTGTTGTCGAGTGGGCAAAGCTTTCTTGGGCCCGAAAACAGACCCGAAGTTTGAGAAATGCAGGAGCTGCAAATGAAATGGCCGCTGTCACATACCTTGCCGCCCGAGACTTCCTTCTCCTTTCCACAGTTGGCGCAAATACGTTTGGACATGTTGGTGTGCCTTTCGGTGTTGAGAGTTCAACGGAAGCGTCGAGATCAGTCGACATTCAACGCCGCTTACTGAGGTTGTCGAGAATAGTTCGTTGTTCAAGCATCAGACTGTGAAGTTCATCAAGAGACTGAGTAGTAGATGAAAAGACACCGATGAGAGAGTCGGTCAAGCCAGTAACAGCGTCAGCCAACGTCTGAAAGCCCGAAATGAGAACTTGTCGTGTTTTTCGTTGCTCCCAAATCTGGGCGAACTGAAAATCCGTTTGACCCTTTCGTAATAATTGCCGCAATTCCAGCAGAACCCCGGTCGGATTTGGAATCATGGTTGACGTGACCGGAAACGGCGGAAAGTTGTGCTCGCGACCAGCTAACCGGGAGTAGTACGAATCGGCGCTCTTTGAAAGCACCTGACAATCGTCATGGAAGGATCCGAGAGCGCGGAGGCCATTTTCGAGTGCAGTCCAGAATGGGTCAAATGCTCTTTCGTGAAATTCTGAATTGGCAAGTTGGAGAAAACGTGATGCGGTACTGAGAAGAATGGGCAATTGCTCCGCGAGGTCGAGGGATGAATTCATCAGCGCGACTAGCGTAGAAGCTAGTTCGGTTGAGTCTCTGTCATTCTTATCGGCCTGTTCCTTCACGCGCGTGTTGAACCAATCGAGCTCTTGCTCTTCCCTTTTAGATTTGTCTAGAGAGCGTACCCAAAAGTATCCTGGGAGAATCGGGATACCGAGCATTGCGAGATCGATGAGGAATTTGAGGAAACCGTTCTTCTCAGCATCAAAGAGTGGCATAAGAATCGAAGCCACGATCATGAATAAGACAACGTAGGAGATGATATAGATGAGGCGTCTTTGAAAAACCCCAATTCCGGGAAACTGTCGGATCTGGCTTTGGGAGGCTGGATCGACGACAGGCGGATAAGGTCTTATGTGATATTGTGTACGGTCAATCATCGAGAGGAGTCCATTCAGGTTCTGCGCGCATTGCGCCTAACTACCGCAACATTGCTGTTCATTTTTCCAGCAGCGGTTCTAGCATAACCGAACATGATATGCGTGTAACCCTCTTACAAACACAAAAACCTCCTTCATCGCTCTTCACGAATCCAGAGGTTTCAATCCCGCATTCCACGGGCTATAGGAGGTTTATCAGAGACGGGCACAGTGTCTGGACATAATACTACGCTTGCCTTAAGCCAAAAGCAAACAGGGGTCAACTTTTAGGTAAAAGATGGGATGTGATTGAAGAATTACTGAGTAAAACAAAGAATCCCCACCGATCTTCACCGATGAGGATTCTTCTTTAGAGCTTGTAGCGGGGGCAGGACCCTTCGACCTCACTCAGTGAAGGCAAAGGACGGTCTCAGGGTGTACTTGAATTCAAACTACTGCTCATCCCATAAAAAAGGAATCGCCCCGACGAGCGGGGCGCTTCCTTTTTTCGTAGCGGGGGCAGGACTTGAACCTGCAACCTTCGGGTTATGAGCCCGACGAGCTTCCAATTGCTCCACCCCGCGATCGTTGTGGCATATAATATACAACCATTTTCACCTCAAGTCAAGGCGGGATTTGCTCATTGATTTCCTCTGTCGGTCAGCCCTGCCTGCCACAAAACGTTCTCGAAGGGCAGGCGGGCATTCTCGTCTGACCATCTGCGGACAAACAAGAATGTTTGTCCGACCGAATTGATGTCTTTTTTCATTATTATCCTGAAGTGAACGATGAAAAGAAACACGTAGATTCGATCTTCTCAGAGAATGGAACGCTCTCGTCGATTCCGAACTACGAACATCGGCCACAGCAGCGGGAGATGGCCCGTGCAGTTCAAGCTGCACTGGAATCGAATTCACATCTCATCGTTGAAGCACCCACTGGCGTCGGCAAAAGCCTAGCGTACCTCATTCCTGCAATTGTCCACGCTGTCTCTCATGGCCGAAAAGCAATTGTCTCAACCCACACCAAGAACCTCCAGGAACAACTGCTCCATAAGGACATTGAGCTAGCACGCACGCTGCTGCCATTCGACTTTACGGCAGCGCTGCTGAAAGGACGCAAGAACTACGTCTGCACGACACGACTTCAAAATGCCCTCAGCCATCACCGCCAACTATTCGATACCGACGAAAGCAACGAGCTTCTGAGGGTCAGCGAATGGGCCGAAACGACACCGGATGGGGACCTTGAGAGCCTCCCCTTTCCCCTGAGTGCCGGCATCCGTCAGCAGGTCAGCTCTGAACAAGGAGCCTGCAGCCAGAAGATCTGCGGATCGGAGTGCTTCTTCCAGCGGGCAAAGGCCCGTGCCCGCAAAGCAGATCTGATCGTCATGAACCACGCTCTCTTCTTCACACTGCTGGCATCACAGCCGCCGCGCGATGGCTTCTTCTTCGACAACGACTTCGTCATCTTCGATGAGGCTCATACACTGGAAGCAATCGCCGGGATGGGCATCGGAAAGAATCTCTCGCGCTACCAGGTTCTCTACGCCATTCACAGGCTCTACAATCCGCGAACCAAGAAGGGATTGCTCTCACGAATCAGAAAAAAGAACATCCGGCAACTCTGTTCAGAAGCGGAAGAGGCCGTCAACGAGTTTTTTGACTCTGTGACGAATGCGGCACGGAGAATCAGCTCTTTGTCCACAACGATCCGCATCCGCGGACCCCACCTGGTGGCAAATATCGCCGACACGCATCTGGAGCAGCTGCAGGACCTCGTCAAAGACCTCGTGAAAGATTCCGACTCGAAGCTGAGCAAGGAAGAGCTCGCCATAGCGCAACGCCTCCTCTGGGAGGCTCAGTTACTGATACGGGAATTCCTCGAACAGCCGGACACGACTCTCACATACTGGGTGGAAGTATCAGAAAAAACATCGAACAATGCCGTCCTCTGCTCGGCACCAACCGATATCTCAACGAGCGTCGGGCCGCTCCTCTTCCGTGAGAACACCTCGGTCATTCTGACGAGCGCGACACTCGCAGTCGGCAACACACTCGACTACATCCAGCGCCGCTTAGGCGCTTCATCGGCAGAGACGCTCATTCTCGACACCCCGTTCGACTTCCGCCGACAGATGAGGATCACCATTGCCGGAGATATCGCGCCGCCGGACTCACCCGACTACGAGCGCGAGCTGCCTGAGTGGGTGCTAACGAGCATTACGCGGTCGCGCGGGAAGGCGCTCGTCCTCTTCACCAGCGCGGCCCTGATGAAACGAATGGCGACAGCTTTGCGTGATTCAATCCGCGATGAGGGATTGCAGCTGCTTGTGCAAGGAACCGGCCCCTCACGGTATGAGCTCCTCGAGGAGTTCAAGAGGGACATCAACTCTGTGTTGTTCGGACTGGATAGTTTCTGGGGGGGAATTGACGTACCCGGTGAAGCATTGGAGCATGTTATCGTCACCCGACTTCCGTTCGCGGTCCCCGATCACCCGCTGATCGAGTCGAGGACGGAGCTCATCACGCAGCGGGGCGGCAACGCGTTCTTCGATTTCACACTCCCTGAAGCCGTGATTCGATTACGGCAGGGCGTCGGGCGACTGATTCGCTCGAAGTCGGATAAGGGGATTGTGACCGTGCTTGATTCGAGGATTGTGTCAAGACGGTACGGGCAGCTCTTTCTTCGATCACTTCCTCCCTCCACCATCGAAGTCGTCTCCTCGACTGGAGAAGTTCAGGAGTACGAACGCTTCGAATAAGCGAGATCAGGTGCCACGCACTTCCAAAGTGCGTGTCACTTTTTCACCACTTCTTCTTTAATAGGTAGATGAAGATGGGTGCGCCGATCACTGCGGTGACGACACCGACAGGAATTTCGGATGGGGCGAGGACGATTCTCGACAGAAGATCGCAGAGAACAAGATAGGTTGCCCCCGCGAGGAATGATGCAGGAAGCAAGAGGCGATGGTCAGAACCAAACATCAATCGGCACGCGTGCGGTACAACCAACCCCACGAATCCCACCACTCCGCTCACCGACACAGCAAGCCCGGTAACAAACGAGGCGAGTAGATATGAAGTTCTCTTCACCTTGTCAACTTCGACACCGAGATGCATTGCAGTTTCATCACCGGTGGCAATCAAGTTAAAGTAGCGAGCTTGAGACACAAGGGCAATTGAAGCGAGGAAAACCAGAGGGGCGATCACCCAGAATGACCGCATGTCCGCCGAACTCAGATTGCCGATCAGCCACAGGTACGTTGTGCGTAGATCCTGGTTGACCAACGCTGTGAACAGCAGCACCATCGCGCTGAAGAACGCTCCGACCATCACGCCAGAGAGAAGCAGAGCATTGGTGTCCAGAGACCCGCGACGATGGCCGAGCGTGAACACCAGCAGCATCACCAGGCCGGAACCCGTGAATGAAAACAAGGGGGTCGTCAGGTACGACATTCCGATTCCAGCCATCATTGCGATCAGCGCCCCGACGGTCCCCCCGCTCGAAATTCCCAGGATGTAAGGCTCCGCCAGCGGATTCCGAAGCAAAGCCTGCAGCGTTGCGCCTGCTATGGACAGTCCAGAGCCCACAATGAGCGCCAGCAGCACTCTCGGTAGTCGGATATTCACAAGAATGGTTCGATACATCTCCGCGGAAGGATCGGATGGATTGAACAATGCACGCCCCATGTCGCTCAAGGGAATGGGGGTAGAGCCAATCATCAAAGACCCAGCCGCGACGATCAGAAGCACAACGCAGAGAGCCAGAAGCGTCACGATCGTTCTGCGGAGTGTCAGGGGAGGCCGTTTCATATGACTCGCACTGCTCAAGGCGTCGGATTCATTGATGAGTTGTCAGGGCGTGCCACATTTTTTCGAGGAGATCCTGGATGCCATCCCGCGTCACCGATGAGATCCGAACCACGGGGATGCCCTTCCCAAACGACATGCGCTTCAATCGTTTCAATGCTTTTTTCTCAAATAAGTCGACCTTCGTGAGCGCGACGATTTTTGACCTCTTCGCCAGAGCCGGGTTGAAGCTCGCGAGCTCGTGAAGGAGGATTTCAAAATCCCTCTTCGGATCTTCACTGATGGATTCGATCAAAAAGACGAGCACTCGTGTGCGCTCGATATGCCGAAGAAACTGTATGCCGAGACCTTTTCCCTGGTGGGCACCCTTGATCAAGCCCGGCATGTCGGCGACGGTGAAGCTCTTGCCTTCGGCGTAGCGCACAATGCCCAGGTTCGGTGTCAACGTCGTGAAGGGGTAATCTGCTATTTTCGGTTTCGCCGCGGATACGACAGAAATCAGCGTGGATTTTCCCGCATTCGGAAAGCCGACGAGCCCGACATCCGCGAGCAGCTTGAGCTCAAGCACGAGCTCGCATTCCTCTCCCGGCGTTCCGGGTTCAGCTATTCTCGGGGCCTGATTGGTTGACGTAGCGAATTCAGCGTTACCCTTGCCTCCCCTTCCACCTTTTGCGATAACGATCTCGTCTCCATTGTGAACAAGATCCGCGAGGATTTTCTTCCCGAGAGCTTGCTGCACAATGGTGCCGCATGGTACTTTCAGCACGACATCGACTCCTGTTTTTCCCGTCTGCCCCTTGCCGCGCCCGTGTTCCCCATTCTCCGCCTTGTAGTGCCTTTTGTACTTGAAGTCCAGCAACGTGCCGAGCTGCTTGTCCGCGCGGATAATGACGTTTCCCCCATTCCCCCCCGTGCCGCCGTCAGGTCCTCCTTTGGGGACAAACTTTTCATGACGGAAGCTGATCGCGCCATTCCCCCCGTTGCCTGCTTTGACAAAAATAGTGGCCTGATCAATGAATTGCATAGTGGCTGGAGAATGAGTGGGAAACGGACAACGTCGCTGGAACTACGCGCCTTCCTGCTTCGGCTCTTCACCAGGCAGGAACCTGTTTTGGATCTTGTCGGTGAAGAGGATTGCCTCTTCCGAAAATGGGTCGACGTCGTTGGTGATGAACATATCCTGAAGATACTTCGCTGCTTCCTTCCAGTCTGTCATCTGGTTGATACGATCGAGCGCCTCGCGGAACATGAGGTCGTCCTTGTGAAACACCTTCTTGATGAAAGTTTTTTCTTCCGAAGGCGAGAAAAGGGAATGAAGGTTCACCATTCCACCCGCGAACGTCTCGCCTTCTTCTGCAGTTCCAGCCAGGCGCTCGGTCTCGGCCTCTCCAAACGTAACGATCGGTTCATCTTCTTCAAAATCGGAGAAGACCTTCAAGACCTTTGCAGCCGTAGGCGCTTCGGGCTGCGCCTCGGGGGCCGGTTGAGGCTCGACCGGAACTTCGCCGACCGTTGCTTCCTCTGCGTGGTCCTCGGGAAACGTCACCTCTGCGTCTTCGCTACCCGTGCGGACCTTCTCGATGATGATTGCCAGCTGGCGAAGGCTCACTTCGGCAAGGCCCCGGCCATCGCGTTCCGACTCGAGCCGCTCTTTGATGTCATTGAGCTTCTTGTCCTCAAAAAAGACGATGGCAGCATTGATGGGAAGTGTCGCTTCGGAGAGCGGTTTGACCTCTGCAGCCTGCGAGGATTCGATGAAATGGATGATAGGCCGCGTCATGAGCGCGAGCTCGACACTCGTGTGCCGGGACACAATTTCCTGGTCGATCTTCTCCACCAACTCGCTGAACTCCTCGTACGTCATCTCAACCAGGCCCCGTTCTTCAATATAGCGTTTGATGATCTCCGCGTAGTAGGCGTAGTCCACGCAGTAGCGCAACTTGCGCCGAATGTCCGACGTGGGGCGACGCCGCTGACTTTCGAAGACGAAGTTGAGGAGCGTCCACTGGGGGCGACAGAGGAAATTGAACTGGAAGTGAACAGCGTGGTCGAGCATCAGCGAAAAGTCGTGCTGGCCGAATTCATAATTGTAGACCAAGAGAAGGTCGATTTGCTCCTGCAATCGAAGGACCTCTTGCAACATGTACGGGAATCTCTTCGAGCGCACTTCCGTCAGGCGTTCCTGCTGAAGCAATTGCCACACCCTTGCTTTGAAGTAGGCCTTGAGCGCGGGGTGAAGATTCGCTTTCAGAATTTCCTTCAGCCGAATGCTCTCCGCTTCCCCAATCGTGCGGGCGCGGACGCCATTCATGATGATCTCTATTTCAGTTTCAAAAATGTAACCCATCAGGGGCGAGGAAAGAGTGGTGATTGGTGAGTGGTTAATTTGTGAATGGTTAACTGGTGATTGGTTAATTGGTGAGGGGTGATTTGTTAACTGGCCAATTGACCAATTAACCAATTAAACTAATTATCCATTTCCTATCTATTCGTTTTCAACAGTGCATTCACGCGATCGATTTCTCGCTGAGCACCTGTCTTGAATGTTGCATCGACACCGGGGCGGCTGATGATTTGTTTGTACATCGTGATCGCCTGGTCGAACTTCGACATCTTCTCGTAGGCCTGTCCAGCCATGTAGTATGATGTTGCCGCCCAGTCCGCCTTCGTCTTCTTCGTGACAAGATAGGGGACCTTCAGGAATTCGAGGATTGCCTGCTGGTAGTCTCCCTTGTAGAAGTACGCTTCACCAATGTAGTAGCGCACTTCGGCTTCCACATCCGCGTCGGCATTCTCCAGGAGACTCCGGAGGTGCAGCACCGATTGATCGTAGTAACCAAGCCGCTGATAGAGAACGCCGATGTCGATCCGTTTGTTCATCAGTTCCGGATCGTCAGGGTAGCGGTCAATGTACTTGCGCGTCAGCTCCAGCGCGGCGTCAAAGAGCGAGAGCTGTTTGTACGCCATGATCAGGTTGTTCATCGCGTACTGGATCAGATCAGGCGAGCGACTCTCGCTGTCCAGAATGGCCTTGTACTGACGGGCAGCAGGATCCCATTGCTCCTGGCCGTAGTAGAGATTACCGAGGGCCAGTCGCACGCGGGGAGCAATCGGATCAGCAGCAAAACGCAGGAGGATGGTCTCGTACTGCTTCGTAGCGTCCGCCACCTTGCCTGACAGCTCGGCGACACGGGCATTTCCGTACATCGCATCGGCAACGACCGCAGTGGCTGAATACTTCTGTATCACATTGTCGAAGTACTTCTTCGCGGAAACGTATTCATCCTTGCGGAGGAAGTACGTTCCCCGCTCGTACTCAAACTCGGCCGCATAGCGCTCCTGTTTCGGGAAGGATTTGATGAAGAGGGCTGCTCGTGCGTCAGCCTCCTTGACGTTGTTCAGACGGAAGTAGGAGACAACTATTCTGGATTGAACGTACTGCTTGAGCGAATCGCTGGAAGCCTTGTCTGCAACCTCCTTGTAGCGTGAAATTGCGTTGGCATACTCCTCGTTCTTGAAAAAAAGCTCTGCCGCCTCGAACGCCGCTGGGTTCATCCCCGTGGAATTACTAAACGTGAACTTGCTGGCGCGCTGCAAATACTGCGCGGCAAGCGCAACGTCATTCTCTTCCTTTGCAGTGGTCGCAAGAGCATAGAACACCTGGCCAGCCCGCTCGGATGTGACATCGCGGAACAAGTATTCGGCGAAGTAGTGCTTTGCCTCCGCTCGCTTGCCGAGTTTGCCACAGCATACTGCAATGTTATAGACCACATCGAGGGGAATCTGTGTTGGAGCTGCGACGTCAACTCCGGATGTCCGGAGAAGCGATTGATAGTGCTCGAAAGCGCCAGCCTCATCACCGGCCGCATAGTAAGCATCGGCACGAGCTCGTTCAAGCTGGTTGGCAAATGATACATAGAAGAAGGATTGCTCGATCTGCTTGTAGAGATCGATCGCTCGCGATGCATCGCCTCGACCGGTATAGTATCGTGCCAGCTCCCAGGCTGCACGGGCGGTGAATTCGTGATTCGGAAATCTCCTCAGGTACTCCTGGTAGGTAACAGCCGCTGTGTCAATCTGACCAAGCGTGGAGAACGCTTCCCCGAGACGGAACATTGCGTTGCCTTCGACATCCTTCAATGGACGTTCCTTGAGAGCCTGCCCGTACGACAGGGCCGCATCCTCAGCGCTCTTCCTCTTTCTGTACGCTTCTCCCAGTGCATAATAGATTGCGTCCTTCCGGTTCACTGCGGGATGAGCCTGGAAGAATTCAGCGCTCACTTTGCGAACATCTGCCGCTCCAGCCGCCAACTGGAGGCGCACATTCAATTGAGCCGCGATCGCTTCATCAGAGAGATTGCCTGCCGGCGAGACCTTCAGGAGCGAATCATATGCTGCAATCGCTTGCACCAACGGCTCTATCTTCGGCGGCGCATCACCGCTCCCATCCTGCACGCCGGAATATTCATTCGCCTTGGCCAAGTTGTACCACGCAGTTGCTTGTTCGTCGAGAGACAACCCCATTCGCAGCGCCGCTCCGTACTGCGCTGCCGCTTTGCCGAAGTCCTTGAGGTCATGGAAGTAGATCTCCCCAAGCCTGAAGGCCAGTTCCCCCTTGGATTGCTGCGCAATGACGTCCCCCACAAGCAGCGCGAGCTTCTCGAGGCCAGACTCTTTGTTCTTCAACTTGAACGTGCTGATGCGGAACGCTGCCTGATGGGCGGCGGCTGCGTAGTCGCTTGCCGGGTACCTCTTCTGAAGATCTTCATACGCCTCGAGTGCGCGGTCGAGCGCCCCACTCAGGCGGAGTGCCTCCGCGCGACCAAAGA
This sequence comes from uncultured Bacteroidota bacterium, assembly GCA_963739335.1. Lineage (GTDB taxonomy): Bacteria > Bacteroidota > Ignavibacteria > UBA10030 > UBA10030 > UBA9647. The sequence continues at coordinate 59,662 of CAVUAC010000100.1, read as the reverse complement.
GAGCATCGTCAACGAGCGGGCTTGTTGGAAAAGCACGGACGAGGCTTTCAAAATTCGCGATCGCCTGAAGGTAGTCGTGGAGATGATCTCTGTGGAGATTGGCGACTTCGAGGAGCACTGCCGCGAGTCGTTGATCGTTGGGATATTGAGCCTGGAACTGTGCATAGAATCGGAGAGCATCGTAGTGGCTCTCAGCCTTCGCTGCCACCCTCGCCGCGGCAAGAAGGACATCTCCTTTGCTGGCTTGCGATATGCTGTCGGCAAGAGCCAACCTCAAAAAGGCTTGAGCTCTTGACAATTCCCCTGTTTGCTCAGCCGCAACGCCCGCTTTGAAAAGGGCCTCCGTGCGCCAGGGTCCGGGAATGGCTGAAGCTTTTTCAAATTGCTCGAGAGCCTTTGCCTGCTCGCTACGCAAGAGATAGCCGCTTCCTGCTTCGAGCAATGCCTGCTGACGAACATCCGGCGGCGCCTGCGCAGAATCGAGCTCGATGAGTCTCCAGGAATCGAAGGCCTCATCAGCAGAGCCGAGTGTCCGCTGAAGCGAACCGAGAAACAGGAGAGCAGAATAGTAGCTCGACGTTGAGCGATAACTCTTGACCACATCGTCCAACGCATGCTGGGCCTCTTCCGTCTTGTTCAAACTGGCGAGCGAACGCGCAAGAAGCACAAGCGCCTGCGCAGTCAGATTGGGCTCCTTCGAAGCATCGGCCACGCGTTTCGCTTCAGCGCGGGCGAGTTCGAACTGATTGTCGGACCAATACATCCGGGCGAGTCGCAGCCTTGCCGGGAGGATCACGTCGGCGGAAGAATAGTCCTGAATCAACGTGCGAAGGACTTTGCGCGCACTTTCCAGATCGCCTGATTGCTCAAAGTATTCACCCGACTTGACCAGGGCGCCGGGCGCAAGCTTGCTCTTCGGATGAAACGTCTTGACACGTTCAAACGCGAGCGCGGCTTCCCTGAGATTCTTGAGGGCAACGTAGGATTCGGCCACATTCCACCAGGCCTCGGGCGCTTTCGGATGATCTGGAAAGGCAAGGGCAAAATTCTGAAAGGTTAACCGGGCATCATCGTGCTTGCCGAGCTTTAACTGGGATAATCCAAGATAGAATCTGGCTTCAATGCCCTGTTGCGTATTGGGGAAGGTGGCCACGAACTGACGGAATTGTTCGAGGGCGAGGTCGTAGAGCTTGTCGTTGTAGAGATTGACCGCGAGTTTGAAGTCCGCGTTTTCCTTCGTGTCCTGACTGAGGCAGACGGGGTACCACGCGAGAGAGAGGACCAGCACGAGGATGGTTCGATGCTTCATATAGAGAAAATGTAGCATATATTGGAGCTATTATCAAGGTGAGGAGTTGACTGATTAGAAATCGTTAATACCGCGATCGCCTTTTTCATTTCCTCTTTCTTGCTTATCTTGTAGCCCCGTGACGTTAAGGGCAGAGAGTTCATCCTGTTTCCATTGTTGTCCCGACAGCAAACTATGCCACCTCGGAAAAAGATCATTGCAGTCATTTTCGGTACGCGTCCCGATACCATCAAGCTCGCGCCGATCATCCTCGAGCTCCGGAAGCATCCTCATTTCCGGTCGATCACCATCGCAACGGCTCAACACCGGCACATGCTGGACCAGGTCCTGGATGTCTTCAAGATCAAACCCGACTACGACCTCAACATCATGGAGCCGAAACAATCTCTCGCACGTCTCACCAGGAACACCATTGCTGCTCTTGATGACGTTCTTGTCGAGACAGCGCCTGACATGGTGCTCGTTCAGGGGGACACCACGACGACCTTTGTCGGCAGCCTTGCCGCATTCTATCGGCAGATTCCGGTCGGACACGTTGAGGCGGGATTGCGGACTCAGGACAAAGCAAATCCATTTCCCGAAGAAATCAATCGTCGATTGACGAGCTGCATCGCTGACCTCCACTTCGCTCCGACTTCGACGGCCAAGAAGGCTCTCCTTCGAGAGGGGATACGCGCGAGCCATGTCGTCATCACCGGCAACTCCGTCATCGATGCACTGCGATATTCGATCAAGAAGGTGTATGACTTCTCAGACGATCGGCTGAATCAATTCGTGAAGGAGAAGAGAAGAATCATTTTGCTCACGATGCACCGGCGGGAGAACTGGGGAACGCCCATGACCGGGGCGTGCGAAGCCGTCAGGAAACTGGCGCATCGGTATCCCGACGACCGTTTCGTTTTCCCCGTTCATCTCAATCCCATCGTGCGCGAAGTCGTGTACCCCATTCTCGGCAGAACAAAGAACGTCATCCTGGTCGAACCGCTCCCATACAGCGAGTTTGTGAATCTCATGGCGCGGTCGTATCTGATCCTCACCGACTCAGGTGGCGTTCAGGAGGAGGGACCTTCGCTCGGCAAGCCCATCCTCGTTCTAAGGAAAGTCACCGAGCGGCCCGAAGCTGTGCAGTACGGAACGGTGCGGTTGGTCGGACTCGAACCATCGAAGATCACATCAGCGGCAAGGACGTTGCTCGAGGATGCAAGAGCTTACGATCGGATGGCATCAGCGACCAATCCGTACGGTGATGGATACGCCTCACGACGCACTATTCAGTCCCTCGAACACTTTTTCGGCTTCACCAGGAAGAAGCCGGCAGAGTTTCGACCACGGTGATTGAAGGATCCCATGATTCGTTTTGTTCCCCTTTTCCTTGTCCTTCTCCTCAGTCTCGTCGCTCGTTCCCCCTCTGCGACAGCTGATACGCCGACCCAAAAGAACGTCCTGATCCTGGTCGAAGGAAACACCGACCTGAAGAACTACGCGATGGGCGACGGTCGCCAGCTCGCGGCGCTCCTCGGACACTTCGATGCACGATATACGCTCAAAGGAGTCAACGAGTATGCTCCCCGAGAGATGAAGCGATACGATCTGACGTTCTACATCGGATTCAATGCGCACAACGCTGTGCCCGCGACGTTTGCTCAGGACGTGCTCTCGCTCGACAGCCGAATCTATTGGCTGAATACAGGATTCGAGGACTTCTCTCAGCGTTTCCCCGTCGCGAAACGCTTTGGGTTCAGCGTCAGTCAGATCGATTCCCTCTCGACATTTGATGCCGTACGATTCGGGAACCGAACCTTCACAAAGGGGGAGCCGAACCTCAACGTCATCAACATCACCAATCGCAAGCAGGTCAATGTCCTCTCAACGGCAGTGTCGTCGAAACGCAAGCGCGAGCTGCCATACATGATCACATCGGCGAACCTAACCTACATTGCCGATTCACCGTTCGCGGATGCAACGGAGTCGGACCGGTACATTCTCTTTGCGGATTTGCTTCATGATTTCCTCGGCGAGAATCACGAAGAGTCTCACTCCGCCTTGATACGAATTGAGGACGTCAGTCCGCTGGACAATCCCGACCATCTCCGGGAGATCGCTGACATTCTTTCTGCGAAAGGAATTCCCTTCGTCGTCGGTGTCATTCCTTTCTATGTCGATCCGGGACAAGGGATTCGAGTCAGTCTCTCCGATAAACCGGACCTTGTCGATGCGCTCAAGTATATGGTGCGCAACGGCGCAACGATCGAGATGCATGGCGTCACCCATCAATATAAGGGCGTGACGGCAATAGATTATGAATTCTGGGATGCGAGTACCAACAAGCCCATCAAACGGGAGACGGCTGACGGCATCGCGCAGAAGCTTGAGTTGGGGATTCAAGAGTTCATGAAGAACGGCCTGTACCCCCTCGTCTGGGAGACGCCGCACTACACCGCCTCATTTCTCCTCTATCAGACAGTCTCGAAGTTCTTCAGCACAGCCATGGAACAACGCCTGTCGCTCGAAGATGCCGACTACAGCCAGGCGTTCCCCTACATCATCAAGAACGACTTGTTCGGCCAGCGAATCATACCGGAAAACCTTGGGTATGTCCCCCTGAATCCAGACAAAGCCATCAGCGAGACATACATACAGGACATTATCAAGAACGCGAAGGCAAATCTTGCTGTTCGGGACGGTTTCGCCTCCTGCTTCTTCCATTCCTTCCTCAATCTTGATCTCCTCAAGGAGCTTGTGGATGGCGTCGAGAAACTCGGCTACACGTACATCGACCTGTCGGAACAGACGAACTGGGTGAAGACCAGGGACCGGGTGATACTCTCCGGTACACAGTCGTACGAGATCACGCTGCAAGATCAATACCTGGCTGAGGCATATTTCGACACCGACGGAGATGTCATCCGGAGGATTGTCTCGGACAACAGGATCCAAGGTCCGGTTTCCCGGCACATCGAACTGAAGCCGGGAGAAACGTACAAGTCGGAACCCATCGAGTTCCGGTCGCACGAGATGGGCTTCGTGCAAAATCTCCTGTCAAAAGCAAACGGAGTGATTACCAAGGTGTTTGTGGGCGAGCCCGATTGGCATGATGCTCGAGTGGCGATTCTCTGGAACCATCACGCACGGGGAGCTTCATTCAACGATCAGGCTTCCTTCGCATCGGTCTTCAGGGCAGTGCACATCAATGTCGACACCATCTTCGTGGGTCAGGAGCTCAGGCTGCAGAGTTACAATCTGGTGATCGCTCCCTTCGCGTTCATTGATTCGCTCAAGCCTCATGATTATGACGCTATCGTCAGGTTTGTCCAGGAAGGCGGCAACCTGATCACAGATCACAAAAACGATCTGGCGGAAGAACTCGGCATCCACTTCAGCACGGCACAACTGAAATTGCGGAGTGTTCGAGATCGTGCGTATCCCGACGAGTCAATTGCCTGGCGAGATCCCGTACCAATTTATAAGCTGAACGTGGAAAATGTCGATGAGGTCTTCTGCCAGGATGCCGCCACTGATGCACCGATCGTCATCGGAGTTACCGTAGGAAAAGGGAAGGTCATCTTCTTTGGATCGCATTTTGATCCGTACTCACAACGCGGCTACAGCTGCTATCCGTATCTGCTTGACTATGTGAAACGCTACTTCCGGCTCGGCCCAATCATCCGGAGGGAAAACCTCGAAGCGTACTTCGATCCGGGCCTGCGGCCGAATGTCTCTGTCGAAGATCTTGTGAAACAGTGGGTGCGTGCAGGCATCCGCAGGATTCACGTCGGCGGCTGGCATGAATATCCCAAGTACACCTATGACTATGCGCGACTCATTCGGCTTGCACACGCCAACGGCATCTTGATCTACGCCTGGCTCGAGCCGCCTCAGTTGACCCAGAAGTTCTGGCGAAACCACCCGGAGTTCCGTGAGAAAAACTACAAGGGAGAAGATGCCCCCCCCGCATGGCGTTATCCCCTCGCATTGACAGAGCCGGCATGCGTGGACAGCATCGCCGCATACTACACGAAGCTACTCACCGGCTTCGACTGGGATGGCGTCAATCTGGCCGAGTTGTATTTTGAGTCCGGAAAAGGATTTGACGAGCCGCTGAGGTACTCCCCATGCATCCCTCTGCAGTGCGGGAAGTCAAACGAAAATACGGAATCGACCTTTTGAGCATTTTCGACCAGAGCTCGCCGTGGTACTGGAAATCAAATCCTTTTGTGCAGTCTGCTCTGACGGAGTATCGCATCGGGAAGCTTGATGAGATCTATGAACGCCTGCTGCGCGAATTCTCCGACCACGCCCGCACGAGGCCAGGCTTCCACATCATTGTGACAGCCATGGATAGTTATGGTTCGCCAGAGTTGCGCGAGCAGCTCGGGGTCGATATGGATCACATCCTGGCATTACAGAAGAAGTATGCATTCTCGCTGCAGGTCGAGGACGCTGAGCATCTGTGGTCGACCGATCCCCATCGTTACGTCCAAATCGGACGGCGCTATGAACAGCTCATTGGCGATCGCTCCAAACTTCTTCTTGATCTTAACATCCTCGATCTGAGTTTGAGCACCCGAAAACGAGGGGTCGTGGTACCATTCCCCACTGTGATACAAACAGGGACGGAGAGCTTCCTTCTCATACACGATGCCGCTGTTGGCGCTCCTCGCTTCACATTCTATGCCGAGGGAACTGTCAATCCTCAGGATCTCCCCTTCTTCGCCAGCGCCGCTGCCCACGGTATTCACTACCGAAGAGCTGACAACGATTACGAGGTCGAGGCGGAACATTCCTTCGTTCTCAGATTTCCCAAGGAAATCTCGCACATCATCCTCGACGGGATGCTCATTCCGGCATCGCGCGAAAACCTGTTTTTCATACCAGCCGGCCAGCATCGGGTGAACGTGAATCCGGGGGCGAGCGGGGCATTTTCAACCTCGCAGCTCCAGCCGCGCATTCTCTCTTCGACCAGTGACATCTTGAATCTTTCCTACGGGATGCGTGACGCGAAATTCACGTACGAATCCGACGAGCGCATGCTCGTGGCGTTCAGCAACGAGCCGACGCAGGCCCTCGTCGACGGGCAGCAATACTCCTTCACAGCACTGAAGGGAAACGACTGCTTCACGTTCCAGTTACCCCCGGGCAAGCACGACGTGAGCGTGATCACCGGGGACTCATTTTCGTATGGCGTGAACGTGACGAGCCTCTGGTCGACAACGGCGATTGCAATTTTTGGTTTCCTCGCGGTCGTCTTGCTCGCTGGTATGTATACCGTTTTGAAAATCCTGCACCGTCGTTACAGTAACTAACGAGAATCCAGCTGTATGTCTGTCCTTGAAGTTGATCTGAGCTTTCTGTTCGTCGTCGCCGTTATCCTGATCTGGTTCATGATCGCGTACCAGTTCGCGCTGACGCTCTTCGGCTACATCAACTACCTGAAATCGTTCCGGCAGAAGAGATCCGTCGATGCTACGGAGTTTGATTTTCCATCCTGCACGATCATGATACCGGCCCATAATGAGGCGAAGGTCATCGGCAAGACCATCGAGGCGATGCTCAGGCTGGAGTATCCTCCAGACAGACTCAGAATTCTAGTCATCAACGACGGATCGACGGACGAGACGGCCTCGGTCGTTCAGGGGTATGTTTCCGGCGATCCCCGTGTCGTGCTGTTCACCGTGCCGCCGGGTGAAGGAGGAAGAGGGAAATCCAGAGCTTTGAATATCGGCCTCCGGCAAGTGCAATCGGACATCATCGCCATCTACGACGCTGACAACACGCCCGCCCCAAACGCTCTGCGCTATCTCGCCGCCCAACTGATCTCGGACAAGGAACTGGGTGCCGTCATCGGCAAGTTCAGGACCGTCAACAAGGATGCAACGCTGCTCACGCGGTTCATCAACATCGAAACGCTGAGCTTCCAGTCGATTCTTCAGGCAGGCCGGTGGCAAATGCACAATATCTCAACGCTGCCGGGCACAAACTTCGTCATCTGGACCGACCTGGTTCGGTCGCTCGACGGCTGGGACGAAGAAGCCCTCACGGAGGATTCCGAGCTGAGCATTCGAATCTACGAGAAGGGATACAAGATCAAGTTCATTCCATATGCGGTGACGTACGAGCAGGAACCGCAGGAGTGGAAAGTGTGGCTTCGCCAGCGGATGCGCTGGGTGCGCGGGAACAACTATGTGATCGGCAAGTTCTTCAAAGAGATACCGAAGTTCAAGAAGAAACGCCTCGCTTTCGATATCCTCTATACACTGTCGCTGTACTACGTCTTCTTCGCTGCAATCCTCATTTCCGACGTCCTCTTCGTCGTCAGCGGCCTCGGACTTGTGAGCATAGCGTTGCCCGGACCGTACACGCTTGTGTGGATCTTCGCCTTCTTCCTTTTCATCCTTGAGATCTTCCTCGCCATCTCGTTCGATGGAGAGGACAACTTCAAATCCATCGGCCTGATTCTTATCATGTATTTCACGTATTGCCAGTTCTGGATTTACGTTGTCGTGAAAGCGGTGTATGTGGAGTACATCAAGAAGGAAAAGCGGGTGTGGGACAAGACGGTGCGGTTTGATGTGAAGCCTACGAAGTGATGCTTGATTCCCCCCCGATTCGCGGCTCACCACCAAAACTGGCTAGATGACCGGCACCTTCATGGTATTGTCTGAGGGTAGGTGACGGTCATCCCGACAAAAAAGGCGACCTGATCGGGTCGCCTTTTCCATTACGGATGAAGCCTGAGAGTTCTTACGTCAGCTCTGCCCGGATGAACTCCCGGTTCAACCGTGCAATGTGTGTCACCGATATCTTTTTCGGACACTCGGCTTCGCACGCATAATTGTTGGAGCAGTTGCCGAATCCTTCCTTGTCCATCTGCTCGATCATCCGCAACACACGTTCCTTGCGCTCGACCTTGCCTTGCGGCAGAAGCGCAAGGTGCGATACCTTTGCCGCGACAAAGAGCATCGCCGAGGAGTTTGGGCACGCGGCAACGCATGCGCCGCATCCGATGCAGGCTGCTGCATCCATAGCTTCCTCAGCGTGGTGCCTCGGGACAGGAATTGCATTGGCCTCCGCAACAGACCCTGTCTTGGCAGAAATGAAGCCGCCGGCAGCCATGATCCTGTCGAGTGCCGTGCGGTCTACGACGAGATCTTTGATTATGGGGAAAGCCTTCGTGCGCCACGGCTCGGCGACGATGGTCTCGCCGTCGTGGAACACCCGCATCCGGAGCTCGCAGGTCGCAATCCCTCGTTCCGGACCGTGCGAACGGCCGTTGATGACCATGCCGCAGCTTCCGCAGATCCCCTCACGGCAGTCGTGATCGAACGCGACTGGATCCTCCCCTTTTTTCACCAGGTCCACGTTCAGGATATCAAGCATCTCGAGGAAGGACGCATCGGGTGACACGTTCTTGACTTCGTAGTTGACGAACCCGCCCTTGTCGTCCCGATTCTTCTGGCGCCAAATCTTCAGTTTAAAATCCATTCCTTGTAGCTCCTTGATCTGGAAAAAGTCCGACTTCTTCCACCGAATCCCACGGTAGAAGTCGGACTTCTACATTGTTTACTTGTAGCTCCTTTGCGAAGGTTTCACGTACTCAAACTCCAATGGCTCTTTGTTCAGAACGGGCTTCTTGCCGACACCGGCATACTCCCACGCCGCGACATAGGCAAATTTCTTGTCGTCGCGCAAGGCCTCGCCTTCTTCCGTCTGATGCTCTTCACGGAAATGCCCACCGCACGATTCCTCACGATGGAGGGCATCCAATGCCAGCAGCTCCCCAAGTTCGAGGAAATCTGCAACCCTGCCTGCACGCTCCAATTCTGAGTTCAAATCGTTTGCGGCACCCACGATTTTGACATCCTTCCAGAATTCCTCGCGTATTTTGGGGATATCCTTGAGCGCCTTCCGGAGCCCCGTTTTGTTCCTCCCCATGCCCACGAATTCCCACATCACCTTTCCCAACTCGCGGTGGAATTCTTCAACCGTTTTCGTGCCATTAATGGACATCAATTTCCTGATCAACTCTTCGATGCCTGCCTGTGCCTCCTTGAACGGTGCATCCTCTGTCTTGACCGCCTTGAATTTCGTCGAGGCAAGATAGTCACCTATCGTGTACGGTGCGATGAAATAACCATCGGCGAGTCCCTGCATCAGAGCGCTCGCACCGAGCCGGTTCGCTCCGTGGTCGGAGAAATTCGCCTCACCGAGCACGAACAGACCGGGAATCGTGCTCATCAGATTGTAGTCAACCCAGAGACCGCCCATCGTGTAGTGCATGGCGGGGTAGATGCGCATTGGGCCTTTGTAGGGATCCTCAGCCGAGATTTCGTGGTACATATCAAAGAGGTTCCCGTACCTTTCTTCGATCACGTGACGGCCAAGGCGCTTGATCGCATCGGCAAAATCGAGATAGACCGCAAGACTCGTCGGGCCGACGCCGAATCCCTTGTCGCACATCTCCTTTGCACGCCGGGATGCGACATCGCGCGGCACGAGGTTGCCGAATGACGGATACAGGCGCTCGAGGTAGTAGTCACGCTCCTCCTCCGGGATCTGCTCCGGCCGGCGCGTATCGCCTTTCGTCTTCGGAACCCAGATGCGCCCGTCGTTGCGCAGGCTCTCGCTCATCAGCGTGAGCTTCGACTGATACGCACCGCTCTGAGGGATACACGTCGGGTGAATCTGCGTGAAGCATGGGTTGCCGAACGCCGCACCTTTCTTGTATGCGCGCCAGATAGCGGTCGCATTGCTGGCTTTCGCCATCGTTGATAGGTAAAACGTATTCCCGTAACCGCCGGTTGCAAGAACAACTGCGTTGGCTGCGTAGGTCTCAATCTTGCCGGTCACCAGATCGCGGCACACGATACCTCGCGCCTGGCCGTCGACAAGAACGAAATCGAGCATCTCTCGACGAGGGAAGAACTTGACCGAACCGGCGTTGATCTGCCGGCTCAGAGCGGAATACGCGCCAAGCAGCAGCTGCTGTCCGGTCTGGCCCCGTGCGTAGAAGGTTCGTGATACTTGTGCACCGCCAAACGACCGGTTGTCCAGATAGCCGGCGTAGTCACGTGCGAACGGAACGCCCTGTGCGACACACTGGTCAATGATGTTGCCGCTCACTTGTGCCAGGCGGTACACGTTCGCTTCACGCGCACGGTAGTCTCCACCTTTGACAGTGTCATAGAACAAGCGCCAGATGCTGTCGCCGTCGTTCGCATAATTCTTCGGCGCATTGATGCCGCCTTGCGCAGCAATGCTATGAGCTCGTCGAGGCGATTCATGGTAGGAGAACGCCAGAACATTGTACCCAAGCTCACCGAGACTTGCCGCAGCAGAGGCACCGGCCAAACCCGTTCCAACGACGATGATGGAGTACTTCCGTTTGTTGGCGGGGTTGACGAGCTTCATGGCGAAGCGGTGGTTATCCCACTTCTTCTCTATCGGACCAGAAGGAATTTTCGAGTCAAGCTTCATTGTTAGTAAGCTCCCATTGCGATGGTCAATATACGAACGACACGGGATGAAGGGATCATTTACTTGAACCAGAGAAAATATGCCGGCATCGCGGCGAATACGAGCGGTATGATAAGCCAGAAAATCACCGCGACGCTGTCAATCAGCCATTTGTAACGCTTGTCACTCAAGCCCAGCGTCTGAAAACCCGATTGGAAGCCATGCTTTAAGTGGAATCCGAGGAACGCCACGGCGATGATATAGAAGATGCCGAGCGTCGGCTGCGAAAACGCCTGCGAAACCATGTCGTAGGGCAGTTTGTGCTCTGTTCCGAAGCGCGTCGGGATCCAGAATGTGGTGAGATGAGAGACCAGGAAGAACCCCACCAGGCTGGCGCTCGTCGTCAACATCGGCGTCCGCGAGGACATCTTGGTGTTATCTTTCAAGCGGTACATCTCATACCCGACAGGCCGCGTCAACCTGTTCTGCATCCAGACCCAGACGCCGCTGATCATGTGGGCGAGCAGTCCCACGAAGAGCACCACCTCAATAATGCGAATGACCGCATTCGTCGACATGAACTCCGACGCTACATCATAGGATTCCGCGCCTTTGAACAGGAACAGATTGACGGATGCATGGACGATGAGGAAGGTGCAGAGAAAGAGCCCGCTGAGGCTCACGATGATCTTCTTGCCGACGGAAGAGCGATAGAAAGCAGTGAATTTATTCATAGATCTTCGCTAATGTGATCAGTCGATAGAAATCAGTTCACTGATTGAAGAAAGCGGGCGCGGTCCGGCACAACGATAGAGACAAACAACATAGGTGGTATCAATGAAGGGTTCCGTTGGACCAGAAATATTGCGCGCAATGCGTTGAGAGTGTAGAAAAGAATCTCTGAAAAAGCAATTCTCAGCGCGGACTGTAGACGACGCTTTCGCTGATGAAGCGGCGGATGGAAATGGCGCTGCCGACGAACCCCAGCACACATCCCACCGCAACGACTACACCGTAATAGACCGGCTTGACGTGCACGAAATCTGCGAGCTCAATGGATATCCATTGAGCGAGATATTCAAAAACGAGAAAGAGAATCCCCGCAGCCAGAGCGCCGCCAATGAATCCCTGCATCAAGCCCTCCAGAATGAACGGCCCCCGCACGAAAGACTTTGTCGCCCCGATCAGCTTCATAGTCTGAATGATCTTGCGTTTGGCGTAGATAGCAAGCCGAATCGTGTTCGCCACCAGGAAAACGGAGGAGATGGTGATGAATAACCCGACTCCGAACACGAGCCAGAGGAATATGGTCGCCCTGCGGTCGAGCATTTCAAGCATGCTCTTGCGGTAGATGACGTCATCCACGCCTTTGATCTGCTTCACTGAATTGTAGATAGCTTCGGCCCCCTTCGCGGTTCTGTAGCCTTCCTTCAGGAAGATCTTGACGGAAGCCGGAAGCGGATTGAAGTCCAGAACTCGATGGATGTCCTCACCGAATTCCTCCTTGAAAATCGCTGCTGCCTGCTCCTTGGAAACGTAGCGCACTTCACGCACCCCCTCCAGCTTCGCGATACTGTCCCGGACAATCGAGGTCTCGATGGGCGACAGATGGTCCGCAAGAAAAGCCTCCATCTCAACTTTCTCCCGCAATGCTTCCACGACGCTGTTGGCGTTCACAACGAGGATCGAAAAGGTTCCAAGGAGGAGAAGAGAAACGCAGATTGTCGTGATCGCGGCAACCATGGAGAGTTTCGCACGCCGGAATCCCGAAAATCCTTCACGAAAGATGTAGACGAGCTGCATATTCAACTCTTGATGGTGGTTCCAAAGGGATAGGCGCCGAGCACACGGACAAACGTCGTCAGTTCTCCGAGATGCTTGAGAGCCTGGTGCACCTGCTTTTCCGCCGGAGAACCCTCGATATCCAGATAGAAGAGGTACTCCCACGGCTTGCCGACGTTCGGACGTGACTCGATCTTGAGCATATTGATCTCGCGGAGGGCAAAGACAGCAAGCGCCTTGAAGAGAGCCCCCGGCACATTCTTCGCAGCAAAGACGAGAGACGTTTTTTCAAGGCTCTCTGCCCGCCTTGCATCGCGTGAAAGAACGATGAACCGTGTGAAGTTGCGATGGTTGCTTTCAACATTCCGCCGGATAATCGACAAGCCATACGTGCGCGCTGCCCGAACGCTGGCGATCGCGGCCGCGTCACGACGGTGCTGCCCACGGATCATCTTCGCCGAGCCCGCGGTGTCATAATACGCCACCACGCTCACTCCACGCAACGAACGCAGGAACTCCTCACATTGACCGAGCGCCTGAGGATGCGAATAGATAGACCGGACAGACTTCAACGGCACGCCGGGCAGTGTCATCATGTGGAGTTGTATCCGCAGCTTCACCTCGCCCACGATGTGCAGCTTGTGCCGCAGCAGAAGATCATAGTTCTGGTGGACGCTGCCGAACACGGAGTTTTCGATGGGAACGATACCATAGGCCGACGGATGCTTCGAGGCGAATCCGAAGACGTCTTTGAAGCTCTCCATGGGGAGAAGCCGTGGACGCGAGCCAAAATAACCCCGCGCTGCCTCTTCGCTGAACGCCCCCGGCTCACCCTGATAAGCAACTGTCAGCATTCCATCATTCCACTAGAAATTCGACTCATCCCGCCAGCGCACAATCTGCCACGGGTCCTGTGATTTCAACCGCGCGAGAGCCAGGGTCGCGTAGCCGTCCACGCGGATGATGTCGCTCGGGTTAAACGTCACCGTGAGATTGAAATTCCGGCTCACATATGCCTGCGTGTTCAACGAATCAGTTGAGAAGGTGACGATATTGTTCCAAACAAGGTCCAGGCGCTGGACATTGACAAACAAGCCCCGGGTTGTCTGCATCTCTTCGTCTCTTCCCCACGTGACCTCGACTCCCCGATCATAGTCCCGATAGACAAAGGAATAGTCTGCATTGATCAGTTGGCCGTAGATCGTCGTATCGCGAAACGTGTACGTGTACTTGATATTCTGGAAGACCCCATCGATCGTCGATGCATCGCCGAGTATCGAGCTCCCCGAGTCAAGGCTCTCATCCAACGCCGGCGCGAATGGATTGCAGGAGATAAGCAAGAGCAGGGGCAGGATCTTGATGAGTCTCTTCATCGAATACTCAAAAATCAGGATACAGAAGTCAGGAGTCTAGAGTCAGAATTCAGAAGTCAGAATCCAGGAGCCAGAATTCAGAAATCTACTCTCTGCCTGCTGCAATTCCCAATCTGAGGTCTGCATTCTGTATTCTGTATTCTAAATTCCTCCCTACTGCCCAAATTCGCCTTTTAAGTCGCTCCAAGAAAAACTATTTGTTCCTGTCGGTTCATCAATCCATTGCCAGATGACCCAGTTGCGGGAACGGTCAGCGAGAAGGAAGAACTGCGCCTTCCCTGTCGCCACCTGCGGAATGCTCGGCACTGTGTGCGGCGCCGTCAAGGTGTACGTCGCCTCATACTGTGCGGAATCCGACTGCAGACTCTGCACGGTCAACGTCTGAAAGAACAACACTGCGGACGATCCGCTTGGAATCTTCGAGTGCAGGTTGTCAAAATACTGTTTCTCAGATTGCCTGCTCCACGTCAGGAAGACGCCGCCGTATTTGACCCTCGCCTGCGGCGTCGGTTCAAAGGTGAATCCTCTGCCGGCAGTAGCGGAATCGGCGAAGGATTTGAGATAGTTCACCGAATTCAGATCCCTGAACGCGTTCGTCATGTTCGAGAACACGACAGAAGGCTCGGTGGCAGGGACGAAGTTGGAGCTCGACTGCGAAGGAGGCTCCGGCTGCCTCGTTTCAAAGATGTTGCAGGCAAGCTGGGTGACCGCGACAGGAATCATCGCGATGAGCAAACGTGCCTTCACCCCGATGCTCGTCCTTCGATCCTCAAGAGATTTCAATCTCAAACAGCGATCCGTCCTTCCAGTGCACGGCTAAGCGTCGCTTCGTCAGCAAACTCGAGGTCTGTCCCCACGGGCAATCCCCGGGCAATGCGAGTGATTCGCATGCCGAGAGGTTTCAGCAGCTTCGAGAGGTACAGTGTTGTTGCCTCCCCTTCGACATCCGAGTTGAGGGCAAGAATGACTTCATCCACCCTGGATTCCGACAATCGATGAAGGAGCTCCTTGATCCTCAGGTCCTCAGGGCCGATGCCATCGAGCGGAGAGAGCGCTCCACCCAGGACGTGGTAGAGTCCCCTGAACTCATTTGTCCGTTCGAGTGCAAGCACGTCCGTTGGTTCCTCGACAACGCACACCACTGTCCGGTCTCGCTTTGTGTTGGAACAGATTGGACACGGATCTGCCTCCGTAATGTTGGAACAAATCGAGCAATATTTCACCCGGTCCTTGACATTCAAAAGGGCTTGTGCAAGCGACGCTACCTCTTCCCTCGGCATTTTCACCACATAGAGGGCAAGTCGGTGCGCCGTCTTTCGCCCGATGCCGGGAAGTTGAGCGAATTGCTCTGCAAGTTGTTCTATCGACTCAGCTGTGAAAATCACGTTCTTCTGTTCCTCCTCTGAATTCTTTGCTCTTTCGAGGGGAATAGGTTTATGCTCTTCGTATCTGACCTCCCCCTTGCCCTCTCCTACTGAGGAGAGGGAACCTTGGATGTTTGGAGTTTCGCATCCGTTCCTGTTGAACACATTCATTCCTTCCCCTCAAGGGGAAGGTAAGGATGGGGTCGTGTTCTTATCTTCGCTATTCGTTTTGGAATGTGACTCTACGTACAAGGAACGGTACTAGAGGCCAGGTATGTTCAAGCCCGGGATGTTTGGCATCATCCCGCCGGTGACCTTTTGCATCTCCTGCTGTGCCATGGCGCCGGCGTTTTCGAGAGCCTTGTTGGTAGCTGCCACCACAAGATCCTCGAGCATTTCCTTCTCTTCAGGATTCACGACTTCTTTCTCAATCTCAATCTTGATGATCTGCTGCTTGCCGTTCGCTGTGACCTTTACCATTCCTCCGCCTGCCTCGGCCGTCACAGTCTTCTGCTCAAGCTCTGCCTGAACTTGAGCCATTTTTTCCTGCATCTTCTGTAATTGTTTCATCATCCCCTGCATGTTCGGCATGCCGCCCTTCATCATCGAAGACTCCTCGTTCAGAATGAATTGGTTTGAAATTTCCAAGCAATATAGTCCGAAATGAAAGGAATGTCAACGAACCGCTACCCTGCAACAGTTTCTTGACTTTCCGCCGAAAGTATAATATATTGACAGCAACCCGGATGAGACTCTCCGGGTTGTTCTTTCACATGCCATTCCGCGATAGCTGAGTGTCGTCGACAGACGACACGAAGTCCCGCCGCTTCTGGGCGGGACTCAATGGTAGAGTCCCGCAAAACAACTGCGGGATTTCGATCCGCCACCTTCGGTGTCGGCTCTCAACATGCGGCTGTCGTGTGTTCTTCACATATCATTCCGCGATAGCTGAGTGTCGTCGACAGACGACACGAAGTCCCGCCGCTTCTGGGCAGGACTCAATGGTAGAGTCCCGCAAAACAACTGCGGGATTTCGATCCGCCACCTTCGGTGTCGGCTCTCAACATGCGGCTGTCCTGTGTTCTTTACATATCATTCCGCGATAGCTCAATGGTAGAGCATGCGGCTGTTAACCGCAGGGTTGTAGGTTCGAGTCCTACTCGCGGAGCCCCTCGACTCGTCCCGTCCTTTTCAGGATGGGACGAGCCATTTTAGAGGACGGGACTCCCGCCTGCCATCGTGAACTCAATGAGGCGGGCAGGCGCTCGGGGCTTCCGCTTTCTAATGGACGAGTCGAGGAGGCCCTGAGCGAGGGAGCCCCGTCTCTCAGGACCATCTTATGCAAGGGGCGACCGAGTCGAAGGGCCAGCCAAAAATGTCCGAATCGAGGTAAAACAATTAGGAGGGAATGCTGCACCCAAGGTATGATCGCGCGACAACGACTGGAGTTCTTCTTCCAGAAGTACTGGCGATGTATTCATCATTCGACGGAGGAGACAGTGTGCTCAGATGATCAGATGAAGGGAATGCGAGCGGCGCGGGTCAACTGTCTACGCAAGCCGGCGTCAGACGCCGCATCCCACCACAACTCCGTTGTTCTCGTCAACCGATCAGCGAGATCGACCAGAAGCCTCTTCGCAAACTGCGGATGCTTCTCCACCAGCTCGTCAATCGTCATTTTCACAAACAGCACCGAGGTAGGCTCCAAAGCCTGCAATGTGGCAGTCCGCGGTATGTTGAGGATACAACCGAGTTCGCCGAAGACCGTGCCGCTGGTGTCGACTTCAGCGACGGTAAAATCTTTCTTGTATACTCCGATTTTTCCGGCCAGGAGAATGTAGAATCCATCGGCAGGATCACCTATGCTGGTGATCGTATCGCCGATCGAATAGTATTTCTCTACCCCGATAGCTCCATATGCCGAATTAGGCTGATCACTCATTGCATCCTCCTCTTGATATTGGGCGTTTGTGCTTCGATCACCTGCACACTGGAGTTTTCTTGCCTCGTCCCGGGCGCATAAAAGAATTGTACCCGGTGACAATCATCCTTCGAGATCCTACTTTTGTTCCACCGCTCTATTCAGAAACATCCTTTTTCCCGTTGTTCGTAGCAGCCTTGGTGAATCCTTCCGAGCATTGTCTGCACTATCTTCCCGTTACCTGCAAATACACGATTTGCTTGCCTCGATAGCTTGCCTTGGCATCTGTAAGCTGATCATTCATCTGCTGCTGAAGCGCGTGCGCTTCCAGTAGATCGGAAAGATTGCTCATGCCATTGTCGTAACTGTCTTGATTCACTTTAAGATTTTCATCCGCCTGCGATTTTGCTTCTTCGCTGAGATGAACTTGCTTGTATGCATCAGTCAAATCCTGCCACGCCTTTTGCATTTGCAGCAGCAGCAATTCCGAGTTGTCCTTCATCGTGTTCTGCGCAATCTGTTCTTTGATGCTGCGCTCCTGAAGCGTGTGCGATGCTTCCCACCAGCCGGAAATCGGAATGGAGACCGTACCGAACACCATACCTAGCGTTCGATCCTTGCTTTCATCCAGCTTCATATACAACCCAGTCACTCCGATACCAGCTTGCGGAAGGTATTCTCCGAGTTTCATGTTGCTTTGCAGTTCTTCCGCACGAACTGATGCCTGAAGCAGACAGTATTCTGAGCGGTTCTTTAATGCTCCGATGTGATCGACTGAGAATGCCTGCGGCGAGCCATCCACGCGAAGTGAATCGATAAGCGTCAATGTCGAATCATACGGGATGCCGATATGCTGACAGAACGCCATCGTTGCCAGCCTCCGTCCGTTTTCCAATTTGGATTTGTTCAGAAGTACTTCGCTGCGTTTCACTCTTACTTTGAGCATATCATTTCTGGAAACAAGTCCAGATTTGTATGCATCTTCCACCTGCTTCAGCAGACTGTTCAACAAATCTTCGTAGCGTTGAATGGTCTTCGCCTTTTCATTCAGCGAAACAACTAACCAGTATTGCTCTTCAGTTTTCAGCAGAACTTCATTCCGAGCAAGTCGGTTTTTCTGTTCACTGACATCCTCACCCAGCGATGCCAGCCGATTGCCGTTCCAAATTCTACCTCCGGCAAAAATCGGTTGTACCGCCGTAAGCACACCAAACGTACCGGATTTCATCAATCCCATTGTTGCTGCAGGCATATACGCGAATTGCGTTGCTGTCCGAAGATTCGCTAAGTTGCCATCATAGACAGGCAGGTTACCCCCCTGCGTAGATATCTCCATCATGTTCTTCTGTGCTTCAAACATTGCACCGGTGGCGCTGATGGAGGGGAAATATCTCGTGAACGCCGCCTTGCTTGTCTGCCGTGATGCTTCCATTTCCAGCACACCATTCTTGATCTTGGCATTGTTCTGCAGGGCAAGCTGCTTGCTTTCATCCAGTGTCAGCGCTCGCTGCGCAAAGACAGGAAACGCGCAAATCCAGATCAGGCAAATTATAGCATATTTTTCCATTTTCTCTCTGTCTCTTCAACTTTCTCGAAATCTTTTCTGTGGACTAAATAGTATAGCACGGGCATCACCAGCAGTGAGAGCACAAGTGCAAAGAGCAGTCCGAAACATATTACGGCACCAAGCGGACCCCACAACGCTGAGCGGCTTAAGATCATAGGGATGACCCCAACAGCTGCTGCAGCCGACGTTAAGAATATTGGCCGCATTCTCCTTTTCCCTGCAGATATTGCAGCTTCTTCCAGCGAATGCCCAAGCTCATGACGAAGGTGTTCTGCATACGAAATAAATATTACTCCATTACGTACAACGATTCCCATTAAGCCAATCAATCCGATAAAGGCTGTTGTTCCAAATGGATATCCTGTTACAAATACTCCGAACGCGGCACCAAAAACACTTAATGGAAGTGTCACCATGATAAGAAGTGATGATTTGATATTTTTGAACTGAAACATCAAAATGAGAAAGATAGCAATGATACTTACAGCCAGTGAATATTTAAACGGTGTAATATTCTCATCGGACATTTGAAAATCGCCACCGTATTGGATAGAAACACCGGGAGGCAAGTCCATCTTATCCACGAGAGGTCTGATTTCATTAAACACTGTTGCTGGATAAATTCCTCTTTTTGTTTCCGCTAGAACAGTTATCGTTCGTATACCGTTACGCCGCACAATCTGTCCTTCTGTCCAACCTGGCTGTATCGTTGCCAGCTGACGAACCGGAACAGAGGAAGGCATGAATGGAGAGGTTACATACTGATTCATGATATCGCTGGGACTGGATTTCGTCTTCTTATTGATCTTCAACTTAACATCAACTGGATAATCGCCTTCCCAAACGGTTGAGATCGGCAATCCCTTTGTTCCAGTCATCAACGAAAAAGCGAGAAGCGAATTCGAATACCCTAGACGCGCCGCCTCATCTTTCTTTACAACGAGATCGGCAGATTGCAGAGACTGTTCATAATCGGTGCGTATGAACTCAACATCCTTAAACTGCCGCTCAATATCAGAGACACGATTTGCCACCTGCTTGATTGTCTGGATGCTATCGCTCGAAATACGGATTTCAATGGGAGATGTATAGTTTGTGAAAGCTAATTGCTTCCATTTAATATTGGCGAGAGGATATCTGCCTTCCATTGTTTTGCTGTACCTCGTCAAGAATCTCCTCTGTGGCTTTATTCGATTCCGTAAGCACGACCAACTGCCCGTAGTTCTTTGCCGGAAAGTTAGGCGCATAGAGAGTATGGAAACGAGGCGAGCTTGTTCCGGTAAACGACGTCACCACACGAACGCGCGGATCCTTTTGAAGCGTCTCTTCAAGATCTGTTATGACCGAATCTGTTTGTCGGAGAGAACTTCCGACGGGAAGAAACAGTTCTACCGCGAACTGGTTTCTTTCTATTGGTGGGAATGACTGCTGCGGAGTAATCGCAATCAGTGCAGCTCCTATTATGAACGAAAGACCTCCTACAAGAGCAACCAGTTTTTTCCTTTTGAATGCTTTCTCAAGAAGTCCGTCATAAAAACTCTGAAGTCTGTCGAGGAATGTCGCTTTCCCTTTCTTTGATGAACTGTCTTTGATTCCGGTCTTAATGAATGTGTAGCTTAGCAACGGTATGATAGAAACCGAAACCAGCAATGATACAAGCAGTGCATAAGCAATGGTCGTCGGAAGCGATCGGATAAACTCGCCACCGGTACCACTCATAAACCACGGCATTGGCAGAAAGCACGCTATGATGATGAGCGTAGCGGAAAGTACAGAACTAAAGAGTTGGGTCACGCTTTTTGTCCCTGCATCAAACGGGGACATACCCTGATCGAGTTTCTCAACATAATTGTCGACTATGACGATGGCATTATCCACAGTGATTCCAAGGACAATGATCAGACCTGCAAGTGACACGGTCTGCAAATCCATTCCGATTGCCCACATAATTCCAAGAGTCGCTAAAATAGAAGTTGGAATTGCTATTGCCGCAATACGGGCAATTCTCATCGGAAGCAGGAGGACAGTGACCAATATTACCGCTATCAGTGCAATGGCGAATTCTTTGAGAAAGTCTGCAATAGCTTTCGACACTACAGCGGGGCTATCGGAAATGGTGATGATCTTCACGTCAGGCGGAAGCGCAGCAGCAAATTTGTCAATGGCCTTTTGTACTTCAGCACCAAAGTGGACAACATTTTCTCCCGATTTCATTTCGAGCGAGACGAGCGAGCACTTTTTTCCATTAACCCGGACGTGAGAATCCATATCGTCGTATTCACGTACCACTTTTGCAATATCTTTGACGCGTACAACATTGCCGCGCGGATCGGAATAGACAATCTGATTGGCCACATCCTGTTCAGTTTTGAGGCCTGAAGGAATATGAATGGGATGCACAGAGGTACCGTCATCTATCTCCCCTGTATAGTTTATGGTGCTCTGCGGTTTAAGAGCAGCAAGAACTTGCATCGGTTTTATGCCATAATTCGCAAGCTTGGCATCATCCATATAAATACTGATCTGTTCTTTCTGTAGACCATAGTGCTTAACCTGTGAAACTGACGGTACTTTTCGGACATCATCTTCAAATGACCTAATAAAGTCTTCAAGCTCTCTGTATGTCTTTGTTTCGGACTGAACGGCAAGCAACATTGCAGAAGTATTGCCGAAATCGTTATTCGCTGTCAAAGAAATCACACCCGAAGGCAGTTCTCCTTTCAATTCATTCAAACCGTGACGAAGTTTCAGCCAAAATCCATCCACATCTTTTTCTTTTTCTGAAACCTCGACATAAATAATCATGAAATTCTCTTTGGAGACAGAATACGTCTTGGCACGGTCGACCGATTTGTACTGGAACAAATAGTTCTCAACCTTCATCGTCAATTGTTCTTCCACTTGCCGAGACGAGGCACCGGGAAACACACCAACGACAAGACCTATCGGCACTTGAGTTGCGGGGTATTCATCGCGTGGCATCAGGAAAAGCGCCACGATCCCAACAAGGACAGCAATGACGGTAAAGATATAGATCACCTGTTGGTATCGTAGAAGCGTTTCGAGCAATGTGGATTTCTCTTTGATACTCATGGAATCTCCCTTTGTCACTAATTCACAATTTGCACAAAGGCATTATCTATCAACTTATGCTGGCCCGCCACAACGAGTGCGTCGTTTATTTGTAATCCTTCCAGCACTTCAATACCGCTGTTCAACAAGCGACCGGTGACAACATGCTTACGCATTGCTTTATTCTGTGATGAAACGACATACACAAAATTCTTCCCCGCCTCATCGACCATAACGGAACTGCTCGGAACAACCACACCGTGCACCGAACCTGGGCTCTCAATGGCTGCAGAACAGATCATTCCCGGCTTCATACGCAGATCTTTGTTTGTTATTCCTATCTTCATCTTGTAGGTATGAGCCATTGGATCTGCAACGACACCGATTTCTTCCACCGCACCGTTATAGGTCGCGGATCCCAAAGCGCCAACGGCGATAGTGGCTTTTTGTCCTTTGTGAATCAGGGCAATTTCGTTTTCTGAAACCGATACACGCGCAAGCACTTTGTTGATGTTCACAATCGTAAACGCGCTCAGGTTCGGCATAGCTGCCGATCCGGGTTCGATTGATCGTTTACCGATAAAGCCATCAGTTGTTGCATAGAGATTGCAGTCGTCTAAACTCTTTTTAGCAATTGCTGCTGCCGCTTTTGCTTTTTGCAGACCGGTTTCCACTTCTACGTATTTTACCTCCGGCAAAGTGCCATTCTTATGCATGGGTGTTAAGCGGTTGTAGGCATCTTCTGCCTGCTGCTGGGTCGCTTGCATTATCGCATAGTTGTTTTGGTACGTTGCATTGTTTAATGTCGCAAGGAGTTGTCCCTTCTTTACCATCGCACCTTCGGAAACAAGTACTTGCGACACCGTTCCTGCCGAAGAAAAACTAAGCGGAACCGTCTCGGATTCTTCTATGGTGCCGCTGTATGCAAGCTCCTGACTTACGTCAGCGGGTTTTACTCTCTCCACCTGTACTTTAATAGGAGGATCATTCTGATTGCCTGAATTACTGGAACAACCCCACATTGAAAACACAATTGCAATGAGTGAAAGAACAAGTAACTTCTGCCTATTCTTCATGATCTAGTCCTTTAGAATATTAGACTGCTTGCGTATTTTGGTCGAAACGTGGGCAAAAAAAAGGCTAGAGCCCCTCGGTAATCAGCTTCGCAGCGATGTCGATTTGTGCAAGATCATCGTTTTCAACCAGGAGATAGATTTCCAAAGCATGGGTAATGCCGATTATGGCCTTCACGGCAGCGCTCAGCCCGTTCTCGTCAAAGAAGGTGAGCTCGCCTGAGCGAAGGCCATTCTGCAAGATGCCGCGAATGAACTCTTCTTCTCTGGGGTCGAACTGATCCCGAATTCTCTCGATGAAGCTATGGTTTCGCTTTATCTCGTTGCGCACGATGGAATACACACTGGAGTAGCTTTTCAGATCGATCAAAAGTGTAGCAATGTACTTTTTGATCTTCTCTTTGGCTGATCCGCAAGGCTGCGTGGCAGCCATCGCATTCGTGATGACCCTTCCCAAGAAGATCATGACGACGGCATCGAAGATCTCCTCTTTGCTTGTGAAATAGTAGTAAAGGGTGCTTTTACCTTTGCCCGCTTCATGCGCGATGTCCTCCATGGTCGTCTTGTTCAGTCCCCACTTCTGGAAGACGCGCTCTGCCGCCTGGAGGATTGCATCTCTAACCGCATCATCTTTGGAAACCTGTGGCATGTTCGACCCAAATCGTTTTCTGGTCTAATGCTCCAGAAAGTTTGTTTCAATGTCAAACCTCGTGTGACGTGGATCACCAGAAACATGCCCCCATTCGGGAGACTTTGGTAACTTGCTCTCACCAATTCTGTTGCCATTACCTCAGATAGTTGAGGCCAATGTCTCAACTAGGAAATCCTCGCGCTTTGAGGATTCTCCGTGTTGTTGCCAGAACTCCTTAGAGCTTTTCCCTTCTCCAAGATGCCATCGCATTCCCTCCCTAGGACTTCGGCAAACACCGCATCACCTTGCTGATCCAGGCGCGGCTGACGCCTAGTGACCTTGCTAACTCAGCTCTTGTCACGAACTCCTTGCTCTCAAGTTTCTGTTGGTATTCTTGAGCAAGCAATGGGTAATTCACTCTGATCCTCGGGACTTTGACCGGTGCCTCAGGATGAATCAGTCCGTGTTTTCGAAGACCTACAAAGTCTGCTGGCAGAAGGTTCAAATAGAACGGCAATCTTGTGTAGTCGATGAAAATGTGCTTTGCTCCCTTCGGTAGTGTCCTAAGTTACTTTTTCGTTCTTTGAAATAGCGGATTCGTGGAAACAAAAAGGGCGGCTCGCGCCGCCCCATATCTAACGTAGTAGGATGGCCAGGAGAAACGCCAATGCATAAATAATGAAAGCGACGTTGACCTTGACCTCTACAGTTGTAATCACAAACTTTTTCATTGGATTGCTCCGCGGAAAAAGCTTGGACCGGTCCAAACCGTTAGCGGAATGGCTTGTTTATCCTGGCGTCCTGGGTACCAGTTTGGGATTGTTGGATATCACAACCCTCCCAAGTTCGACAGAGTCGTTGTGGACTCGACTCCATTGTAGGAGTGAGGTGTTCCACAAGTATCTGCCATTCAGCCGGTCGAACAAACCGACAGTGCGATGTGTTCGGCATCGCATACCGCGTCCGAATTCACTGACTTTCATCAGTGATTGTTCTTCGGCGGGTTTCTGTGGTGGCGTACCAAGGGTCGCCACCAAATTCGTCAATCTAAATGTACGCGTTAAAACAGGTACTTCCAAATATCGGTTTAGGCTGCTTTTCGTTCTTGGATTTCGATGCCTAGAAGTTGTTCCCAAGTCCAAATGTTCCTTGAAATGCCGGCTTGCATTGCGGGGGTGACTCGCAAGGTCTTGTGTATGCGCATAAAGTTGTAGTGAAAGAAATGCAAGGCCAATGCAGCTTTAAGATTCTCCAGTTTCTTGGAGAAAGCGTTGGTTAGCCTTGTAAACCTGCGCATTTGCATTCTCATTGTCAAATTTTGACGCTCAACGTGACTTGTGGAAATGCGCCTAAAATCAGGGTATCCGATGAGGGGTTTTTTCTCCACTGTAACTATACACGGAGGGCTGTAACGCTTTTCGCCTTTCATATCCTCGGTATAGTGCTTGTGAACTTGGCCATAGTCAATGTCAATGCCAAAGACATCGTCCACAACGTCAAGGTAGGGTTTGAACGAATCCGTTGAAAGCTGGAATCGAGTAGAAATGCGGTACTGAAGTTCTCTCATTAGGGCAATTGCAAGGGTAGATGAACGCTTTCCAACGGTGTATGCTGGTATGAGTTTGGTTTCAGAATCAATAGCAACGAAAACGTATTGATCGCCAATGTCAAAGTTTTCTCTTTCGCCATAGGAGAGATTGCCTTGTTTCTTGGCTACGAAAGTCCATATTTCGTCAACCTGAATGAATCGGGACTTGATACCGACAAGTTCACGGTCGAGTATTTCTTGGGCTTTAGTTCCAGCAAAGAGAAGCAGGCGCATGATCGTATCGCGGTGGACACCCGAAAGACGTTCAATACTGCGGATGGAATTGCCCTCAACGAGGGAAGATAAGATGAGAAGCTTTTTAGATAGGCTTAATGTGTTCATTGCAGGACTCCTTGACTTTGTGCCCGCAATGAACGATATTCGATTTGCGATTGTCGTCTCGTTCAAGCGGGGCGATGATTACTCAGAGCTTGCGGGTGCTGATACGCTCGCAGGCTCGTTATTTATTAAGAATCAAAAGGGGCAGACGGTACTAAGTGCAGAGTCCTCGACCTCGCAGTCTTATCTCTCTGCATTTCCAGTGTTGCGCACTGGTAGCTTAGATTTCGCTCAACCATTCCCGCCTGCCTCAAGGTTTTTCTCTCCTTATTTCTTTCCTGCCCGCAGAGCAATTCGCCTATCATCCAAGACCATAAAGCGATTCTCTTTGTCGCGCATAATTGCGTTGGCTAGAACCTGTTCTGGGGCTTTTGTAGAAATGGGCACACGGTATTCTCGCAGGATTGCAATGATTTCCTTTCGGGACAAGGGTCCCTTGAAAACAAGAAGGGTTTCGATTGCATCGCCTAAGCGGGTGTTCTCGTTAAGGGAGAAGAATAGTTCTAATTCAGTTGGTGTTGCCGGAATCCCTAACGGTAGCTCGGTACGCGTCAACTTAGCGACCTCCCTGAACGTGTTCATCTTCGCGAGTATTGCGTGCTTTTCCTTGATGATTTTTTGCTCTTTCTTGTCAAGCTCTATGAGCTTGGCAGAAAGTCTACGGTACTCTTTTTCAAGGTTGATTGAGGGTGTCATAGGCATATACTCCTTGTTGATACTACTAGTATATACTACTCATTTCCATCAATGTCAAGTTAATTCTTCGTGATAGCGCATTTTTAATAATAGTCGGGCAGGTGGTCGGCTTTGCCGGGAGTGGTCTGCAAGGGTACCCAAAGCATTGCGCAGTTGCCTTGCTTTTTGGCTCGGTCTCACCTGCCCCGCTACGAGAATGACATGAAAATGTTCACGCGCGAACACGAGCCGTATGCAATAGTAACTTTCAACTTTGAGGATTTGCCAATAAAAACGGCGGTGGTGTGGTTGAGCTAGATTCAAAAACGGACACTACCCTCCCTTCGGATTATTTGCGAAGACTATAGGTATTTCGTATCTTACATGGATAGAGTCTCCGTGTCTATTGCGGAGCTCGTAGCCGAGCCGGACGCGCGAAACGCCCAGCTCCAACGTTGTATCCTCTGGATGTTGTTGTGCTTGCCTACCTCGCCAGAGTTGTTCTTTGTCTTCATCACTGTTGTCTCCGCCGTTTTCTGGAACAGCGTCTCCGCTTTGCTGATCTCATGATCGCAGTTCCGATTTGAAATGCGTCAGGTCGAAACGGCCGCGACCACCGTCGAGCCAATCATTGTTACAGGGAAGAGTTTTGCATGGAAGATAGAAGAATCCACACCTTTCACATCCCCGTTTTGGGACTGGCATTCTCCATAGACACGCCGATCAGAGTTGCGCGATTCGGCATCTCGTCTGTGATCTCCATCGTCGATGACGTATTGATTGAGCAGATGCGGAAGCAGGTACCTCATTGCTTCGCGGAGTCCCCTATGCCCCTATCACGTCTAAAGAGCACGACTATCGCGCACGGAGGATCACGGCCTACCTCAATCTCGTGCAACAGATCGTCCAAGAGCAGATAGCCTCCCTCAAAGCCTCTGCCTTTGAGAAGGGGAGCGAAATCGTCAGGTACTTCGAGATGCTGGCCGACCACTCACCGCTGAAGGCGCTGTATCACCGCATGAAGCAGGCGAATGACCCTTCCACGCGGCAAAGCCT
Source organism: uncultured Bacteroidota bacterium (assembly GCA_963739335.1). Taxonomy (GTDB): domain Bacteria; phylum Bacteroidota; class Ignavibacteria; order UBA10030; family UBA10030; genus UBA9647. The sequence goes on along the minus strand of CAVUAC010000100.1, from coordinate 32,459 downwards.
TCAGGAGGAATTGCGAAAGAATATAGTGGCCGGCAATATCGATGTGAATATCATGACCAAGCTGGATCGTCTCCCACCCGGCAAGAAAGGACAACAGCCCGCACCTGAGTTCTCCGACGCGCTGTCGTCACTTCGGGGATTCGCAAAAAGCGACCTGAACTCATCGGTGGTTCTGTCTGCAGGTTTGAATGCCCGCCTTTTCAGCTACATGGCCGCGTTTCCCGAGTTCCTTCCTGATGGTAACGGAAAGCTGCGGAAGAAGGTCACACTCAAAGTCAGCGACTACCGGTCAGCGTACATCCAGGGAAAAATCCTGGCGAAAAAGGGGATCTGGGTATCAGAGTACAGGATCGAGTCCGGATTAAACTGCGGGGGCCATCTCTTCGCGTCCGATGGTAATCTGCTCGGCCCGATCCTGGAGAGTTTCAAATCGAGCAAAGGAGCACTCATCGACGAATTGCATCAGCTGTATTGCGCCGCGTTGCACGAGAGGGGCGTTGTGGCACCAGGCGCCCCGCTAAGCATCCGAATAACCGTCCAGGGCGGCATTGGCACGGCCAGCGAGGACGCGTTTCTACGCGAATTCTATCACGTCGACGGAACGGGTTGGGGATCTCCGTTCCTTCTCGTGCCGGAAGCAACCAACGTCGACGATGCGACAAGGCGGCAGCTCTCCGCAGCGCACGAGGAAGACTTCTACATCAGCGACGCGTCGCCCTTGGGAATACCTTTCAACAATCTCCGTGATACAACGAGCGAACAGCAGATCCGAAGGCGCGTGAACATTGGGAAACCGGGCAGCCCTTGCACGAAGAAGTTTCTGTCGAACAATACGGAATTCACGAAAGAGCCCATCTGCACAGCATCATCGCAATATCAGCGGTTGAAGATCAGGCAGTTGCGGAGTCTGAACTTGCCCGAGGAAGAACTGAGGCGAAAGCTCGACAGGGTCTACGAGAAATCCTGTCTTTGCGAGGATCTTGCCGCTTCCGCTGCGATCAACAGCGGCATGAACGGGTCTTCCACTCATGCTGTCGCAGTATGCCCGGGTCCGAACCTCGCATACTTTTCCAAGATCGCTTCCCTCGAAGAGATGGTTGGACATATCTATGGCCGCCTTCAACTCCTTACAGTCGGAGATCGGCCGAACATGTTCATCAACGAACTACGTTTGAATATCGATCACCTGAAGCAGGAGATCCAGAAGCGGCTCGACACTATTACGCTGAGAGAGCAAGCCCGCTTTGGGACTTACATTGCGAACCTGCAGCAAGGGATTGAATACTATAAATCCCTTATCCCGAAACTGGTGGAAGAAACAGAGTGCTACAGGGAAAAGATGCGGGCACAGCTCATGGAGCTTGAGCATGAGCTCTTGGAAATCAATGTGCCGTCTCCGGTTGAAGCATAGCAGAGAATTGCTCTCTTCAAAAAGTGGTTTCACAAAGCGTGAAGAAAGATCCGAGGGGACTTACCTATGCCACAGGAACCTCGACCATGTCTCAATTACGGACGAACGGAGCAGACGGTTCCGCTCCTCACTCTCCAATTCATTGGCAGCAACACGTGGATGTGTCCGCAGTGCCTTCCCATCCTCATTCACTCTCCTCACAAGCTTGCGAGAAAGCTCCCGGGGGCCGAATCTATGGATGGCTCCGATCACGGCCACTAGCACGTGGCGGTTCTTTGCAGCAAAAATAGAAAACCCCTTCAAGGTACTCGGCGCAAGAAGGGGTTTTGCGTTCCATGAAGAAGGCCACCTTCGTCTTAGACTGAACCCTGTTGAAGGTGACCTTTAACCGAGCTACTGCTTGTTCGCTGTGTAGAATTCCTCCAAGAACTTCACGAGCGTTTCCACAGACTCGACCGGACAGGCGTTGTACTGCGATGATCGGATTCCACCCACCGAGCGATGACCCTTCAAACCGACCATCCCCTTCTTCTTCGCCTCAGCGACAAACTTGTCCTCCAGTTCAGGAGTCGGCAAATTCCATGTCAGGTTCATGATTGAGCGGTCAGCTCGGTCTGTGACGGTCCCTTTGTAGAATTCCGGATGCACGTCAATGGCATCATAGACCATCTGAGCCTTCTTCCGGTTGCGCGCTTCGATGGTTTCAAGTCCACCTTCGCTCATGATCCATTTGAGCGTTCTGCCGAGAACATAGATGGCGAACACGGGAGGCGTATTGTGCAGCGATACCCCTTCAACGTGCGTTTTGTACTTCAACATCGTCGGCAACTGCTGTTTGGCTTTCGCTTCAAGATAGGCGCGCTTGATGACGATCATCGTGACCCCGGCAGGACCGAGATTCTTCTGCGCTCCCGCATAGATCAGGCTGAAGCGGCTCCACTCGCGCTTGATGCCGAAGATATCAGATGACATGTCCGAGATCAACGGCACGTTACCGACATTCGGGATAGACTTCCACTCGGTGCCGTAGATCGTATTGTTCGTTGTGATGTGTACGTAGTCTGCGTCATGTGAAAAGTTGTAGCTCTTCGGAAGATAGTTGAAGTTCTTGTCTTTTGAGCTGGCGGCTTCGTTTACGAAGCCAAGCATCTTGGCCTCCTTTGCCGCTTTCGTCGCCCACTCGCCGGTGACAACGTAGTCGGCTTTCGTGTGGAGGAAATTCATCGGCACCATCGCAAACTGCAGGCTTGCACCGCCGCCGAGGAAAATGACCGCATAGTCCTGAGCCGACAAACCCATGATGGCAAGAGCATTCTTCTCCGCTTCCTGTATGATCGCTTCAAAATCCTTGGAACGGTGACTAACCTCGAGGATGGACATACCAAGATTAGCAAAATTCATTACGGCATCCCGCGTTTCTTCGAGCACCTTGACAGGAAGAACAGCGGGACCCGGATTGAAATTATGAGCTCGATTCGCCATTGCAAGTCTCCTTCGTCAATTGGTGGGGCAGAGTGAAATGCACGACGCTAATATACAACTTTTTTTGAAAGAGAGAACCGTGATTCCCACTCACTACCGTCCGCAGCGAACGGGGGTTAATGATTTTGCCAAAACTGCCACTAGAAGAAAAATCGTCTGAGACGTCGGACTTTCTGTAGTTGTCACTTCAAGAAAATTTGCTTACGTTCCCCCCAAGAAAGCGATGGGATGCAGAGCGATGCCGGACGAAGGTTCCCATCGGAGGAAGTCCTCATCACCGCCACGTGCATCCCCGCCGATGACAATTTCTTCTGAGCATGGAGGCCAGCATGAAAGTACTTATCACAGACGGTATCTCGCCCGAAGGAGCAAAGATATTGCTCGACGCCGGGCACGATGTTGATCAGGTCAAGTACACTCCCGAAGAACTGCTTGCCAGCATAGGGAAGTACGACTGCATCATCGTCCGTTCAGCAACAAAGGTCACCAAAGAGGTCATCGAAGCAGGCAAGAACCTGAAGGTCATTGCACGCGGAGGCGTCGGTCTGGACAACATCGACGTGGCAGCTGCGAATGCAAAGAACCTCCTGATCCTCAACACCCCGGGCGCGTCAGCCATCTCAGTCGCGGAACTTGCCATCGGGCACATGTTTGCCCTGAGCCGATTCCTGCACGTGAGCAAGATGGATATGGTGGCTGGCAAGTGGCCCAAAAAGGAATACTCGAAGGGGATCGAGCTCTACGGCAAGACGCTCGGCGTCTTGGGTTTCGGCAACATCGGCAAGGAAGTAGCCCGCCGTGCGCTTGGGCTGGGCATGAACGTTCGCGCGTACGATCCGCCGTTCCACATGATGGATTTCGTCGTGCGCATCACGACGCGCGAAACGCTTCTGGCTGAATCAGACTTCATCACGCTGCACATTCCCGCCGACAAGAAAGGTGGTCCGGCCATCGGCAGGAAGGAATTTGAAATGATGAAGAAGGGTGTCATCCTCATCAACTGCGCACGCGGCGGTGTGGTCGACGAAGCAGCATTGCTCGATGCACTCGAGAGCGGCAAAGTCGCTGGTGCAGCCCTGGATGTGTTCGTCAACGAGCCACCGACAGATGCGCAGAAGGCACTCATCAATCATCCACGCGTCAGCGTGTCGCCGCACATCGGCGGTTCGACGATTGAAGGACAGGAGCGCGTCGGCATCGAGATCGCCCAAAAGGTTGTGAAGGCGTTCAATCCGGAAGCATTTCACTGACAAGGGTCAAGACCCCGTATGGCAACCGTTCGACCGTTCAAAGCGTTTCGCCCAAAACCTGAGTTTGCCGGCGAGGTAGCGGCAAAACCGTACGATGTGCTAAGTTCTGATGAAGCACGCGAGGAAGTGAAGGGGCATCCATTGTCGTTTCTCCACATCGGCAAACCAGAGATCGATCTGGATCCTAGCATTAATCCTGTACGATCCAATGGTGTACGCAAAAGGAAAGGAGAATCTTGGCAAGCTGGTTGCCCAGAAGGTGCTTGTCCAAGATCCTGAGCCCTATCTCTACGTGTACGCCCAAACAATGGAAGGACGAACGCAGTTCGGAATAGTCGGTTGTGCTTCTATCGAAGAATACTGGAATGACACCATCAAGAAGCACGAGCTCACGCGCAAGGACAAAGAAGAGGACCGCTCCAACCACGTCCGCGTGACGAACTCGCACTCGGGGCCCATCTTTCTGACGTATCCTGACAATGCAGAGATTAACGCTGTCGTCGAAAAGGTCGTCAGTACTTCGCCGGAAAACGACCACGTTGCAAACGACGGCATCCGACACCAATCGTGGGTCATCAAAGACAAGGCCACGATACAGAAACTGCAGCGATTGTTTGCAGGCATCCCGCATCTTTATGTCGCAGACGGACATCATCGCACAGCGGCAGCAGGAATTGTCGGGCGCGAGCGGAAGCGGGCAAACCCTCACCACCGTGGCGACGAGGAGTACAACTTTTTCCTCGCAGTATGCTTCCCTGCTAGCCAGCTCAGGATCCTGGACTACAACAGAGTGGCAAAAGATCTGAACGGTCTGTCCAAAGAACAGTTCTTCGAGAAGTTGAAACCATCATTCTCGGTTCACAAGATTCAAGGACGACCCCGCCTCTCCAGGAAGGGGGAATTCGGTCTTTACCTGGACGGCAGCTGGTACGTGATGACCGCATCCGATGAACTGCTCAAGAAGAGCGACCCCGTCGAACGGCTCGACGTGGCAATTCTGCAGAATCATCTGATGGATCCGATCCTCGGCATCAAGGATCCGCGCGTCGACAAGAGAATTGATTTCGTGGGTGGAATACGCGGACTTGGCGAGCTCGAGAAGCGTGTCGACTCCGGACAGATGAAACTCGCGATCAGCATGTTCCCCACTTCCGTCCATGAACTGATAGCTATCGCCGATGCGGGCAAAGTCATGCCGCCCAAATCGACGTGGTTCGAACCAAAGTTGCGTGACGGTCTGTTCGTGCATTTCCTGGACTAGGGAATTAGTTGACTGGTTAATTGGTTAAATGGTTAATTAACCACTCACCAATTAACCATTCACCAACTAACCACTCACCAATTAACCAGACTGAGGAGGGAAACAATGAGAGGGATCTTAGCGGTTTTGCTGATTTGTGTCTTCGCTGTTGGCGCTGTCGCTCAGACAGATATGCAGAAAATGACAAGCGGCCCGAGCAAAGCGATCGCCGTTGTCTATCCTGCAAAGGATAAGACGGTCAAAGGCATGATCACCTTCACCCAGACAGAGAAGGGCGTGAAAGTGGTTGCTCATCTGGAGGGTCTGACGCCAGGCAAGCATGGTTTCCACGTTCACGAATTTGGGGACTGCAGTGCGCCGGATGCCACAAGTGCCGGCGGACATTTCAATCCGACACAGATGGCGCACGGCGCACCGACGGACGCCACGCGACACGCGGGCGACCTGGGGAACATTGTCGCCGATGAAAAGGGTGTCGCCAACCTTGAATGGCTTGACCCTGTGATGCAGCTATCGGGACCACATTCGATCATCGGCCGCGCCGTGATCATCCACGCGAAAGAAGATGATCTGAAAACACAACCAACAGGCAACGCCGGGGCGCGGGAAGCCTGCGGCGTCATCGGTATCGCAAAATAGCTGCTTTCGGCGCTGGCATAACGCGCAAAGGCCCGGAGTAACCCGGGCCTTTGTGCTGTACAGGCATCAATGATCATCTTTCTGGCCACGCCCAACTCAAACGAAACCCGTTGCACATCCCACCAAAAGCCACACTGTACAACGGGTCCTCGATTCGTGTTTTTTTACAAGGGAAACGCCACCTTCAACGAAAACCGTATTGCGTCATCGACTGGCACCATCAGCAGGGATGGCCGGTCGACTTTGAATGCTGTCATGCTGATTTCAAACCCGCCTTGCATCTCGAGCTTATTCTGCGACCACTTTGCCGTGCCTTTGACGAGAATGTCCTTGGTGACCCCATGAAACGTGAGCTTCCCTGAGACGTTGACGCTGTCAGCGTTCTGGGTGACACCCGTGCTGGTGAATGTCACGTCAGGATACTTGATCGATTCCACCACCTCCATTGCGTGTGAATCCCGGTTCGAATTCCCGCTGTCGAAGGTCATCACATCGACCTGGGCTGACACGCTTTTGATTTCTTTCTTCGCCGGATCGATTTCGACACGGAACCAACCATCCTTGCTCGTGGCTTCGATATGGTGGAGCATATGGTCAATCCGATAGGTGATCGATGACTCCTCTTTGATGACATCAGCTGTCTTGGTCTGCGAGATCGCGGTTGCACCGGCAATCAGAATCCATCCAACCAGAAGATTGACTTTCGACATTGTCGTCCCTCGTTCAGAATGTGACAGTAATGAGTGATGCGGTAAACACCGCCGTTGTGATGTATCCCGATAGTTGATGAATGTGCTCGCGCTTCGCATCTGAGTGTCGGCCGATAGTGCTTCCGAGAATCGGCGTGATCACCATCCCCGCAAAATGGACCCAGGCGAGAGTTTTGTGGATCATCGTCGTACTGATCTCATCGCGTCGAATCAATGGGGGCGGTGACAGGACCGCGAGCAAGCCCGTAATCGAGTATGAAGTGATCGTCCCCGCAACGAAGGCCTGGTGGTAGGGACGATAGCCTCTGTTGCCATCAATAATCTTTTGTCCGGCATATGCCGCCGATACCATGAACCCAAGCGTCACAAATCCGCCGATCTGATGGGCGACAAGCATTCCTCTTCGAAGACCGAGCTCGCTCATCCGCGATTCCGGTGTCAGTGGAGCCGCGATCCCTGTACTTCGAAGGAATCCGTTTTCGCCCCACAGGCCTTTTTCCATGAAACTCATGTTGGTCGGCTGCAAGCTCCTCCTGACCGGCCTCGGCATCGTATCTTCAACCGCGAAATGCGGATCATCGGTGATTTGATCCATAATCAGTTGTGTTCGAACACCGACCTGTGGCGTGAACAGTCGGCCAGACGGAACCGTAAGCTCCTGTGCAGCCTGCGACGCAATATCCTGACCGTGTGCTGCGAGACAGCCGATGACAACGAGAAAAACAACCGCATGAATTTGCCTCATCATATTCTCCCTGTTGATTTTTCATGATCCATTGTCATAATCCCCGCTGTTCACGAATACACCCTCAGCGACGATCCGGTCAACGATGTGTTGTATTTCGCCAGCGCTTGGGTTGCGGGTCCATTGATCACAGAGCCGTCCGTCGAGAAATTCGATCCGTGGACAGGGCAATTGAAGCGGTTATTCCTCGCATCATATTGAACCGTGCCACCTGCGTGTGTGCACACACTATAGATTGCCACATAGGATCCGCTCGTCGTTTTGGCCACGATGATTCCGTTCTTATAGAGATATCCCCCATTATTGGCCAGCGCGGCGTTCGCCGGATCCGCCAGATTGAGCGTGAAGTCAACATTGGTGGGGGCGGCAGACACGGGGTTGGGCACATTGCATCCATCGAGACATGAACTGCAGGCAATGACCGCTGCTCCGATTCCGAGTGAAGCGAGGAATTCTTTCCTATCCATGATCTTCTCCAGGAGTTGTTAGATTGATCGGGATTGATTATGAACAGAGTAAGACACGACCTTCAGCTTCGGATGGTGGATACGACCGATTGAATCCCGCAATTCAGGAGGTCGTGTCCGATCTCAGCTATACAATTGACGAACTCAGGGAGAAAAGACGAATGATAGCGCACAGAGTTTCCACCGAATATTGAAGGTCATAACAGCTTCGTATCAATTCGGATTGACTCTGTGGCTCCTTAGGTGATGAGGGAAAGACGAAAAGTCACTTCAGATTTGCGCAGCAACCCAGAACTGTTGCCTATGCGATACTATAGTAACCAGGAGAGCTTATTTTTGGTTCCTGCGAAAAGCTTCTTCTTCAATTTTTTTCGTTAGGCCCACATGCCTCAGTTTTTCGTTGCAGCTAAAGTCATTTCTTCCTTACTTTTGCCTCACATTTTGAAGCTCGCAGACAATGCCAAAGAACTCAATGCAGAATCGCCAGCCGCTTTCACGAAGAAAAGGTGTCAGCGCAGCCTGTTCTTCTCCCTTCCCGTTCTTCTTCTATTCACCAAACCAGCAACGCACGGCCTTCTCTCAGAGCTAAGATTGGCCAAATGGTGATGGTCACCTTCATGGGTGACTCCCTCGAGAAGTCATCCCGGTGGCGGACTGCTGGCGCAGGACGTCAAGCAGGACGTTCGCAACATCAAGAAAGACAACAAGGAGATTCGCCATGACGTCAAGGACCTTGCCAAAGATAAGAAGGATGTTCGGACTGATCGCCACGACGTCCACCATGATAAGCGTGACATCGTGCGCGACGCAAAGCAACTAAATGAGGCGAAGCGAGCGCGTGACGCAGCGACCATCGTGAAAGAGAAGAAAGATATCAGGAAGGATGCTCGAGACCTTGCAAAGGACAAGAAAGACCTGCGTAAGGATCGTCGTAATGTCAGAAAGGACCGGCGCTATGTGCGATCAGACGTGAAAGATCTCAAGCAGGATCGGAAGGACCTGAAGAAAGACAAGGATCAGCAATAGATTGGAAGCCATCTCAAGAATTCTTCCACAAGAATAGTTGTCATTCCCGCACGCCTGCGTGCCGAAACGCCGCACTTCGGTGTGCAGGCACGTCTTCGCGTTTTGTGTTCGCTCTTTGAATCCCGCTAGGGAGCCAAAAAGCGGGAGATTCCGCTTCTGAGCGGGATTCAAAGAGCGGAACATTCGGGAGTGACACCGATTTTTGAGATGCGTTCTAGACTTTCAAGTACGCCAACAAAAGAAGAGCCCTCAAGCGATTCGAGGGCTCTTTTCTTATCCACACACAAAAAAAGACATCCTGAGTCCCGTCGACATGGCTTAAGCCCTGAACGATGGGATAAACTCCACACATTGGCAGCATTCCAGAGAGCGCGTAGTTGAAGGGCGCTCGTGAACGCCCAGTCAAAGCCGGCTTGGAACATCCTTCGACTACGTCCTGCTCAAAGAGCGAGCGGGACCCTGCTCAGGATGTTTTTCGTTTTTTTCGCTCGGCTGTCAAAGAACCTGGTCGACTGACTAGACTCCATCGCAACAACCCCGCCTTCACTTCGCAGGCGCATACGAAGCCACACTCGGCCGGAGCGTCGTTGCTTCTGTTCGGAGAGTCAGCGTCGCAGGCTTGAGCCCGTCCGAGGAAGCAGCCAACTTAATCGGCCCCGATTCTCTTGCTGACTGCACAATCACCTGGCACTTGCCATTGAATAAGCTGCGCCGATATTGGCCCTTGAGATACTTGTCCGGTTCATGACAACTCGGGTCACCATTGCCGACACCAATGATTTGCCCTTTTCCCTGGAGGTCGAACCGAATAAGCTGATCTGCGTCCGGCACTTCCCTTCCGTTGGCATCGATTGCCGTCACCGTCACAACCGAGACATCTTCTCCATCGGCGAATATGGTGGTACGATCTGCGTCGAGATGAATCTGTACAGGCTTGCCCGTCGTCTCGATCTTGGTGGTTAGCTGCTTCCCGTGTCTTAGCCCACGAGCCTCGAGCACTCCCGCCTGGTATGGGACGTTCCACTCAATGTGTGAGTTCGGTTCCATGGTTTTCTTTCCAAGACTCCTGCCGTTGAGGAACAATTCCACACTCTCACAGTTGCTCTCGCACCAGACATTAATATTCTGCCCCTCTTTTCCCTTCCAATTCCAGTGAGGGGCGACATGCAGCACGTCTTTGTCCGACCACCAGGCCTGGTAGTAGAAGAAGTTGTTCTTCGGGAATCCACAGACATCCATGATCCCAAAATGAGAATTGATGCAGGGCCAGCTGTATGGTGTCGGCTCGCCGCGATAATCGAAGCCGGTCCACACAAATGCACCGGCCAGCCACTCCCGCGCTGCGTAGAACCTCCACCACTTCTCCGCCGTCGCTCCCCAACCCGGAGCGTTGATATCAAACTCGCTGACGTATCCCCTCGCCGTGTCATTCGCGTAAATTCCCCTCGTGCACAACGTGCTGGCTTCCTCGCTTCCAAGCAGGATCTGGTCCGGGTGATCCTTTCGGTACTTGTCGATGTCGCTGACGGTCATATAGTTGAAGCCGCGTATCGGCAGCACACTGTTTATGCCGTTGAACGTGTTTCCGTTGTTGGCGGCGTATGTGTACAGGCGGCTGGGATCGAGCTGGTTCAGCCTCTGGATCAGCGACTGTGCGATCCGTCTACCGACGTCGCTGTCCTGTATCATCCATTCCTCGTTCCCCAGCGACCAGAGCACTACCGACGGATGATTCCGATCGCGGATCACAAGCCTCTCAAACTGCCCCATCATTTCCGGTGAGCTACCCATCAGTCGATTCTCGTCCAGCACCAACATCCCCAGCTTATCGCAGGCTTCCAACAATTCATTTGTCGGCGGATTGTGGCTCGTGCGGTACGCGTTGCATCCCATCTCTTTTAGGCGTTCGATTCTGTAGGTACTGGAGCCGATCCGGCAGCGCCGACCCTACTCCGGCATGATCCTGGTGATTGCACGTCCCCTTGATCTTCACCGGCTTGTCATTGAGGAAAAATCCCTTGTCCTTGTCGAGACGAACGGTGCGAATGCCGAACGTTGTTGCAAGGCTGTCCTCCGTGGCACCTCTCGACTTCACGATCGACACGAGCTTGTAGAGATATGGCGATTCAAGGGACCAGAGATGCGGACTGGAAACGTTGATATCCTGACGGACGGTCTTGCGCTCAGCTCCCTGCAAAGAGATTTCTCTCGAAGTGGATGTTGCGACCGACTTGCCCCGCTCATCCAGAATGAGCGTGAGGAGTTCGCACGACGCTCCGGTTTCTGATTTGTTCATAATATCCGTTTCAGCGTGCACGTCAGCCGCACCTTTCGACATATCCGTGTGGACGAAGACGCCATATTCCGGCACGTGAACGGGCTCTGTTTTGATGAGCCACGTGTGTCGGTAGATCCCGGCTCCTTCGTAGAACCATCCCTCATACTGGCTGACGTCAACTCTCACGACCACCACGTTCTTCTCTCCGTAGCGCACATAGTCGGTAACATCGTAGCCGAACTCGGAGTACCCGCTCAGGTTGTTCCCGAGATAGTGGCCGTTGAGCCACACGATGCAATCGCGGAATACGCCGTCGAACTTCACCATGAGCCGGCGGCTTTCATCTTCCTTGGGGATGAACAGTGCGCGGCGATACCAGCCGATCGTGGACTTAGGGAATTGTCGGCCGACAGGCTTGTAGCCATGGCTAATGACGTCATTATCCTTCACACGCACAAAATCAAGATCCACAGCCCAGTCGTGAGGAAGGTCAACCGTGCGCCACGTGCTGTCATTGAAGTTTGGCTGGACTGCGCCGACAGCTTCCCCGGCTTTCGCGAACGTCGCGCCCAGGCCAAAATCAAAGTCCTCCTTTAGATTGGACGCGTCACCGAAGTGAAATTTCCATCCACGGTCTAACAATAGTTTTTCTCTTACGGTTTTCAGACCTTCCTGTCCCTCACGGTCTGTTGGCTTTTGCTGCAAAGCGATGGAAAATGAGCTTATCAGTACGATCAAGCTCAGGGTGAGCAGCACAAAAACCCAACCTCTCCCGATGTATGATGTCATGGCCTTCTCATCCTTCCTAAAAAGATGCCAAAAAAATGATTGAGAACTGTGCCCTTCCGTTTTGCATCCCTCGGCGTGAGGAAACGCGGGCGACCGCAGCTCAAACAAGCTCAAGGTTTCCCGTTCCCATATAGATCAGTGTTATGCCCGTTTCCTTCGCGTAGGCGGTGATACGCTCGTCCTGATAAAACTCTTTGTAATAGATGACCTTGATGCCGCAGTTTGCCACGAGCTTGAAGCACGTCAGGCATGGGGATGCAGTGACATAGATTCTCGGAGTCATTGAGTGCAACGCCGTTCTTCGCAGCCTGCGCCACGGCGTTCGCTTCTGCGTGAACCGTCCTGACGCAATGACCGTTATCTATATCGTGCCCGACATCATCGCAATGCGACGCCCCCCGCAGACTGCCGTTATAGCCCGTCGATAGGATCGTTTTGTCTCGCACGATGACGGCACCGATGTGTTTTCGGTCGCACGTGCTGCGGGTCGCAACCTGTTCAGCAATCTTCATAAAATACTCGTGCCATTCTATTCTCTTGTCATCCATGATTGTTCCCTTCTCGCGGTGAGATCATTTCAGGTAAGAAGTCCGACTTCTCATTTTGCTTCCTCAAGTAGAAGTCGCTTCTACAGCAGCTCGACTTGCCAATGATATTCAAACAATCGACTGAAAGCAAGGGAGCAATCGCGGGCTGTCTATCGCTGCATCAATTCTTGCCCTCGCGATCTTCCTTTTCAACTTTTGGACTTGTATCTTAGGCATCGACCTTTCACCGTGCTCATCACCAACCGGATCTGGCGCAAACCTATGGGACGAATATTCGAGAAACGTAAGCACAAGATGTTCGCGAGATATGCTCGCATGTCGAAGGCATTCAACCGAATCGGGAGGGAAATTGAAATCGCCGTGAAGGCCGGGACGGCCGATCCGAAACTGAACCCCCGGCTCCGCCTGGCAATTCAGAACGCCAAAAGCGTCAATATGCCAAAAGACCGCATCGAAGCAGCGATCAAGCGGGCATCCTCGAAGGACACGGCAGGATATCAAGAGATAACCTACGAAGGGTACGGACCCCACGGCATCGCCATTCTGGTGGAATGCGCGACCGACAATTCGACACGCACCGTCGCAAACATCCGGCTTGCTATCTCACGCCACAACGGATCGTTGGCATCGACCGGCTCCATTTCGTTCATGTTTGAACGGAAAGGGGTCTTCCGGATTGCTACAGACAAGATTCCCGACCTCGATGAGTTTGAGCTGGAGATGATCGATCACGGACTGGAAGATCTCGTTCAGCAGGATGAGGATGTGTACGTCTACACGTCCTTCCATGACTTCGGAAAGATAGCGAAGACGTTAGAGGAAAAAGGCATCGAAGTGACCAATGCGGAGCTTCAGTACATGCCGACGACAACAAAGGAACTCTCCGAGGCTGAGGCGAAAGAGGTGCAGGAGTTGATCGACAAGCTGGAGGAGGACGACGATGTGCAGTCAGTGTTCACCACAATGGGGTGAGGAGGGAAAACTCGAAGCTCTAAATTCGAAACGCTAAGGAAAGCCGAAATTCTAAACTCGAAACCCGAAGGAACTGCAAAAGCTCAAACCGAAAATCCGAAACAAGCGGCGGCGTCTGGTCTTGCAGTTGGGTTCTTTGGATTTCGTGCTTGTTTAGAATTTCGATGTTCGGATTTAGGATTTTCTTGTAATTCACAATTCAATTGGCAATTTAACTTCGCCATAGCCATAGCGGAAAAAGGGTCGTAGATTCATTCGAGGAAATCAGTTTGAATTCTATGGCGATGGCAGAAGATCCCTATCATTACGATCTCGAAGATCGCACGCTTGAGTTTGCGAAGGGGGTTATCGCGTTCATTAACTCTCTCCCAAAGACTCTTCCAAACGACGAGATTGCGAAACAGCTGGTCAGAGCTGCGGGCTCGGTCGGGGCAAACTACATTGAGGCGAATGAATCTTTAGGCAAGAAGGATTTTCTGATGAGAATCCGGATTTCAAGAAAAGAATCGAAGGAGAGCCGGTATTGGCTGCAACTCGTCGCGTGTCATGACGAAGCGAAGACAATTCAGGCCAGGCTGGTGCAGGAATCGACAGAGTTGATGAAGATCTTTGGCGCCATTCTGCGCAACACGACGAAATGAGACTAAAGCAGAGTGGAAGGAAATTCGAAATTCTAAACTCGAAATCCGAAGGAAATGCAAGAGCGCAAACCCAAAATCCGAAACAATCTGCGCGCCCGTTTTCTGCACCTGAGTTATCTGGGTTCTGCGCCGGTTTAGGATTTCCATATTCGGATTTGAGATTTCTTTCGGATTTCGTTTTTCGTGCTTCGAATTTCTAGAATCAGCATCTCGCAGATCAGACCAGGCTCTTTTTAGGCTCCTTCTTCAGGAGCTGTAGCCCGTACTCATATCCCTTCTCGAACGCTGCGAAGTTCAGCTCTTCCGTCCCTTTTGGCACGGAAACCTTCACTGCATTTCTGGCTGCTTCACGTCCCACGATCTTTGTTATGGCCATCGCGAAACCCAGCATAACGATGTTGAGCACGAGCCTCTTGCCGAGCTCCTCTGCAAACCGTGTCGCCGGAATGGAGTAGTGCTTAACGTCGCTCCGAAGATTGTGCGTCGCAACCAGATCCTCCTCGGTGAGTAGAATCCCCCCGGGTGCCAACTCCGACGAGAATTTCGAATACGCTTCCTGTGACATCAACACCATCACGTTGGGCGCAACGATGTACGGATAGCTGATTGGCTCATCCGAGATGATGAGCTGCGCACTGGTTGCGCTACCGCGCGCTTCAGGACCGAAAGCTTGAATCATCGTCGCATGCTTGTTGTCATATATCGAAGCGGCCCTGCCGAGAATGTATCCGCTGAGGATCACCCCTTGTCCGCCAAATCCACCAATCTTGATTTCAGTCCTAGCCATGGAGGTACTTCCTCATCTCATCAGAAGGAACGTATCGGTCGCCGAACTTCTTTTGAAAATGCTGGTTCATCGCATCGAGGTAAGTTGGCCGCTCTTTGTCCACGAACTTGCCCACGATGATCTTGCCCTGGAAATCCATGGCGACGGTCTTCGTGTCGGCTCCGTTCTTGATCTCACTATGATCCCGGTAGAATTCCATTTGTTCGAGGCCGTCTCCCAGCTTGTTGCGCCGGCTGTACAGTGTGGGGCACGGGGCCAGAATCTCGACAAACGAGAAGCCTTTCTTACTCAATGCCTCTTTGATCGATTTCGTCAAATGACGGACGTGGTGGGCCGTCCAGCGGGCAACATACACGGCTCCGCATGACTCGGCAAGGAACGGCAGATTAAACGTCTCCTCGAAATTACCGTACGGGGTCGTCGATGCCGTCGCCCCAACCGGCGTTGTGGGCGCTACCTGTCCGCCGGTCATCCCGTAAATCATGTTGTTGATAAGAATAACAGTGATGTCCATATTGCGCCGGGCAGCGTGGATGAAGTGATTGCCGCCGATTGCGGTGAGGTCGCCGTCGCCGCTGTACACCACTACTTTCAGCCCTGGATTGGCAAGTTTGAGACCCGTTGCAAACGGAATTGCCCGGCCGTGCGTGGTGTGGAACGAATCCAGGTTCATGTATCCTGCCACGCGCCCCGTGCAGCCGATGCCGGAAACCACAGAAACCTTGTCAAGATCCAGTCCGCTGGTTTGAAGCGCGCGGACGAAGCAGTTCACCGTCGTCCCGATGCCGCATCCCGGACACCAGATATGGGGCATCCGGTCCATCCGCAGATATTCCTCGATGGGATTCGCCGGGATTGGAGCATCAATTTCATAGAGTTCTTCTGGCATGATCACCTTCCTCGCAAAGATTTCTCAATCGCTGCATAAATATCTTTCGGCTGATGAACTGTTCCACCGGCGTGCGGGACGCAAACGACGTTGCACTTCCCTGCCGCACAGCGCTCGACTTCATACACAATCTGACCCATGTTCAACTCGGGCACCACGATCGACTTCACGCGCCCTGCCAGCTCCCTGATGCGCTTCTCCGGGAACGGCCACACAACAACCAATCGTAGATGTCCAACCTTCAGCCCTTTTGCTCTGGCCTGTTCGATCGCCGGTATCGCTGTCCGTGACGTGATACCGTATGTCACGACCACCACGTCGGCGCCTCCGACATCTTCCTCATGGTACATGATGATATCGTCGGCATGCATCCTGATCTTGTCCATCAGCCGTTGTACCAGCTTCCCCTGGGCGCTCACGGACATGTTGGGATATCCCTTTTCATCGTGCGTCAGACCCGTCACGTGGATGCGATACCCGTCACCGGCTCTCACCATCAGCGGAACGAGATCTCTTCCCGTTTCAAATGGATGGAAATTCTCTTTTGGTCCTTCATACATTCTTCTTTCAACCACGTCGATCTTTTCAGCTGAAGGGATTATCACTCGCTCGATCATGTGTCCCACACATTCGTCCATCATCATCATGACCGGCACCCGGTACCGCTCTGAGAGATTGAAAGCGTGAATTGTGAGATCGAAGCATTCCTGTGGCGAGTTTGGAGCGAGCGCAATGATTTGATAGTCGCCATGCGATCCCCAGCGCGCTTGCATCATGTCCCCCTGCGCGGGCATCGTCGGCAGACCGGTGGATGGACCGGCTCGCTGCACATCGACGAATACGCACGGCGTTTCCGTCATTGCTGCAAGACCGATGTGCTCCATCATCAACGAGAACCCTGGTCCGGACGTGACCGTCATCGCCTTCTTGCCACCCCACACGGCTCCCTGGATGGCGATCGACGAAGCAATTTCGTCTTCCATCTGAATAAAGACGCCGCCAACGAACGGAAAGCGCTCAGCAATGCGTTCAACGACCTCGGTCGAGGGTGTGATAGGATAACCGGCCACAAAGCGGCAGCCCGCGGCGATCGCTCCTTCGCTGCACGCGTGGTCACCATCGATGAAATGAGCCCCTGTGAGAACTCCAACTGGATCTGCGTGCACGACTAAGCCTCCTTCGTTTTCTTCTTCGTTATGTAGCCATAGATTGCGAAATCAGGACAAACCATCCCACAGATGTCGCATCCCGTGCATTGATCCCTCTTTACCAGGATCGGTGTGTGGTATCCTTTGGAGTTGTATTCGCTGGAGAGCTCGAGAACTTCCGGCGGGCAAAACTCAACGCAAAATCCGCAGCCCTTGCATCGCTCCGCAGAAATGACCACACTTCCCTTTGCGACCTTTTTCGTTTGTTCAGCCACTTCAGCCATATCTGATATCCTCAATGGATTTTTGGTCTTAAGAATGGCACAAATTGTATGCCGACCTGCCTGTCATTCTTTAGCAGCCATTTTCGCCACCGAGAGAGCCCAGGTATGCGGCAGATTCTTATTTCTGGTAACAGAAATCCGATTAGTCGGTTTGATGGGGGGTACAATCCGGAACCGTGTTCGGTAATCCTGCGGTATCACCGATTGATCTCGCCAGCAGATATCACTTCCACCAAGTTCTTAGAATTCTAATTTCAAAGACAAAGATAAACCGCCAAGACCGCCGAGAGCGCCAAGTATTTGAGGTCTTGGACAAAGAGGAAATCAGAGTATTCTCTTTGCGCCCTTGGCGGTTCGTCTTTCAACATCCTACTAGAACTTGTACGTGTACCTCGTTCCAGAGATCATCACCGAGCTGCCAGTAGCGGGCGACTGCATCGTTGGCAATTTTGGTGCTGTACTCTGTCAGCATATGTTTTGCCTGCGTAGGATCAGTCTTGTGAATCTCCACGATCTTCTTTTCAAACTCAGCCTGGCCTTCAAAGGCTTTGTTCTCAATGTCCCGCATCACCTGATCGACATCCTTTACCATTTCCTGAAAACGAAGATAGCACAGCTGGCTCACGTATCGGAAGGCCCACCAGGCACAATCTCTTCTGAATTTCGCACGCCCGTCGATCATGTAGCTCTTGGGCATGCTCTCGATGCCGCAATAGAACGGAGTGTGCGGTGTGGTCACGGGGTTGTCATACCCCAGCCACACGACGCCGCCGACCGCATTCGGCAGCCAGCTTCTCGACTGTGTCACCTGAACATAGGTGGCTCTTGCGCAGGCGATCGTCCGCTCGCTCTTCACGTTGAATAGCTCTTTGTATTCATTGTTCATAAAAGGATTCGCGACCGGACTCTTGATAACCTTCCCGTCTTTATCCTTGGAACGAATTCCATTCGTCATATCGAAATCGGTGTCCTGGTAATAGTCGCGGAATGTTTCCAGAACGTCCTTCACCGAGAGTTTCTTCTCAGCTTTTACCGATAGAGGATAATTCTCCGCATTGGGGTCGAGCTTCAACGAGGGCGCGGCTTTGCTGAGAATGCGCCATTCTCGTCTTCTGCCGTACATGCCATTTCTGTCTGCGTAAGCATAGCAGAACTCGAACGGCTGGCCGCTATCAGGCTTCCACCAGCCCTTCTCGACTGCGAGCGAGAAAACGTTTTGTGACGCCAGATAATTTTCTGGATCCTTCAGATTTATCTGACGAATTCTGCTTGCGTTCGCCGAGACACCGACGTTATCATCGGGAATCCTCACGGCAGCCCACACAGCCCCCTTCTTGCCGGCTCCCGGCCCCAGTATCTCAAAGTGCCACGTTTCCTTCGGATCAGCGAACGTGAAACATTCACCGTAATCATTGTATCCATACTGCTTCGTGAGCTGATCGATGATCTCAATCGCTTCCCGCGCCGTCTTCGCCCGTTCCAAAGCGATTCGATACAGCTCAGGACAATCCAGCATGCCCTCATCGCTCTTCACTTCCGACTTGCCGCCGAACGTCGTTTCTCCGATCGCGAGCTGATGCTCGTTCATGACAGCATACGCTGAATAGATATATCCGTACGTCTCCGGCACCTGGGGAATCTGACCGACAGAAATGGCATCCGGATCATCAGGGGCTTTCGTTTCTTTCGAACTCATGAAGACAGGCGCCATCTCCCCTGGTTTGTGCTTTTTGTGCGGAACAACTTTTATCCAGGACCTGTCAGTCCGGGAATCGCACGAATGTGAGGTCATCGTTGAGCCGTCAACGGAGGCCGACCTCCCGACAATGATGCTCGTGCATGCGTCAAAGTCAGGTGTGATGCTCTTGTCTGTCCGCCCAATCCTCGAAGTGTTGAGGGTGAATAGGAGAGAGAATGCCAACAAGGGAATGAACAAGTAGATAATCTTTTTCATTGTTCTCTCACTTAGCTAGTATTTGAACCAAAAGGTAGTTCTATGCGCATTTGCGCTCCGGTTCTTCAACGGCTCGCTAGAACCCCAGCTCTTCACCTACGAAAAAAACGTTGATCCGATCCTTGACACGGTTCGATTCGATGATGGTAATCTGGCTGCAGACTCTCGCCGGCGGCAGACAGCCGGCGTCATCGCAGAAACCGGTCCGCGCACACGGCGTGTCGAGACCGAGACGGATGCAGTTCAACGGCGCAGCGATATGCTTAATGCGTGTTATGCCATCCTCCACCGTCGGGACGATCTTGTTCACGCCGACCATCAGAATGACCTTCTTCGGACCGTAGATCAACCCCGCGACGCGATTTCCCCGCCCATCTTCGTTGACCAATTTCCCATCCGACGTGACAGCGTTGCAGCTTGTCAGAAGAACATCGGCGGTTGCACCGCGAAGCATGATTTCTTCAGTTTCGTCATTCGTTATTCCGGGACGGTAGCGATCGAGCAAGTTGATGTTCATATGTCTGAGAACATCCAGGAGTCCGGTTTGCATGATGGTAACTGATCCACCGAGCGCAACGGTGGCTCGCTCCGGAATAAGCTTGCAGATTCCGCTGATGGCCTCCTTGCGATCCCGGCAGTAACAGCCATTCATGTTTCGCTTTCTCAGGTTCTCAATGACATATTCTGCCTTTTTCTGAAAGACGATCGTTCTCGGCTTCGTCACGATCTGGTTTATGTCCATCATAACAGTTGCCATAACATCCTCCGAGGTCTGGAATCGATTGGGCTTCAAAACTGGTGCTGGCAGAATGTAACATCTTTTTCAGAAATCCTCCCGAACAAAATCCCGTTCGATCGTTCAATATTCTGGGGCGTTTCGATCTGGGCGAGAAAAGCCGACCTTGCATGACGGTAAGAAAAGGGTATGAGCCGCCTGCTTTTTCACGATTTTGCGAGTGTTCCAGCGTAGGAGTGTCGATTGCATTCAGTCCGAAGAGTGCGTAAGATTCCAGGAAGGCGAAATCTCAACCACACAACTTCAGCTCAAATTGACGCTCACATTGTGGAGGCTCAATTACTTATGCTCACTCGAATTCATCATCCAGCCAGAATCCCAGCAATGTCAATTCTTCTCTGCGTGTTCTTTCTTGCGGCCACGCCGCAAAACAGTCCCAAGCAGTCGGAGTTCAGCACGATCGACGGGCTTCTGAAGACATTCTACGCGTCACTCGGCTTCCCGGAAGGCAAGGGGCCTGACTGGGAAACCTTTCGGAGTCTCTTTGGATATCCGACAAGTCCCTGCGTGCGAGTCGTTGGTGACAGCGTGATGACGATGGATCGTGAGGGATTCATCACATTCTTTAGCGGACGGATCACGCGGGGAACGTTGAAGAGTTTTGATGAAAAGGAACTTTCAAGAGCCGGAGAATACTACGGAAGCATCGCGCAGGTCTTCAGCACGTATGAGAAGAGAATGAATCTGGCCGATGGCGGCAAGCCAGTCCGAGGGATCAACAGTTTCTCGCTGTTCTTCAAGAACAATCGCTGGTGGATTGCATCGGTGGTATGGCAGGATGAATCCGCGGAGAATCCTATACCGGAGAAATATCTAAAGCGCAGATAGCAGGTTCGATGGTAGGGCGTAATCATCGGAAAACTCGAAATGCGAATCCCTAAATCCGAAACAAATCCAAAGGACCAAATTCTCGAAACTGAAATCCTGATCGACACCGAACACGTCTTCGAATAGTGCCCGCGATTTCGAATTTCGGTCTTAGAGTTTTGTTATTTTGCTTCGGATTTCGAAATTGGGATTTCGGATTTCATTCCTCTGTTAGATATCTTCAACGAAAACTGCCCTGACGATATCGGTCAGGGCCCTGGCCATGTGCTTGTGCTGCGGACCAGATGGAATGAAGACACCATCGCCTGAGGCATAGATCTGCGTTTCGTGATCAAATCGAATCTCGAATTGGCCTTCAAGCATGTAGCCCACATGCCCCTTTTCACACCAATGCAACTCCATTTCCTTCGTATACTCCACAAGCCGCAACTGACGGCCTTCATGCCGGAGCACCTTGAAGCGCAGACCTTTCATCGGTATCTGCCACGGAATCTGATCGAAGTCGACTCGATAGGACAACATCGCTAGCCCCCATGTAGTTTTTGTCGTGCATCGTGAAGCGCTTCAGTGCTCTTCAGCCGCTTGAATCTCCTTCGCCACCCGCCCGACTTCCCTCCACACGCGCAAGAGGTTCCCGCCCCAGATCTTGCCGATCTCTTCTTCGCTGTAGCCACGTTTCACGAGTTCAATCGTAATGTTCATGCTTTCACTCGCATCATTGAAACCCGTCACTCCTCCTCCCCCATCGAAGTCTGTCCCGATGCCCACGTAGTCGACACCTATGGTCTTGACAATGTGATCGATGTGGTCCACCATATCATGCACTGTGACAGGCGTGCGAGGGAATTTGACATCGATCTCCTGGACCTTTTGCCTGTATCGTGCTCGCTGGTCCTGGCTCAACGCCTGCATCGCCTGCCGAGTTGCAGCACCACGTCCCTCCGGCAGTCCGAACTCCTTCCTCAATGAATCCAGTGCCGCCAGACGCTCCGGAGAATCCACACGCTTCTTGATGTAGTCGGCCAACGACACAACCTGGACGACACCTCCGCGTTTCTTCAGGGCAAGAAGCGTTTCGTCATCAAGATTCCGCGGATGCTCATTCACAGCACTTGCCCCCGAATGTGATGCAATGACAGGTGCTTTTGATAGAGCAATTGCAGCCAGAGTTGCTTTCTTGGACGTATGCGAGACATCAACCATGATCCCCCACTTGTTCATTTCCTGCACCACCTTCTTGCCGAACTCGCTCAGCCCACCGTATTCTTCCTGCGGCTGGCCTTCCCGGGGCGTGGAAGAATCACAGATCTGATTGTGTCCGCTGTGGGTCAGAGTGATATACCTCGTCCCTTTCTCATGGAATTCCTTCACTCTCGTGATGTCGTTTCCGATGGGATAACCATTCTCCATGCCAATGCATGCAACAAGCTTTCCGCTCGCATGAATCCGAACGACGTCATCAGGTGTGTACGCGATGTCGATAAGGTTAGGATATCGCTCGGGGAGACAATGAATCGCTGCGAAAAGAATGTTCGCATTCTTGTAAGCTGTCTCGTACGATGTTGCAGACCGATCCCCGACGCTTGTGAAGACAGCGAAGAATTCTGCATCGAGCCCTCCACGTTTCATCTTTGGAAGAGAAACCTGGCGCCGATTCTCCGGGCTGGCAACGTCATCGTTGTCCGATGCGAAGTTGCCGGAGATGTCGTCGTGAGTATCCATCGTCAACACACGCTCGTGAATCCTCTTCGCCTCGGCAACAATTTCATCCTCGGACTTCGACTGGGGCAGGGTCGTGATCCGGACGTAGCAACGCGAAAGGAGGATGGTGAGGAAAAGCGGGATGGAGTATGTAAGGAGTAAGTAGAAAGTACCGAAGTATGTGAGTAGGGGGCGTCAGGGATTTCATCGCTTGTTGTTCCACAAATTGAAAGGTTGGCTTAGGCACCGGTGTGTGCCTTACTGTCGGGAACAATCTACAGGAGTTTCCCGTGAAATCAAGGCGGATGCTTCGCCTTCGTTATCACTTCGCAAAATGAGCGGGAGCATATAGATATTCGGGTGGGAAGATCCGGCTCATCCGACTCGAGCAATGAAGGCAACCCCGATTGCCAAGCTGAAGTGTGCGTCTTGCGAACGCCACCACACCGGACAACCGGGGTCACGCTGTATCGACTTGTCTCTACGGTGCAATTCCTGGCGAGCTTGCCAAAGTCTAGACGCCAGAAACAACGACGTCGGTGAACACAAGACTCGGTGATCGTTGCGAGGAGTACATCCACGGATCATTCGCAACCTCGGCGAGCTTGTTCCAGAATTCCAGGTGGTTTCCTGCGATGTTCATTTCCGCGACGGCTTGCACAAGTTCACCATTCTCGAACAGCGTCCCATTGATGCCGACAGAGAAGTCACCTGTTGTCGAATTGGAGTTGCCTCCAATGAAGCCTGTCACGAGGATCCCCTTGCCGAGATCCTTCATGATTTCCTTCACGGAGCGCTTGCCTGGAGGGACGATCAGGTTTGAAGGTCCGCCTGTCGTCGGCTCCCATCCGAGCTTACGACTGTAGTACCAGTCAACGTAGAATTCCTTCAAAACCCCCTTTCCGATCATGATTCTCTTCTTCGCCGCGATTCCATCGCCATCGTACAATTGACTTCCCAGACCGCCCACGATCAATGGGTCGTCGATGAGTGTGAAATGCTCGCTTGCGATCTTCTGACCTTTCTTGTCGGCAAGGAAGGATGCCTTCTGTTGTATGTTCCTTCCATACATTCCCGCTAGAAGGCCTCCGCCCAGCCTCGGAACGTTCTGGTTTTCGACGATGATCGGCAGCGTCGCTGTTTTGATTTTCTTGCCGCCAAGGAGGTCGATCGTTCGCTGCGCCGCCTGGGCTCCAACCTCTTCCGGTTTGGGCATACCTTTCTTGTGCGTGGATACCACGAAGTAGTAGCCGTTGGGCCTCCTGTCACCCTCATCCTGCAACGTGACGCTCGCCCCTGCCACATAGTAGGTCACCTCAGAGTATCCTTCAAAGCCATTGCTCGTCATCAGGACTGATTCGTTATGGCCATCCTGTTCCTGTGCCGTGACGGAGATGACCTTCTTCCCACCTTTGGATAGGGAAGCCGCTTCGACGGCCTTCACCATGTCATGCCGGCCCTCGGGGGTGAGTTTCTCGTACGCGGGGTCGACCGTTTTCAGATTGATTTTAGCTCTGCCTCCATAGTACTTCGGGTCGGGCAACGAGCGGAATTTGTCCTCGGCCAGAAGCTTTGTCATCGCGACAGCCTTGGTGATGAAATCTTTCAGCGGCTCTTTCCGCAGGTCAGAAGTGCTGTGGCCCGCGTACCGGCCGTTGGCGTAGACCTCAATCCCCAACCCTTTCGTGCTGGCTTCTTTGATGTTCTCCGGCTTTCGTTCACGGTAGCTGATCTCGACAGATCGATTGCCGTTCAGAGAGACCCGGCATGCATCTGCGCCGGCGGATTTTGCAGTCTTGATGGACCATGCTGCAAGCTCAAGCAATTCTTTCTTCATGGTTGTTTCTCCTTCCGTTACTTTCTTACACCGCCGACAGTCATGGACTTGACGAGGATTGTGGGAAGACCGAAGCCGACAGGAACTGCCTGTCCGCCTTTTCCGCAGGCACCACCGCCACCCTGGTACATCTCAAGGTCGTTCGCCACCATCGTGACGTTCTTCAACATCTTGGGACCATTCCCCATGATGTTGACGTCCTTGATCGGCGCCGTGAGCTTTCCGTTCTCGATCATGCTCCCTTGCGAAACGTAGAACGCGAAATCCCCTTCGCCGATCTTTACTTGCCCGTTGCTCACATCTTTGACATAGATGCCTTTCTGCGCGCTCTTGATGACTTCCTCCGGCAAGGAGGGTCCGGGCAGCATATAGGTGTTGCGCATGCGAGGCTGGATGTAGTGCTGGTAGCTCTCGCGCCGTCCGTTGCCGGTCGGTTCGAGCTTATAGTGCTTCGCAGAGATCCTGTCGTGCATGTAACTTGAGAGGATCCCCTTGTCCACCAACACCGTCTTTTTCCCCGCCGTCCCTTCGTCATCGACGTTGATGGAGCCGAGCATGGTAGGTATCGTCGCGTCATCAATAATGGTCACAATCGGCTCTGCGACTTGTTTCCCGATCATGGTGCTATAGGTGGAGATGTTCTTCCGATTGAAGTCGGCTTCCATGCCGTGACCGATCGCCTCGTGAAGAAGGATGCCCGTAACACCCGGACCGAGCACAACTGCCATTTCCCCTGCCGGGGGTTGGACTGCATCGAACAGCACGAGCGTACGTTCAACCGCTGTCTTTGAAATCTGGTTGGCGATGTCCGGCGTGTAGAAGGAGAAGTCTTTGCGTCCGCCGATATTCCAGCCGGAACGCTCCCGCCTGCCGCTCTTTTCGGCCGTGACAGATGCAGCGAGAAAGTTGCGCGGGATCAGATCCCTCGGCTTTCGTTCCGTCGCTTCCGACGACAAGAATTCTCTTCTGTTGATCATGGAGCGTCGCATTCACCTTGACGATCAATGGCGAAAGAGCAAAACACGTGTCGTTCACCAATTGAACGAGCGGAAGCTTCGACTCAAGCGGTACGGCAGTCAGTAGTCTCTCAAGCGGGTAGTAGTTGTCCGTTTTCAACTGGATGAATTGTCCAGCGGGTTTTGTTGCTTGCGCACTCGCGATCGTCGCCGCTGTCGATGCTGCAGCAAGCATGGATTTTTCTTCGAGCTCCTGCGTGTAACCATAGCCAACCTGGTCACCCTTGACTGTGCGGATACCGACACCAAGCGCCACATCACTGTACGCCCGGTTGACTTTTCCGTCTTCAAGAATGACATAGTTGCTGATGGTGTGCTCGAAATAGAGATCGGCGAAATCGCCTCCCTTGGAGAGCGCTTTGGCGAGGACCTTCTCGCAGAGAGCATCCGACATGGCGAACTCCCGCTCAAAGTATCCTGCCGACTCCGCAGCGCGGAGCGTGAACCAACTCGACCTGAGAAGAGGCGCTGCCGCGACGGCCAGTGCCGCCGTGGCAGAGGTCTTGATGAAGGACCGTCTCGTTAGTGGATCCATACAACCTCCCTAGTTGTGAATGTACATCATTGAACTGCTGTGCTGTAAACCGCGTGCAATAATTGGACGACAATAAACCGTGGACACTACAGGAACAGATCTCACTATGTCCTGTTTCCTACAACCTCCACAGGTACGACATCTTGAAGAAAAACCCGCGCTGCGTTTCAAGAAAACGGTCACTCGTAACGTACCGATCGCTGTTCCACTCGATCTTCTCATAGAGAGAACCGTACCCCAGATGCACGACCGTTCCCGGTATGTACGTGAATGAGGCGAGAAAGTCGGTCAGAAGTCTCTTTCTGTAGTCGTTGTACTCGACGATCCCTCGGAAGAAGAGGTACTTGTTCAGTTGGTATGTCAGTTTCGCCCGGCTGATCAGATAGTCATAGACCTTGAGGTTGTCTGAACTGCGGGAGAAATCCGCATACACCAAGCTTGCCGTGGCAGCGAACTGCTCGGACGGTTGGAGGACGAGGCTCAGCGCCGCGCGATTGCTGTTGCCCTGATATGGATTCGCCGGATCGTAGTAGATCGCGTCGCCATGGCGGTACTGAAGCGTGAGATTGAGCTGCTTGGTGAACTGGCCACCAGCGGCAGCAAGCAGAGCGCCGGTTTTGAACCGCTGCTTGACGAAAACCTCCGTGGCATGCATATACCGCACTTGTGCCGAGAGACTTCCAAAGAGGTAACCCTGAACCTGGGCGTAGTCATACGTTTCCCAGAGATCGCTGGGCTGGTCCAGCGTTTGTCCGCTGAAGATCTCAACGTCGACTCTACGCACGATTTCTGATGGAGGATAGAACTTCGGCCGCCAGAGTCCTGTCAACTCCGTGACACCTGTGCGCGCGATGAATCCCATCTCATCGGTGAAATTCTCCGAGATATTTGTGATGCCGAAATCATAGTCGACATTCCGCGTGTTGTAGAAATACCGCAAACCGAGCGCGTTTCCAGAGTTCTGCAAGGACGAGAAAGCGTCTTTTGACTGGGAAAGCAAGCCGTGAAATTCGAGCATCGCCGACTCACTCATCCTCCACATACCATCAAGCCCTTCCAGCCTGTTGTAGTGTTGCTTTCGCTCATCCCCGGCATAGATTGTACCGATATAGCTATCCTCATCCAGAGCTCGCTTGTATCGGATAATCGGGAAGTGCGCGTAGTCGCCGTATAGCCTGCGTTGATCGTCGGGAATCCTGTCCGCCGCATAAATTGACGCGACGGTGTTTTTTGCCCCAATTTTGCCCGCGAGCTTCAGTCCGGCGAGAGGATTAACAATGGTCCGTGTGTGGACTATGGAAATGACCGGATCAATCTCAGAAATGCCGGTCGCTGCGATCCGGAAATTCTCAGCTCCCTCGAGAAAGAACGGTCTCTTCTCCGGATAGAACAGGTCAGTCCGAAGATTTACGTCGATCTGACCTGCATCAGCTTCAACCTGACTGAAATCAGGATTGTAGGTTCCATCGAGGATCAGATCTGAGGTGATCCCGTACTTCAGTGTGAGACTTGCGTCCGCTTTTCTCTCATCGACATGGAAATCGCCCAGATCTTGTCTGTATTTTTGGCTGTACGTTACAGACGGGAGAACCTCAAAGAGCGTATAATGCCTGAGGTCGTGATAGATCATCGGCATCATTTGTGTCTGGAAGGCCATTCCTCTCTCCGGCTTGAGAGCCGGATAGGTTCCCTGTTCCATTCGCCTGCTGATACGTCGCTCGAAAACGACTCCCATTGTCACGGGATCTCCATCGGTGTACCGAATGCTCTTAAGGGGGAGGCAGATCTCCAGCGTGTAACCCTTCTCGTCGATCTTGCCCGCGCTATACCAAACGAAATCCGCGTTCAGGTCCTCGTTGCCCGCGGCAAATCGGCTGTCAGATTGAATACCCAACGCGTTCACGTAGAAACAGTAGAGCGATTGCTGATCACTAAAGGAGTCGAGGTTGATACAGATCCAATCGTCGGACCTGTTGTTGTCGCGGCTTGTTACGACCGATTTGATCTTGTCCGGTTCGCTGTCATAACAACGAAAAGCAAAGTAGAGATTCTCGCTGTCGTAGGCGGTCCACACCTCCGTTGCTCCCGACATGTCCTTGCCATAGTCGGGCGCGTAAGTTTTGAATCCGGTGACAACGGGGGCCTGCCGCCAGAGTGCGTCGTCGAGTTTGCCGTCAATGACGGGGGGCGTGTCCGTGCGCAAGGGCTTAAGAATTTCCTGTGCACCGAGCGAGACAGCGCAAAGCGTGGAGAGCATGACAACTTCAACGAGTTGCCTGCGCGTTAGATCCAATGTCATCTCCTTGTTGGGACTCTGTTCCTTGTTCCGACGTCCGTCACCTGGGCTTTCGCCTAGTGAAGAGCAGCCCAGACCACGTCTGATCGATCGAGCAAATCTTGAAATCGACAAGCCCGGTTGAGAGGCCACGCTCACGCACGAGTTGCTGAGTTAGATCCGTCGCCAGCCTCCCACCCTTCTTCGGCCACACGATCCACATCTTCGCATCGCCGATCATTGTGCCCATCGCTTCGAGCTTTCGTTCGAATTCTTTGCGCGATCTGTTGAACCAGATGATCAGATCACAATGCTTGACAGGATGGCTCTTCAATACGACACCAGACGGAAGAGGGAACAATTGCTTCTTGAATGCCGGTGGGGCACTCACTAAGGCCACGAGCCTGTGTGGCTTGATGCCGAGCTTTTTCTGCAACGGAACACCTTGGTACGCATCAAAGACGGATCCCGGCACCACGGGTTGCAGCGGCGGGCGAGCTATCGCCCTTTCAAGCGAAGACCTGATCGTGCTCCATCGTGCGAAGACGGCATCCGGCAAGAGCCTTTTGATACCCTTCAACTTCTCCGGATCGCCCTCGACAAAGACAAGCGGAATGAACCGCGTCGATTTGAATTTCCGAATCATCAGTCCAATGTCACGACCTTGGGAGGGAAGCCGAGAGAGGTCGATGACTACAGCATCCGGTTGACTCTCCCTAAGCTCGCGGATAAGCGGAGGGCCTTTCGGCATTCTGCAATCCACAGTGTAACCCTTGGCCTGAAGGATGGCCGACCGTTCGCTTGCTTCGTTAGCGTTCCAATGAATCACTCTGATTGTTCGCATTGTGTCACACTAGCGATTTGTCCTGAGTGCATTGCGGCCAAGATCTGATCATCTGCCGGCGCCGATCGTTCCCGAAAGCAGCGCGCAATACAGAGACCAGCTTGCCAAGATCTGGGAAGAACTCGAGAACCTTCATTACCCGAGCACATCCATCATCGTTCTTTCAAAGGCGATGAATGAAAACTACCTCAGGATGCGAAACGCTGAATGATACGCGAAAGGCCTCCTCTCCAGCCTGAAGAATCTTCAAGAGAAACGCTCCGAATATTTGTGAGCCACGCAGGAGTCATGGTCCATAACTCCCGACCGCGTCCTTTCTCTTCAACTGGTTTTCACCTCCGTCCTCGCTTCGGACATTCTGCAGATGCGTTGACAATCCTCAATCCTCCTCCACTCTATTCTTGCAGTTCTTTCGGCACGGGTCTGTCCTTCGCGACGATCTCATTCGTTATCGCGACGATCCACCAACGCCCGCCCCGCTTCACGAGCTCCCAGCTGTCCACCCCTTGCTGTGGAGGTCTCGGTGTGCCAGGGATATGAGCCTCATAGAGGACGAGAATATGGGCAATGTTTCCAAACACCATCGGCTTCATGCGTACGATCCTTTCGGTGAACCCGTTTCGCTTCGCAGCCGATTTTTCGTAGAAATTGATAAAGTCATCGATGAATCCCTGCACCGAGAATACTGCCGTGCTGTCGCGGGTCACACGAAGCACGACGACCGCATTCTCGACAAACAGTGATCGGACTTTTTCCCAGTCCGGCAGCTTTCCGGCCTCCGCTGAAACAATCCTGTAGATCTCGTTCACGAGTCCTTCAGCAGTATTGACTGCTTCCCGCTGGCTCGCACCTTGCGGCTGACAAAACAGACAAACGGTGAAGAAAAAAGTGCGCACGCTATCCCCGCGAAAGATTTCAACATCGAACGATGCATGGTTCACTTCCTTTCTGAGATGAGGATTGTCTTGTGAGATTCTCAACCGGTTTGAACGACGGAAAGGGACGCAGAAGCGCGTTGAGCTCCGCACAGCACTCCGTGCGTTGGAGAGAATCGCAGCGTATTTCACGGTGTTGGCTTGACTGAGAGGGATAATATGGTCTATACGCTTGCTTGCCAAAGATTCGTTGAGGGCTAGGTAAAGGGGACGAGGAGGATAGTCTCTCAGGTCTGTCGGCGCACCTTCAATGACCCCGGAACGATAGGCGAGACCGAGACTGCCGATGCAGATTTGCCTTTTCCGACATTCGCAACTTTGAGCACGTTTTCGCATTGGCCGCAAACATACACGCGTTGGGTGAATTGATAGGAATGGTAACGTAATCACCCAAGCCCATCGGGTTCGCTTTGAACAGTGGGTGCACACAGTATTGATACGGACTTTTTCGATGCGGGAATTCACGGTGCGTGCCTGCTTTTTCCAGATACAGGACAAACGCGGTGGCTTTCCACCAAGATGCACACTTTCAGGTTCAAAAGGAAACTCCAAACCTCCAAATGGATTTGGCAAGCTGCAGAAGGGGCGATGGGCAAGGGTTTTTCTCGCCAGTTCCAAGGTTACTTGGGCGAAATCAAGCCCTATGCAGTCTTCGACGATTGGATTTGCCCTTCGTTCCCTCGGGCGACACAACTCGTCACCAGTTTCATACCGCTCACGTCATTATTGGTACCGTTCAAACAAAATCCACATCCTCAGCAACCTGGTGGCGTATAGGCTACTGAAGGCAAGCGAAACCATGATATTCAAAACCTTATTACACAACTTACTGGACGGAGGATAATATGAAGCGGATCGGAATGGTTTTCGGCGTGATTGCTCTGTCAATCATACTGGCCTTGCCAGCTACGGCACTTGACATCCGAAAGGAAATCGGCGACGCCAAGTACGATCGTGCCGTGGAGAACCTGCTCAAAGGTGCAACGAGTGACAATGCTGGCCTGCGAAGAAGCTCAATCTACTTGTTGGGAGAGCTTGAGGCCCAGGATGCCGTCATCCCAATGATGAGAGTTCTGCGATCCTGCACTGATGAGCGTTGCCGCGTTGCAGCCGCGTGGGCCCTGTGCAAAGTCGGTGATGCGCGCGGAACCTACGCCGTGAAGCAAGCCGTTCGATTTGACGACAGTCCAAAGGTGAAACTCCACTGTGCGTGGTACTACAATCTGTACGTTTCTGAAGGGACATTCACATTCGTCCCTTCGCCAGAGGCACCTACGCAGGTGGCAGAGTTGCGCTGAGTCCCTCTCGATCATAGGAAATCCCCCAGGATGCAGGCGGGTGAGGAGAGCACGCTCACCCGCTTTTTTGTCGCCATCGTTCTTCACTCTTAATCCACTGCCGAAAGAATCCTCTCTTTGACCCAGCCTTGCTTTCACTGCGCTCCGCGGCCGGCGAAGTCGAGTCACTTCATTCTTTACGCAAAAACCTGCATATTGAGAGCGGGAACGAAGGAATGCGCAGCATGATGCGAAGAGAACTCAGCGACTCGCGACAGCGACAGAATCGTGCCTGCTCCCTCTTCATCCTCTGTTCGCTGACATTCCTTGCCGCGTCAACAGTTGTGGCGTTTGGCCAATCAGCGGATAATCAACGCCAGGCAATTACACAACAGCAGATGAAGATCCCTGCTGCGCGTCGCAACACCGACAGCCTCCCGTATGCACCCCCTTCGTTTGCGCTCAAGAAACCACCAGCGCTTGATTCTGTCGACCCCGCCGTCTTTTCTCACGGTCCTCGTGACAGGAAAGCCCTTGCATTGACATTTGACGCTTGCTCAACGCGCAAACCAAGTCACTATGACGAACGAATCACGCAAATCCTGATAGAGACAAAAACTCCTGCCACGCTGTTTCTTGGCGGCAAATGGATGGAAGAAGAGTCAGAACAGACGAAGTACCTCGCGTCGATCGCCCACTTTGAGCTTGCCAATCACACATTTCTTCATCCGCATTTGAAGGAAGTGTCGGATCAACGAATCAGGCAGGAGCTGCTCTGGACCCAGGAAGTGATGTATTCGCTCACGGGAAAACAGCCTACGCTTTTTCGCGCACCCTATGGCGAATACGACGACCGCGTCGTTCGCATTGCATCATCCCTGGGTCTCAGGACCATACAATTCGATCTTGCCTCCGGTGATCCCGATTCGAACATCACAAAAGAGAAGCTCATCGCGTATGTCACGTCCATGGCAAGGAACGGATCCATCATCGTTCTGCACATCAACCGGCGTGGATGGCATACTGCGGAGGCGCTCCCCGAGATCATATCACGTCTCCGCAAGCGCGGCTTCACCTTCATGACGGTGAGTGAAATGCTCTCGCTTCACACTGAGGAGAAAATAGCAATACATC
>CAVUAC010000099.1:0-61867 GCA_963739335.1 uncultured Bacteroidota bacterium | reverse complement strand
TCGAGGGGGGACACCAATACACGAGTCGTTTCGGATCGGTCATCATCAAGATCGCCCCGTGGAGGATCGAGTTTCATGATGCAGAAGGCAAACTGCTTACGCAATCGAACAACCATGCAGACAATCGCCTTTCTACGTATACGCCAGTGCTTCCTTTCGGATTTGTGAGGCGAGCTTCCGACTATTCTCGCAGTGTGAATGCGGTATTCGCGCTTTCTCCCGCGGAGAAGATCTTTGGCTGCGGCGAATCGTTCACGAGACTCGATAAACGGGGACAGAGAGTGGTTCTCTGGACAGATGATGCCAACGGTGTGCAAAACGAGGGGATGTACAAGCCTATTCCGTTTTTCATGAGCAGCCGCGGCTACGGAATGTTCATCCACACATCATCGCCTATTACATGCGACTTTGGCAAGTACTTCAACGGTCTTAGTTCTCTGATGATTGGCGATGATGAGCTCGACTTGTTCGTCTTCCTGGGTCAACCCAAAGATATTCTTGATGAGTACACGAACCTCACAGGCAAGCCCGGCATGCCGCCTCTCTGGTCGTTTGGGTTGTGGATGAGCCGGATCACCTACTTTTCAGAAAGCGAAGGGCGCAGCGTCGATTCGCTGCTTCGAAAGAACCGAATACCCTGCGATGTCATCCATTTCGACACGGGATGGTTTGAAACCGACTGGCGGTGCGACTATCAATTCTCATCTTCGCGGTTCAAGAATCCGGAGAAGATGATCGCTGATCTCAAACGCGATGGATTTCACATTTCACTATGGCAGCTGCCGTACTTCGTGCCGAAGAATGGGCTGTTCAAGGAAATCATCGACAAGAGACTTTTCGTGAGAGACGCTCAAGGTGGTCTACCGTACGAGGACGCCATACTCGATTTTTCGAATCCGGCGACAGTGACCTGGTATCAGGACAAGATTGCGGGACTTCTGAAAATGGGCGTGGGCGCAATCAAGGTGGATTTCGGCGAAGCAGCGCCTCACACCGGGATCTACGCATCCGGCAAGACGGGCTTCTACGAGCATAATCTCTATCCTCTCCGGTACAACAAGACGGTATCCGAGATTACACGCAAGGTGACAGGCGAGAATATCATTTGGGCAAGAAGCGCATGGGCTGGCAGTCAGCGCTACCCGCTTCATTGGGGAGGTGACGCCGAGAACACCAATACAGGCATGGAAGCTCAACTGCGCGGTGGATTGTCATTAGGTTTGAGCGGTTTTTCCTTCTGGAGTCATGACATCGGGGGTTTCGTCCTCCGCTCACCTGAGGACCTCTATCGCCGTTGGTTGCCCTTTGGAATGCTGACATCGCACAGTCGTTGCCACGGTGCGCCGCCGAAGGAACCGTGGGAGTACGGCAAGGCTTTCATGGATGATTTTCGTTCAGCAGTCGAGCTAAAATACACGCTCATGCCGTATGTCTATGCTCAAGCGAAACAATGCACGGGAAAGGGGCTGCCTATGATTCGTGCCTTGTTTGTCGAGTATCCCGCCGACCCAGGAGCATGGGGCATTGAAGATGAGTATATGTTTGGCTCAGACATCCTTGTTGCGCCGCTGTTTGAGAATGTCGTGGAGCGGAACGTTTATCTGCCCCAAGGCAAGTGGATTGACTACCAGACAGGAAGCCGGTTTGGCGGCGGCTGGCACAGCATCAAAGCGGGTACGATACCGGTCGTCATGCTCGTCCGCGAAGGAGCAGTGATCCCACGCATGAAGCTGGCCCAGTCGACATTGTTCATGGATTGGTCAGAGCTTGAATTGGTTGTCTTCGCAGCTGATCCGCAAGAAGCGAGAGGATTGGTCTGCCTCCCTGCTGATAATGTTCTCAAAGAGATGGTCTTGTCTCAGATAAATGGAAACTACACGCTGAAAAGCGACCCCTTTGCAAACAAGGTGAAATGGAATGTCAGGGAGTACACATCCATTCTGCATTGAGGGGTAAGCCCTATGAGTTGCACACATTCGATTCATCTCTTATCCCTCATCTAGGTCAAGGAGAGACCATGAAGAAATCAGTCCGACTCGTCGCCATTCTGTTCATCGTGGCCTGTTGGGTACGAGGCAGTGATGCTCAACAATCCTCAAAAGATGGAGCATACTACGACTGGAGGCCTGGTCCATGGGCGGGGCGACCTCAAATGAGTCCCGTCGCAAAGAAACTGCCTCTCATCCAAGTGAAGGGGAACAAATTCGTGAACGCCAAAGGAGATACGATACTGTTCCGGGGGCTGGCGATTGCAGATCCTGACAAGATCGCACAAGAGGGACGCTGGGACAAGAACCTCTTCGTGAAGGTGAAGGAAATGGGGACGATGATCGTCCGCATTCCGGTTCATCCAGTTCCGTGGCGCATGCGCACGCCTGCAAAATACCTCGAGCTGCTCGACCAGGCGGTGGAGTGGTGCACAGAACTTGGAATGTATGTCATGATCGACTGGCACTCGATCGGCAACCTGGGGATGGAGTTATTCCAGGATCCAGTATACAACACGACACGTCGGGAGACATACGAATTCTGGCGTACGATCGCCAGGCACTATAGAGGGCACAACACGGTCGCCTTCTACGAATTGTTCAACGAGCCCACGCTCTTCAACGGGCAGCTAGGCAGAATGTCGTGGAGCGAATGGAAGAAGATCAACGAGGAGATCATCAGTCTCATTCGCGCGTATGACGCGGAAAAGATACCTCTCGTTGCCGGTCTCGACTGGGCCTATGACCTGACTCCGCTTCACATCGAGCCTATCGAGGCTGAAGGCATCGGCTACGTGACGCATCCGTATCCCCACAAGCGCCTGAAGCCGTACGAACCGAAATGGGACGAAGATTTCGGCTTCGCAGCTGGCCGCTATCCCATGGTCGCAACGGAATTCGGTTTCGTCCTGGGAAGAGCGGGGATGGCAGAAAACGGGGAGTACGGAAAGGCCATCATCAAGTACCTCGAGTCGAACGGGATCAGCTGGATATGCTGGGTCTATGACCCGGAGTGGTATCCGAGGATGCTTGAATCATGGGATACGTTCAAGCTGACCGAGTGCGGTGAGTTTTTCAAACAGGCAATGCAGGCAAAAACTGAGCATTAAGCTTGTTTGCGGGACTTCAATCAAAGGAATCTAGAATGAACTCAGCATCGCTCGTCGGCAATTTGTATTATGGCTATGTGCACATTCCCTGCATCATCTTGTTAGCCGTTGTCGTGGCAAGCGTCCTTGCCGGCACGGTATCGGGTATTCCCCCGTTTGAGGGGAGGACAGATATTGGCAAAGTGCGGATTCCGGGTTCAGTGCTGTTCGATTCGACGAACAGGACGATAAGAATGACCGGCAGCGGAGAGAACATTTGGGGCAATCAAGACGCATTCTACTTTGTATGGAACAAGGTCGAGGGTGACGTAGCGTGCATGACGGCCATTGCATGGGAGGGGAAGGGCAAACATCCTCATCGTAAAGCAGGCTGGATGATTCGCGCCGGCCTGGAGCCCGATGACCCCTACGTTGACGCCGTGGTTCACGGCGATGGCTTGGTTTCCATGCAATACCGAAAGACCAAAGGCGATGCGACGTATGAAGTTCAGTCGCCGCTCAAGGGTCCGGTGACACTGCATTTCGAGAGAACAGGGGATCAATTCACCCTCTTTGTCTCAACTGACGGCGGCTCTATTCATCCCGCCGGAACCATCACCGTTGAACTGAAGGGCATTGTCTATGCAGGATTAGTCGTCTGTTCCCATGACAGCACGGTGAAAGAGACGGCGATTTTCTCGAATGTTCAGCTTACGAAAATTGGTGCCATCCCCCACGAGAAGAGAATTCTCGAAGGCACGCTCGAGACACTCGATGTCGAGACTGGTGTTCGCACCATTGTGCGGTGCACGAAAGAACATGTCGAAGCTCCGAACTGGAGCCGTGATGGAAGGGCGTTCGTCTTCAACTCTGGAGGGAGAATCTATACTCTGCCTGTCGATGGGGGCGAGCCGCGGCTTCTCAACACGGGCTTTGCGACAAGATGCAACAATGATCATGGCATCTCATGGGATGGAAATGAGCTTGCCATCAGCCATCATGCAGAAGATGGCAAATCTCTGATCTATGTTCTCCCGATCGCCGGCGGTGAACCACGACTTGTCACTAAAAATGGCCCGTCGTATTGGCACGGTTGGTCACCCGATAACAAGACGCTTACGTACTGCGCAGAACGGAATGGTGAATTTGATGTCTATGTTGTCTCAGTCCACGGAGGCGAAGAGAAACGGCTGACGAGCACGCCGGGGTTGGATGATGGACCGGAGTATTCGCCCGACGGAGCGTGCATCTATTTCAACTCAGTGAGAACGGGTCAGATGAAAATATGGCGAATGAATCCTGATGGTTCGGGCCAAGTCCAGGTCAGTCCAAACGATGAGTACAATGACTGGTTTGCCCACATTTCACCAGACAACAAGTGGATGGTGTTTCTGTCGTATGACAAAACCGTTGTCGGGCACCCTGCAAACAAGAGCGTCGTGTTGAGAATGATGCCCACGGCCGGGGGTGACATACGCATACTCGCCAGACTTTTCGGCGGTCAAGGGACCATCAACGTCCCCTCGTGGTCGCCGGACAGCAAGAAGATTGCCTTCATCAGCTACAGGCTTGTGGCCCCCTGAAAATCCCGTGGCCATTCACGCCAGAAAGAGAAAGCGATCACACAGTGAAACCAAACAACTATTCACGCAAGGAATTTATGAAACTCTTCGGAATGGGTACTGCCGCTTTTGCATTCTCGGGACTTTCGTCCTCGGATAAGCAGAAATACCTCCCCTCGCTGGGTTTTCAGCTTTACACCGTCCGTAGAGAAATTGAAAAGGATCTGAGAGGGACGATGCGGAGGATTGGAGAGATGGGATTCGTAGGCGTCGAGACGTATGCGCTTCCAGCGAACATTGCGCTCGCGGAAGCTGCCAGAGCATTCAAAGACTGCGGATTGCAGGTTTTTGGTATGCATACGGAGTTGCCGGTTGGCGATCAGCGGGAGAATATTTTGAGAATGGCAGATGCATACAAGTGCGATCACGTGATCTATCCAGGCTGGCCTCAGGGAGACAAGTTCAAGAACCTTGACGCCACGAAACGCACGGCAGAAACCTACAATGAAGTAGCGGCGTACCTGAAATCAAAAGGACTGCACTTTGGCCTTCACAATCATTGGTGGGAGTTTGAGAAGAACGATGGGATTCTCCCGTTCTATTATTTACTCAGACACCTGACTGCTGATGTGTTCTTCGAGATCGACACATACTGGGTGAAGACAGGTGGACAAGATCCAACGAAGGTCGTCAAGGATTTTGGAAGGCGCACCCCGTTTCTGCATATTAAAGATGGCCCTGCCATCAAAGGCGATAAGGCGTACGAACAAGTCCCGGTCGGAACGGGAACGATGGATTTCCCATCGATCGTTCGAGCCGGCGGAAAAAACACGCATTGGCTGATTGTGGAATTCGACGAATATGCGGGAGACATTTTCGAAGGTATGAAACGCAGTTACAGCTTCTTGTCATCGCGTGGTCTGGGCCGAGGCAGAGTATGAAGCTGTCCCTCCTAGCACTATCCGAGAAGAGGTTATCGTGAGAGCACTATTCATCGGTGGAACCGGGAACATCAGCACAGCAGTGAGCAAGCTCGCCATCGAGCGGGGTATCGAACTGTACCTCTTCAACCGCGGAAAGAAGGTTTCTGCGGTCCCGGGTGCGAAGTACATCATTGGGGACATCACAAGGCCTGATGAGATTACATCTACTCTCAAAGGGCGTGACTGGGATGTTGTCGTAAACTGGATAGCCTATCAGGAAGCAGACGTCGAACGAGACTATGAACTTCTGAAGGGCAGAACGAAGCAGTATGTTTTCATCAGTTCTGCCTCTGTATACCAGCGACCGCTTTCCTTCCCAATCGTGACAGAATCGACGCCCCTGTGCAATCCATTTTGGCAGTATTCGCGCAATAAGATCGCGTGCGAAATGAAACTTGATTCCTACTACCGGCAAGAAGGGTTTCCGATCACCATCGTACGGCCGTCACTGACGTATGATACAGTCATTCCGGTTCCTATCGGCGGATGGACCGAATACACAGTTGTCGATCGTATGAAGAGAGGTAAGAAGATTATCGTCCATGGCGATGGCTCTTCACTGTGGACCATCACCCACGCAGAAGATTTCGCTAAAGGCTTTGTCGGACTTCTGGCCCATCAGCAGGCAATCGGTCAGGCATTTCACATAACATCTGATGAAATCCTCACGTGGGACCAGATTCATCAAGCTATTGCCGGAGCGGTGGGATGTGAAGCCAATATTGTGCATATTCCTTCCGACTGTCTCGGAACATTCGACGAGAACCTGCGCGGCAGCCTCCTTGGCGACAAATCGACAAGCGTCATTTTTGACAATACGAAGATAAAGAGATTTGTGCCCGGTTTTGCCGCAACCATTCCTTTCAAGCAAGGCATCAAAAGAACCATAGACTGGTTCGAGGCAGAGACGGCGAGAAGGATCGTACGAAAAGAGACCAATGACCTGATCGATAGAATGATTCGTCAGCATGAGAAGGCATTTGTTCTCTGAGGGTGAGACATTGAAGAGGAACAACATCGGTTGGATCGCGTTCTTCGACCATCCAGAGATGTATCCCGGCATGAAAAAAGGCATGACCATCCTGTGCTTTTTAATTGTGGCAGGCTTCGTCTCAGTGGCTGCCGCTCAATCGCCGATTCCACAGGATGCAACGGTAGAGAAGATTGCGGACGGCTTCCAGTTTGTGGAGGGGCCAGTTTGGAAGGAGGGCCTAGGTCTTCTTTTTTCCGACATTCCTGCAAACAAAGTCTATCGGTGGTCACAGGGTGCAGGCGTTACAGTCTATCGGAACCCATCGGGCAATTCAAATGGGTTGACGCTCGATGCGCAAGGGCGATTGGTGATGACGCAGACGGGATATCGGCGGGTCGTCAGGCTCGACAGTGCTGGCGTTGAGACCATTCTCGCAGCAACGTACCTCGGGAAAAAGCTCAACAGCCCTAATGATGTGGTTGTGAAGTCGGATGGGTCTGTCTTTTTCACCGATCCTCCCTTCAATATTCCGACCGGCCAGAAGGCAGAGCTCACATTCTCGGGTATCTACAGGATAAGTCCGTACGGCGCTTTGCAGCTCCTGGATGCATCGCTGAATGAGCCGAATGGAATTTGTTTCTCCCCCGATGAAACCAAACTCTATGTGAATAACTCCAGTGAACGTGTGATCTATGTTTGGGATGTCATCAATGATTCCACGATCGCGAACAAGCGCCGTTTCGCTTCCATGAACCCGCTTGGCTATGCAGATGGCATGAAGGTGGATTCGGATGGGAACCTTTTTTCTGCCGGACCCCTCGGTGTGTGGGTCTTCTCTTCGACTGGTGTCGTACTCGACACGATTCTCGTTCCCGGTCAGACCTCCAATTGCGGATGGGGTGACGCGTCCAGAAGAACGCTCTATATCACCTCCGGCGGCGCTGTCTACAGAATTCGGATGACAACAACTGGCGTTGAAAACCAGGATCCCCGGCGGAGTGAGTCGTATCAGCCGCATACGAACTATCCCAACCCGTTCAATCCAACAACCACCATTCAGTATCAGTTGGCGTCAGCCGGCCACGTTCTCCTGACAGTGCATGACATGCGTGGATGCCCGCTGACAACCCTTGTCGACAGAGTGAATGGGGCTGGCCTTCATAGTCTTGTATGGGATGCAGCGGGCTACCCTAGTGGTGTGTACCTGCTGCAATTGACTTTGGAGAAACAGAGCCACAAATTCTTTCAGCAGGTCAACAAAATGCTTCTGGCCAAATAGAAGGCGCAGGAAGGGATTGCCATGTTCATGAGCACGAAGCAGATCTTTGGAATCGGAGTGTTTGCAGTGATTGTGCTCCTGTACGTGTCGGTGTTCTATGTCCTGGCACACCGGCAGGGGAAAGCAGTGACGGAGATATACTTTGCCGACCGCATAACGGAAGCCCATCGGATTCTCATCGACAAGTACAATGCTGAGCACGCCGGGTCTGTCAAAGTCGTACCGATTGATTTCCCCAACCCGGACTTCAGCACTGACACACGCAAGGAGGTATTGGCACGTTCTCTGCGGGGGGAGGATGACGCCATTGATTTGCTGGCAGTTGATGTCATTTGGGTGCACCGATTTGCGAAGTGGTGTGAACCGTTTGGCAAGTACTTCACCGAGGACGAGCGCAAGAGGATCATTGAAACGGGATTGCGCACATGCTATCACGACGGAGAATTGGTGGCAGTGCCCCTGGATTTTGTGCAGGCCGTGATGTATTATCGGGAAGATCTGGTGAGAAAGTTTCCCCATGCGGAACAGGTCATTGACCAGTTGAACAAAGGGATGACGTGGCCTGAGTTCCTGAAGCTCAAGACGCGTTGGAACCCGAAGAGACCTTTCTACATTTATCCCGCCGCTGACTATGAAGGACTCATCTGCACCTACATCGAGGTTCTCCTCAGTCTTCGGCCGGACTACTTTGAGACCATTGGCTTTCGGTTCGATACACCGGAAGCGAAAAGTGCATTGCAGCTTCTCGTGGACCTTGTGCACAAATATGATGTGACGCCTCTCGTCGTGTGCAATTTCACGGAGGTCCCAAGCTACGAGTATTTCATCCGAAACGACTGTCTGTTCATCCACGGGTGGACGAGTTATAGTAAGGATTTCCGGAATGCACCCGTCGATCGGGAGAAAGAAAAACACCTCAAGAGCGCGCCGATTCCGTATCTTCCCGCGGGGAGGCCGACCTCGGTCTTCGGCGGCTGGAACCTCATGATGGCGAAGTCGAGCACGAAGAAAGAAGCGGTTGTCGACTTTGTGAAGTACTTACTCTCCGACGAGTCGCAAGAGGTCTTCTATGCGAAGGGTGGTCATTTCCCCGTGACAAAGTCGTTCTACGAGGACTCGACGTATCGTCAGCGTTATCCGGAAATTGTGACGATCAAAGAGTTGATGCATCATGGCGTTCATCGGCCGCTGCAAGAAAACTACACGAAGTACTCGAAAATCATGTCGCGGTATTTCTCATCAGCCATCCTGGGGAAAATATCGGTCGACCAAGCGTTACAGCGTATCAACGCTTCTCTTGAATCGGAAGGTAGTCAACCAGCGAACAGGTAAATCATGCCACGGCTTCGCCTACAGCTTCCGGAGAACATCAAAGCCAAACTCTCGCGTTATCAATTCGAGATCCGGCACATCATTGTCATTTTCTTCATTCTGATTTCGTTTCAAATCGTGTTGATCTTCTTGCAGAAATCAACACTGAGCAACTTTTTGAGGGATACCCAAAGCTGGTTCCAGAAATACTATGCCGAACGCCTGGCCCTTGTCACAACGACCAATGTGGAATTGTTGTTTGAACGCCAGCAGCGTCTTCGCGCTCAGCAGGACACTATGGACGCCAGTCTCATGAATTCCCTGAACGTGGTTCTGAAGCAGCAGCTCATTCATCGCAGCGTGGAAGACATCTGCCTGATTCTTGTGAAGAACCATCGCATCTATATCGTCGACGGCGGGCAGAAGCTCTCTGAATACTTCAGCGGCACGCTGGAGCCTTATGAGGGAGAGGGGAGCTTGACGCACAAGACTGCCGTCCAGGTGTTCCTGAGCGTTCGGGACGAAATGCGCCGCAATGAAAAAATCTTGAGTTCTGTCACGAGTGAGAAAACGTTCAATGTGACGGTGCCGTTTGTCCCCGATGGAGAATACCTCGGTGTCCTGTACATGCGCATCACGCCGGATTTTTCCTTCCTTACATCAGAAATCCAGTCGAGTGTTGACAAGGTCTCGTTGACATTCTCTGCTCTTATTCTGGTGGGCTTGATCGCCATCTTCATTGTATCATCGCGCGCCGTGCGTGAGCGTAACAGAGTACAAGAAGAGTTGTTCATCGAGCACAAACAGAACCTCGAGAGGCAAATTCGCCTGGAGAAGGAATCCCTCTTTACGAAACGCTTGTATCATACCCATCATAAAGCCGAGAAAATCATGGGGTTCATCAAAAACGATGTTCGGAAGATGAATCCTGCGAATCTTGCGGAGATGAAACAGCGGGTGCTGACGTATTCCAACTTCATTTCGCGGATTATCTATGATATGAAGTGGTACGATCAGGACATCAACACGATCATCAATCCGATGTTTCGAACCGATGTGAATGCGGTCATCGAATTCATGGTTCAGCATGTGTTCCTGCGCATCACAAGCAAAAACGAAATGTTTGAGTTCAAGCTTGATCTGGATCCGTCTGTGCCGCTCGTCCGAGTGAACGAATTCACCGTCTGGCAGATCCTCGAACCGCTTATCCAGAACAGCATCGATCATTGCGGAGTGAGTTTTGTGACCATTCAGATACAGACCACGTATGACCGCAAGGAACATGTCTCATATATCTGCATATCAGACAATGGGAAGGGTGTCGTTCCGGAACTCCTCGAGCCGGGGTCGAAAGGAGTCCAAAGGCTGTTTGTTGAAGATGAGACCGCGAAGAAGAAACAAGAAGCACATTCAGGCTATGGATGCTACATTGCTTACCAGCTCGCCGTCGGGAAATGCGGCTGGCGGCTCAGTGCGGAAAACCTGCAGGAAAGCGGTTGCAGGTTTACCTTGGCGATTGGGAACAAGGAGGGCGTATGACGAATGCCAATGTCATCAGGGTACTCCTGGTGGAGGACGAGGATTTCGACGTCTCACGCGTGAAGAGTACCGTAAGCCTCTCATCGACGAAGATCCAGGTCGAAGGTGTCGTCTCGAATGGGCGAGCGGCACTGGAATACATCCAGCGAAATCCCGACCACTATGATGTCGTGATCCTCGATTATCAGATTTCGGGGGGATTACGCGGTGAGGAGCTCATTCGGAAGATGAAGGAGATCGATCCTTTCCTTCAGATTGTCGTCATAACGAAGATGACAACGAACACGACGGATTTTGATTTCGCAAACAATCTCTTGAAAGCAGGGGCTTTCTGGTATTGCACGAAGTATCCCGGCAATATTGAGGACTACATCTATCAACCGACCGATTTCATTCTCAGCATTGTCAATGCGTACGAAAAGAAAAGACTCGAAAAGCAGAAGCTGAAATCCGATAAACGACTCCTGCAGAGCATCGAAGGCCTGTTGGAGTCGAAGAAGATCATCGGCGAATCGAAGCCGATCGTGCAGTTGCGCGAGGCGATAGAGAAATATGCCAAAAGTGACGCAACCATTCTCATTACAGGTGACTCTGGCACCGGCAAAGAACTGGTGGCATGGAACATTCACCTGAAAAGCCGCCGCAATTATGAGAAGTTCGTTACGATCAATTGTGGAAGCATCCCGCACGAGTTGGTGGAAAGTGAATTGTTCGGCTACGAAAAAGGAGCCTTCACCGGTGCGTACGGCGCAAAATCGGGGTTGTTTGAAGTCGCGAATCATGGCACGGTGTTTTTGGACGAAGTATCCGAGTTGTCGCCGTCGGCGCAGGTCAAATTGCTGCGTGTCATTCAAGACGGCGAGATCGAGAAAATCGGAAGGACGGAGAGTCTTTCCGTAGACGTCCGTATCATTGCCGCGTCAAACAAGAATATCGCTTCTGAAGTGAGTGCGGGACGGTTGCGTGAAGATCTCTATTACCGGCTCAATGTTATCCCTATTGAGGTCGGCCCTCTCCGCCAGCGCGGCGAAGACATTATTCTTCTGTTCAATCATTTCCTTGAATATTTCAGCCGCGATATGGGTATTGCTCCACCGTCGGTCGATTCGAAGGCACTCGAGATCCTGATGCACTACAAGTGGCCGGGCAACGTGCGTGAACTTCGAAACGTTGCACAGCGCCTCGTTTTGAATGGCATCGGCCACATCGGCGTCAAAGAAATCAGCAACCCGATGATATTGAAGAACTCCGTTCTCTCGAGAGATACCGTGATGGAGGACTTGCCTACAGGCCAGGTTGTTCCGTTGC
The DNA here is from genome assembly GCA_963739335.1 of uncultured Bacteroidota bacterium. Taxonomy (GTDB): domain Bacteria; phylum Bacteroidota; class Ignavibacteria; order UBA10030; family UBA10030; genus UBA9647. The sequence continues at coordinate 49,836 of CAVUAC010000099.1, read as the reverse complement.
GCGAAATGGAGAAGGAATTTCGGCTCAAGTATTTCAAGTATGTGCGGAGCATTTCAAGTTCGGATGCAAACGCCGCGGAAAAGCTTGGGATTGCTCCGTCAAACTTCTACCGCATGTGCAAAGAACTGGGGCTAAAGTAGCGCAAACGCGCTCTCCGGATCTGCTCTTCGACCCCTGCGTCGCCCGCACAACATGCTGAGCCTTCTTGATTGCGGCGGTTTTCTATCCCCACGTGCCGCTGGCGGGCCAATCGCGTTCGATGGCGCCTGAGTGCATCGCACCTTGCGTGGGGCTCGGTCGACGCATGACCTGCGTTGCCTGACTTCATGGACAACAGATAATCCGAACAGAGACCTATGAAATACGGACACTTCGACGATGAGCAGAGGGAGTATGTGATTTCTAATCCTCGCACTCCCTGGCCATGGATCAACTACCTTGGTAATGAAGACTTCTTCGGCCTAATCTCCAACACAGCCGGTGGTTACACGTTCTACAAGGACGCGAAATTCCGGAGGTTGACCCGTTATCGGTACAACAACGTTCCAATGGACGATGGCGGCAGATATTTCTACATCAAGGACGGATCCACCATCTGGTCACCGGGCTGGAGGCCCGTGAAAACCGAACTGGACAGATACGAATGCCGGCACGGCATGAGCTACACCGTCATCACGGGAGTCAAGAACGATGTTGAGGCAGAATTGTTGTTCTTTGTTCCATTGAGAACATGGGCCGAGGTGCAGAGGGTGAGGCTCACGAATACATCCAGAGAAGTCAAAGAACTGAAACTGTTCTCCTTCGCAGAATGGTGTCTCTGGAACGCCGAAGATGACATGACCAACCTCCAGCGCAATTTCTCTACCGGCGAAGTTGAGATCGATGGCTCGACCATCTATCACAGAACGGAATACAAGGAACGTCGCAATCATTTTGCTTTCTATCACGTGAACGCACCAGTTCAGGGCTACGACACTGATCGCGAATCATTCATAGGTCTCTATAACAGCTTCTCCAATCCACAAGTCGTCGTCGAAGGCAAGCCTGGAAACAGTGAGGCCCACGGCTGGTCACCGGTAGCTTCCCATTATCTCGAGATCAAACTGAAACCCGGAGAATCGAAAGACTACATCTTTCTTCTGGGGTATGTGGAGAACGAGCAAGAGGACAAATGGGAATCGAAGAACGTCGTTCAAAAAAGGAAAGCAAAGGAATGCATCGCCAGGTTTGATTCGACCGCCAAAATCGAAGCGGCACTTGACGAATTGAGAACCTACTGGGACGACCTTTTGGGAGTATACGTGGTCAAGAGCGGTGATGAGCGGCTGGATCGAATGGTCAATATCTGGAATCAGTACCAGTGCATGATCACATTCAACATGTCTCGTTCAGCTTCATACTTCGAATCGGGGATCGGACGTGGCATGGGTTTCCGTGATTCCAACCAGGATCTGCTCGGCTTTGTTCATCAAATACCCGCTCGTGCTCGTGAAAGAATCGTCGATATTGCTGCGACCCAGTTCGAGGACGGTGGGGCCTATCACCAGTACCAACCCCTGACCAAGCGAGGCAATAATGCTATCGGCGGCAATTTCAACGACGACCCGCTCTGGCTGATCTTGTCGACCACTGCGTACATCAAAGAGACGGGCGATTATTCGCTCCTTGATGAGATGGTACCATTCGACAACGATACATCGCGCGCTCAGTCGCATTTCGAGCACCTGAAAGCTTCATTCTACCACGTCGTCAATAACCGAGGGCCTCATAGACTGCCTTTGATTGGCCGGGCTGATTGGAATGACTGTCTCAATCTCAATTGTTTCTCGAATGATCCGAATGAATCGTTCCAGACCACCGAGAATAAGAAGGGCGGAACAGCCGAATCGACTATGATCGCAGGATTGTTTGTCGTTTGCGGTCGGGAGTTCGTTGAGTTGTGTCGCCAGATCGGCAGAAACGATGAGGCTGCCAGGGCTCAGAAGCATGTGGATGAGATGATAGAAGCTGTGAAGGCTCACGGTTGGGATGGGGAGTGGTACCTGCGTGCGTACGACTATTACGGCCGGAAGGTTGGAAGTCATGAAAACGAAGAAGGCAGAATATTCATCGAGTCGCAGGGATGGTGCGCAATGGCGGGAATCGGTATCGAGGAAGGTATGGTTGAAAAATCACTGAATGCAGTCAAAGAGCATCTGGACACGGCACATGGTATCGTGCTGAACAATCCGGCATTCACCAAATACTATATCGAATATGGGGAGATTTCGAGCTATCCAGCCGGATACAAAGAAAACGCCGGCGTCTTCTGCCACAACAATCCGTGGATCATGATTGGGGAGACGATGCTGGGCCGCGGTGACCGGGCGTTCGACTACTGGAGAAAAATAGCTCCCGCGTACCGTGAGGAGATCAGCGAGCTTCACAAGGTGGAACCCTATGTCTATGCTCAAATGATCGCAGGCAAAGATGCTTTCAGGCCGGGAGAGGCAAAGAACTCGTGGCTGACCGGAACTGCCGCATGGAATTACTATGCGATGACCCAGTTCATTCTTGGCATAAGACCGGCATACGATGGTCTCAAGGTGGACCCGTGCATTCCTTCCGACTGGAAAGGATTTAAGGTGACCCGGAAATTCCGTGGAGCAACATATGAAATCACCGTCAAGAATCCGCGAAAAGTCATGAAAGGGGTTGCATTGTTGACCGTTGATGATCGAGTCATCAAATCCAACATTATTCCGTTGATGCCCGCCGGAAAAACTTACAAGGTCGAGGTTGTGATGGGCAAATCATGATCATCATGCCATTATTCCATCATTCCATTATCCCAATACTCCATTACTTCATTACTCCGCCACTCTCATACTCAACTACTCCATACCTCCATTGAATCGATTCCGGGTATTCGTCGTCGCGCTTCTCACGTGTCTCTCTCTCAGATCCTCTATATGCGACGTCTTTGTGGACCAGGCCGGATACCGTCCATCCCTGCCGAAATTTGTATTTGTGAACCAAGCAGCCGATAGTTTCTTTGTCGTTGACGCGTCTGGCAAAGTCACACAGTTCTCCGGAAAGTTCAGCCTGTGGAAATCGAACGATCCAGCCTCGGGAATGACACTCTATCGAGGAGATTTCACCGCGCTCACCAGGTCCGGTTCCTACATTGTGAGGACGTCGAACGGAGAAGTGTCACCCGCATTCCTCATCCAGGATTCTGTCTACGTTCCAGTCTGGGAGAAGAGCCTGAAGGGATTTTACTTTCAGCGCTGCGGCACAGTTCTTGCGGTGCCGTATGCGGGCGTATATTCTCACCCAGGGTGTCACAGCACTGACGCGACGTTCCATGGGACTGCCGAATCGACGGGAGTCATCTCAGCAGCCGGTGGTTGGCACGACGCCGGAGACTATGGAAAATACGTTGTCAACGCGGGCGTGACGGTTGGTACGCTCCTGATGGCGTATGAGATGTTCCCGGACCGGTTCGCCGCTGACGACATCGGGATTCCCGAGAGCGGCAACAAAGTCCCAGACATTCTCGACGAGACACGCTATGAGCTTGAGTGGCTTCTGAAGATGCAGGCATCGAACGGAGGTGTCTTCGCGAAGTTGACAAAAACGCAGTTCGAGAGCTTCGTTATGCCACAGAACGACCCCGGCACTCGGTTCATCTATCAGATCGCGTCGACCGCCACAGGGGACTTCGTGGCGATCATGGCTCGTGCGGCACGCGTGTATCAGCCATTTGATCCGCAATTCTCACAACGGTGTCTTGCGGCTGCAGCGAAGGGATGGCAATACCTCGAGGGTCGTCCCTCGATCGTCCCGGCAGGTGGGTTCCGTAATCCGTCGGGTACTGTAACGGGCGAGTACGGTGACGGAGACGATTCTGACGAGCGTCTGTGGGCGGCCGCGGAAATGCTTGCCACGACAGGTGATGCTAAGTACAAGACGTACTACACATCGAACTACTCCCGAAAGGGTCTGCTCTATAGGGGTATGTCCTGGCCGGACCTCACGAGCATGGCGCACCTGACTTACCTGAGCGCACCGTTTGCTGGTAGGGATCCGAGCATCGTCCAAAATTTGAAGTCGTCTCTTCAGTCGTTCTGCCAATCGTACGTCATCAGGAGAAACAGCAGTGGCTTCTTGGTGTCTCTTGTGCCCGGCGAGTTCTCGTGGGGAAGTAATTCAACCGCCCTCAACAATGCAATTCTCCTAATTGTGGGATATGAGCTGTTTGGCGACACTGATTACAGGGACGTGGCGCTCGACCAACTGCATTATGTTCTTGGCGTCAACCCGAACGGAACGACCTATCTCACGGGGGTTGGAACGAAGCGTCCGATGTTCCCGCACCACCGTCCCTCAGGGTCCGATAACATTCCAGAACCCGTCCCCGGCCTTCTTGCCGGAGGGCCGGATCAATACCGCGACGATCCTGTCTTGTCTGCAAGATACTCATCGTCGACTCCGCCGGCGCTTTGTTACGCGGATGACCAAGGGAGCTGGGCGTCAAACGAAATCTGCATCAACTGGAACGCCCCGCTGGTTTTTGTGTCCGGATACTTTGCCTATGCTCCAACTGCAACTGGGATCTTTGAGCGAGATCCGCTGCAGCCATCGTCGATCCGTCTTGGGCAAAACTATCCAAATCCATTCAACGGAGCGACGGTCATCCCCTTTGAGCTCGGTAGGGAAGACGATGTGAGCATCCGGGTGTATGACATGCAGGGAAGGGAAGTGGCAGCGGTTGATCTCGGGAGGATGTCCGCCGGTCCACATTTGGTCCAATGGAACGCAACGACAGGGCAAGGGATCCCCCTCTCCTCCGGCGTTTACTTCTATCAACTGAGGGGACGAGAGCAGTCGTCGACTCTCAAGCTCGTTCTTACAAAATGAGAAACGCGGCGTCCATTCTTCTGTACCTTCTTCTCCCTCTGGCTAGCCCAAGAGTGGTTCCGGCATCGAGGAGTCCCGTGACGCTCAGCCTCAAGAACTCATGTCCTTCGTTTCAACCCGGTTTCATTATCGTGAAAGGAACCCTATGATAGATTTGATAAGAGATCTTTACGGACACCAGGAATGGGCTGATGCGGAGCTTTGGAAGGCCATCGAAGCACATCCCGGTGCGCTTGAAGATGAACACATCTGCAAGCGTTTCCGACATTTCCACGCCACGCAGTACGCATATCTGTTGTTATTGCGAGGTGAGCAAGCTGACGTGAGGAGCTTCGCGAGGAAGTTTGGCGACGCCGTCGCGGTGCGGGCGGTGAGAGACCAGGCGATCGAGACCCATCGTGAAGCGGCGAGATTCCTGAGCGAAATCCCTGAATCAAGACTCGAAGAGAAGTTCCTCATCCCGTGGTTCAAAGACCCTTCCTTCATTGTCACTGTCGGCCAGGCTCTTGTCCAGGTTGCCATGCACAGCCAATACCATCGAGGCCAGAACGCAACCAGACTGCGCGAGCTGGGGGGGACGCCACCGACCACCGACTTCGTGCTCTGGATTTGGAAAGGGCGTCCGAAGGCGAACTGGTGAGCGTGGATCTGTCGAGCGACAGCCCAATCTTCACCTCGTACTTCGCACGAGGAGGCTTCAGTATACCACAACTGTCTGATTCGATTTCTCCGAGGTGGCCGGGAAACGATAAGCTGCCCCATCTTTCCCAACGGCGCTGATGGAGTACTCAATATCATCAGCGATGGACGCAGCAGGAATAGAAACCTCATAGACATTCCTTGTGACGTTTGTAAATTCGAGCGATTGGTACGTCGCCCCACCCAACGGTTTCCACTTGACCACAACAGTTTTTGGCTGTTCCCCGTAGAAGAGAGCTTTCAACTTCAAGTTCTCTCCTTTGCGAATCGCAGTTCTGACAGTCGGTACAACCATTTTTGTTACTGCCAGTTGCTTGTCGCTGGGCCAACATTCCCTCGGCAACTGCCTGCCCATCAGCTGCTCAATTTGTTTTGCCGGTTTCTCCAGAGATTCTTCACGAAGATGCTGTTGCCAATTGGCGATGGTGCCGAGTTCAGCTGAGGTGCTGATTGTTTTGATAAGCCAGGTGTAGACTTCTTCTAACACGCCGATTTGCCTCTTTCGTATCGAAAGGACCTGATCCCAGTATCTTGACCTGCCATCCTTTGGTTCTTTCTCGACTCCGGCGAGCAGTCGCCTCAGTTCGCCTTCAGAGCACGCGAACCTTCCGACTGCTCTCAGGTACTTGAAGGTGTTGAGCCAATAGTCGAATCGTTCCAGGTTGCTTTCCCCCTCGATGTCCGTCCTCACCTTATCAAGCTCCTCTATGAATCTGTAGTCGCCTGTGCGGTGCTCCCAATCAACCGAGTCCGGGGCGATGCCGCCGGGTCCATCTTTCCAGTTCGCAGGACGCGGCAGGTGCGTTCTGTATTCTGCGTTCGGCACAAATTGAGGTCCACCATCGAGTTCTGCAAATATCCGTGCAATCGTGACTGCCGATCGCACGCCGAAATTGCTCCTGGCCCAGTCAAGATAGAAGTCATCGACCGGGTAATCCAAATTCATCGTCGCTTTTCTCTTCATGGCGTCGTCATGGGAAGCAGAGGTACCCAGGCTGGGGTTCCATGGCTGTTCCCACGCAGCAGAGGCCAACGCTGAAAGATTCGGGCCAAGGATCCGGGTGCGCCAATGGATCCCGATCAAACCCGTACAGCCGTACGCCGCAGCGTCGACAGCATCGCGACGCATACGGCCTGCCCAGAGCTGCGGAAGCTGAAGGGCGGGGTCATCTTCTAGCCACGGGATTGCCCATGTTGGGCGGCCTTTGGTTCTTGCGAAATCCGCTTCGATGGGTTCGAATCCGACATAGCGATTGATGCAGCTCATCGGCCAACTCTTCGGCAGGAACTGATCGAAGTATGATCGATTGTTGATGGGTCCGAGTACCCATCCGCATGTCGAAAGCGTAAATGGAGCATTCACTCCTCGAGCCGCTCGCAGGGCAGCCTCCAAATCAGTTCGTGTTTTCTGAAGCTCTTCCCGAGTATTTTCTCTCCACGTCCAATCTTCAGGAGTCCAAAACCAATAATAGTCGATCGGATAGTTTTTCTTCACCCATTCGAACATCCCTTCATAGAGACGCTGTGTCGTAGCAGAGTCATCGGGCCTAAAGCCTTTCGCGGCCAAAGTCTGCTTCACCTTGTTCGGGATGATAAGGGGTGTTTCTGTACCCACACAGGTTCGGATGCCCAAGTCCCTCGCATAGCCAAACACATCGCGGAAAAAATGCGCTGTTCGATTAAACAGTCTGGTCGCTTGTTGGTCGTTAACTGGCCAAGCATCAATTCCCTCCATATACGTTGTGCCGTAGAAGTCGTTCTTGAACAGATCCCCCATCTTGTTTGAATATGCAGAAGTGAGGCGTCTGACAAATCCCCATGTCCCATTTGCGTTGGTGAAGTGTCTCGCGGGGTATGCTGTTTTTACACTGCCGTCCGGATTGATGTCCTCTCTCAAACCTATCCAAACGAGCGGCTCGGGGCCGACGCCCCCCTCTGGGTAGGTATGAAGCCCGAAGAAATTCATCTTCAGTTTGAGGAGCTGTGAGAATACGGCCTTATAGTCGTCCTCGGTCCACCAGTCTGGCCCTTCCGGAAAATCATGAAATGGCTGGATGCCTCTGATGGGAAACAACGGCCTTCCGGTTTTTTCTGCTACGGCAAAAGCCTCCGGTTTCATCGTGCCATCCGGCACAACGTCCCCGTGCAAGTAGAATCGGACGCCCATTCGTTCTGCAAGGGCGTACGCTCCGTAGAGCAAGCCTGCGTCATCGCCTCCAACGACCAGATGGAGTTTCGTGCCTTGATTGGAGATGCTTGATATGAAGTACGCTTCCTTCTCGAGCGTCCCAGTCTTTCTGATCAGCGAGTCTCTTCCCGGGACATCAGGCAAGTTTGTGGACCCAATGCAGAGGAAAAAGGTGATCTCAGATGGCTTGGTTGTTTCTCGCCATTCTTTGATCTGAGCCATAAGACCAGTTCTCAGATAGAAGTATCTCCTGATCTCCTGAGCTGCCAGCCTGGTTTTCATAGTCCCGTCTGACGGGAGGTAGATTGTCGCTTGTGCTGCAGCAGGTAGTGGAAGAAATGAGAGGCCAAAGAGCAGTAGAGACAGAGATTGTATTTTCATACTCTCTCCAGGGTTCAATGTTCTTTCTGTCGGTGGGGTGCTTGGCGCACGGTTGCGAGCGGCACAATGAAGGGGCTTGATGGATCGCCAGCCTCCACGGCATGAAAACTCCGTGCACATATTAGCTCAAGTGCAGGAGAGAAGCAAACGGCGATTCAAAGGTCGACGATCTGCTATCTTTCTCGGCTTGTTGGCTCGTAGATGAACCGGACCCATTGGGCGAAGAATTCCAAGCCGTGACTTCGCCACCTGTTGATTGGATTCTCAATATCAAGATTCGCAGGCAATGGCACATCCTTTCTTCCCAGTGCGACATCTCTCCGATATTCTTCGACCAGACGATGTGCCCTGTATTCCGGATGTCCAAGGTGCATCAGGAATCGGCGATCGGCGCTTTCGAAAATGGTGTAGCCTCCGTTGTCGGAGTGTGCGAGGAGATTGACTGTTCCCCTGTTGCGTTCAGTTTCTAATGTGCGGTCAGAAATCCCTGAGTGGCGGCTCTGCACGCACCAGAAGACGTCGTCCAACTCTCCCGTGATGGGGTGAGAACGGTCGAGGTTGCGGGTCTCGAATACGCCAAAGAGCTTCTGGCGGTACATTTCCTTTTCGATGCCGACCATCTTTGCCAGCGCAAGTCCACCCCAACAAATGCCGAATGTAGATGTGATGTTCTGCCGCGCGAAGGTCAGAATGGTCGTGATTTCGTCCCAATAACTTACCTGCTCGTACTCGATTTCCTCCACCGGTGCGCCTGTGACAAGGAGTCCATCCAGCGGCCCTTTGGCAATGGCTTTTTCGAAGTAGTCGTAGTAGAGATCAAGATGATCCAGGTCAGTGCTCTTGTATGCATGCGAGTGCAGCCGAATCCACACAGGCTCGATCTGAATGATCGTCCGGCTGAGCGGATAAAGGAGATAAGGCTCGTAAGTTTCTCCTTTCGGCATGATGTTAAGAATACCTACGCGGAGCGGCCTGATGTCGGCCCGATTGGCTTCCTGTTCAGAAATACATAGTACGCCGCGTTGCTCGAGCTCACCACGGTGTCGATGTTCGTTTGGAAGTACGACGCTCATTCGATCTGCTCCTAGTTCATGGAATGCGAAATGTGTACGATGTCATTGAACAGCCCCGACGCTGTCAGCTTTGCGCCGGCACCGCCGCCACGGACGACCAGTGGTTGCCGGTACAGGCTGCGCGTGGTCAGCGAGACGATGTTGTCATTACCGGAGAGGTGATAGAAGGGATGGTCAGGCTCAACTTCTTCCACGCCTACACGAGCGACATGGTCTTCGAACCTCGCGATGAACATCAACGAACGGCCATGTTTTTGTGCAGCGGTCTTTCGTGCTTCCAGATGATTGTCAACCTCAGCAAGCGCCGCTGAAAAGTCTGGGCCTGCGAGAATACTCTGAGGCAGCCACGGGTCCATCACGATATCGCCGATCTCCATCTTGAATCCAGCCTCGCGAACGAGGATAAGCAGTTTTCGCGCGACGTCGGTTCCAGCAAGATCGATGCGAGGGTCGGGCTCTGTGTAGCCGCGCGCCTGGGCCTCGCGCACCGCAACGCTGAAAGGCTTGCCAGCATTGAGCGTGTTGAAGATGAAACTCAGAGTCCCCGAAAGCACTGCTTCGATGCGCTCGATGGAGTCCCCGTTTTGGATAATGCTCTTGATGGAATCGATGATCGGCAATGCCGCACCAACATTGGTGCTGTACCGGAACTCTGCCCCGTGCTGCGAGGCCGCGGATCGAAGTTGGCGATAGAAACCTTGAGAAAGCGTGTTGGCAACCTTGCTGGAAGTGATAATCGAGACGCTCGAGCTAAGGAGGGGAAGGTATTCTTGGATGGCATCTTCCCGACCTGTGCAGTCAATGACGATGGAGTTGGCAGCGTTGAATTGCCGCACCTTTTTGGTGAACGCAGGAAGGTTCGTCGTCTCGGCACTGGAAGAGAGCAGTGCGCGCCAGTTGCAGAGATCGATTCCGTGCTCGTTGAAAAGCATCTTGCGACTGTTGGCGATCCCGACGACTTTGAAACGTGTTCGTAGCGCCGTGCGTGCAAACTCGGCCTGATCCTTCAGAAGCCCAAGCAGCGCGCTTCCGACAAGCCCGGGGCCGAGGAGAAACAAATTGAGAGTTCTCTGTGGCGAAAGGAACAAATGATCGTGAAGCGCATTCATCGCTTTCTGCAGATCTTCTTGCCGCAGGACGAGCGTCAGGTTGCGTTCTGAGGAGCCGTGGGCAATGGCTCGGGGTGTGATGCCGTTTCGACCAAGTGCCTCGAAGATCTTGCTCGTGACGCCTGGGATATTCTGAACGCGTTCGCCAACTACAGCAACAATGGAGCAGTTGTTCTCGACGGTCATCGCCGAGATTTGTCCATGATGAAGCTCGACGCGGAATTCCAGCTCGATGACTTCTCTTGCCGTCCGGATGTGTTCAGATGCAACGGCCAGGCAAATGCTGTGCTCGGAGGAGGACTGGGTGATCAGGTTCACCTCGATCTCTTTCCGCGCCAGGGCTGCGAAAATCCGTGAAGCGATGCCGACGGTGCGCAGAATCCCTTCTCCGGTGACTTTCAAGAGACTCATATGTTCGATGCACGCGATGCCTTTGACCGGAGAGTCATGGACTTCGGCAGTCTTTTCAGAAATGAGTGTGCCGCTGAACGCAGGATGGAATGTGTTCCTGATCCGAATCGGAATGCGTTTCTGAAGCGCGGGCATCATTGCCGGCGGATGGATGACCTTCGCGCCAAAGTGCGAGAGCTCCATCGCTTCTTCAAAGGTCAACGCGTCGAGCGATAAGGCGTCGGGCACCCTGCGCGGGTCCGCTGTCATAACGCCATCGACGTCGGTCCAAATTTCGATCTCATCGGCATCAAGCGCCGCGCCGAGAATGGATGCTGTGTAGTCTGAACCTCCTCGGCCAAGCGTCGTGGTCTCATTCTCCGGGCCGCGGGCGATGAAGCCGGTAATCACCTGAATGCCGGCCCGATTCTTGAAATGGTTGAGGATATTCCAGTTGGTGAGGTCGAAATTGACCTGAGCAGATCCGTAACTCAGGTCGGTGTAGATCAGCGTCCGGCTGTCAACATAGTCAGCTGGAATATCCGAGCGACGAAGTGCTTCTGCAATAATGGTGCATGAGAGCTGTTCGCCGTAGCTCATCACGTAATCGAGCGTCCGGTTCGTGATCTCGCCGAGGATCCAGATGCCGTGCACAAACTCCCAGAGCTCCGCAAAGGCCCGTGCAATAAATTGGTGAGCAAGCGACTCGGGCTGCTCTCCCAGCAACTCGTTTGCGACGGACCTGTGACATTCTTCCAGTCGCGCCAGAAGGTCCTCATAACTGCGGTCACCGCGGAACGCACATCTGCCGGCCTCAACAAGCTGGTTTGTGACGTCCTGCATCGCGGAGGCGACGACTGCGATGTTCTGATGTCTCTTCTTCGACTCATTGATGATGTCGATAACGGACCGTATGTGCTCCGCACTACCAACAGATGTACCACCGAACTTCAGTACTTTCATGATTTCTCCTGAATATTCTACGAAGGCGATGCTCAACCAATAGCTTGAAATGCCTGGTCAAAATCAGCGATGATATCTTCAATGTGCTCAATCCCCACCGAGACACGGACCATCTCCGGCGTGACGCCGGCAGCTCGTTGCTCGCTTTCAGAAAGTTGCTGGTGTGTTGTGGACGCGGGATGAATGATGAGCGTTTTTGCGTCGCCCACGTTCGCAAGGTGACTGGTGAGTTTCAGCTCGTTGATCAGTCTCCTCCCCTCTGTCAATCCACCTTTGATGCCAAATGTTACAATGCCCCCGAAAAGTCCCTGTCTCAGGTATTTCCGCGCGTTGGAAGAGGAAGGGTGTTCGTCGAGACCCGGGTACCACACCCAGGTCACGGAAGGGGATTGCTTCAGCCAGCGGGCGAAGGCGAGAGAGTTCTGGCAATGACGCTCGGCCCGCAGAGAGAGGGTCTCCAGTCCCTGCAAAAACAGGAATGCGTTGAAGGGAGACAATGATGCGCCGATATCTCGTAGCTGTTCCACCCGGGCTCGAATGATGAAGGCGATGTTGCCGAACGGACTCTTGCTGCCGAACGCCTCCCAGAAGTTCAACCCGTGGTAGCCGGGGCTCGGTTCAGTAAAAATGGGAAAACGCCCGCTATCCCACTGGAATTTCCCAGAATCGATAATGACACCACCGATGGAAGTTCCGTGTCCACCAATCCATTTTGTCGCAGAGTGGACGACGATATCGGCTCCGTGGTCGATGGGCCGGCACACGTATCCGCCCATCCCGAACGTGTTGTCAACGACCAGCGGAAGTCCGTTGGAGTGAGCGAGGTCTGCCAGGGCCTTGAGTATCCGGAATGTCCAGACGCGGATTGCCGATGGTCTCCACGTACAGCGCTTTGGTTTTGCCATCGATCAGCTTCTTGAAATCAGCCGGATCGTTGCTCGCCGTAAAACGAACGTCGATGCCGAGGCGTTTGAACGTCACCTTGAACTGATTGTACGTCCCGCCGTACAGATTGCTCGAAGAAACGATGTTCTCACCAGACTGCACGATCGTGGTCAATGCAATTGCCTGTGCCGCGTGGCCGGATGATGTGGCCAGTGCACCGGCTCCGCCTTCGAGCGCTGCCATGCGCTCCTCGAACACACCAACAGTGGGATTCATGATCCGGCTGTAGATGTTCCCGAATTCCTCCAGGTTGAAGAGTCGCGCCGCGTGCTCGCTGCTGTCGAACATGTACGACGTGGTCTGGTAGATTGGCACCGCGCGCGCATTCGTGGCAGGATCTTTCTTTTGACCCGCGTGGAGTTGAAGGGTCTCGAAACGGTACGTGGATGATGGTGAATTGGACATCAGGTGCTCCTCGTAGTTTTTGATTGGTTGTTGTTTGATGGTCAAATTCGTGTTCAGAAAACGAAAAAGCCTCTTCGGGAAATGATAACCTGAAGAGGCTTCGTAAGAGCATCTTCTCTTATCTTTCCCTCGTCCGATTCCTCGTCGGGGGCAGGATGTAGCACCAGCATCTCGCACGCAGCGGGACCGGTTGCTAAGGCTTCAACGGGCCTGTTCCCTCAGCCTTTCTCAATAAGAGGTGTATGTCAACTCGTTTGTCTTAGAGCGATATCCTCCAAAACTTGTGTACTGAATGCAAATCCTCGAAAATGGATACTGAATCAATATACAATGCCCAGGACGTCTTGTCAAGAGATTGTTCGGGAAAAATTGTGTTATGATCTGACTCTATTGTACCGACACGTTTGGGCATGCAACGTCTCAACAACGTTCAAGCGCTACGGAATTCCCTTCAACTGCGGTGTATGCCGTATTTTTCACTTGCTTTCCGACGCTTTTTCGCTTCAGATCAAAAAAAGATGAAAAAAGTTCGATTTGGCTCTTGACAAGTCGAAGGGAAATGTTATATTGAAGATGGTAGCACTTTACCAAAGTCAAGTGGGGAATAACCTCCATATCGCAACCAGCTCCTCGCTCAACACCGGCTCCGGTGTGTTCGGACTGGTATCTGGCATTTCCCTGCTTGGCCTCCTCCTTATTATTCTCGTTAACCTCCTGTTTCTCGGGCTGTTGATTATTGCCTAGGAGACGCCAGAGGTTAACCGAGCATACCAAACTCAAGATTCCCTGTAACACAATCACGGTAAAGCAGGTTCACCTCTGGCGAACGAGAGTTTTCGTTTCTGAGAAAGGTGGACTATGCGAAGTGATCTGATCAAGAAAGGTGTGGAACGAACTCCTAACCGCGCGATGCTTCGCGCCGTTGGATTTGGCGATGGGGATTTCGCGAAGCCTATCATTGGTGTCGCCAACTGCTACAGCAATCTGACCCCGTGCAATGTCGGACTGAACGATCTCGCGACCAAGGCGATGGAAGCATCTACGCGCCGCAAATACGATGCCGCAAGTGTTCGGCACCATCACGGTCAGCGATGGCATTTCGATGGGAACGGAAGGCATGAAGTACTCACTCGTCTCGCGAGAAGTCATCGCCGATTCCATCGAGACTGTCTGCAATGCACAAGCTATGGATGGACTTGTCGCGATCGGCGGATGTGACAAGAACATGCCCGGTGCGATGATTGCGATCGCCCGCATGAATATTCCATCGATCTTCGTTTACGGCGGAACGATCAAGCCGGGCCATCTCCACGGCAAGGATTTGACTGTTGTCAGCGCCTTCGAAGCTGTTGGACAATATAGCGCCAAGAAAATAACAGAGGAGGAAGTGCGCGAGATTGAGTGTCACGCCTGTCCAGGTGCTGGTTCCTGCGGAGGGATGTTCACGGCCAACACCATGTCCTCTGCCATAGAAGCGATGGGCATGAGTCTGATGTACTCCTCCACGATGGCGGCGGAAGATGCCGAAAAAATGCAGAGCACGGCGAAGTCCGCGCGAAGTTCTTGCCCACGCCGTCGAGCAACAGATTCTCCCCCGACAGCTACTGACCCGCAAAGCCTTTGACAATGCAATCGCTGTGGTCATGGCCATCGGCGGTTCGACCAATGCCGTGCTCCATCTGCTCGCTATCGCACACGCTGCGGAAGTCCCGTTATCGATTGATGACTTCGAAGCAATCCGTGGCCGCGTTCCAGTGCTCTGCGACCTGAAGCCCTCCGGGAGATTCGTCACAACGGATCTGCACAGAGCTGGAGGCATTCCTCAGGTGATGAAGATTCTTCTCGCGCACGGGGTTCTGCATGGCGACGCACGGACGATCACGGGTCAGACCGTTGAAGACGCGCTCAAGGCGATTCCCGCAGAGCCGCGTGCCGATCAGGAGGTTATTCGCCCGTGGAGCAAGCCCCTGTATGCACAAGGTCACCTTGCCATCCTGAAGGGAAACCTCGCCATGGAAGGGGCGGTCGCGAAGATCACAGGCGTGAAGAACCCGAAGATAACCGGACCTGCCCGTGTTTTCGATTCTGAAGAGGATTGTCTGCAGGCGATTCTGGCGGGCAAGATCATCGGCGGGGATGTTCTCGTGATTCGATTCGAAGGACCGAAGGGCGGACCGGGCATGCGTGAAATGCTTGCGCCGACATCTGCAATCATCGGTGCCGGCTTGGGTGATGCGGTTGGCTTGATCACTGATGGGCGCTTTTCCGGAGGCACCTACGGAATGGTCGTCGGCCATGTGGCTCCGGAAGCAGCGGTCGGTGGAACCATCGCACTTGTGCATGAAGGTGACAGCATCACGATCGATGCCGAGCGGCGATTGCTTGAGCTTAATATCTCTGACAAGGAATTGGCGCAGCGCAGAGCGGGGTGGCGTCCGCAGGAACCAAAATACTCGAGAGGAGTTCTGGCCAAGTATGCCAGGCTTGTCTCCAGCAGCAGCCTTGGCGCAGTGACAGATCTGCATCTTGGAAATCAGAAATCTCATTGATGGAAATGTCCGCAAAACATGCGGATTTGATCGTCCCGCTGTCACGATCACAGCGGGACGCTTCAATGAGATCAGAAAAGGACATCATTGATCTCAGACAAACGAAGGAACCATTATGTCGGCACACAAGGCGGCGGTGATTCAGAAACAGAGCGGCAGGATGATGACCGGTGCGGAGATTTTTGTGTGCTCTCTCGTTGCGGAAGGTGTGGAGGTTGTATTTGGCTATCCCGGCGGGGCTACGATTGGCATTTACGATGCCCTCGTTGACCTTTCGGACATCAAACATGTCCTCGTGCGGCACGAACAAGGTGCAACGCATGCCGCAGAAGGATATGCCAAGGCGACCGGGAAACCTGGTGTGGTGCTTGTGACTTCCGGCCCCGGTGCGACGAACACCGTGACCGGGATCGCTGACGCGTTACATGGACTCCATTCCGATCGTCGTGTTCACCGGCCAGGTTGCTCTGAAGCTCATCGGAAATGATGCATTTCAGGAGGCCGACATCGTCGGCATTACTCGTCCCATTACGAAGCACAACTACCTCGTTCGGGATGTGAAGGAACTTGCCGGGACGGTCAAAGAAGCATTCTACCTGGCCACGACTGGTAGACCTGGCCCTGTGCTTGTGGATCTTCCAAAAGACGTCATGGCTCACAAAGGGATATTCGAATATCCGGAGACCGTTGATATCAGAAGTTACAAGCCGGTGGTTGATGGAAATATCAAGCAAATCAGAAAAGCGGCGGAAGTCATCAATGACGCGAAGCGTCCGGTACTGTATGTCGGCGGAGGGGTGATACAGTCCAATGCGACGCACGAACTCCGAAGGTTCGCGCAAACCCTCCAGTGTCCTGTGACCACGACGTTGCACGGACTCGGGGCGTATCCAGAAAACGATCCTCTTGCGATGGGAATGCTCGGGATGCACGGCACCTGGTACTCCAATGTCGCTGTTCAATACTGTGACGTGCTGATCGCGGTCGGTGCTCGTTTCGATGATCGGGTCACCGGAAAAGTGGAGGCATTCGCCGCCGAGGCCAGGAAGATCCATATCGATATCGATCCGTCTGCGATCAGCAAGAACGTTCCGGTCGATGTCCCCATTGTCGGCGACGTGCAGACCGTCTTGAAGAAGCTCATGGAGTTCATTCATCCGCTGCACACGAAAGACTGGTTGGCTACCATCGATCAATGGAAACAGGAACATCCGCTGCGGTACAGGAGCGGCGATGCGATCCGCGCTCAATATGTGATCCAGAAGCTGGGAGAAATCACCGGGGGAAATGCAATCGTCGTGACCGATGTCGGACAGCACCAAATGTGGACGGCGCAATTCTTCAACTGGATTCATCCGCGGTCGCACATCACGTCCGGCGGGCTTGGCACGATGGGTTTCTCTCTTCCGGCTGCGATGGGTGCCAGTTTTGGACGCAGCGACCTGCCGGTGATTTCCATTAGCGGCGACGGGGGTTTCCAGATGAACAGCCAGGAGATGGCGACGATCGTCGAGCACAAACTCCCGATGAAGATCTTCGTTATCAACAACGGTTTTCTGGGGATGGTGCGACAGTGGCAGGAACTGTTCTGGCGTCGTCGCTATTCTCACGTCGGCCTGGCAAATCCCAATTTCGTGAAGCTGGCGGAAGCATATGGATGCCCCGGATATCGAGCGCAACACACATCGGAAGTCGAAAACGTCATCCGGAAAGCGCTCGAGCACAAGGACGGCCCTGTTCTCGTGGAATTTGTAGTTGAGAAAGAGGACAACGTGTATCCCATGATCCCCGGAGGTCAAACGGTCAACGAAATTATTGATTTTCCTGATCCAGTCATGAAACCCTCCGATGGGGCGCCCGAGGAAACGATGATGACGCTGCTCAAGGGTCAACATATTCACACTACCGTAGACAATCGACCATGACACAGACACAGCAGACGAACAAAGGTAACGGTCAACCCAATAATGGTGAGCATCTGAAATGGCACACCATCTCGGTTCTGGTGGAGAACAGATTTGGGGCCTTCAATCGTGTGGCGGGGATGTTCGCCGCGAAAGGCTACAACATTGATAGTCTTTCCGTTGGACCGACGGAAGAAGAAGACATCTCTCGCATGACCATTGTCACCCGTGGAGATGATCAGATCATCGAACAGATCACCAAACAACTGAACAAGCTGATCGACACGATCAAAGTAGTCGATCTGACGTTTGACAGTTTTGTCGAACGGGAACTTGTCCTTGTGAAGGTGCAGTCCACGCAGAGCACTCGTGCGGAAATCATCCAAATCGCGGAAATCTTTCGTGCGAAAGTTGTCGACATCAGTCCGAAATCGTTGACGCTGGAATCGACAGGGGGCCAGCAGAAGGTCGATGCCATCATCAAGATGCTCAAGCCGTTCGGAATAAAGGAGCTGGCGCGAACGGGGCGCGTCGCGCTGAAACGAGAATTCCAGGGTCAAGTCTAACAGGGTCCTTCCTTGGCACACATTGGACAAATAGTGAATTCCTATCCTCTCTATGACCCGAGGTTCGAGCACGATGCCTGTGGCACGGGCTTCGTGGCGAAGATCTCCGGCGAGAAAAGCCACGATATCGTCCGGCAGGCAATCCGTGCAGTCTGTAATCTCACGCATCGGGGAGCTGTCGCGGCAGACACGCAGACCGGCGATGGTGCCGGGATCCTGACCCAGCTGCCGGTGCGGTTCTTTGGCGACGAGGTGTCAGGCCTGGCTTCGAGGCTCGAGTCAGAGGATGATTTGGGTGTTGGGATGCTCTTCATGCCAACCAATGATGATTCCTATGCCTTGTGCAAAGCTTTGGTAGAACACGCTGTGTCTCACCATGGCATGGGATTGCTCGGATGGCGAAAGGTTCCTCTTGATACGGCTGTCATTGGAGATAGCGCTGTGTTGACGGTGCCGCGCATCCAGCAAGTCCTGGTGAAAAAGCCTCGTCATATCGGTTCAACGGAGTTCGAGAGGCAACTGTATCTTGTGCGGAAAGAGATTGAGAAACATCTCCTGAAGACGGAGATCGAGGATTTCTATGTCTGTTCATTCTCCAGTCGAACAATCGTCTACAAGGGATTGATGATAGCAACGGCGTTGGATCGATTCTACCCCGACCTCCAGCATCCGTCGTTCCAATCCGCCTTTGCTATCTACCACCAGCGGTATAGTACGAATACGTTTCCGACTTGGAAGCTGGCTCAGCCTTTCCGCATGCTCGCGCACAATGGCGAGATCAATACTATCCAGGGGAATCGTAATTGGACAACGGCGCGCGAGGCGGAGATCTCGTCGGATTACTGGGGCGAGAATATCAAGTTTCTGAAACCCATTATCCAGCCGGGTAGCAGCGATTCCGGGAATCTCGACAATGCCCTCGAAGCGCTGACGCTGTCTGGGAGGGATGTCCTCCACGCAATGATGATGCTCGTACCGGAAGCCTGGCGGGCCCGCGATGATATCAATCAGCAGGTTAAGGATTTTTATGAATACAACGAGTGCTTCAGCGAGCCGTGGGATGGTCCCGCAGCGTTGATCTTCAGTGATGGCGTAACGGTCGCCGCAACCCTCGACCGCAACGGCCTGCGGCCGGCTCGATACAAGGTTACATCAACAGGACTTATTGTTCTCGGCTCTGAGGTTGGGGCCCTCGAAATCGACGATGCTCTGGTGGCAGAAAAGGGCCGCCTCGGTCCCGGGCAAATGATTGCTGTCGATACCGCGCGGGGGATTCTACTCAAGGATCTGGAAATCAAGAACGAAGTCGCCGCGCAGAAGTCATACTGTCAGTGGGTCCAAAACATCAAGAAATTGCCTGCCCTGCCGGAGGTTTGTCATCAAGCTGACATTCCGCTGGAGGGGGATGAGCTAGTACGATACCAACTATGCTTCGGCTACAGCGCTGAGGAGCTTCCCACACTTTTCAGACCAATGATGGAGGGTGCAAGAGAGCCGATCGGTTCAATGGGCGATGATGCCCCGCTCGCGATCCTTTCAAAGATGCCCAAGTTGCTCCCATCGTACTTCCGGCAGCAGTTCGCGCAGGTCACCAATCCTCCGATCGATCCAATTCGGGAGCGATTGGTGATGTCCTTGACCAGCAAGCTTGGTGCCCGGCACAACTGGTTAGGGGAAACGGCTCAGCACGCAATGCTAGTAGAACTCCAGAGTCCCATTCTATTCAATACGGAGTTACATCGTTTGCGATCGCTGGAGGCCCCGGAATTCCAGAGTGTAACATTGAGCCTGCTCTTTGAAGCCTCTGAGGGAGAAGACGGAATGCGTCGGGCGCTCGACGAATTGTGCCGGGCCGCTGAACGAGCTGCGGATGAGGGGAAGTTTCTCGTCATCCTGAGTGACCGAGGTGTGAACAATGATCACGCTCCCATCCCGATATTGCTCGCTGTGGGCGCAGTGCACAATCATCTCTTACGTCAAAACAAGCGGCTCAAGTTGAGCGTTGTCGCGGAGACCGGTGAACCGCGCGACGTTCATCAATTCGCCACGCTCATTGGCTATGGCGCTAACGCGGTCAACCCGTATCTTGCATTTGAAACGATTCGCACGTTGGTTTTAGCGGGTGCGGACTCCGGTCTCGCATTTGACCACGCGTGCGTGAACTTCCGCATTGCGATTGAAGACGGAATCCTCAAAGTGATGTCGAAAATGGGGATCTCGCTGCTCGGCTCCTATCGTGGCGCACAGATCTTCGAGGCAATCGGTATCGCCGAGGATGTAATCGACCGACATTTCACGGGCACGCCAACGCGTATTGGGGGTCTCGGATTGCGGGAACTCGTGCGTGAAGCGCTCGATCGTCATGCTCGTGCGTTCCAGTCAAATCCTCCTGATTTGCGCGATGAAGGGATGTTTCGTTTCCGTAAGAACGGAGAACGGCGTGCATGGTCACCCGATGCGCTTCGGGCTATGCAGAAGCTCCGCCTCAGCGGCGCACAAGAAGACTACGAGCACCTCAAGAAAGCTATTGGTGAAACGGGCCCGATCGGAATTAAGGATCTGCTTGAATTCAAGAAACTGAATTCTCCCATCCCGCTGGAAGAGGTGGAACCAATAGAAGAAATCCGCAAGCGATTCACCACAGCAGCAATGTCCCTGGGGTCGCTTTCACCTGAAATCCACGAGACCATTGCTATTGCGATGAACCGCATAGGCGGGAAAAGCAATAGTGGGGAAGGAGGAGAGGACCCGAGACGGTACCGCGTTCTTCCGAACGGTGATTGGGCTAATAGCGCCATCAAGCAAGTCGCCTCCGCGCGGTTTGGTGTGACTGCAGAGTACCTTGCGAGCGCAAAAGAGCTTGAGATCAAGATGGCGCAGGGTTCGAAACCCGGTGAAGGGGGGCAGATCCCGGGCAACAAGGTGTCTCCGCTGATCGCGCGATTGAGGAGGGCCGTGCCCGGTGTCGCCTTGATTTCGCCTCCACCGCATCACGATATCTACAGTATCGAAGACCTGGCACAGCTCATTTACGATCTGAAGCAGGCAAATCCGCGCGCGCGTGTGTGCGTCAAGCTCGTGTCCGAGGCAGGGGTCGGGACCATAGCGGCAGGAGTCGCCAAGGCGTACGCAGATGTCATCCTTGTAAGCGGATATGACGGGGGCACAGGCGCTTCGCCGTTGAGCTCTATCAAGAATGTCGGTGCTCCGTGGGAGCTGGGCATTGCCGAAGCGCAGCAGGTATTGGTGATGAACGGACTCCGCGAGCGCGTAACGCTGCGCGTGGATGGTGGATTGAAGACCGGCCGTGACATCGTTGTGGCCGCGATGCTCGGGGCAGAAGAATATAATTTCGGCACCGCGGCTCTCATTGCTCTCGGCTGCCGCTATGTACGGCAGTGTCATCTCAATACGTGTCCGGTCGGGATTGCGACGCAGGACGAAACACTCCGTGCGCGCATCGAAGGACGTCCTGAAATGCTGATCCGCTACCTGGATTCTGTCGCTGGTGATGTGCGGAATATTCTTGCTGAGCTGGGATTTCGTTCACTGAACGAGATTATTGGCAGAACTGATCTGCTGAGACAGCTCACAGTGACGGATCACCCGAAAGCCAACATGGTGGATCTGAGCAAGGTTCTCGCCAGACGAGACTATGAGAGAGACCAACGCTTCCGTGTTTGGTACCGGAACGACAAGCCGGACAAACCTCTGGACGACACCATCCTTCAAGATGTGAAGGATGCGCTCCGGGATAAGACCCCTCTGGTCCGCGGCTACAGAATACGCAACACTCATCGCTCCATTGGAACGAAGCTCTCGGGTGAAGTAGCCTATCTTTATGGTGACCGAGGATTGCCTCCCAACACGATTGAGCTCCGATTCAATGGGAGTGCGGGACAGAGCTTCGGTGCGTTTCTCGTTCAAGGAATCAAGCTTGTGCTCACGGGCGAGGCCAATGACTATGTCGGCAAGGGATTGTGTGGAGGCGAAATCGTCGTGACGCCACCGCGCCATCGGCTAAACACGACCTATGATGTCGTCATGGGAAACACCGTCCTCTACGGGGCAACGGGAGGCTCTCTTTTCGCATGCGGACGTGCGGGAGAGCGGTTTGGCGTCCGGAACAGCGGTGCGCTGGCCGTGGTCGAAGGCGTGGGCGATCACGCTTGTGAATACATGACCAACGGCACGGTTGTCGTGCTCGGAACAGTCGGGAGGAATTTTGGCGCAGGGATGACGGGTGGGAGAGCGTACGTTCTCGATTTCCTCGGAGATTTCCACCGGCGCTGTAACGCTGAGCTTGTCCGATTTCATCGTCTCGACGATGCCGAAGACGAACGAATGCTTCAGGCAATGATCTACCGGCACGTTGAAGCCACCAACAGCGAACGCGCTCAAAAGGTGCTCATGAACTGGGCGGAGTATCAGTCTATGTTCTGGAAGGTTGTCCCGAAGCAACCAGCAATGACGTTGCCTTCCAAGGGCTTGCCTGCTGAGACATCGGTGGAGGCGAAATCGTGATTTCCTCCGGTCTCACAACGATCGACCAATGCGGCTCCATCTGAGAATGACAGAAGAAACCTCTATTCACTACCAGTAAGGAGATCCAACCGTCATGGAAGAGCGAATCTGTGTTTTTGACACAACGCTGCGCGATGGCGAGCAATCGCCGGGTTGCAGCCTGAACCTGGAAGAAAAAGTCCGGATGGCTCGCCAATTGGAGCAGCTTCGCGTCGATGTGATCGAGGCAGGATTTCCGATAGCCTCTGTGGGAGATTTTGAAGCCGTCCATCTTGTCGCTCGGACGATCGAGCACTGCACGGTCGCAGCATTGTGTCGGACCGTCAAGCGGGATATCGACAGGGCCTGGGAAGCAATTCAATATGCGAAGAAGCCGCGCATTCACGCGTTTATCGCGACATCCGACATCCATCTTGCCCACAAACTGAAGAAGACACGTCAGCAGGCGTTGGAGGATGCCGTGTGGGCGGTTCAATATGCGAAATCGCTCTGTAATGAGGTGGAATTCTCATGTGAGGATGCTTCGCGCAGCAATATTGACTACCTCTGCGAAATTGTGAAAGCCGCGATCGATGCCGGAGCAACCATCATCAACTTGCCCGACACGGTCGGATACGCGCTGCCTGAGGAGTATGGCGCAATGTTTCGTACGGTCCGGGAGCGTGTCCCAGGAGCACAAAACGTCACGTTCAGCACACACTGCCATAATGATTTCGGATTGGCGGTCGCCAATTCTCTCGCGGCGATTCGCAATGGGGCACGGCAGGTTGAGTGCACGGTTAATGGTATCGGGGAACGCGCTCGGGAACGCGGCTCTCGAAGAGGTCGTCATGGCTCTCCGGACGAGGAAAGAAACCCTGGGTGTCGACACCAATGTGAACACAGAGGAAATCTACAAGTCCAGCAAACTCTTGACGACGCTCACGGGAACGCTCGTTCAGCGTAACAAGGCCATCGTTGGAGCGAACGCTTTCGCCCACGAAGCCGGCATCCATCAGGACGGCATGCTCAAGAGCCCTCTCACATACGAGATCATGACGCCGCAATCTGTTGGTATCAAGCACAGCACGCTGGTGTTGGGCAAACACTCTGGTCGTCATGCCCTGAAGCAGCGCTACATCGAGCTTGGGTATGATCTCTCCAATGAAGAACTGGAGCAGGCGTATCAGACGTTTTGCACGATTGCTGACCAGAAAAAGGACATTTTCGATGAAGATTTGATCGCGATAGTGGAAGATCGCGAAAGCTCTGCTGATGACTTCTATCACCTTGACAGTATCCAGGTTTTTAGCGGGACCAACTTGCGGCCGACTGCGACGGTCGAATTGCGATTGCGGGATGAACGATTTGTGGACTCTGCTACCGGCGACGGACCTGTCGATGCAGCATACAAAGCGATTGAGCGAATCACCGGCGTCATCGGCAAGCTGACGGAGTACTCCATCAAATCTGTCACATTTGGTCACGATGCTATCGGCGAGGTGTTCGTGCGTGTTGATTTTGACGGTCTTCTTTTGAATGGACGCGCAGTGAGCACGGATGTTATTACGGGAAGTGCGAAAGCGTATCTTGAAGCGCTGAATCGGGCAATCGCGGCAAAGAAGCGTCGAGACGCGCAGCGGAACGGTGTGAAAGAGCAAGCCGTCGCGGTTTGAAATTGTATGATCGAAGAAGAAACAAGCGTACCGGGAGAGCTGTCCGACAATGGCGAAACCTCTAACCCTTTTTGAAAAAGTCTGGAATGAGCACGTGGTCGCGCAGGAACCGGATTCTCCGGTTGTCCTCTACATCGACTTGCACCTCTTGCATGAAGTCACGTCTCCCCAAGCATTTGCGGGACTCCGCGAGCGCAATCTCAGAGTCCGACGACCAGATCGATCATGTGCGACGATTGATCACAGCATCCCGACGCTCGATCCCTCCATACCAATGGCCGACGAAGTGGCAGCAAAACAGATTCGGCAGATGGAGGCAAATTGTCGAGAGTTTGGCATTCGCTTGTATGGGATGAAGGATCCGCAGCGCGGAATTGTCCACGTCATTGGTCCGGAGCTTGGCTTGACGCAACCCGGCATGACGATTGTTTGCGGTGACAGCCATACTGCCACCCACGGTGCCTTTGGTGCCCTTGCTTTCGGGATTGGAACAAGCGAGGTGGAGCATGTTCTGGCAACTCAATGTTTGCTCCAGCACAGGCCGAAAACGTACGAAGTACGGGTAGAGGGGACTCTCGGTCAAGGAGTGACGGCGAAAGATATTATCCTCGCGTTGCTTGCGAAGATTGGTGTCGGCGGGGGAACGGGCCACGTCTTCGAATATACGGGAACTGCCATCCGATCGCTTTCGATGGAAGAACGCATGACGGTCTGCAATATGTCGATTGAAGGGGGTGCGCGTGCCGGAATGCTTGCCCCGGATGACGTGACCTTTGAGTACATCGCCGGCAGAGAGTACGCCCCAAAGGGTGAGCAATGGGATAAACAGGTCGCTCGCTGGTGCAAGCTCCCGACGGATGAAGGCGCCTCCTATGACGCGAGCGTATTCATCAACGCCAGCGAATTGAGTCCAATGATAACTTATGGCACGAATCCTGGAATGGGAATGTCGGTAACAGGGTCAGTTCCGGACCCGAGGAATGTTGCAGATCCTTCCAACAAGCTAGCGTTGGAAAAGTCACTGAAGTACATGGGCCTTGAACCGGGGAAGCCGTTAGTCGGCAAACCGGTGGATGTCGTCTTCATTGGAAGTTGCACAAATTCACGCATCAGCGATCTACGACAGGCTGCATCGGTCATGCAAGGGCGACACGTTGCTCCAAACGTTCGCGTTTTGGTTGTTCCCGGCTCACAAGCCGTGAAGCGACTGGCCGAAGCTGAAGGTATAGACAGGATCTTCAAGCAGGCTGGAGCAGAATGGCGTGAGCCGGGATGTTCTATGTGCATCGCGATGAACGGTGACCAGCTGGAGGCGGGCCAATGTGCAATTTCGACCAGTAATCGGAATTTCGAAGGACGGCAGGGAAAAGGGGGACGCACGTTTCTGGCGTCACCTCTCACAGCCGCTGCTGCGGCTGTGACTGGCAGAATCACTGATGTCCGGACATTACTCAACAATTGATTGATCGACTCAAAGCAATGAACCATTTCCCCGCATTCTCGTCGCGAGTCGTCCCACTGCTTGTGAACGATATCGATACAGACCAGATCATTCCAGCTCGATTTCTGAAAGTAACCGACAAATCTGGATTGGGCTCGAACCTCTTTGCTGATTGGCGCTACAATGCAGACGGCTCTCCAAAGTCAGATTTCGTGTTGAACCGATCTGAGTACCAGGGAGCCGGGATACTTCTCGCGGGACACAATTTCGGATGCGGATCGTCGCGAGAACACGCCGCTTGGGCCCTGAGCGGCAACGGGCTCCGGGCGGTTATCAGCACATCGTTTGCTGATATATTCAAGAACAACGCGCTGAAGAATGGCCTCCTCCCCATCACTGTGAGCGGCGACGTTCACCAACAGCTATCCGCCCTGGCTCTTCATATGCCCGCAGGCGAGTGGACTGTTGATCTTCAATCTCAGACAATACGCTTGCCGGACGGTTCTATCATTGATTTTCCAATCGATGGGTTCTCAAAAGCATGTCTGCTGGCCGGGACGGACGAACTGGGCTATTTGCTGCGATTTGATAGGCAGATAGCTGCCTATGAGGCATCACACGAGGATCAGTGAAGGATGGCGGGATGAAAATACAAATCTACGATACGACGCTGCGTGACGGGACGCAGAGAGAAGGTATCTCGCTTTCATGCGATGACAAGCTGACGATCGCGCAGAAACTTGACGAGCTCGGTGTGGATTTCGTCGAAGGAGGCTGGCCCGGCTCTAATCCGAAGGATGCTGAGTTCTTCCGCCGGGTGCGGCAAATTCCTCTGCGGCACGCCGTTGTGGCTGCATTCGGATCGACGTGCCGTGTCGGCGGCGCACCCTCCACGGATGCGAACCTTCGCGCGTTACTTGATGCGCAGACCAGCGTCTGCACACTTGTCGGCAAGACTTCTCCGCTTCACGTTTCAGATGTGCTGCAAACGACACCGGAGGAGAACCTTCGCATCATCAAGGAGAGCGTTGCATATCTGACATCTTGCGGTCGGAGGATCATCTACGATGCAGAGCATTTCTTCGATGGTTACAAGCTGGATCAGGAATATGCTCTTGCGACGCTCCGCGCTGCGAAGGAAGGCGGAGCAGAGATGATCGTACTTTGTGATACCAACGGAGGAACGTTGCCTTGGGAGGTCGCGGCAGTTGTTCGATCCGTCAAGAATGAAGGGCCGGGACCGCTCGGTATCCATACCCACAACGATGCAGAATGTGCCGTCGCAAACTCCCTCGCGGCAGTCGGAGAGGGATGTATGCACGTTCAAGGAACGATCAATGGATACGGTGAGCGGTGCGGCAATGCGAACCTCGTCTCAGTCATCGCGAATCTTCAACTAAAAATGGGACTGCATTCGCTCCCGGCAGGCCATCTCAAGAAGTTGACGGAACTTTCTCATTTCGTGGCGGAGGTGGCCAATCTTTCGCC
This sequence comes from uncultured Bacteroidota bacterium, assembly GCA_963739335.1. Lineage (GTDB taxonomy): Bacteria > Bacteroidota > Ignavibacteria > UBA10030 > UBA10030 > UBA9647. Next base: position 22,654 of record CAVUAC010000099.1, on the reverse strand, counting down.
GGATGAACATCTCGCATATGTCGGGAAGTCGGCATTTGCTCACAAAGGCGGAATTCACGTGGCCGCGATCCGGCGGAACGAACAGTCTTATCAGCACATTGATCCGGCGCTCGTTGGAAACCAGCTGCGGGTCGTGGTCTCTGAGCTCTCCGGGCGCGGCAACCTTCTGAGCAAAGCGGAGGAGTTCGGGCTCAACGTCTCGGCAGGATCCGGTGTCGCGGAAGTGCTGAACGAAATCAAAACCCTCGAAGCGAAAGGCTTCTCCTTCGAAGCCGCGGAAGCTTCAGTGGCAATGTTGCTGAAGCGGCAGCAGCAAGACTACCAGCCGCCATTCGAGTTGATTGATTTTGCCGTCAACGTCGAACATCGGAAGGGGCGGGGACTGTTTGCGGAAGCCTCTGTAAAGGTCAAGGTGAAGGGTGAAATTCTCCATACGGTCGCAGAAGGAAGCGGCCCGGTCAATGCGCTCGACGCGGCAATTCGCAAGGCCTTGTCACCTGTCTATCCGTCTCTGAACAAGTTTCATCTATCAGATTACAAAGTGAGAATCCTTGATGGAGAAAACGGCACTGCTGCCGTAACCCGTGTGCTCATTGACACACAGAATGGCGCGAATCGGTGGAGCACCGTTGGCGCGAGCGCGAATATCATAGAAGCGAGTTGGCAAGCACTCGCAGACAGCGTCGAGTACGGTTTGCTGCTTGGATGAACGTCTCAAAGAAAGCTGGAATCGAGAATTGAAGGCAACTATCGTACTACTTTCTGGTGATGGAATTGGTCCTGAAGTGACAGCGGCCGCAGCGCGTGTGTTGGAAGCAGTTGCTAAACGAGGCGGGCACCAGATTTCTTTCAAGGAACATCCGATTGGGGGCTGCTCAATCGAAGAATATGGTGTACCTCTCACGAATGAGACGTTGGCTGCCTGCAAATCGGCGGACGCTGTGCTCCTTGGAGCGGTCGGTGGTCCGAAGTGGGACGACCCGAATGCCCCCGTGCGACCTGAACAAGGACTGCTCGCAATCCGAAAAGACCTCGGACTCTATGCGAATTTGAGACCGGTGCGGTCTCATCCGGCTCTGTTGGCTTCATCGCCGTTGAAAGCAGAGAGGCTTGATGGCGTCGACCTTATCGTCGTCCGAGAACTCACCGGGGGACTGTACTTTGGTCAACCCAAAGGACGATTCGTTGAGAATGGCAGGGTCCGGGCAGTCGACACGATGGCATATGAAGACTATGAAATCGTGCGAATCATCGAGCTTGCGTTCCGCCTGTCGAGATCCCGAAAGAAAAAAGTGACGTCTGTCGACAAAGCAAATATCCTGGAAACCTCGCGCTTGTGGCGCCAGACGGCGAATGAAATCGCCGCGAAGAATCCGGATATCGCCATCGAGCACACGTTGGTGGATACGGCTTCCATGCGCCTGATCACCTCTCCGGCAAGCTTCGATGTCATCGTGACAGAAAACATGTTCGGCGATATCCTCACCGATGAGGCGTCGGTGCTTGCCGGCTCTATGGGAATGCTTCCCTCAGCTTCCCTCGGCGATAACCGACCAGGTCTCTTTGAGCCAATTCACGGATCGGCTCCTGATATTGCCGGGAAGGGAATCGCAAACCCCCTCGGATCCATTCTGAGTGCAGCATTATTGCTCCGTTACGGGCTTCATCTGGAGAGAGAAGCCGTAGCGATCGAAGCCGCCGTTGACCAGGCGATCTCGGCAGGCATGAGAACGACCGACCTCGGTGGGGAACTTTCGACAGAGGAAATGACACAGGCGGTTCTTCATCGGATCTCTTTATGAACGAGCGTTATTGATCTGGTCAAATGATGAACCTTATGGATGGTATGTCCTACTCAAAACTCTTAATCCGACGATTTCGACACACACATACATAGATAACAAGGAGAAGGCAATCCCATGGCTTCGATCAACTTCGGTGGGGTAACGGAAGAGGTCGTCACGCGCGACGAATTTCCTCTTTCACTCGCACAAGAAAAACTGCGCAGCGAGGTCGTTGCTGTTATAGGCTACGGCCCCCAGGGGCACGGTCAGTCGCTGAACATGCGCGATAATGGTATCTCCGTAATCATTGGGCAACGAAAGGGAGGGAAGGGGTGGGATGACGCGGTTCGGGATGGCTGGGTTGAAGGAAAGAACCTTTTCTCGAATATCGAAGATGCTCTGCAGCGTGCGACGGTGATTCAGTACCTTCTCTCGGATGCGGGACAGAAGGAACAGTGGCCCATCGTCAAAAAGCATCTCAAGAAAGGCAAGGCTCTATTCTTCTCGCACGGGTTCTCCATTGTATTCAAAGAACAAACCGGGGTGATTCCGCCGCCGGATGTAGATGTAATTCTGGTTGCCCCGAAAGGATCCGGCCGGACAGTTCGTACGAACTATCTCGCGGGAAGCGGTATCAATGCAAGTTATGCCATCTATCAGGATGCAACGGGCCGCGCGAAGGAACGCGTGCTCGCTCTCGGCATCGCGATCGGGTCCGGCTACTTGTTCTCAACGACCTTTGCGAACGAGGTCCACAGCGATCTTGTCGGTGAACGCGGCGTGCTTATGGGCGCGATCGCCGGACTCATGAAAGCCCAATACGACACGTTGCGGGCGATGGGACATTCTCCGAGTGAGGCGTTCAACGAAACGGTCGAGGAGGCAACGCAAAGCCTCTATCCTTTGATCGGCAATCACGGCATGGATTGGATGTTTGGGGCCTGCAGCACCACGGCCCAGCGCGGCGCGCTGGATTGGTCCCAGAGATTCGAGGCAGCGACCAAACCCCTGTTCGAGCTGCTCTACCGTGATGTACGCGAGGGGGTCGAGACGAAGCGCGTTCTTGACACGTGCAGCGCGGCGGATTATCGCGCGAGACTTCAGAAAGAACTCGATGAGTGGAAGAACTCAGAGATGTGGAAGACAGGAGCAGTGGTTCGATCGCTGAGGCCCGAGAATGCGGTGAAAAAGTAGTCTGATCATTCAGAATGGAGAAACGAGATCTCGTAGATAATCATCGGAGTTCATCTGTGGGATCTCCCACTGGATATGAGAGATGCTGAAGAGACCTTGGAGTTGAGATGATCATCGTCATGAAAGCCAGCGCGAGCCAGCGACAGGTTGAACACGTTTTTGACAAGGTACGCGAACTCGGATATCAGGTTCACCCCATCTTTGGCGAACAACGGACGGTCATCGCCTGCGTGGGGGACGAACGCGGCAAATCGCGTTTGCAGGCGCTGGATTCGCTTGACGGTGTCGAAAATGTGGTGCCCATTCTCAAACCATTCAAGCTGGCAGGCAAAGAATGGAAGGATGCTCGGTACACAAATCACACTCGAGGCACGGAATGGCGGTGTGCCGACCATCATTGGAAACAATCACTTCGTTGTCATGGCGGGTCCTTGTTCGGTCGAGAGCAGGGAACAGATCCTTCTTTCCGCGGAACAAGTGAAGGCAGCAGGAGCGAAGGTGCTCCGTGGCGGTGCGTTCAAACCGAGGACATCCCCATACAGCTTCCAGGGATTGGAAGAAGAGGGATTAAAACTTCTCGCAGAAGCCCGAGAGAAAACCGGCCTGCACGTGATTACGGAAGTCATCACGCCGGCCGATGTTCCGTTGGTGGCCGATTATGCCGATATCCTTCAGATTGGCGCTCGCAATATGCAGAATTTCGCCCTGCTGAAGGAGGTTGGAAAAGCTCGTAGACCAGTCATGCTAAAGCGAGGAATGTCGAGCACTCTGAAGGAACTTCTCATGTCTGCAGAGTACATCCTCTCTCAGGGTAACTATGAGGTGATCCTGTGTGAGCGTGGAATCAGGACTTTTGAAGAATACACCCGCAATACATGCGATCTGTCGGCAGTCCCAGCATTGAAGGAGATGAGCCACCTTCCCGTCATCGTCGATCCCAGCCACGGAACGGGCGTCCGAAGCCTTGTGATTCCCCTGGGAAAAGCCGCAGTGGCAGTCGGGGCAGATGGTCTGATGGTGGAGGTTCACCCCAATCCCGAAGAAGCTTTTTCGGATGGCGCGCAATCGCTTCTTCCAAGTCAATTTCAGGAAATGATGGACTGGGTGAGGCGGTTGGTCGACCTTGAAGGAAAGCGAATGTAACGGCAGAAAGTCTCCCCATACCTCAAGCCTGACGCGACATCTGCTGAATATCTAAGTCATCATCCAGTTGCGTTTCTCTCCATTCTACCGTAGTTTCGTTTTAAGTCTCATTCCGCCCGTGCATCACCGTGGGAGTGTTTTCCCTTCCCTATTCGTATCTGACTTCTAAGGAGGATGTCGAGGAGGTTCTTCAAGAGACCTGGAGATAGTACTATGATCATAGCGGACCTCAGCAAAATCGAAGGCCGGATCTACCCGGCACGGCGAACAACGCAGAATCTCGTTGGCGGAGCCTCACCGATACAGGCAAAGACCTTTTGTATGGGGTACGTGACACTCGAGTCGAACGGTGGACAGGTGCCGTGGCACAATCAGGAGCAGGAGGAGATCTACTTCATCGTGGATGGATCGGGAGAGATGTGTCTTGGTGAAGAACGTCAGACACTGATCGCGGGGCAGGCAGTCTACATTCCAGGAGGTGTGTTTCACCAGCTCACGAACACCGGCGACAGGCCCCTCTACATGATCTATTGCTACGGGCCGAGTGGTGACGTTGCACACTGGAGACAAGAGCTTGAAGGAACGTTGCCCAAAGCGGGCGTTGATGTGCCGGCATTGCCAGCGGGAGCCCGGCCGCAATACACAGATAAACCCAAAGTGCAGTGAAGACGCCCTGAATGAGAATTTGACCGGAGTTCCACCATGGAAAATCAGCGAGTTCACAATGTCGGCGTCATCATGAACGGCGTGACCGGGCGAATGGGCACCCGTCAGCACTTGGAGCGCTCGATTCTCGCAATTCGTGAGCAGGGTGGTGTGAAGATGAAATCCGGCGAGACGATCATGCCAGACCCGATTCTCGTCGGTCGAAACGAGGAGAAGCTGAGGACGCTCGCGGAGAAGCATGGGCTAAAACGGTATTCAACGAACCTGGATGCCTGTCTTGCCGACCCATACAATCAAATCTATTTCGATGCCCAGACGACAAGCCAACGAGCTGCGGGTGTGAACAAAGCGATTGCCGCGAAGAAAGCCATCTACTGTGAAAAGCCGATCACGTCCAGTTTGGATGAGGCGATGGAGCTGTGCAAGCGCGTTGCTTCTGCCCGACTAAAGAACGGCGTGGTTCAGGACAAGTTGTGGTTGCCAGGACTCTTGAAGTTGAAGCATCTGATCGATTCAAACTTCTTCGGGAAGATTCTTTCAGTTCGCGGGGAGTTTGGATATTGGGTTTTCGATGGAAGAAATCAACCTTGCCAGCGACCTTCTTGGAACTATCGCAGAGAGGAAGGGGGAGGTATCATCACCGACATGCTTTGTCATTGGCGTTACGTCGTCGACAGCCTTTTCGGCCACATCTCCTCAGTTTCCTGTCTCGGGGCGACGCACATCGAAAGCCGGATTGACGAGGCGGGCAAGGAATATCGTTGCACATCAGACGATTCTGCTTACGCAACGTTTCTTTGTGAAAATGGCCTCGTCTGCAATCTTAATTCATCGTGGGCGGTCCGCGTACGGCGTGATGATCTTCTCACCCTTCAGGTTGATGGGACACAGGGCTCCGCGGTTGCGGGACTTCACAAGTGTTTTGTTCAGAATGCCTCAGGTACTCCGAAGTACATTTGGAATCCGGATATCGCGGACCCCGTCAACTACAACCAGAGCTGGGATGAGCTGCAGCCCGCTCAACAGTATGACAACGCCTTTAAGATGCAGTGGGAGTTGTTTTTGAAGCACGTGGTGTCAGGTGATCCGTTCCCCTGGACATTCCTCGAAGGAGCGAAAGGAATTCAGCTTGCTGAGCTCGCGCTCGAGAGCTGGGCGGAGCGACGATGGGTGGACGTCCCGGAATTGAAGGTCTGAAGCGGATTGGATGGCCCTTCAGGACTCGTGGAGCTGCACGAAACGAACCTCGATGTGATGGACTGAGAATCCTATTTGAGTGTAGATAGGTTTGATGCCACCTCAGCCAAGAAGTTCTCCTTGATTTTCTCTATCCCCGAGCCAAGAAGCCCGACCACGTAGTTGTTTGTCAGCAGCAGATCCACATGTCCGTTGTGTGGGTCTTTCACTTCAAATCTTCCCCCATCTCTTATTGTTGCAGCATCCTTCGGTGCCGCTTTGAGGTAGTCTTCGAGCATCTTCCTCGCAAGCTCTGACGTTTCCTGCTGAATGATGAATGCCTTGAATGAGCCGCCATCTTCATAGCTTGCTGTGTATGCGGTGTTGAGAACGCTGTAGCCCAGAAAGTTCTTGGCGAAATACTGTTCAGAATTCAGTTGCTTTCCTTTTGGCGGAAACGCCCGCAGCATAACGGGCCACGACCTTGCCTGTCTCAGATGCTCCTCGACCTTCTTCCCAACGATCAACATCGCGTCCTGAACTTCTTTCCCTTCCTGAATCGTCGATATCTTCACGTAATACACACCGCCGAAGAAGTTCAGCGATCCTTTTTCGATGTAGCCTTGAACGCCGAGGTCGATGAAATGGTAGTCCGGGTATCGTTCCTGTGCATAGATGCCGAAGGCATCCGCAGCGGAGTTGTGCCTGTACAATTCAACCTTGATCTCCACGTCGCCTGCTTGCTGGTATCGCCCAATATGGAGGTCGACGAAGTTGTACTCGAGGAAGAGGTCTGCCGCGCCGTCAATTACGTCCCACAGATTGTTTGGCTTGTAGACAGTCTCGTCCTGCGTGAATTTCCATGCGGCGATCTGCGGAAAGAGCGAATCCGGCGCGCAGGCAGTTGCCGCGGAACAGGGCAGGAGCAGAAGAACGAACACCAAAGAGAACGTGTGGATTCTCATCTCAACACTCTCAGGATAGAAACTCAGTCGGGACCTTTGCCAGCCGTGTCACGTCGGCAATTCGCTCGGATATGCTGAATCCCTTGACGCACACTGCGCTGCAATGGGAGCAGCCGGCACATGGATTTTCGGGCAGAATCCAGACTTGTGAGGAGTGAATGGGCCATTTGGGTTTGGTTGTACCCATAGGTATACATGTATGCCCGCATGATATCCGGTATCGGCAGGCCCTTGGGGCAGTTCGGGACACAATGCTCGCATCCCTGACAATACAAGCCTCCCATAGATTTGCTTATGTTCAAGTCTGCACGTTCCTGGTCGGTCATGATGAGATCGTGATTCACGCTCACGTTTATCGCCAGGTGGTCAAAATTCGTGTTCCCCGGAATGGCGGTTGTGATATTCTCATCTTGCAGCACGAACTTCAACGCAGCCTTGCAGTTGATTGGCTGCTTCCGCTCTTTGTCGTGAAATCCGCCCGCCATCGTTTTCATGGCAACGATGCCGAGCCCCGCCTTCGCTGCCTTGGCGATGACCTTTCTGAGATCCTGGTAATAATCCTGTTTGAAGTTCACAGCGGAAAGAACGACTTCATAGACGCCGCTGTCGATTGCTGCCTGGATTACTTCGGGCTCGTTTCTGTGCGTCGAGAGTCCGACGTGCTTTGCTTTTCCCGATTTCTTCGCAGTCTGGACAGCTTCCAGCATCGCTGGGAAGAGCGCGGCGCTTCTTGTTGGGACATCATGAACGTAGAGGATGTCGACAAAGTCGAGCTTCAGTCTCTTGAGGCTGATGTCAAATCGATCCAGGAAAGCTTTGCTGGTTGATCCGGATTTGAGCTCACCTGTTCTGTCATTTCTTTCTTCCGGCTGAACTTTAGTCGCGAGAACGAATGAATCGCGTGAACGACCTTTGAGGACCTCTCCCAGCATCTCCTCGTTCTTGCCGCGCTGATAGCCGTGTGCGGTGTCGAAGAGAATGATCCCTGCATCGATCGCTGCTTTCACAAGAGCTGGATTATCGGCGCGCATCACGCCGAAGCTTACAATCGGCAGCTCAATTCCAGTCTTTCCGAGCTTTCGTGTAATGGCCTTTTTTTCAGCCGTGCTGGCCTGAGCGCTCGCGCATCCGATCTGAGCGATGGCGGGTAAGCTGAGGAGCGCGCCTGAGGTTCCGAGGAGCGTCGATTTCAGAAATTGTCGGCGATCGTATCCGTTCATCGCAACGGTCCTTTGGGCGAAAGTGGTGAGTATGGTGCGAAAGTACGGCTGGATGTTAGCAAATTTGTCAATGAGATTCCATAGCGCAGGGTGGAAAAAGTGACGCACTCTTCTGCTTGTCTTTCGGAAATTGGTTTTGTAATTTGATTCGGTAATGTAACGGCCAGTCTGAGACGAACTCGATTCTGGCAACCTAATCCACTTCTGATTTTTCCGATGAACAAGACACTTCCTGTCATCCTCATTACCGGTGCAAGCCGCGGCCTCGGGCGGGGCATCGCAGTCGAAGTTGCCAGGCGCGGATACTCGGCTGTCACCAACTATGCAAAGGACCACAGGTCCGCTCTTGAGACCATCTCGCTCTGCAATGCAGCCAGGTTGACCAAGGATCAGCGTTTTGTCGCTCTCCAGGCTGATATCGGAGATCCGAAACAATTGAGGAAGCTCGTTGAACGCACGCTGAAGGAATTCGGTCGCATCGACGGACTGGTAAACAACGCCGGTATCGCTCCAGAAGTCAGGAGGGATTTGACCGAAATGACCGAGGAATCCTTCTCCGAGGTATTGGATGTGAATCTGAAAGGCCCGTTTTTCCTGACGCAGCGTGTCGCTGACTACTGGTTGAAAGAGAAACCGACGCCGCTTCTCCCGGGGGGCTTCAAAGTGATCTATGTTTCTTCGATCTCCGTTGACGCGGTCTCTCTCAACAGAGGAGAGTATTGCATTTCAAAGGCCGGGCTTGCAATGGTGAACAAGCTGTGGGCCACGCGACTGGCGGAGCACGGTGTCCAGGTGTACGAGCTGCGCCCGGGCGTCATGGCTACCGATATGACGAGCGCAGTGAAGGAAAAGTACGAGAAGCAGCTCGCGGAGGGTTTGGTGCCGATGAAACGATGGGGCACGGCCGAGGATGTCGGCAGCGCCGTCGGTGCGCTTCTTTCGGGACAATTTCCTTTCTCCACCGGCGAGGTCATCTACATCGACGGCGGACTTCACATTCAGCGATTGTGAGCGCCTATGCTTCGCATTGATCATCAACTTCAGCTTCCGTCCTTCATTCCGATCGTCGAACGGTTCTTCAGCCTGTCGGCCCAGAAGCTTTCGAGCCTCCAGAAGTCCTGGGATACAAAGAAAGGCTCTCCCGTTTTTACTGTTCAGGGGATCTATACCTCGCGAGGATGGACAGAATGGACTCAGGGATTTCAACACGGTTCTGCGGTTCTTCAGTATGATGCGACGGGAGATAAAGAATTCCTGAACATGGGTCGTGAAGGAACGCTTCGTGAGATGTCGAGGCACGTGAGTCACGTTGGCGTCCACGACCACGGTTTCAACACGATAAGCACCTTCGGCAACCTCCTGCGTTTGGTGAGGGAGAAAAGAATCCCGTTCGGTGAGTGGGAAAAGAACTTCTATGAACTTGCGATAGAAGTGAGTGGTGCCGTTCAAGCAGCGCGATGGACGCAGCTCGGCGACAATCAGGGATATATCTATTCCTTCAACGGTCCGCACTCCCTTTTTTCGGACACGATTCGCTCTCTGCGGGTGTTAGCGGTTGCTCACCAGCTGGGACACGTGCTGATGGGGGAGAAGGACCGCAGGATAAATCTGCTGGAGCGATTCCTGCAGCATGCGGAGACGACAGCTCGTTACAATGTCTATTTTGGTGAAGGGCGGGATTTGTTTGATGTTCGCGGGAGAGTGGCTCACGAGTCAATCTTCAATACGAATGATGGATCATATCGCTCTCCCAGCACGCAGCAGGGATATTCTCCCTTCTCTACTTGGACGAGGGGCCTTGCCTGGATTCTTTTGGGTTATGCCGAGGAGCTTGAGTTCCTGAGCTCACTGTCCGAGGGGATCTCTCTTCATTCGGAGGACGCAAGAAAATACTGGAGGCGTTTCAGACCGTTGCAGAGTCGGTGGCGGACTTCTACATCACGTACACTCCGAGCGACGGCATTCCTTACTGGGACACCGGCGCGCCAGGGTTGTCGAAGCTGGGTGACTATCTTGGCCGTCCGGCTGATCCGTTCAATGATCATGAACCCGTCGACAGTTCGGCAGCCGCGATCGCAGCGCAGGGCTTGGTTCGATTAGGGAACTATCTGACAAACAAAGGACCGAATGATCGCGGAACCAACTATCTTCTGGCCGGGCTCACGGTGGCGTCCAGGGTGTTTCAAGAACCGTATCTGTCAACCGATCTGCAACACCAAGGATTGATACTTCATTCGGTCTATCACCGTCCAAATGGATGGGACTACGTTCCTCCTGGGAAGAAGATACCGTGTGGTGAATCGTCAATGTGGGGAGATTATCATGGCCGGGAGCTTGCGCTCTTGATCCAGCGAATGGCAAAGAAGGAACCGTACTACTGTTTTTTCTTGAAGTGAGACCATGGAACGAGATGAAGTTCTTGCCCGCATAATTGAATCCGGCGTCGTCGCCGTCATCCGGATGAAAGATTCCGGCCGTCTTCTCAAGGTCATCGAAGCGGTTCGAGGCGGCGGTGTGAAGTGTATTGAGATTACGATGACCGTGCCTGGCGCAATTGAGGTCATTCGCAGTTTGTCGGCGGCTGTCCCGCCGGATGTGCTCATCGGAGCCGGGACAGTTGTTGATGAAGCCACAACAGAGATCGTGATCGATGCGGGGGCCAAGTTTGTCGTCGGACCGGTTCTTAATCTGGACATCGTGGCGCTGTGCCGCAAACGCGAGGTCGCCGTGATCCCGGGCTGCTATACTCCAACGGAGATCTTCTCGGCGTGGACCGCGGGAGCCGACATCGTCAAGGTTTTTCCCGCGACTTCACTGGGACCCAAGTACTTCAAGGACCTCAGGGGGCCATTCCCAGACATTCGCTTGATGCCAACCGGCGGTGTCACAATTGACAACGTCGGTGAGTGGATCAAGGCTGGTGCTTGTGCGGTGGGGATTGGGAGCGATCTGCTCGACAAGAAGGCGATAGAAGAGGAGCGCTACGAGGTACTGACCGAACGAGCGGCAAGAATGGTGCGCAACGTTCGGCAGGCTAGAGCCAAGTAAGGGGTATCGCACCAGTGCTTCCGGTTTCAGCTAAACACTTCTGAGGCTTTTGAGCACCACTCCGTACGATGCCTTGAACTTCCTGCCCGGTTTCAAGACTATCAATCCCATCTTGTTGTTGAAGGCATTCGGTGCGCAGGTCCAGGGTTCGATTGCCACCGAGGAGCCGGAAGGCGTCATGTAGAGGACGAGATATCGGTACCTTCCTTTTCCAGCATCCTGCCACAACTCAATTCTGAGCCCTAGCCTCGGGTCGAGAAGATTCGTGGCGATCCGTCTTGGCTTTTCCCCAAGATCGATCACTGAGTCGAGATGCTTTTCTTTGAGAGGGATCATGCTCCTCTTTTTCACTAGTTTCTCGATCTTGCCGGTCGGTATCTTCGAGGGTGTCAGTTCGACGACGGAGTGAGGCGGGAGCGAGAGCAGCAGATGCTTGACTGATCCCGAGGTTTTGAAGTATGGATGCCAGCCGTCGCCGATGGGCAGAGGTTTGCGGTCGATGTTCCGGATTTCCGTCGTGCAGGTAAGGGTGCCATCAGTCAGAGTGTATATGACGCGCAGAGAGAATCTGAACGGGTAACCTTTGGTCTTGCCCGAATGGAAGTAGTCGAGGATAACTGACGCCGACCGGTCCTTCACGATTGTCTTCACGAGCCGGAACGGCTTGTCAAAGATGGATCCATGTATTGCGGACAAGCGATCTGTAGTATTCGCCCGGAGATTGAAAGTCTTTCCCTCGAACTGATAGGTGGCGCCAGCGACGCGACCCGGGAATGGGGCGAGTTTCGCGCCGTGGTAATGCTTGTTCTCGATTATCTCCTGGACCGATCGGGGTGCTTCGAGTAAGGAGTGCAGCTTCTTCTTGTGCCTCAACACGAGTTCGCGGACCGTGGCGCCAAGGTTTGGCAGGATCGTTACATATTCGCCTGTCTGGAGGTTGACGAGTCTGAGCGAGCGGATCTTGTTCTTCCTGCCAGATCGAGGGGACGATTTCGGTTTCTTGATTACTTCAGGGGTGGCCATGGTCTTGTGTTACTGCTGAAGACGCTAAGAGTCTGCAATCTGGTGCAAATGCGCTCTTGGTCTGGTAAGTTAATGAATGTCTTCAGAGATGCAATTGCTCGTTCCACAAAATTGCCGTGCCAACCACAAACGCCTTGAGATCGCAAGAATTCATAATCGATTGGCAGTTTCAAGCGATCCTTTCAGGCTGTTAGGATTGATCGGGCAAGAAGCGCAAACCGTAATATCTCGGAAATAGGGCGAGAAAACTCTTGACAGTGTCGGGAAAACATGCTACTATCTGCGCACACCGTGTAAGTCTTTTGACCGCCTCGAGATTGCTTCGATGAGACTTCGCAACAAAATCAGTTTGTTTCTTATTCCGTTTGTGATTCTGTCCAGTGTGGTTGCTCTGAGCAACCCTGAGTTTGATTATTGGGACGAAGTTCAATATGTCCTCATTACGTCCGTGAGCTATCTACTGGCAATTGCATCATTTTCTCTCTTTAGAAGTGAGCCGTCTCGAGGAACTGGTGTCGTATTCCTGAATTTTGCACTTCTTTTTGGTACTAACACGGTTTTTCGTATACTTTTTGATATCGTGAATTGGTACTTCCTGCAATGGGACAGAGATGCAAATGCCTATTTCTTTCAATATAGTTGGCTTCTGTACTTTCTCCTGCTGTCGCTGAGCGTTGCATATCTGGTCGTCGACGCCATCTGGAAAAGGCGAATGATCTATGAGAAATACTTGGTTACTGTTTTCATTGTGGGTAGTACGTGGGGTTGTCAATCCTATCCGTATTTGAAAGATCCACGCTATCTCTCTAAAGAGCCGGAAGTTCTTGATTATCTCGCAGTGCGCAGAGCAATGGCTGGACTACGATCGGACGGAAATCTCACTCCCTCTGCCGCTGACATTGCAGGAGTTGCCAGTTTGAAGTTCTCAACACAAGAGGTTGGGGATGACGCTATGGGCCGTACCTCCAAAGAGAAACGCGTTTCAGAAATCCTACCGTATTTCAGAGGTGAGGACTTTGGGACGTTGTACTGGAGACCTTTATTCGAGGCTTGTTCACGAATAGGAATGGTTTGCACATTCATAGTGCTCATCTTCATAGTGTTTCAGTATCTGAAAGACCCTCCAAGGGAGGCATACACGGAAAAGATCGTGTGGTGCCTCCTGCTATACTGTTCTTTCGAAGCCTTGCATTTCTTTGCCTTCTCTCAAGTTGCACATTGGGAAACACTCGATGCGGTTTCTCACTATGGGGGTGCCTTTTCGATGGTCGTTATGCTGGTGTTGCTGTTGCTTGTGAGCATTCGCCTTAGATTCATCCATTCGGTTGAAGGGGGCTACTACGAACGACGATTGATCGATGGCGCAGATTCCATCACTCGTTGGCGCGACGCATTCGACAATTGGGTGCTGCGACAGTTTATGGATCCGAAGGAACTTGATCGACGATTTGTGATCAGGCGAAATACAGAGAGCGACTTGCAGGATTAGTGATATCTATCAAAACAACATAGTCGGAAAGGCGCAAGCTATGCAAATAGTAGGCTCGAGCCCGGCAATCAAACGCATACGTGAAGAGGTGAAGAGGCTCTCGCGAGGGCGAAAGAATGTCATCATCGTCGGCGACGTGGGAGTTGGGAAAGGACTGGTTGCCGAAAGCATCCATCTGGAGAGCAAGGACGCCAGGAAACCATATGTCCGGCTGAACATCGCAGCGGTTGATCCCAGCAGGCTCAAGAAGCTCGTGGATCTTGCAGTCGAAACAGGAGAGTTCTACAACCCAATCGCTCCGGACCACGGCAATTTCAAACTCGTCGATGGCACTACGCTTATCTTTGAGGATGTTGATCGCGCTGGGTTGGCCGCACAGAAAACGATTTGCGACTTGTTGTCCTTTTGTCGGCGAGAGAAGCGAGAGTTGCGCATCGTGTTCCTTCTCCATGAACCAATCTCCCATGCTGTCAAGAATGGCGCAGTCATCCAGTGCATCCTGGATGAGACCAAACGATGGGAAACCATCAAAATACCAGCACTTCGGGATCGGCCGGAGGATATCCCTGAGCTGGCAGAGCATTTCGTGACGCAGATAGGAACGGAACTCGGTATCGAGGGGATGATCATCGACGCAAATGCCATTGGCGTACTTGTCCGGCAGGAGTGGAAAGAGAATGTCCAGGAGCTCAAGAGGCTTGTAGAAAGAAGCCTAGTGCTCTCAAACGACAAGGAGGTGTTCCGGTTGCCCGCCGGTCTCGTGAACGAGCAAGCGGAGCTTTCCCGCATTCTCGATCGGATCGAGGAAGGATCTGACTTTGCGCTCGACAATTCCATGGAAATCATCGAGAAGGGAATCCTTCTGCGAACGCTGGAAAAGTTTGCATTCAATCAAAGCCGGGCCGCGAAATTCTTGAAGATGACGGAAGATACTCTTCGGTACAGAATGAAGAGGCTCGGCATTCCCACAGCAAGAAAGCAATCGTAACTCAAGCAAACTGCAAATCGGTTTCTAGGCTGTATCCGCAATATCTCGGAATTATTCCGCTTTTTTCCTTGACATTCGACTGAGAATGTGTTATCATCTCCTCGAGGTCAAGAGACGCTGTTTCCTCCATCACCTGTTCTTCCACTTTCGCTGAATCGTAATTCGGTCAGGGGACCATTCGTTGTCCCGACGACTTTCTGGCTTGCGCAACGGGGCCCCCATCGAGATCACCAACACGACGCGAACAATGTGCATCCGACAAATCGTTATCCAAACTAATCCCGCCTTCATCAAACTTCAATCCCACCACATGGTCAGGAGGAACATGCTATGCTAATCGATATCCCCCAAGTGAAGTCATATGTCCAGACGAATCTTGACAGTGTCAGGAAGACGCAGCAGGTAGCGGCACAGATGAACTGCCCGCTCGACCATCTGAAGAAAACATTCTACAAGACAGAAAAGATCAGTCTCAGCAAGTTCATTCGGGAATCAAGAGTTGCAAGGATGAAAGAGCAGCTGCAAGGCTCTGATGCGCCGTGCAAGGTCATCTGCCTGGACCTCGGCCTCCGCGAGGATGTGGGAGCACGGTTGTTCAAGAATACGACAGGCATGACGATGGAAGGATTCCGCAAAATGCACAGGAATGGAACGAGAGAGATGTGGCTCGTTGAAGCTCGCAAGCAGGCGGAATCCAAACCAGCTGCTCAGATTGTGCTTACGGAGAAAGTGATCAAGCACGTTCTCTCGACCAGTCAAAGCGCGGGTTCCCGCCAGAATTCTCGACGTGGGGATGGGATGCTGCTACACGGTCGAGCAAATTGACACCCTCTCTACGCCGCAGGTAGCCACAGCGTGCAATTGTGGGATGCTGCAGTCGCCTTCAGCCGATTCTGCGAGTAAGAACCACGCTGCGGCTACCAGGGGGTATCCAGAAGTAGCCCACAGCATTGCCTGTTTTCCGTTCGCGCCCTATCCGGCGCCCGCTATGAAACATCTACCTCAATCAGGCAGCGGGACTATAGTACCTGAAAAGGGTCACGACTGCCCTCATCGGTCTGACTTCCAGAGGTTTCCTAGGAGCCGTCGGCTGCCCAAGCTTTGGGCATACGAATTGGCTTGCATCTGACCGCAGACTTTGGTATTTCATTCATGACCTGTGCTTCGAATGCCTGAGTGCCGCGACATTTCCGCCTGAGGGAACATAACACGACTGCTCGGCCACAGACATTGACTGACTGCACGAATGAAGGCGGGGCCCTGATTCGAGAAGGCAGATGTGCCAATTCTTGGAATTGCGAACAGTAACAATGTGGCGTCTTTATAGTCCCCGGACGAGGAGAGCAAAGCATTGGTACGTATGTCGTGCATAACTCACATCACTCTATGTCAAGCTCCTGGATTGCGCAGTAGCTGAACTCGGGAAAGAACACGAGATGCACGAACTCGCCATCGCTCGGTGGGGGGCATGTCGGGTTTAACGAGCCGGGATTGTGGCACGCTTCTCCTAGGTGCTTCAAGATGATCACATGCGGGAAACGAGCAGCGAATGCGAGGAAGTCTTGATGCTGATCAGCGGCTCTCGCAAGGCCCGCGCCTTGCTGAAGGTTTCCGGGGCAGAAGTCAGTCACATGTGGACTGTTTCAATGATTCGGCTCTATTAGCACGATATGACCGTGTGTAATGATCAACCAACGATGGAGCTGAAGGTTGGTACCGTGAAGTACTTCAAAGATATTGAGAGGGACAATCTGGGCCTGCCGATGTATAGGCAAGATTCAGGAGGCAGAAAGATAGCTGTGTGGCGTTTTGCGCTTGAAGTTGTACCGGTGATTTGGTAGTATCCATTGTCGTTGCTGATGCCCGCCTCCTCATCGGTCTCATCCCCCAGATAGAGGATCTTGCTTTCTAAGGGCATCATCCCAGGTTTCAATGTTCGATCATGAACTCGGAAATGGCATGACCTATCATCACCTCACAGAAGCGCAAGTTCATCAGCTTGTCGGACAAGGTTGCACCGCCGCTGATTGGCGGCAGGTCATGGTTTCACCGGCTTGTGATCTGCAGAGGATCAACGATGTCCGTTTCTATGGGGCAGTTCATATCGGCGACACAAGCGGCGTGCACGTTATCGATGGGGTTGAACTTCCTTGTGGCATCGATCATGTGTCAATCGCAGACTGTGAAATTGGAGATCACGTTCGAATCGCAAACATTGGATCCGTCGTTTCAAACTACAACATTGAAAAGGACGTTATAATTCAAGATATTGCCGCGTTGGTTGCTGATCCGGACGCGTCGTTCGGCAATGGCGTTGAACTCGAGACGATCAACGAAACGGGCGGTCGCGGCGTCAGAATAATCAATGACCTCACTTCTCAAGTTGCCTACACTCAAGGAATGATGCGTCACAATGCAAGATTTTCGAAGAAGCTCGAAGAACTTCTAGAGGCGAAGGCAAAGGAAGCGTGGCTGGGAAGAGGTCGAATTGCTGAAGGATCGAAGGTGCTTCATTGCGGCACCATCAAGAACGTGAATCTCGCACCGTTCGCCTTTGTGCATGGAGCGCAATACCTTGAAAACGGAACAATCAACAGTTGCAGTGAGCATCCGACGGAGGTCGGCGAGGGAGTCCAGGCGAAGTCGTTCATCCTCTCCGAAGGATCTCGCGTGGACGGTGATGCAATTCTGGATAGAGTGTTCGTCGGGCAAGGAGTGAAGATGGGGAAGCAGTATTCGGCTGAGAACTCTCTGTTCTTCGCGAATTGCGAGGCTTTCCATGGTGAAGCAGTATCCCTTTTCGCTGGACCCTACACTGTGACTCATCACAAGTCGACGCTTCTTATCGCCAGCATGTTCTCGTTCTACAATGCGGGAAGTGGAACAAATGAGAGTAACCACTTGTACAAGCTCGGCCCGGTCCATCAAGGTGTGCTCGAACGTGGATGCAAAACCGGTTCTTTCTCCTACCTTGTTCTGGAGGCGCACATCGGTGCGTTCAGTGTCGTCATCGGCAAGCACTATGCGAACATCGACACGCCGAACCTCCCATTTTCATACATCATAGAAGAAGCGGGGGCGTCAAAAATCGTCCCGGGTATAAACCTCGTATCTGTAGGAACCGTGCGCGATGGCGAGAAGTGGCCGAAACGCGATTGCCGGAAGGCTCCAAAGAAACGTGATCTGATTATCTTTGATGTGTTCTCCCCATATACCGTCGAAAAGATGCGAAGGGGGAGGGATGAACTTACGGATCTCGATGAGAATACGCCGAAAGACAAAGACTGGATCAATTATGGTGGCGCGAGGCTGAGCCGGCCGCTCTTGAAGAAGGGCTTGAATTACTATTCGCTTGCGATTATCCGCTATCTTCAAGAAAAAGTCATGGAGAGAGCACGCGAAGCCCTGGCAAAACACGAGCATTGGAATGCTGCTGTTGCTTCCTTAAAACCTACCTCGACGCTTCAGAAACCAGCGGAATGGATAGATATCAGTGCACTGTTGACGCCGCGTGAGCGACTCTCAAGGCTCGAGGAACGAGTAGCAGAGGGTAGCATTATATCGTATGACTCGCTCCTGGAGGAATTCCGACTGATGTACGAGGCTTATCACGAAGATGAGTGGCAGTACGTCTATGAGACATACGCAAGAGAGTATGCCGTTCAACTCAATTCTGTGACGAAGGAAAAGTTGCTGGCAGGAGCAGACGAATGGGAACATGCGGCGGCCTCTCTCAATGGAATGGTTCAGAAAGATTCCAAAAAGGAATTTGGCTCGTCCGCACGGATCGGATACGGGATTGATCAGGACGCCGAGAATCTCCAAAAGGATTTCGAAGCGGTTCGCGGCACCATCGAGACGAATAACATGGTTCAAAAACTCATCGCCGAAGCGGCCGCAATACATCAGCGGAAAGAGCAATTCAGAAAGCTGGTTCTGTCAATGACGACATAGGTCATCGCCATCGACGATCGCTGACACGGGACGACAGCGTGTCGCTCACGTCAGGACTATCGATGGTTGGTCATTACAGGAAACGGAGGATGGACCAGCACGAGAAAAAGGGAGAATGTCGTCCGTTACCAATCAGGAACCGGAAGAAGAGGTCAAGGTTCATTTACCGGAAGCCCCACAATAAACACTCAAAGAACTAATGAAGCCAGGGACACACTATGCGAGTCATCATTCAGCCTAACTATGAACTAGTCAGCAAATGGGTGGCTTCCTACGTCGTCCGCAAGATTCGTGACCACAAACCGACAGCGGGCAATCCATTCATCCTCGGTCTTCCGACGGGATCGTCACCGCTGGGAACGTACAAGGAATTGGTTGCGATGCATAAGGCCGGCAAGGTCTCATTTCAGGACGTCGTGACATTCAACATGGATGAGTACATCGGCATCTCCGAGGACCACCCGGAGAGCTACCACTCCTTCATGTGGAACAACTTCTTCAGACACATCAATATCAAGAAAGAGAATGTCAACATCCTCAATGGCAACGCGAGGGATCTTGACAAGGAGTGTACGGACTACGAAGCGAAAATCAAAAAGTACGGAGGAATCCAGCTCTTTCTCGGCGGCATCGGGCCTGATGGACACATCGCATTCAATGAGCCAGGATCATCGCTGTCATCAAGGACGCGTTTGAAGACCTTGACGTACGACACGATCCTGACGAATGCGCGTTTCTTTGACAACGATGTCACCAAAGTACCAAAGACAGCTCTGACGGTTGGCGTTGCTACGGTCCTCGATGCGAAGGAAGTTCTCATCATTATCAGCGGATACGCGAAGGCGCGTGCGCTTGCCAACGCCGTTGAAGCGGGCGTCAACCATATGTGGACGGTGAGTGCACTGCAGCTTCATCCGCACGGAATCATCGTTTGCGACGATGAGGCGACGCTCGAACTGAAGGTTGGGACGGTAAAATACTTCAAGGACATCGAAGCGCCGAACCTCGATCCTGCCACGCTACTCCGCTGAAGAAGATATTGCCAATCAAACAGCAACGGGCGAGGTTTCCTCGCCCGTTTGTGTATATGCCATCTCTCATTACTGAGGGAGATCCGGCCCCAGCAACAATCAATCCTACCGCTTCGGTTTGAACTTCACCTTCAAGGTTTTGATCTCGAATGGAGCGAATTTCAGGGGAATCTTGGATTTGACGATTTTCAGCGAATTCGACTCCTGCTCGAGCAGGTCGCATTCGGACGCGGCATCCGCCCGGAACCCCAACGTCAGGGTAGTTTTCAAAGATTGGCCGTACGCCTCGTGGAAGCGCATGATGACCTCATCGGAATCCTCGGCCTTTTTGATGCTGTCGATAAACACATTCGGGCTTGAAATCGAGACGAGCGGAAGTAGCTTCGCGCCCGTGCCGTGAAGAACAAGAAGAGGCTGATTAAGCTCTCGGGCTCGTTGCACGGTCTCACCTCTCCGCCAATCTCCTGCATGGGGGTAGAGAGCGTAGGTGAATTGGTGCTCCCCCTGATCTGTCAATCGGTCGTCGACCAGCCGCAGAGGATCGATTGCGTGCGGGTAGTGGGGAGAACGAAGGAGCGTCAGGCGCAGGGTGCTTCCAATGGCGTCATATCCATATTTGCAGTCGTTGAGAAGGCTGACACCGAACTTCTGTTCTGAGAGATCGGCCCACTGCTGAGCCGGAACCTCGAATTTCGCCCTTTGCCAGCTATCAGCAGGTTTGGTGGCTCGCTGCATTGCCCCAAACTGGATCTCGTAGGTCGCGGCGTTTGCCTTGACGTTGAGTGGGAAAGCGACCTTGAGGAGGGTCTGTTTTTCCTTCCATACGACTGAGGTTCGAAAATCGATCCGGTGTGACTTGTGATAGAAATGGATGTCCTGGGTGATACGTGAGGCATTCTCAGATCGGAACTCGAGACGAAGCGTGGCACGCAGGGGGCCTTGCTCGACGATCCGGAGTCGTTCAAACTTGAGATCGTCGATCGGCCGAGTTGCGAAATCAGCATCGATATCCCACGTTTCCCATTGCTTTGGAATATCTTTGAAGGCCTGGAATTGATTTGCCCGCGCACCTTTCGTGATCAGCTCTCGTCGAAGCGGTTTGTCATGGAGTGAAGAGAGTTGTCCCCGCGAGTCGAGCCGGGTTCGATACAAGGGGGTCTCCACCACATGGTTCGTCATCTTCCAGGGTGTCGGCACAGCCGGTTTTGCTGCAGATGGCACCACAACGAAATCGTAGAATGCGAGAGGTGGCACATCCTCAACATAACAGAGGATGAGCACTGTTCCTTTCTTCCGGCCAAGCACCTGATACTCAAGCGTCTTGTCGTTTCCATCGGTGATGATGAATGACTTTTCTTGAGACTTGATTTCGAGGAGCACATAGTCGCTGCGCTTCCATCCGAGGGGATTGAAAACAGAGTATCGGAATTCCTTCTGAGGCTTCTTTTCCCCCTCTCTCTCTACAAGTCCCGAGAGCATCTGTTCCTGGATTTTCTGACACACGTTCCGTATCGAAGCGTACTCTTTTCGAACGTCATCATAAGCTTCCGCGATCGCGGATCCAGGGACGATATCGTGGAATTGATTGAGCAACAATCCCTTCCACGCTTGTTCGAGCTGGCGTTGCGGATACCGGCGCGACGCACCTGACTTGCCAGCCAGCATCGCGAGCACGGCGATCAGCTCTGTGGTATAGAGCAACGTTTCCGCTTGGCGGTTTTCCTTCTTGACCCACCCGTGTGTTGTGTATGTACCCCGGTGTCTCTCAAGGTAGAGTTCGTCGTTCCACGATTCGAGCTCCTTCGCTTGTTCCTCAATGGACTTGAAGAACTGTCCAACCGTCGACAATGAGGAAGCAGGAAGACCTACGATCGTCCTGAGTACCGCTGGCTGCTTCGACGTGCTCGGCCGTTGGGCCGCCACCGCCGTCACCGTAGCCAAATGTCTGGATAGTCTGGGGACTCTTCTCCTTCTCGTTGAAGCTCTCCCAGCTTTTCTTCAAGTCCTTCGGGGTGACGGAGCCTTCGAGACCGACGGGAGGAATGTGGGCAAGGACCTTGGTTCCATCGATCCCTCGCCAGCGTCTTCCTTATTAGTAATGATAATTATAAAAATCAATAAGTTGTATATATTTTTTTAAGGGATATTTTATATTTTCAATAACCCCGTTTAGTCAACGATCTGGTACTTCGGCGGGGAGATGGATTCGCTCTTGCAGATCGGGAGCGGCTGGGCGTGCTGAGGCGGCCCCGTTTTTTAAAGGCAAAGCCACACCGCCTGCATTGCGCCGGCTCCATCGTGAGCCGCTTCGGGTGGGCGGACCTGGAGATGTGCTGGAGGTGATCGAGAGCCTCTCTCTCCCGGACCCTAAATAGCTGCGAGATTTCCCGCAGATCAAGAGGCCCTCGCTCTAGGGCCTCGGCGATTTCTTTTCTCAAGGTAAGCATTTTCCCCTTCACCCCACTCTCTCCCCCGTTTGCGGGGAGAGGGAAGGGTGGGGGAGCAGAAAATTTCCGATTTTCCAAAGTTTCCATGAATGCTTCGACCCGGGTCTTTACCTGCGCATCAGAATAGACCCGAGCGTCGGTCATGTCCGCCTCGATAACCAGGCTGAGGATTCCTGCCTTTTCATAGATGAGCCTCTGGATGTCATACTGCCCCAGAGAATAGGGCTTACAGCTCCGATTAGAGTGGATGATTAAGCCATCCACTGAAAACCTCTTCAGCAGGTCTAAAACCCGCTCGACCATCAGATCGATGCTAATATTCAGGTAGGCTGTAGTATATGCTTGAGCCAACCCATCGAGGGGATCTACCGTGTCCATCCCCTCCAAAACCCAAGCATTCGTATAGGTATCCGCAACCAGGCAGGCCCCATAGGAGGCAAAGAATTCGGAAAGGTCGCCATCTTGTACCATATGGGAATGTTATCCCAGAGTAGGCGAAATTTTTCTGTGGGGACGGCGCTAATCC
>CAVUAC010000098.1:0-64815 GCA_963739335.1 uncultured Bacteroidota bacterium | reverse complement strand
TGGCATGCCGGTTGTGTACGTCATCCAGAATCAGGACTTCGAAAAGATCCGTCAGGTTCTTCCGCGGTTCATGGATGAAGTGAACAAGAGCAGCGTTCTCCAGAATGCGGACGTGAACCTGAAATTCAACAAGCCCGAAATCGACATTTCAATTGACCGTGATCGCGCGCGAACAGTCGGGGTGTCTGTCGTTGACATCGCGCAGACGCTGCAGCTGGCGTTCAGCGGACAGCGATTCTCGTACTTTGAGATGAACGGATTTCAGTATCAGGTGATTGGGCAGGTCGATCGCGAAAACCGTGACGAGCCGCTCGATTTGCGGTCGCTCTACATCAGGAACAAGCAGGGACAGCTGATTCAGATGGACAATCTCGTGATGACGAAGGAGGAGAGCGCACCGCCGCAGTTGTACCACTTCAACAGGTTCAAGGCTGCAACGATCACCGCCGGATTGGCGCCGGGGAAAACGATTGGCGACGGACTTGCGGAGATGGACCGCATCGCGAAGAATATGCTTGATGATTCATTCAGAACCGCGCTCGCGGGAGCCTCACGTGACTACAAAGAAAGTTCTTCCAACATCATCTTTGCATTCTTGATGGCGTTGGCGTTGATCTATCTTGTGCTTGCGGCGCAGTTCGAGAGTTTCAGGGACCCGTTCACGATCATGCTTACGGTGCCGCTCGCGATGGCGGGCGCGCTGCTTTCCCTTTGGATTACAGGGAAAACGTTGAATATCTTCAGCGAGATCGGCATCATCATGCTCGTCGGACTGGTGACGAAGAACGGTATTTTGATCGTTGAGTTTGCCAACCAGAACAAGGCAAAGGGGAAGAAACTGCTCGAGGCGGCCCAATTTGCGGCTGCGGCCCGATTCCGCCCCATTCTCATGACATCACTCGCCACGATGCTCGGCGCGCTGCCGATTGCCCTCGCACTCGGCGGCAGTGCAAAGAGCCGCGTGTCGATGGGCATCGTTGTCATCGGCGGACTGTTCTTCTCGCTTGTCCTGACACTGTTCGTTATTCCCGCCATGTACACGTTCTTCTCGAAAGAGAAGAGGGTTGAAGCGGAGGCCCCGGTCAGAGTCGAGGAGGCGGAACCTGCGACAGCCTGGAGGCGTGAGGGGTAGTTGTGGCCCCTGCTCGCTGCAGGACCCACTTCAGCGATCGAAGTTTGTTGATCGGTGTTCGACCTTCAACAAGCCATCTTGCATCGCCTACTTGTTGGGGCCCACAAGATCCAGCATGAAGGCATACTTCAGTGCCGTCAGCTTCTCGCGCTCAAACCTCCCTGATTCCCCGCCGTGTCCGGCTCCCATGTTGACCTTGAAGAGCACAGGGTTTTTGCCCGTGTTATGGTCGCGCACCTTTGCTACCCACTTCGCGGGTGAGGAATAGAGTACGGTACCTTGTCCGGCAAGTATTAGAACCTATCTCAAAAACCCCTTTCCAGTAGTCCCTCAGGCAATGTGCGCCGGAGTGTGCTGGTCCCAACGGTCCGTTTCGTCCGGCCTCTAAATACCCCACACAGCCAGAAGCGTCGTCCGCAGATTTGGAACCTCTGGATTCCGCCTATTGTTGAAGAAGTATAGTAGCTACGCCTGTTTTGCAAGCAACCTGCAAGTGTCTGCTAGAGGCGCAATTGCGGATCGACCCAAAAATACTCGGACATGACAAAAAGCACCTGTTTGATTTTGTTCGTACTGGTTTCAGTTCAACTGGCACAGGCACAACTACATCCTGGCATAGATTCCTTGTTGCAGCGCGGCACGCTCGACAATTGTGTCCAGTTTGCGCTGTTGCACCATCCGATATTGAAGCAGTCTTACCTCGATGAGGAGATCACGGATCGAATCATCAGTGGAAAGCTCGCCGATTGGTACCCGCAGCTGAACTTGAGTTTCAGCCTTCAGCACAATCCTCAACTACCAGTGTCTGTCTTTCAAGGTAACATCGCGAGGGTGGGAATCGAGAATACCTCAGCAGGTCTGTTCACGTTGACGCAGACTATTTTCAACAGAGACGTCTTGCTGGCAAGCAGCACTGCCTCCGACGTCCGTGAGCGCATGCGTCAGAAAACCGTCACCAATAAAATTGATGTCGTCATCACGGTGAGCAAGGCCTATTACGCTGTGTTGGTGACGAAAGAACATATTGGATTGCTCGACGAACAGATCGTCCGGTTGGAGCGAAGTCTTCAGGATGCCTACAATCAGTATCGGGGTGGCGTCGTTGACAAGATCGATTATGAGCGAGCGACTATAGCACTCAACAATGCAAAGGCCGAGAGAAAACAGAACGAAGAATTGCTCAAAGCACGATACGTCTATCTGAAGGAACAGATGGGGTATCCACCCAATGCGGACTTGAATCTTGAGTACGAAATTGCCCAAATGGAACCTGAGGCGTTCGTCGATACGACCGAAACGTTGAAGTACGACCGCCGGATAGAATATCAACTGCATCAGACACAAAGAACTCTGCAGGAGGCGAATGTCAGATACAATGAATGGAGCTTTCTTCCATCGCTGTCAGCCTACGGCGGTTACAGCCTCAACTATCTGAGCAGTGGGCTGCCCCGACTTTACGATCGTGACTATTCCGACTCGTACGTTGGGCTTCAGCTGTCCTTTCCAATCTTCCAGGGAGGGAAACGCTGGCAGCAAGTGAAGCAGGCCGAGCTGGAGCTACAGCGATTCGACTACGACGAGTTGTCGCTAGAGAATTCTCTCAGCACGGAATACGCAGAGGCGATTGCAGACTATAAAGGCAACCTCAATATGTACACCGTCCTGAAAGAGAATCTCGTACTTGCGCAAGAAGTATATCGGACGGTTCAGCTACAGTACAAGTCAGGCACAAAGTCCTATTTGGAAGTGATCATCGCGGAAAACGACCTGAGAACGGCTCAGGTGAACAGCACTGATGCATTATACCAGGTGTTGAGCAGCAAGCTCGATTTTCAAAAAGCACTCGGAACTATTCGATACCAATAACAGCACGGAGCACCTATGTCCACGAAGTTCAACATTGGGTTGTTCGTCGCCACCATCGTTCTTTGCATAGGATTGTCGGCATGCGAAGTCAATAGAGCGGCGGAGAAGAAGGATCCACCTCCCGTTCCAGTCGGTTCGTATCAAGTGAGGGCCGGAACTGGCACATATTTCGACACGTATCCTGCAACCGTTGCGGCCTTGAATCAAGTCGAGATCAGGCCGGAAGTTTCGGGATATATGACGGATATCTATTTCAAGGACGGGCAGCATGTGAGCAAAGGTATGAAGCTGTATGCCATCGACCAACAACAATATCAAGCCGCTTATGACCAGGCTCTCGCGAATTTGAACGTCGCAAAGGCCAACCTGGCCAGAGCACGCCAGGATGCCGACCGATATCTCGAACTGGCAAAAAATGATGCGGTCGCGAGGCAGACGTTGGAACATGCACTGGCGGATTTAGAATCGGCGAAGATGCAGGTGGCGGCAGTTGAAGCGAATGTGAAGAGTGTGCAAACTAACCTGCGATACTCCGTCTTTGAGGCTCCGTTTGACGGCACCATCGGTATCTCCTTGGTGAAACTGGGTTCGGCTGTGACAGCAGGGCAGACGTTGCTGAACACTCTTTCCTCAGACACCCCTATGGCCGTTGATTGTGCGGTCGATGAAAAACAGATCCCACGATTTGCTCACTTGCTGGAGAAGGAGAATGGAGACGATTCGACGTTCACGATGGTGCTGCCCGATCAGTCGATCTATTCCTCACCGGGTCGCCTGAGTCTCATTGATCGGTCAGTTGATTCACAAACAGGCACAATACGGATCAGAGTGATATTTCCCAACGACAAAAAAACGTTGCGGGCAGGCATGACCTGTAATCTTCGCGTTCAGAATACGACTCCTTCCAACAGTCTCCTGATACCGTACCGGGCGGTCGTTGAACAGATGGGTGAGTACTTCGTTTTCGTGATCAACGGCAACAAGGTCACACAGCACAGAGTGAATCTTGGCGTGAATGTCAATGATATGGTCATTGTGAAGGACGGCTTGCAGGTGGGTGACCAGATTGTTGTTGAGGGGATGCAGAAGTTGAGGGACAATTCTTCTGTCGTGGCATCGCCGGCGGGAGCGACTCGATCTCTCGCGATTGCGACAGGTCAATAGAAGGTTTACTGGATAAGAGATGATTGCAGATCTGTTCATTCGAAGACCCGTAACAGCGATTGTCATATCGATCGTTATTGTGCTGCTCGGCTTGCTGGCCATTTTCAAATTGCCGGTCAGTCAGTATCCCGACATCACTCCGCCGACGGTCCAGGTAACAGGCACCTTCAACGGTGCGGATGCTCAGACTGTTGAACAAGCGGTCACTACCCCCATTGAATCTCAGATCAACGGCACTCCGGGCATGGCCTACATGCAGGGCAACAGTACGAGTGACGGCAGGACGACAATCAATGTCACGTTGAATGTCGGAACGAATCCAGATATCGCCGCGCTTGATGTTCAAAACAGAGTGGGCATTGCAACGCCGCAGCTCCCAGATGATGTCAAACGCCTGGGACTGACTACCAGAAAACGTAATCCGAGTATCCTGCTGCTCGTTGCCATGTATTCTCCGAATGGAACTCACGGCGTCACATTCCTCGACAATTACACCAACATCTTCGTACGAGACGCATTGTTGCGGGTAAACGGGGTAGGGGACGTCTTTACGCGTGCTGATGACTTCAGCATGCGTGTCTGGCTGCAACCCGACAAGCTGGCGCAACTGGGTCTCACAACCAATGATGTTGTCAACGCTCTGACAGAACAAAACGTGCAGATTGCCGCGGGTTCTGTGGGGGCGCCGCCGCAAAAACAACTTCAGGCCTTCGAATACACTGTCTTCACGAACAGTCGTCTGAGTTCGGAAGAGCAGTTTCGTAACGTTGTTGTCCGTGAAAACACGCGCGATGGCTCAGCGGTTCACTTGCGGGATGTTGCACGGATTCAGCTGGGCAAGTTTAGTTACGCCAGCAATTCCTTTGTCGACGGCCAGCGCGCGTCGTATCTGCTCGTCTACCAGGCTCCGGGAAGCAATGCGCTGGATGTTGCAAAGGGCATCTACAAGACGATGGAGGAGCTGAAGAGGTCGTTTCCGAAGGATGTCGATTATGTGGTTCCTTTTGAATCGATATCGGTGGTCAAGGTATCGATTAGTGAAGTCGTAGTAACTCTCCTTGAAGCATTAGGACTTGTTGTCCTCGTCGTGTTTCTGTTCCTTCAAAGCTGGCGTGCAACATTGATTCCGGTCCTCGCGATTCCGGTTTCAATTATCGGGTCTTTCGCTTTCTTTGTTCCGCTCGGCTTCACGATCAACACGCTCACCATGTTCGGTTTCGTGCTCGCTATCGGTATCGTGGTCGATGATGCGATCATTGTGGTAGAAGCAGTACAGCACTACATTGATCACGAGAAACTTTCACCGAAAGATGCCACAGCCAAGGCCATGAAGGACATCTCCGGTCCGGTTGTGGCTATTGCGCTGATCCTGGCTGCAGTCTTTGTGCCTGTGGGATTCATGCCAGGTATCGTGGGTAGGCTCTATCAACAGTTCGCTATCACAATCGCAAACTCCGTATTGATCTCAGCTTTCATAGCTCTCTCGTTGACGCCTGCCTTGTGCTCTCTGTTCTTAAAGCCGTCAACGATCGAGAGCAACTCCAGGGGATTGAACAAGTTCTTCTTCAAGTTCAATGCGTGGTTCCAGAAAACGACTGCTTCGTATTCTGTCGGCGTTCGCAAGTGCATTCAGATAGCTCCTTATGTGATCATTATGCTCATCCTCCTCTACGCAGGGACCGTGGCCCTCTTTGCGAAGAAGCCCACAGGGTTTATCCCGACAGAAGATGAGGGTCGATTGTACGTCACATTTGAATTGCCTGAAGCGTCATCCACCTCCAGAAGCCTGGAGGTGCTGAATGGCATGATGAGCACCTTGAAACAAACGCCCGGCATCGCTCATTTTGCTGCGCTCGGCGGTTTGAACGTCGTCACCTTCGCCACGAAATCAAACAGTGGAACGATTTTCGTTCAGCTGAAGCCTTGGGATGAACGAACGGAGAAGACACTCCAGCTTAACTCATTGATTGCTACACTGCAGAGGGAGTTTTCCTCAATCAAGGATGCGAACGTGGTCGTGATTTCGCCGCCGGCTATCCCCGGTCTCGGGCAGACAGGTGGTTTTACGTTTGAATTGGAACAGCACGAGAGCACAGATGACATTAAGCAATTCGAGAAGGTGGTTCAGTCCTTTGTTGCTGAGGCGAACAGGCGTCCGGAATTGAGCCGGGTGTTTTCGTTCTTCACCGCGCGCACACCGGGTTATCAGGTCGATGTCGACAGGGAGAAGGCCAAGAAGTTGGGGGTTTCGATTGCAGAAGTCTACGGGACACTGCAGACATATCTTGGCAGTCGCTATGTAAACGACTTCACGATCTACGGTCGGAACTTTCACGTCGTCGCTCAGGCTGATACTGTCTATCGAACGGACATTCAGGACTTGTCGAAGTACTATGTCAAGAATGTGGCGGGTGCCATGATTCCGTTGAGCACGTTGATCAGTTCGAAGGTGATTGAAAATGCCCCATTGATAACACACTTCAATCTGTTCCGCACCGCAGAAGTAAACGGCAATGCCGCTCCGGGATACAGCAGCGGCCAGGCAATCGAAGCGTTGAAGGACGTCGCGGCAAAGGTTTTGCCAGCTGGCTACGGATATGAATTTGCGGGTCTCAGTCGTGAAGAGATCAACGCTGGCAGCAGCACTGCAGCCACATTCATCTTATCGGTCGCGTTTGTCTTCTTGTTCCTTACTGCTTTGTATGAAAGCTGGTCGGTCCCATTTGCCGTCTTGATGGCGGTCCCCATCGGTGCGTTTGGTGCTATTCTTACTCTGACCCTGTTGCCGAGCCTGAGCAACAACGTCTATGCGCAGATAGGCTTGATTACGCTGATCGGCCTGGCGGCAAAGAATGCTATTCTCATTGTCGAGTTTGGCAAGGCGCGTGTCGACCGAGGTCTTCCTATCATCGATGCAACACTTGAAGCAGTGAAGCTGCGGTTGCGTCCAATTCTCATGACGTCGATGGCATTCATACTGGGTGTTTCACCGCTGGCCTTTGCAACCGGTGCAGGGGCACAAGCTCGATCGACCATCGGATGGACGGTGTTGGGTGGCATGCTGGCTGCGACGATGCTGGCGATCTTCGTCGTGCCGGTGTTGTTTGTCGTCATCACTCGGATCGCTTACGGCGAGAAGAAGCTGGCGCAGCTGCGGTCAAAAGAACCACAGGTGGGGGAGATCATTCCGGAACCGGAATCATAGCCAGGTGAGGGCGGGTCCGCTCCCGGACCCGCTTCGACATTCTAAGTTTGTTGATCGGTGTTCGACCTTCAACAAGCCATCTTGCATCGCCTACTTGTTGCGGCCCACAAGATCCAGCATGAAGGTATACTTCAGTGCCGTCAGCTTCTCGCGCTCAAACCTCCCTGACTCCCCGCCGTGTCCGGCTCCCATGTTGACCTTGAAAAGCACAGGGTTTTTGCCCGTGTTATGGTCGCGCACCTTTGCTACCCACTTCGCGGGTGAGGAATAGGGGACCTGTGTGTCGTTCAGTCCGCCGGTGGCCAGTATGGCCGGGTAGTCGGCGTCGCGCACGTTATCGAGCGGTGACCAGGTGAGCATATATTCGTACTGCTCCTTCACTGCCGGATTTCCCCACTCATCGTACTCCAGTGTCACCAATGGCAGGTCGGTATTGAAGCTCTCGGTTATGACGTCCATCCATGGTACTTCGGCTAGGACGCCGCGGAAAAGATCGGGGCGCATGTTTGTGACCGCGCCCATCAACATCCCGCCGGCGCTCGCACCGTTTGCGAAAAACCTGTCTGCAGCGGTATACTTCTCTGTAACAAGGAATTGAGCGCACGTCACGTAGTCGATGAACGTATTCTTCTTCTTCATAAACTTGCCATCTTCGTACCATTGACGCCCGAGCTCCTGTCCCCCTCGAATATGTGCGATTCCGTACACGAAACCGCGGTCCAGAAGACTGATGACAGATCTGTTGAATTGCGGATCCGTGCTGTACCCGTACGATCCGTAGGCATACAACAGCATCGGGTTGCTTCCATCTTTTCGGAATAGAGATTTGCGATAGACCAGGCTGATCGGCACCTTTGCTGTATCGGATTCCGCAGCCCAGATGCGCTTCGTTTCGTAGAGGGAGTCCACAAATCCGCCGCCGATTTTCTCCTGTTTCAGGAATGTCTTCTGTTGAGTGTCCAACGTGTACTTGAATTCTGTGCGCGGCGTGGTGAGCGAGCTATAAACATACCGGATGCTATCAAGATCGTACGCGTCCGTTGCGGTGTATATGGTAGCCACATAAGCCTGTTCAGCGAAGTCGACGTAATAGGACCCCCTCGTGCGCCGGTCGATGACAAGAATCTGCGGCAGGCCATGGATCTTCTGTTGGGCAACGATGTAGTTCTTCAGAACACGTGCGGATTCGAGCAGGGCGTCAGGACGATGCGGTATGACATCCTTCCAGTTTGTAATCCCGGGACTGCGGATTGGTGCGGATACCAGCTTGAAATTCTTCGCGCCATCATTGGTGCGCAGGAAAAACAATTCTCCTTCGTGATCAATGACGCTGTACGCCAGATCCTTCTGTCGTCGCTGAATGACGACGGCTGGCTTCTCAGGGTTGCCCGCCGTTATGTAGCGAGTCTCACGATTCTCGGTGTATCCCGAATTGATGAAGATGAATTTGTCATCTCTGGATGTGGAGAGGCTCACCGAGTAGGTACTGTCGGACTCTGCGTAGACTTCCTGGTCGGACTTGGGATCGGTGCCAAGCCGGTGTCTCATGACCTTGTATGCGCGGACAGTCGGGTCGTTCAGTACATAGAATATCGTCTTGTTGTCGCTCGCCCAGGCATAGTCGCCGCTTGTATTGGCGAGAGTCTGTGGTGATGGCTTCTGTGTAGAGAGATCCAAGAAATGAAGGGTGCGCCTCCTATCGCCCGATGTGTCGACGCCATAGGCGAGCCAGGTGTTGTTCTGGCTTACAGATAGACCCGAGATGAGGAATATCTGATGTCCTTTCGCCATCAGAGGAATGTCGAGCATTGATTCTTCTCGTGCATCGAGATTTCCCTTTTTCCTGTATTGCACAGGGTATTGTTGGCCTTCTCCATAACGGATGCAGTACCAGTAGCCGTTCTTCATGAAGGGCAGGGATTCGTACTTCTGCTCAATACGCGCGACAAGCTCGTCGTAGATTTTCTTCTGCAGTCCTTCGGTATGTTTCAGCATCGCCTCGGTGTAAGCGTTCTCCGCTTTGAGGTGTTCTATGACAGCGCTGTCCTTCGGGTTGCTCAGCCAATGATAGTTGTCGATTCTTTTGTTTCCGTGTTCCACGAACTCTTTCGGATCTTTCTTGGTCTCGACCTGCTCAGGTTTTGAGCAGCACAGAAAGAAGATGGGAAGGAAAGCGAGGAGAAGGATGCAGTTTTTGTTCATTGTGGGTTCCTTTCAGAAGGGTGCAGAAAATTTACAAATGAGATGCGTGAAAAGCAAAGCAGCGGCGATTACTGCAGTCTACGAGATCTTAGGATGTTCGGAGTTGCCAGCAGGTGGGAATGGGACAAACGCGGAAGGGAAGGAACAAACTCTCAGTGAAAACCCCACTCTTCATTTTCTTGATGTGTTGTTCGAATGCAAGGGCCTCCGCCTTCGTGTCAAACTTCCTCACATAGACAAGTTTCCACGGCCCCTTCCCCTTTGTCGACTTGGTCCATCCTTCGTTATGTCGCTGACATCTGAGAACAGGGTCGTGAGAGGAACCGGAGTAGAACGCACCGTTCAGACCACTCTGGATTATGTAAACGTAGAAGGCCACATCACCCCTGGAATGACAAAGCCCTCCGATGTTGAGGGGAGGGCTTTACCAGCGGGGCCGAAGGGACTCGAACCCTCGACCTCCTGCGTGACAGGCAGGCGCTCTAACCAAGCTGAGCTACGACCCCGATGAAAAGTGAGAAGATCAACGTGCTCGACGAACTCCGACCAACGGCGCTTCCCGACGAAAAGCGTCGGTTCCGCTTTCTTAATCCCGCTTACAAGCGGAATCCAAAAAGCGGGAGATCCTCAAACTGACAATGAACTTAGCTTCGTTTCGCTCGCTAACTTCAGTCAGTTTGGGACTAACCAAGCTGAGCTACGACCCCAGATTGTTTCCTAGTAAATGGTTCTCTTACCTTCCGTGAATGAGGCTGAATTTCGCTCAAATCTCACTCACAAAGTAACCAATTTTGTAACTACCCGCCAAAATGTAAAAGTGCCAAGCGAACGCGGCTTCGACGCCTTGGACACTCGGCACTTCATCACTCTCGAAGGAGTGATAAATTCATTTTGATTTTGTCGACGTTGCGTTCTTTATTTCACAACAAATATACTCAATACGAACCGCTAAATCAAGACACAAGATCACGCGCCTTGCAGCCTCATGCCTCTGTGCGCGCCTGAAAGCCTTTTCTGTTATCTACCCATGTCCGACTACCCCTGGCATGAAGAAACCGCATATAACGCAACGTGGCGCGATTGTGCGCGGTCCTGAGAAGGTATAGCCATCCCCGGCCAGATTTCCATCTCAACCCAGGACACCGCGTCAGTCCTGATTTCATGGCCGTCCGTCTCTTCATACCTCTTGATAGCGGCGCGCCCAGCCTCCGCTCGTTCGACTGCGCTAGCCCCTTGCGGGAGCACGTCCCTCCATCGCCGGAGAGACACGCTCTTTTGGCGGCTCGTGTCCGCCTGAGGCAAGCGATTGACTTTCCGTTGGAATTGGCTATATTTCTTGCGTATCGGGATTCATCACGACCAGGGTCGTCTTTCGATCCACCCGATTTGTATTCAGCCTCGTCGGCGCACAGGGAAAATGAGAATCCGACCAGTATTATTGTTTCTGCTCGCTAGCACTTGCCTCGCTCTGGCATTAGCCGGGTGCAGCAAAGACAACTCGCCCAGTCAGGCAGGCGAGACAACCTGGCGACTGTATGGCAAGACGTACCTGGTGGCCTCAGTGGATCCGCTTCCAGGGGTCACAGTCAAATGTGCTGGAATGACGACCGTCTCTGGTTCCGATGGTTCTTATGAATTCCGCGGGGTTCCTGAGGGGACTCAAATCATAGCCGCAGAGAAAAGCAATTGCGATAACTTCTCTCAATCAATTGAAATCAAGTCCGACACGAGATATTTCATCTTCCTGACATTCAACGGAACATCCGTGTACGGACGTGTCTCAAACGCTCTTGAAGGTCCGATCGCATCGGCGAAGGTAGCCATGCACGGAGTCGTTGCGTACACCGATGCATCTGGACAATATACGTTGCCAGATATCCCGCATGTGACGGACACTCTATACGTCTCTCATCCTAGATACATCTCGTATCAGACTCCGCTCTCGCTCACCACTTCGTTCAGGCAATTGGACGTTTCGCTAAAAAGAGACTCCCTTATCTCGGGAACAGTCAACTTTACCAGGTATGTATATGAAGGATTGCCTAACCAGGTCTATCTTCTTCCACTTGATCGTCTGTATCTCAGCTCGAACCGCGATGACCAGGGACAGTACGCGAGCGGCAATCTTCGTCATGTCTACGTTGATTTCGACTTCCCGACCATACTCAACAACAGCGTTGTCTCCATCATAGACGCAAGTCTACAGTTCTGCACGGATGGTCCATATCCTCCAGCTCATTTCGAGACGTTTGCCGTGACTTCCTATTGGGTCCATGGCCGGCTAACGTTTAACAATCAACCCGCCATTGGATCGTCGGTGTATTCAGGTACAGTTGGCGACAGCCTGTTCCGCAACTACTTTACCGTGCTTGATACGGACGGTTTCAATCAATTGCTCACTGCCTATAGAGCAAATGGGATGATCTACGGTGTCGTAATGCAGGGTGGCAGGGTGACCCCGATTGGTTTCTATTCCGTTTACTCATCTCAGTTTCGTCCAATAATTACGTTTAAGGTGCGATACTAGCTAGTGCCACTTCTATTAATAAATCTTGTCAGCCAGATCCGCCCGTCCATTATGAGGCTGCCAACGGTCGGGCGGGCAGGCGCTCAGGGTGTCTCGCTCTTTTTTCCTGAGCGAGTTCATCGAGGCCAAGGATGAGGCGGGCCGCCCGCGTGCGTTTCTCGAATTTGAAAGAGGCGGACAGGTCCGGTCCGCTAACTTCATTCCGACGTCCTCCGTCGGGCCCGCTCCGAGTTAAGGACCACAATAGCCAAAACCTCAGAAATACCTTCCGGAAGTAGCTCTCGCTATATCCCTACCGATTGACTTTCCGTTGGAATTGGCTATATTTCTTGGGCAACAGGAGTTGTCACGACCAGCGTTGTTTTACGGCCGACCCGACTTGTGTTCATCTTCGGGCGCGCAGAAAAGAAGATGAGAAGCCGACGCATATCATTGTTTCTTTTCGCATGCACAAGCCTTGCTCTGGCTTTGACCGGGTGCACAAGCAACTCGCCCAACCAGGCTAGCAACGGGACTTGGCGTGTGTACGGCAGGACATATTTAGTTGCCTCAGTGGACCCGCTTCCGGGGGTCACACTCAAATGCGCCGGGATGAGCACTGTCTCCGGATCGGATGGCTCGTATGAATTCCGCGGGGTTCCTGAGGGAACTCAGATTATTACTGCGCAGAAAAGCAACTGCGAGGATCTTTCTCAATCGATCGACGTCAGAAGTGATACACGATACTATGTTTTCCTGACGTTCAACGGTACTGCCTTGACTGGGCGCGTGACGAACGCTCTTGATGGCCCGATCAGTTCGGCAAAGCTGACGATAGATGGCATCGTTGGATATTCCGATGCATCCGGACAATATCAGCTATCCGATATCCCTCATGGGACGGATACTCTTTATGTGACTCATCCGATCTACAATGCATACAAGACGGCGCTGACACTGAACGCATCTAACCAACAGCTTGACGTCCTTCTGCGGAGGGATTCCACCATTCAAGGAACAACGACCCTGGATTGTTATGTCGATGAGGGTGCTCCAACCTTCAACTTTGGAAGTTCTGTTCTGCTTACCCTGAGCCCCAACGGCTATGACAGCCTGGCGCACCTGACCTACAATCACAATCAGAGAAATATCTACTTGCGGTTCGATTTTCCCGCCTTGTTGACGGATAGCCGTGTCTCTGTTGTCGATGCAAACCTCCAGATATACACAACTGCTCCATATGCTCCGTTCACCTTCCAAACATATTCATTGACATCATTGTGGAACGCCACGACAACGTTCAACAAGCAACCTGCCATCGGATCGCTTCTGACTTTTGGTGTCGCAGGCAACTATTCCATGACCTACTGTTCAGTGCTTCGAACAGACGGTTTTAACAAGTTGCTGGCAGATTTCAGAGCAACAGGCCTGAACTGCGGCATCGTCATTCAGGGTGGCGGCTTTGCATATGTGTCTTTCTATTCGAGACGATCCACGCAACTCCGTCCGAGAATTTCGATCACGATGCGTTACTAGAGGGTGGTCTGGTGAAGCGAATTGCTCTTTTGTTAGCATTGTTGTTTAGCTGGATTCTCCTTGTGGCGGACTGTTGCTTTGCCCAGCAAACGTGGTTCTGGCAGAATCCGCTGCCGCGGGGCAATCACCTGAGAGCTGTACAAACAATTAGCATCAACTTGACTGTTGCCGTCGGTGACCAGGGGACGGTGCTCAGAAGCACAGATGGTGGTGCATCCTGGATTGTCCAATCGACCGGTGTCCCGACGAACCTGTGTGGACTTGCGTTCATCGATGCTTATACGGGCGTCGTTGTTGGTGACACTGGCACCGTCTTGCGAACGACAGACGGTGGGTCAACCTGGACATTGCTCACAGGAATCGACTGGACGCAGCATGGCGGCATCAAGTATCACCTTTCCGGCGCGGCTTTTATAAGCTCCACTACTGGAACGATCGTGGGAGATGGCGGAACGATCCTCCGGACGACCGATGGCGGCCAGAGTTGGACTCAGCAGTTTGGGACGGGACAGAATTCCTTGAATGCAGTTTCATTCACGAGCGCTACGAATGGATCGATCGCTGGATCTTCCGGAACAGTTCTTCGCACGACGAACGGCGGGGCAAGCTGGAGTCGGCGAAACCCGCCCGAGTTCACGGGCATCACGTTCTATGGTTCCTCGTTTCCGGATGCAAACAATGGCACAGTCGTGGGAGATCTCGGGACAATTCTGCGAACGACTGATGGGGGTATTGCTTGGACATCCCAGCCAAGCGGGACGGTGACGCGCCTAAATGCTGTCTCGTTCTCTGATGCAAAGACGGGAACGATCGTCGGCGAGAGCGGCATTATCTTTCGAACGACAGACGGCGGTGCAAATTGGATTCTGCAGCCCGGTGGGACCGAGTCTTGGTTCACTGGGATATCGTTTACAAACGCCAGCGTGGGTACGATCGTTGGGTCTTATGGTGTGGTGTATCGCACGACGGATGGTGGAGCAACGTGGGCACTTCAAACGCCGGGCAACAGAATCCCACTCCACGCAGTGCAGTTTACCGACGCGATGTCCGGAACTGCCGTAGGCTACAATGGTACAATACTTCGCTCGACCAACGGCGGCGGCACGTGGTCCCCACAGGTGAGCGGAGTAACAACCGAGCTCCAGGGTATCGCGTTTGCCGATGTGAACACAGCAAGCGCTGTGGGCTGGAACAACACCATCCTGCGCACGACAAACGGCGGAACAACATGGTCAAACCAGACTATCAAGACGACGGGAGCCGTCTTGTGGTTCTCGGGAATCTCATATGGGAATTCGAGAAATGGTATAATTGTTGGGAAACGTGATACCATGATCAGCCCAGAGTACACCGAGACTTGGTCCATTGTCCTTCGGACAAACAACGGTGGAGCGGGGTGGGCTCGTTCAGCGTTCGCAAAGAAGGATCGGTGGTTCTATGCAGTGGCCTTCTGCGATGCGAACATGGCATTCGCTGTAGGAGACAGCGGAGCGATTCTCCGTTCGTCGGATGGAGGTCAGGAGTGGATTCCACAAGCGGGGATATGGCCGAGCGAGTACGGGGTAGTGCCCCTGACAAGCGTCCGGTTGCTCGCGGTGTCCTTTATTGATACCAGCAGAGGGATCGTTGCAGGCGACTCGGGGGTGATCCTTCGAACGACCAACGGAGGGTCGACTTGGGCCAGGCAAGTCAGCGGAACGACAAAGACCCTGCGTGGCGTTTGCGTTGCCGATGCCAACACGGGGATTGCAGTGGGGGATAGTATGACTATACTCCGTACCAGTGATGGCGGTTCGACATGGGTTCCTATCTCGGGTGGAAATGTACACCACTCTTTACGGAGTCTCGTTTACTGATCCAACGAATGGGTGCATCGTAGGGGAGGGGGGAACGATTCTGAGCACCGCGCGACCTGGCTCAATCGTAGCTGTTCATGAGGGCGAAGGATCTGTGATGCCGACTCAGTTCTCGCTGTCGCAGAACTATCCAAATCCGTTCAATCCAACCACGAATTTCGACTTTCGCCTGCCCGCCCGCCAGGCGGGAATTGGCAATTTCTCCGCCAAAGGCGGATCCGCCTCCGGCGGAGAATTTGTGAAACTAGCGATGTTCGACATTCTAGGAAGAGAAGTCGCGACGCTTGTGAATGAAAAACTGAAGCCTGGAAAATACACTGTACGATGGGATGGATCAGCGTTCCCGAGCGGCGTTTACTTCTACCGCTTGACGGCGGGCGGTTTTGTTGACACGAAGAAGATGGTGTTGATGAAGTAAGGAATTGCACGATGCGCATTCGCTCTCTTTTGTAACAACATGAAGAGGTCTGCTCTCCTAATCGGTTTCCTTGTTGCCAGTCTAGTCTTCCTGCCAGATGGCGCTCTGACCCAGCAATCGTGGTTCTGGCAAAATCCGCTTCCGCGAGGCAATCACCTTAGAGCGGTACAAACAATAAGCACCAACTTGACTGTTGCCGTCGGTGACCAGGGGACGGTGCTCAGAAGCATAGATGGTGGTACATCCTGGGATGTCCAATCGACCGGTGTCACGACGAACCTGTATGGACTTGCGTTCATCGATGCGCATACGGGTGTCGTTGTTGGCGACACGGGCACCGTTATGCGGACGACGGATGGCGGCTCGAGCTGGGCGTTACTTACAGGAATCGACTGGACGCTGCTCGGTGGGACAAAGTATTCGCTCCGTGGTGCCGCGTTTGTAAGCAACAGTACGGGGACAATCGTGGGTGAAGGTGGAACGATCCTCCGTACGACCGATGGTGGTCAGAACTGGACTGTGCAGTTCGGCACATCACGAAGTTCGTTGAATTCAGTGTCATTCACCAGTGCCACGAATGGATCGATCGCGGGGTCTTCCGGAAAAGTTCTTCGCACGACGAACGGCGGGGCGATCTGGAGTCTGCGTGTTATCCCGCCTGAGTATGCAGGGATTACGTTTTATGGTTCGTCGTTCCCGGATGCGAACAACGGGACGGTTGTGGGAGATGGAGGGACGATCATACGGACGACGGATGGAGGCGTCACCTGGACATCTCAGCCAAGCGGTACGGTGACGCGGCTGAATGCTGTCTCGTTCTCTGACGCAAAGACGGGAACGATCGTCGGCGAGAGCGGCATTATCTTTCGGACGACTGACGGGGGTGCAACCTGGGGACTTCAAGCTGGTGGCACCGAGTCCTGGTTTGCTGGGATATCGTTCACAAACGCCGACGTAGGGACAATCGTGGGGTCCTATGGCGCGGTGTATCGCACGACGGACGGTGGGGCGACATGGGCGCTTCAGACACCGGGCATAAGGCTTCCGTTGTATGGCGTGCAGTTCACCGACGCTCTCCATGGAATCATCGTTGGATATGGAGGTGTGATTCTCCGGACTGATGACGGAGGAGCATCGTGGAATACTCAGCCGAGTGGTACAACAATTCACTTGCAGGGAATCTCCTTCGCCGATGCAAACACTGGAATCGCCGTTGGCATGGAGGGGACGATCCTTCGGACGACGGACGCGGGCTCGACCTGGGCCGACGAGACACTTCCTCCAAATCTCCTTGGGCACTATTGGCTGTCCGGGGTGACGTTTGGCAGTTCGAAATCGGGATGGATTGTGGGCAAGCTGGATTTCTATGCTCCTGGTCCGCCACTGCAGGTGATGTATCGTACGACAGATGGGGGGAAAACCTGGGGTTCTGTGCCTTCTCTTGGATCTGGCTGGCTTTTGGGTGTTTCTTCTATTGACGACACGAGGGCAATCGCGGTGGGAGATGGTGGCGTCGTTCTCCGAACAGCGAATGGGGGAAACACGTGGAGTCCGGGGCAGAGCGGCACGGGAGCCCCTCTTTATGCAGTATCCTACGGCTCAGCCAGTCTCGCAGTGGCCGTTGGGGGCGACGGTTCAATTATCCGGACGACCGACGCTGGCTCAACGTGGAGCAAGCAGCCAAGCGGCACACTCAATGCGTTGCGCGGTGTATGGCTCGCCGATGCCAACACGGGGATTGCGGTGGGGGATAGCATGACCATCCTGCGCACGAGTGATGGCGGTGCATCGTGGGCCACTGTCTCAGGTGGAACGAACATGACTCTTTACGGGCTCTCCTTTACCGACACAAAGAACTGGACCATCGTAGGCGAGGGAGGGACGATTCTCAGCACAACGCAGCTCGGATCAGTCGTAGCGGTGCGTGAAGGAGAAGGATCTGTGATGCC
Organism: uncultured Bacteroidota bacterium; assembly: GCA_963739335.1. Classification (GTDB taxonomy): domain Bacteria; phylum Bacteroidota; class Ignavibacteria; order UBA10030; family UBA10030; genus UBA9647. The sequence goes on along the minus strand of CAVUAC010000098.1, from coordinate 46,981 downwards.
AACTCAGTTCTCTCTGTCACAAAACTATCCCAACCCGTTCAACCAAACCACGAATTTCGAAATGCGGATTTCGGATCTTGGATTCATCACGCTGAGGATATTTGATATCCTTGGCCGAGAAGTCGCATCGCTTCTGAATCAAGAGCTCAAGCCCGGGAAGTACACCTGTGAGGTGGGATGCATCAGCGCTGCCGAGTGGCGTGTACTTCTACCGCCTGAGGGCAGAGAATGCTTCGACAGGCTCAGCACAGGGTTTTGTCGATACAAAGAAGATGGTGCTGTTGAAGTGAGAGACCTCGTTGTGACGTTGCATGTAACGTCACAACACGAGCAACCCGTAAGTTTCCCCCTACACTTGTCCTTCCTCAGTACGCCACCGTCAGCGTCGCGGAAGGGAAAAACGCGAGCATGTTCACGCGCTGGCCGGTCTTCCTGTCAAAGTAGAAAATGTTCTTGTTGTTGTAGACGTTCAACAGATCGACGCCAGCAATGATGTCGAGGCCGATGAGCCTCAGGTTATATGCAATGCTCATGTCAAGCCGGTGATAGGCCGGCAACCGGGCCGCGTTCTTCGGTCCCAGCATGATATACGGTGACCCTGTCTCGGTTTCGAACTGACCCGGCAAGGCGTTATCAAGCATCAACCGATCGAAGTATCCCACCGTCTGCGAGAACGGAAAGCCCGAACCGTATTCCCACCTGGCCGTCGTGCTTAATCCCCGCACCAGATGAAGGATTGCCATCAAATTGACATGATGTCGGCGGTCATAGCGGGGATAGTAGACAAACCCGCCATTGTTGATCTTCGCAAAGGCAAGTGAGTACGTCCCATAAAGATCTACCAGCGTAGAATGTGATCGCAGCGTCAACTCTGCGCCGTAGGAATCACCGCTTCCCTGAATGTAATCGGGATCGCTCGCATCGATCTTGTCCCGGTTGTAGACGACGAGTGAGCTGTACTTCTTGTAGTACGTTTCGAGATTCATGGTTGCCTGCTCCGTGAGATTGCCGCTGAGGCCCAGGACAAAGTGATCCGCCTGTTCAGGCTGCATGCTCTTGGGCACGGCGATCCAAGCATCGAATATCGAAATCACGTCATCTTCATTCCCAACGGTCAGCATTCTCTGAGAGAACCGACCAATGGACGCTTTTGCCCTCCAAGTCCCCGTGAGGAGATAGCTGAGATTGAGCCTTGGTTGTATCTCGCGGGAGGGAGATGCCCCATCGAACATTGCGCCTATTTCAACGTGGAGCCCGCCGTCAATCGAGAGCGGTCCCATCGTCGTCGAGTACCGGGCCCATGCCGACACTTCGAGCAACGAGCTCTGGAGATCCTGTTGAAGGCCCTGTCTGTTCGTGAACGAATAGTCCAGCGATGGAAATCCAAAATCAAACCCGAAATAGTACAGATCCTCCGGACCTGTGTAGATCGTAGCGTTCGCGCGAAGCCCTTGTTCCTTGACGAAGGTGGAAGCTGAAGTGATCGAACCTGAAGGAGTCGCGTCTCGATTGGCATGGTAACTGCTGATGTAGACAAGCCAGTTGACAAACATCCGATTGCTCGGCAGCCCCGACCCTGATAGGGCCACCCCGTTGTTTCGCCACGAGTAATTAGGTTCGGAGGGACTGCGGGAGTTCAGGTTGTCACCGCTTGTCAGGAAGGTGACGTCGAACTTCTGCACGCCTCCCGGCTGAGTCGCGATTTTTACCGTCGCATCGTAGAACGACAGAGGAACATCCTGGCCCACGATGTTACCGAACGTCCGCGAGGATATGGATTTTCTTGCGTCGATGAGGAATGTAGACTTGGAGATTGCCGGTCCTTCAAGCCCAAACTCCGATGACAAGAAATTCCCGTTTGCGCGGGCTGCGATCCTGTCGGCTCGACCGTCGCGTGTCGCAATGTTCACGACAGAAGAGAGCTTGCCGCCGAACCCCGGCGGGAAGGCGCCGGTATAGACTTCCACATTGTCCACCACCTCGGGACTAAAAACGCTGTAGATGCCCAGTGCGTGGAAAGGATAGTAGATCCTTATCCCATCAAACATAAACAGGTTCTGGTCGCCTGCTCCGCCCCTAACATAAAACCTCGAGCTTACGTCGCTTGTCGAAACGATGCCAGGCAGGATCTTAAGCGACTGGAGCAGATCCTGTTGCCCGGCAACCGGAACTTGTTTGAGCTCCGCCCGCTCAAGCACGTGAACACTTGTCGTCTTCATCTCTATCTCCAGGTTCTTCCGGGGGGCAGTCACGACGACTTCCTGCTCCTGAACCGGGACAGGGGGGAGCTCGAAATTCAGCTCGGCGGGCTTTCCCTCTCTGATCATCACGGTCTTGGTCGACTTGATATATCCGATCGAGCTCGCTGTAATCTCAAATGTCCCGGAGGGCAGTTTTGGAATGAAGTAGAATCCGATGTTGTTGGCCGCTGCGCCCCTGGTTGTCCCGACGACACTGATATTGGCAAACGGAATGCGCTGCCTCGTCAGGCTATCCGTCACGATGCCGTAGACATCTGATGCCTGGGCGTGAAGCCGACTGGCGCTCGCTGCCAGAAGAAGGAAGACGAGAATTGCGCAATTTCGACATTTGATAAGCATGGCTGTGTTCCCCGAAAATTCACGAACGAGCACGAAGTCCTTGGCAGGACAAGCATTTGATCAGCGCAAACGACTGAGAAATCTGCGAATTCATAATCTGTTTCATTTTCTATTGTAGACGAAATACGGGGGAAGAGGATAAACAAGCGAATCCAGCGTGTACGCACCGACAACTCCCACGCCTCCGTCAATGTTGGAATAGATCGGTTCGTCCAAACGCGTGGAGTACGGGTCATTGAATGAATGCGCCACCTGATAGTAATCGTAGAGGTTTTGCTCCGCCTGCAGGAATTGATAAACTATCCGGTTGAAAACCAGCTTGGAGGCAGGGTACCTGTTGTAGGCGACTTCGATTAAAGCGGCGTTGTACATCTGATTCGTGTATGCTACATTTGTTTGATGAGTAGTGGGACGACGGGTAAGTTGCGCGTTTATCACGTATTTGAAATCGTGTATGTCGAAGTATTTGTATGCAATGGGTACTTCAATACGGCCGTCGACCCAGCCATTCCCCATCAATACGCTGTAGTCAACAAAGAGCCGGCCAATATACCCTTTGGTGACGTCAGAAAGCAACGCTTCAAATGGGATGGCTTCATCGTTCTGGTGGCTACCCGGATTTTCCAGGACATCCCTTGCGGATAATCCCATCCCCAGGATGGGCTTGCCTGGCACGATGACCTTACCGACTGCCCTACCAAGCTCCGGCGATAGAGCCGAGATTTCGTACGTTTTGCCGTATTGGGGGACAAATGGACTCAGAACATAAGCGCGCAACGGGAATTTGAATCTGCTAGTATCTGCACGGGCGAATGTCGTGTCATGGAGATCGTATGTCGAGTTTCCATCCTTGAGAGAGACGACTGCGTTTGCTACCGAGTTGTTTGAAGTATAGCTTTGAGCATCGAAATCCGGTGGCATATAATTACGCTCTACGCGCACGAACTGCGCGTCACGGTCTGTGGAGAGAATCGAGAAGACTACCAATTGATCTCGAAGCGGCGGTCTGGGCTCGAACGGTTGATTGCAGACGACAGAAACCAGGCTCAGCGCCGCAAGCAATATGAGCCAGATCTTTGCCCGCATTGGTCGGCTCCTTCTGCTTCGAATATAGCATTTCTTAGTCCTGCATCAAATCACTGTGTGTTGAAAGCAAAATTCTCGGGCAAGAGATGTACAAGCGAATCCAGTGTGTATGCGCCAACAAAACCACCACCACCAGCCAGATTCGAGTACATCGGCTCATCCAGTCGCATGGAATGGGGATCGTTCGACGCATGAGCCACCTGGTAGTAATCGTAGAGGTTCTGGTCGACTTGCAGAACCTGATAGACTACTCGATTGAAGATTATCTTCGAGTTAAGATATTTCTTGTAGGCAGCCGCCTTCAGTACATCGCGATATAGTTGGTTCTTGTACGCGCCGACGATTCGATTGGAAAACAGACAAGGTGTTAATGCCCCATATAATGCATAGTTCAGATCGCGTATGTCGAAATACCGATATTCAAGAGGCACTTCCACACGCTCCTCGACCCATTCATTCCCTTCCAGCACAACGTAGTCAACATAAAACCGGCCAATGTATCCTTTTGTCCCGTAACCGAGAACGATGGGAAAAAGTATGTCTGCCTCTTCTTTGTGTCCCTCCGGATCGTCCACCACCGCGGTGGAGGATAAATCAATTGCGAGAACTGGCTTCATCGGCACGAAGATGGATGCGGTTGCCAGCGGAAGCTGCGGCGATTGGACTCTGATCTGGTAAGACCCGCCGTACGCCGCCCGGAAGGGGCTCAGAACGTAGCCCTGCATGGGAAATTTGAAGCGGCTCGTGTCTGATCTCGGCAGCGTTGTATCTCTGAGAGGGTATGTCGTGCCTGCGACACTCACCGTTACAAGTGCATCGGTAATCGAGTTGTCGGCACTATAGGAAAGAGCATCGAAGCCTGGGGGTATGTAGCTCTGCTCGACTCGTACGAATTGCACGTCACGGTCTGTCGAGAGGATCGAAAAGACCACCAACTGCCTTTGCAGCGGTCCCCTTGGATCGAAGGGTTGGTTGCACGCCAGAAGCGAAGCCGCCGCCGAGAAAGCCGCGATCGTGAAGAGTCCAGGTCGCCTCATCGGTTGCCCCAGAAGTTTTCAGGCAGGATGTCGACGAGCGAATCGACGGTATACGCGCCGACCATCCCAAGCCCTCCACTGACAGTCGATAACATCGGTTCGTCCAGGCGGATCGAGAACGGATCTTGGTTGCCGTGGGTGGCACTGTAGTAGTTGAAGAGGTTCTGATCCGTTTGCAGCAACACCAGCGTTGCCCACTTGAAGATCATACGGGTCGACTTGTATTGGGAGTTCAGAATGTTGAGGATGCCTCTGTAATAGCCGTTTTTGTAGATCAACCCAACCTGAGATGTCCCGGGAGCGATCGCCAGCCTAGGGTATTGAGGATAATCGAGACTGTAATTGGACGAATCTGCCGATGTGACTGGTATCTCAACGCGTTCCTCAACCCACTCAGATCCCTTCAGAACATCATAATAGAGTAGAAGCCGTCCGACGTAGCCTTTGGCATTCTTCGAAAGCTGGACGATGAAAATAATCCTTGCATCCTGCGGCGACCTGTCAGGGCGATCGAGGATCTGCGTCATCGTCGCCGATAAGGAGATCTGGGGCCGGTCGGGGACAATGACGCTCGATGATACCTGACCGAATGAGGGGGATTGCACGATGACCTGATATGATTTGCCGCGCTGAGGCGTGAACGAGCTCAAGTAGTATGCTGCCATTGAGAATTTGTAACGGCTGGAGTCATCTCTCGCAAGAAGTGTATCGCGCAGCCTGTAGGTCTCGTTCGACTCTTTGATCGACACGATCGCATCGGTGATAGAGTTGTCCGAGGTGTAGGACAAGGCATTGAAATCGGGAGGCATGTAACTGCTCTGGACACGAACAATCTGGACGTTACGATCTGTCGAGAGGACCGAATAGACTATCATCTCTTGATCGAGCGGTGCCCTCGGGTCGAATTGCTCGTTGCAGGCCGGCAAAAGGAATATCGCCAGCACAATGATGCGTGCCGAAAAGCGCGAAGACACAGATGAACCCTCCGGTAACGAAAATGCTCTTTTCATCGTACGGTGCAGTTTAGGCTGAATCACGCAAAGAAGCAAGCCAGTCGCGGTGTTTCCCTCATCTGTTATTGTAGCTAAAGTCCTCCGGCAGGAGGTGCACAAGCGAGTCCAGCGTGTACACACCGAACAGGCCGGTACCGCTGGCGATGTTTGAATACATCGGCTCATCGAGTCGCATGGATGCCGCATCCCGATATGCATGAACGATGTAGTAGTAATTGAAAAGATTTTGGTCCACTTGAAGGAACGTTAGGACAACTCGATTGAAGATCAATCTGTGAGACTTGTATCGAATGTTGGCCACCTCATTGAGGGCCGCACGGTAGAGAGCGTTCTTGAAGACGGTCGTGAGTCGAGTCGAAGAGGCCCGTGTCAACTGAGGGTAAATTGCCCGTGTCAGATCCTGTATGCCCTCTGCAAGGAACGAGAGTGGAACTTCGACACGTCCTTCGACCCATTCGGAGCCCATCAGCACATCATAGTCGACAAACAACCTTGCGTAATACCCTTTGGCGGCGGTTGAGAGGACGACGTAGAACGAGATCAGATCGTCCGGTGTGTGTGTCTCTGGTCTGTCGAGGATTGCCGAAGTGAAGAGGGCCATCGATGGGAATGGCTTCGCCGGAATAACAGCGGAGGCGACCGTTGTCCCAAGGTCGGGGGACGAGGCCGTGATCTGATACGTTCTGCCGTATTGAGGTGTGAAGGGACACAGAACATATGCGTGGAACGGGGACTTGTACCTGCTGGTATCGGGTCGGGCATATGACGTGTCACGAAGTCTGTAGGTCAGATTTCCGTCCTTGATGGTGACGACTGCGTTTGTTACCGAATTATCAGAAGAATAGGAAAGGGGATCAAAATCTGACGGCATGTAATCATGCTCAACACGCACAAACTGAACATTGCGATCAGTCGAAAGGACAGAGAAAACAACAAGCTGCTGCTGGAGAGGTGCTCGCGGGTCGAACGGCTGATTACAGCTTGATAAGAAGAGCATGGCCAGACCAATCACTGCGGAGATCGCTGGAAATTTCGACATCGGTGCGGTTTGGCTCTTCTTTATTGGAGGGTAGCAGAATGAGGATAACGAATGTTCACGACCTTTGCAAGTGTTGAATACGACACGCACTTGCAGCGGAACGTCGCTGCAACTCTCGCTGGAGTCCATGGGCGGAATGACGGGTAGTGGGAGGAGCTGGTCCCGGTGTTGAATTTCTCGTTTAACTAGTACAAATTGGATATGGTACTCATCATTCCCGTTGTCGGATTTTCGAAAGTATGAATAGCGTGCCGACTTCAACTGACAACATCATCATCCGTCCATTGGAGAGCCTCAGGGATTTTCTTGCCTTCGAGGCGCTTCAGCGAGATACCTGGGGAAAAGACCTCGCCGAGGTCGTAACGGCTTCGCTCGCGCAGATCGTTCAGAAGATCGGCGGCATTGCAGCCGGCGCGTTCGATTCCAAAGGAGCGTTGCTCGGGTTCATTTTTGGATTCACAGGATTCAAGGATGGAAATCCCATCCACTGGTCGCACATGCTTGCAGTCAGAAAAGATGTGCGCGACTCCGGGATCGGTAGGAAGCTCAAACTCTACCAACGGGGCATGCTCCTTTCCCTCGGCGTCAAAGATGTGTTCTGGACCTACGACCCGCTGGTAGCGAGGAATGCACACATCAATTTCACTTCGCTCGGTGTAGAAGCAAGCGACTACGTACCCAACATGTACGGCCCGGGGGGAGATAGTGAGCTCTTCCGCGGCCTCGGGACGGATCGGTTCATCGTCCTGTGGCGTATCGCCAGCGAGCGGGTGGAAGGTGTGTTGAGTGGAAAGCCCGCGTTCAACGCTCAAGCCTTTTTGTCGTCCCCCATCATCGTCGGGCGAACCAACGAAGCACTGGAAGGCTCAGCACCGAGGAAAATTCCCTTGATCGTGGAACCGTTCGCGCGGGTTGAGATTCCGCCGGACATCCACGCAGTGAGGGAGGCGTCACCGGAAAAAGCGATGCTGTGGAGGTCGTTGACACGGGAGGCGTTTCAGTCTCTGCTGAAGAGCGGCTACGAAGTCAAAGGCTTCTATCGCGATCAGAGGTGGGGCAGATGTTTCTACTGTCTTCAGACCAAAGGATGATCCGCTCGTGCGAATTGAGAAAATAGTACTTCGGGAAATCCGGCTTCCGTTGAAGGAGCCGTTTCGCATCTCCTCCGGTATTACGCAAACCCGCAGGATTTGTCTTCTCGAGATGACAAGCGCCGACGGAGCGAGCGAATGGAGCGAGTGTGTCGCTGGGGAGGAACCGAACTATTCCTATGAAACGATCGACACTGCGTGGTTAGCAATTCGTGAATGGGTTGCTCCAAGGATTCTTGGCAAGGACATAAAGCGACCGGAAGATGTGTTTCCAATCCTGGAGGCAGATTTTCGCGGGCATACCATGGCCAAAGCTGCCGTCGAGATGGGGTTTTGGGCAGTCGCTGCTCGGACCGCCGGGGTGTCGCTGGCAAAGCTGCTGGGCGGTGTACGCACCGAGATTGAGGTGGGAATTTCCATTGGGATTCAACAGAATCCTCAGATGCTGGCGGAGAAGGTGAAGAAGAGTCTGGACCGAGGGTACCGGAAGATCAAGATGAAGATCGAACCGGGAAAGGATGTTGAGTTCATCCGGTATGTTCGGGATTCCGTTCCCACCGCGACTCACCTGATGGTTGACGCGAACAACGCCTACGGCGTAGCCGACTTCGAAACGCTGCAGAAGCTTGACGAGTTCAACCTCCTCATGATCGAGCAGCCTCTGGCGTGCGATGATCTGTTGAGGCACGCCCGGCTGCAGAAGATGCTCAGAACCCCACTCTGTCTCGATGAGTCTATCACAAGCGTGGAACGGGCACAGGACATGATCGATCTGGGGAGCGGGCGAATCGTGAACATCAAGCCCGGAAGGGTAGGGGGATTTGCCCCCTCGATCGCCATCCATAATCTGTGCGCGGAGAATGGGATTCCTGTCTGGTGCGGGGGGATGCTCGAGAGCGGAGTCGGCCGAGCATACAACGTGGCACTTGCGTCGCTTCCGAATTTCATTTTCCCTGGTGACATATCTCCCAGCGAGCGGTATTGGCATCAGGATGTCGTAATTCCCGAATGGACGATGAGTAATGATGGGAGAATGAGAGTTCCTTTTGATCAGCCTGGGATTGGCGTCGAGGTAGATGTGAATCGTGTGGAAGACCTGAGCGTGCGGCGCGAAGTCCTGCAAAAGACGTAGCAGGGTGTAACAGCTGATTTCTTCTTACCACAAAGACCCTGAAGGTCACAAAGGAGGACTGAATTCTGATCGAACTCTTCTGTGTTCTTTGCGGTCATCTTTTTCAACAAACTCTTGGACCCACGACAAAAAAAAGTCCTGCTGAGGATCTCAGCAGGACTTTTGGCTCTACAGCAATTGCAGTGCTAGAAGCTATACCGGAGGCCGATCTGTGCTCCCCAGCGGGAAGAGAGATTATCGTTGACCCACGGGTGAGCAGTTGCACTTGGCTTTGTCCAGCGGAATCGTGGCTGCCCTGTCACAGGATCGAGACTGTGGAATGTGAGGAGATCGTCCTGGTAGTTGGCCAGGTACGGGATGTAGCCCCAATCATGATTGAGGAGATTCAAGATATTAAGAACATCGACCCTGATTTCGAATTTGTGTCCCGGCAGTGTAGGGATTTCCTGAGCCAGGCTGAAGTCGAGGCTGTGGCTCCACGGGATTCGCCCGCCATTCCGTTCGGCCACTTGACCGCGGTGAGAGCTGAGATAGTCGTCATTCTTTATGTACGTATCGAGGTTCGTGTACGCGACATCTGTCTTTGCAAGGACAGCACCGGTGCTGGAAACCAGGATCACGTCATTGGCATCCTTCGGTATATATGCGAGGTCGTTTGATGTCTGGCCGTCGCCATTGAGATCGCCGTTGATGTAGAAGGTGATCGGTGCTCCTGACCTTCCTTCATAAACCAACGAGAGCGTCGTACCGAAGAGCGGCACCGCTTCGAACCTGTACGACACGATTCCGATCAAGTGGTGGCGGAGGTCATACGTTGAGTAGGCAAGATCCGGATTGTTGGCATCTTTGTAGACCTGGTTATAGCGCCATTGCGAAATAGCTTGGCTTGATCCAATGCTGTTTCTGTCTTTTGACATTCCGTAGGTATAGGCGAGATTGGCGTACCAGCCATCCGTCACTTGTGTGCGTTGCAGCTGTGCGGTGATGTTGTAGGAATAGCCGTCAGACGTGTTCGTCATGTAGATGACATTGGTGAATTTTGGGCTGACGCGCTTGGTTGTCCATTTGTTGGTTGTTGTACTATATGTTCCGTACACATAGCGCCCGTCACCGACAAGCGTACCTCCCGGCGTCAAGGTCGAGCTTTGCGGACCAGAGAGGCTGATGTCCTGGTACATGATGTCGTTGATGGTTTGCGTCAAGAGGCCCTCGACGGTCCCCACGAATCCAAGCGGCAGCTCCCGATCGACGCCGAGGTTCACGCGGAACACCTGCGGCATCTTGAAGTTGGGATCTGTCAGGTCGACTTCAGTTGTTGTGATGGGGGTGAGGAGAGACAACCTGCTGCCGGACTGCTGGTAAGGATCCGGTTGAAATGTGAAGCCCGAGGGAATCGCGGAGACATCGTAGCGTGCGAGATCCATACCCGTATTGCCATACTGATTGGACAGCCAGACATAACTGATGCGTCCCGTAAAAATCCCTACGCCGCCGCGAACCTGCCATGTTCTATCGCCTGTCGGGTCAAAGTTGAAGCCGACGCGCGGCGAGAACAGCAGAAAGCCGCTTGGGACCTTGTTGGTCGCCAATCCCTGTGCACCAAACAACGTATCGATGGATGGATTGTAGAGAGGCTTGTCGGGGAATGTCGGGATATCGAGTCGCAAGCCGATGTTGACTTTCAAATTCGGCAAGATTCTCCACTCATCCTGGGCATAGAATCCAAGCTGAAGGCCGGTGAAGGATGCGTGTGGCTGGTCGACACCTGGCAAGAGCGAGTAACTCAACTGGAAGCGGGATGGCTTGCCTGCATAAAAATTATCGAGGCTTGTGAACTCATAGTTGCCGTAAAGGTTGCGGATATACAGATTCATGAACTTGAAAGAGTAGTTCTGGGTTCCGACGGTGAATGTGTGATTGCCCATGAAGTACGTGAAATTGTCCGTGAACTCGAAAACGTCCTGATCGAGCTTGTTCGCATTGGAATAGGTCTCAGCGCCGGCCCGGAGATCGATGCCGCCGCCGAGTCCGGCGTTCTTGATCCAGATTTCGGGAAACACCGCGCCGTATATGTCCCGCTTGTCACGTATGGTGGTGTAGCCGATGATCGCCTCGTTCGCCATCGTATTGCCGAATGCGCTGGTCAATTGAAGCACAGTGGAGTTGGTTGTGTTATTGGTCTTGTATAGCTCATTCGCGGGGAAAATCGCACCACTGCTCGGATCACTGTCACCGGAACCACCGCCGTAGTTATTGCGCAATGAGAGGCGATGCTCCTGGCTCAGGTTGTAATCTAAGCGAACAAATATCTTGCCGAGGGGATTTGCTTTTGTGATATCTGTGTAAGAGCCCGGATCGTATCCGTATTTGCCCTTCAAGATGCTGATAAACCTGTTCAGGCTATCTACCTTCAGGGCGTACTGATTCGTAGCGTTCGATGCTGCCCCAAAAACCCGCGCGATTGGATCCGTACGTTTCCGCATCTCGCCGTTCACAAAGAAGAAAAGCTTGTTCTCGATCACCGGTCCGCCGACACGGAATCCTGCCGTCCAGTCAGTATAGTTGGCCAGCTTCAATTTAAGGTTGTCGGGGCTCGTGCCTCTGAAATCCTGGTTTTGTCCGTAGTAGTACGCGGATCCGGTGAACTTGTTGGTTCCACTCCGTGTGATGGCGTTGATGCCGCCGCCCGTAAAACCGCCCTGACGGACGTCAAAGGGTGCGATAACGACCTGAAATTCCTGAAGTGCATCCAGGCTGATGGATGTACCTACTCCGCCGCCCGGTTGACCGGTGCCGGAAAGGCCAAAAAGGTCGTTGAACACCGCGCCGTCAATTTTGATATCGTTGAACTTGCTGTTCCGACCTCCCGCGTTGTAGCCAGCGAACAGTGGAGACATCTTGAGCGCGTCGGAGAAGTTGCGCGAGATTGTCGGGATTGCTTCGAGCTGCTCCCGGCTGACGCTCATCGAAGCACCGGTGCGAGCGGAGCTCATCACTGAATTGCGCTCGCTTACGACCGTGACACCACTGACCTCAACAGCCTGCTCGACCATCGTGAAATTGACTTCCAGGTTCTGGCTAAGTTGGAGATAAACGTCATCCCGTTTGTCCTGCTTGTATCCGACGAAGGAAACGGTGATCGTATACGGGCCACCAGGACGCATCCCCTGCAAATTGAAGCGGCCGTCAGGCCGGGAAGCGGTGCCATACGTAGTGCCGGTTGGATTATGAACAGCGATAATATTTGCTCCAGGAAGCGCCTCGCCGGTCGTGCTCGTGACCTTGCCGTTAATGGCGGCAGTCGTTACACCCTGAGCAAAGACGGCGGAGGTTCCGACGCAGAGCAGAGCAAGTAAAGCAACTGCAAACCATTTTGTAATGGTTGGCTTCATATGAGCCTCCTTTGGAGTGATTGGATGAAAAAGATAGGCATGCAAAGAATCCATTCTGCAGGCGTACCTTGTTGATGTTCGAAGCATGAGATTTGAACGACAGGGGTGAAAACTTACAGTGCAAGAAACTCGGTTGAGAGAAATCTCTGCACACGATGATGGATAGACGCGACGGTGCAAACCTACCGAACAAAAACTAGAAAAACAAGAGGAAAAAGATCTTAACGAGAGCACAAGAAAATGAAAACGACATAGTGAAGCATTTTCAGGAAGAGGAGGCCAGCTGCTCCACACCTTGATCCGCAGGAGGCGCTCCACTCGCGATGCAACCCGTCGGTGGTTCTTCTGAGGATCTGAGATGAGGTTCCTCGATCTTGTTGCGAAATGATGTCGTATGTATCAGTTTGCAGCATGACGCCGACTCGAACCAATTATTCACAATGACAAAAATCACAGGTCGCGTTTCTTTTATACAAGTCGTTCCATGTTCCCGACATATGCTAGAGAGAAGAGCAGGACAGAATCTTGCGCGGCACAGATCAGTCTCTTTGATCGATGATCTATGACATAGGTGAACAGCGTCATCTAAGGCCTGCTATTATTAGGGATTTTTGCAGCTGTAAGTTATTACAGTCTAATGGATTCTCGGCATGGGTGTAGCGACATCTGAGGATTCAGAGTATGCCCGTAAATATTGAACTTTTCCCATTTTCCTATTGACATTCGTTTCAAAACCCTTATATTTGTTAGAGAAAACAGAGGTCGCTTGGTGCTTCAATGACCTACAGGGTTTTGCTTCAAGTGTCCTTTAACTAACTACAATACTCTCCACAATTTCATAGAGAGGATTCTCATATGGGAAAGCCGATGTCAAAGAGCCAGATTGCAGCCCATTTGGCCAGCAAATTTGAGCTCAAGAAAAAAACAGCCGTGGCAATTCTCGAGGAAATGGCGCATCTGTCATATCGGGAGGCACCAAATTCCTTCACACTGCCTGGCATCGGAAAGCTCGTGCTTGTGCAGCGGAAAGCTAGAATTGGCCGCAATCCAGCCACTGGCGAACAGATTCAAATTCCGGCGAAAACTGTCGTGAAATTCAGAGTAGCCAAAGCCGCGAAAGAAGCAGTGCTCGGACTGAAGAAATAACCTCGAGTTTCCGGAGGTTTTTTGAGCGCCGATTTTCCTATGAAAGTCGGCGCTTTTTATTCCCCCATTCTACGTGTAATTCTTAGGAAATCCCTCGCTTGCACCGAATCGCTGCAGCAAACTAAGAGCCAGGCAGATCCCTTGGCGTCGTATTTGGCTTGTTTTGTTGCCCCAGAATGAGCTTCCTGCCTATGGCGAAGATGGAGCCAGGATCTGGCGTTCCTCAACGGCAAACTCGAGTCGCCAATGCAATCGCATGGGCCAGAATACACATTCTGCTCTGTATGAGAAATTACGCACCGTCATAGAGGCAGAAACCAGGCGGGGTCAACGAACTCTCGATGTTGGAAATCAATCGGGCCGTCAGTCCTGCACTTACGAGTTGTGAGATGCAACGTGCATATCGGCAATCTTTCCAGACTGGAGACATGAATTTGTCCGAAGGGATGAGGAAGACACCTCAGGGAGAGGCAGGGACAATTTCGATTTGCGATTTCCGATTTTCGATTACATCACATTTCGAAGAATCTGCTCAAGGGTTTGACATTCTCGGAAGAGAAGTCGCGACGCTTCTGGTGGAAATGCAGCAACCGGGTGCGTACACCGTCCGATGGGATGCGTCAGCGCTGCCAAGCGGCGTGTACTTCTACCGACTCGAGGCCCGCCAGAGAGATGGCGGGCGGGCAGGAGATGCTTCGACAGGCTCAGCACGAAGTTTCGTGGAAACCAGGAGAATGGTCCGCTTGAAATAAGGACAGGGGATTCGCGAACATGACCAGACGGCAATTCAGACAGAGACCATTGCTCCCTGTGCAATACCTATTTATCTTCTCTCTTGTTATATTATCAATTAGAGGGCGTATGCAGGCCGCAGGCGGGAAGGGGCAATCTGGAGGCGGGAATCAATAACAGCCGACGAAAGGTACTATGGCAGGGGAAAACGCTCAAACAGAAAGAACGCAGTACCTCAACATTATTTGGCATCAGCACCAGCCGCTCTATCTTGATCCCGGCAGCGACCAGCTTCAGGGACCGTGGGTTCGGACGCACGGGACCAAAGACTACTATGATATGGTCTCCATCCTGGAACAGTATCCGAATATCCACTTTACGGTAAACCTCACTTCGTCGTTGATGGTCCAATTGGACGAGTACTACGTCCAGCGTCTGAAGCCGTTTGTTGATTTGCGCAAGAATCGTGTCGACGCCAGGAAGTACTTTGCGGCATTTGGAGGCAAGACAGATCCGTGGATTGATCTGGCCCTGAAGCCAACAAACAAATTCACCGCTCGCGATCTCCAGTTTCTCCTCACCAATGTCTGGAACGCATTCTCGATCGGCGATGTGATCATCGCTCGATTCCCCGAGGTACAGCGCACTCAAGGAGAAATTCCGAAAGGATGGAGCAAAGAATCTGTCAGAGCAAGAGCTCCGCGAAATCAAGTTCTGGTTCTATCTTGCATATTTTGACCCGGACTTCCTCGAATCGAGAATCGAGCTTCCGACGAGAACTGCTGTCGACCTGACCGATCTGATAGAGAAGCAGGCTGACGGCACGTACAAACTGAAAAAGGTCATCACGGAGGATGACTGCAATCGCATCATCGCAGAAACATACAAGGTGCTTGCTGCGATTATTCCAGCACACAGGAAACTGATGTACCGGCCATCGACCCGAAAAGGGCAGGTGGAAATTGTCACGACTCCGTTCTATCATCCCATCTTACCTCTCATCTATGATAGTGACCTGGCAAAGTTGTGCCAGCCCGATGATCCCATGCCCGAGCGGTTCCATTTCCCGCAGGACGCGGATGCACAGGTGGCCAAGGCCGTGGAATACTTCAAGCGCCATTTTCGGACTGCGCCGATGGGCATGTGGCCGGCCGAGGGGGCTGTCGCTCACGACGTTGCCCCTGTCTTTGCAAAGCATGGCATCAAATGGATAGCGACGGATGAAAAGATCCTCTCACGATCCAAAGGAACGGATACGAAGAAGTACTATCCATACACACTGAATGGCACTGGCGTCGAAGAACCGGTTGCGATTGTCTTCAGAGATACGGAACTTTCGGACAAGATTGGCTTTGTGTACCAGAACCTCAAGGGGGAAGATGCCGCGGACGATTTCATCAAGAGCATTCTGCAATACATCCCTGAAGATGATGGTCCGGACCGTTTGCTGACCGTCATTCTTGATGGTGAAAACGCCTGGGAGTGGTACCGTCTGGACAACGACGGAAAAGAGTTTCAGCACGCCCTCTATCGAAAACTCTCGGCGCTCTTTGATGCAAAAACGGTGGTGACAACTACGATGACGGAATACATCAACGGCAATCCGTCACGTGGAATCCCCGCACATCCTGTCAAGTCGATGGAAAAGCTCGAATGGCTTTGGCCGGGGTCCTGGATCAATGCGAATTATGACACGTGGGTCGGCGAGTATGAAGAAAACCGTGCCTGGGACTACCTGCTCACCGCTCGGACGGACCTCGAACATTCTGGACTGAAGCCGCCTGATCCAAAATCAACGATGCCGCGGAAGGGCTCGCGCTCCTGGTACTCTATGAAAGCATGGGAGTCGCTCTACGCTGCCGAAGGATCGGACTGGTTTTGGTGGTATGGAACGGATCAAACGGCTCCAGGTGGAGACAAGCCTTTTGATCTGGCCTTTATCACATATCTCAAGAACGCCTACCGATTTGCCCGTCTTGCAAAAGGGAAAATGCCTCAGCGGGCATTTCATCCGATTATTGCTGAATCGACCCAAGGGGCTGGTGCCCCTCGGGGGTGATGGCACAGAGCCAGGCGGATTTGGTGACGGTTCTCTTTCAGGTTGATTGTAGGGAGATGTACGTCCGAAAATCTGTCTATATTGTCGGAAATCACGACCTATTGGGCAACTGGGTGCCCAATAAGGTCAGGGTGTTCGATGATGGCACCCACGGCGATCTGGTGGCGAATGACAGCATCTGGACGCTTGAGGTCCAACTACCAGCCGGGCTGGAGGTCGAGTGCCAGGTACTCCAACAGCGGTGCTGAAGGGAGCTGGAGCCCGGGTGAGGAGTTCCCCGTCGAGAACCGGAAGATCAACGTGAATTCCCAGCCAGGCACACGTCAGGTCATTGCTGATAGATTTGGTAAGATGTAGACATGGATAAGTCTTTGTAAATGAAGAGATTGATCCGTTGAGTCGAAGAATCACCATAGGATCGGTCCAGCCCTGCTTCTGCCCCTCGTCCGCCCCATCGGTCTTGAATCGTTCGAGGCGAGCATGAGCACCGAGGGGGGTCTCTACGGCCCAACCTCGATTATCGTGATGATTCCCCTCGTTGTTCTCTTTCTCGCTCTCAGCCGATGGCTCGTCTCAGGTCTTATGCTTGGCAATGTAGGAGGATGAGGTTCGCACTGTCGAGGTTTGCCTCATATCAAAACCACTTCTAACCCAAACACTGACGGAATGAGCTTCAACAGACGTAACACGCTGATCCTGTCCCTGACATTATCTCTTCTTGCATCATTTGTCGGATGTTCTCGAAAAGAGGAAATCGGTATGTCGCTGAATGGTAACTGGCTTTTCAGAGTGGATTCGCTGAACAAAGGCATCGCGGAAGAATGGTTCCGCAAGGGACTCGACCGTTCAGGCTGGTCGACAGTGAAGGTGCCTGATTATTGGGACCGGTTACAATCTCGAATCCTACGACGGACCCGGGTGGTACGCGACCGCGCTTAGTATCGGAGATACTTCAGAGCACGACGTCATTTTCTTCGGCGGTGTCGATGATGATGCGGACATTTGGCTTGACGGGGAGAAGATCGGTAGCCACGTCGGCTACAGCGAGCCGTTCTCTGTTGAGCTTCCGCCCGATCTCAAGCCGGGGAAGAAGGAGCTTGTTGTCCGGGTCGACGGCCACGAAGGACACGGCGGAATCTACAAACCGGTGACAGTGGCTCCGCGAGATCGCGTCTTCGAAATGTACAAGACAACGTATTCCGATCTCCAGGCGCGCCCGAGTGAGAACTGGGTGAAGGATGCTGTGATCTACGAGGTGTATCTTCGTTCGTTCTCCTCAACCGGCGCATTCAAATCGCTGGAGCGACGCTTGCCTGAATTGAAGGAACTCGGCGTGACGGTTCTCTGGTTGATGCCCATTCACCCTGTCGGAGAACTCAACCGAAAGGGAAAACTGGGAAGCCCGTATTCCGTGCAGGACTATTATGCAGTGAATCCCGAGTTTGGGACTCTCGATGATTTCAAGTCACTCGTGAAGGCTACACACGATCACGGCATGAAGATCATCATCGATCTTGTTGCCAACCACACGGCGTGGGATAGCAAGCTCGTCATGGAGCACCCTGATTGGTTCACGACGAATGCAGAAGGAGCAATTGTCTCTCCAAACGCAGACTGGTCCGACGTGGCCGGCTTGAATTACAAGCATCATGAGCTTCGTAAATATATGATTGAGATGATGAAGCACTGGGTGCGCGATATCGGGATCGACGGGTATCGGTGTGATGTGGCAGAGTTGGTGCCCACGGACTTCTGGGAGCGTGCGCGAACAGAGCTCGACAAAATCAAACCAATCATGATGTTGTCGGAAGGCAAACTGCCTGAACACCACGTTCAGGCCTTTGACCTGACCTATTCGTGGAATGTGTACGATGTTCTATCAAAAGTCATCGACGGTTCAACGCCGGTAAGTGTATTTGATGATATATTGAGGACAGAATCGTATCAGTTCCCGAGAGGATCACTCCGACTGAGATTCAATACGAACCACGACAAGAATGTCAAGGATGCGCCGGCTGTCATCAAGTTTTCGCCGAAAGGGGCACGTACGACGGCAGTGTTGGCCTTCACCTATCCGGGAGTTCCGTTGATCTATGACGGCGAGGAAGTCGGTAATGAAAAGAAACTTAGTCTCTTTGAAAAAGTCGATATCGATTGGACGAAGAACCTTGAGTTTCGTGCGTTCTATCAGGTTCTCACACAGCTGCGGGCCGAGCATGTGGCGCTGAGGCGGGGTGACTTCACCTCGGTGAAGAACTCCGATGCCCAAAAAGTCTACACGTTTCTGCGTCGAGCCGGCGGCGACGAAGTGCTCGTGGTGATCAATTTTTCGCGGGAACGACGTGCAGTGCAACTTGACGTTCCTCACCTGCAATCAGCAGAGCTGAAAGAGTATTTCACGCGGGCTGTCGTCTCCCCTGTGAACGGACGTCTATCGTTGGATATACCCGGCCTTGACTACAAAGTGTTCGTGCCCAATGGAGAACACAATCGAGGTGCACAGTGAAAACATACACGGAGTATCTCTGGTTCAACACACGGAAACACCGAGAGTACGTCAACATTACGCCTGAAGTCGAACGCATTCTTGCCAAAAGCGGCATCACGGAAGGAATGATCCTGGTGTCGGCGATGCACATTACCGCGGCCATCTATGTGAACGATGCGGAATCCGGTCTGATCCAGGATATCGATGAGTGGCTCGAGAAACTTGCCCCGTTCAATCCAAGCTATCGACACCACCGGACAGGAGAGTCGAATGGAGATTCGCATCTCAAAAGTCTGTTGATGCACCATGAGGTCATTGTCCCGATCACTGGGGGGGAGATGGACTTTGGTCCATGGCAGCAGATCTACTATGCAGAGTTTGATGGCCAGCGACGAAAACGAGTCGTCGTGAAGGTGATGGGTGAATAGCAGCCAGGTCAAAAATCCTGCCGCAAAAATAGTTGTCATTCCCGCCTGCCCCATTGGCCGCGTTTTGGCGGGCAGGCCGATAGAAACCCGTCCCACGAAACGGGACGAGGTTCCGTCCCAAGAATTGGGACGAGATCTCGTCACCGAAGGTGACGGACATTCGGGAGCGACATCGATTTCTGAGACGGGTTCTGGCGATCTACTGGCGATGAATTGTATATGACAATCGATTGGAGTCTATTGCGGTGCGACTGAGCCACCTCGTTGAATATCTCCTCTTTCAGATCGTAGCGTCCTTGGTACAACTCCTGCCGCTGAGCGGCGCACGCCGGCTTGGACGGAGCCTCGGCCGATTCACGTTTGTTGTTCTTCGCTATCGTCGAGACGTCACGCTGGGCAATCTGCACAGAGCTCTGCCTGAGAAGACCAAGCAGGAGTTGGAGAAAATCGCACGCGGGGCCTACGAAAACGTCGGGATATCACTTCTTGAGCTCGTCTGGTTTCCGCGGATGAGCCCCGAGCGGCTCAGGCAGCTCTTTCATTTCGATAGGCCGGAAATCGTCACGGAGGCCCGTCAGAAGGGAAAGGGGCTCCTCTTATTGACCGCT
The DNA here is from genome assembly GCA_963739335.1 of uncultured Bacteroidota bacterium. Lineage (GTDB taxonomy): Bacteria > Bacteroidota > Ignavibacteria > UBA10030 > UBA10030 > UBA9647. The sequence continues at coordinate 27,130 of CAVUAC010000098.1, read as the reverse complement.
CATTTCGGGAATTGGGAGTACCTGGCACAGAGCATTATCACGACGTTCGGATTCCCGATCAACATCATCGTGAAAACGCAAGCCAATCGCCTGGTGGACCGGAGCATTAACAGGCGCAGAGAGCGTATCGGCAACAAGATCATTCCGATGGAAACCTCGTTGCGAGACGTTCTGAAAGCTCTACGCAATGGGGAAGCGATCGGTCTCGTTGCCGATCAGGCAGCGCCGAAAGAAAACGTTTCGGTGGAGTTCTTTGGGACGATGGTGCCAACTCATCAGGGACCTTCTGTGTTCAGCCTCAAGATGGGCACCCCACTTGTTGCCATCTTCTCCGTGCGTCGGCCCGACAATTCTTATGATGCGTACGTTGTGCAGGTACCATCCGAAGACCTCAGTGGCTATACTGAAGAAAACGCTACCGAGCTCACGCGTCGTCATGTCAGGATAACGGAAGAGTTCATTCGGAAATATCCGGATCACTGGATGTGGATGCATAAACGGTGGAAACACGTTCCCCTTGAGGGTGATGCCGCATGAAGGAACCCAGGAACATCGTCGTCATCCAAACGGCATTCATCGGTGATGCTATTCTCACCTTGCCGCTCATTCAAGCTGCGAGAAAGGCCTTCCCAAAGGCAAAAATCGATGTCGTGGTGATTCCACGGTCGATGGTGCTCTTCGCCAACCATCCCGATATTCGGGAAACTATCGCATTTGACAAACGCAGGTTGGATCGCGGTATCCGTGGTTTGCTCCGGGTAGCAAAAAGACTGCGTTCGAGGTCATACGATGTTGCTCTGATACCCCATCAATCGATTCGAAGCGCTGTTCTAGCCCGGCTCGCCAGAGTTCCGGTCAGGATTGGTTTTGACCGGAGCGCCGGACGATTGCTCCTGACTGGAATCGTTCCATATCGAAAAGAACTTCATGCAGATCGACCGCAATCTCTCGCTGCTTTCCGCTTTCAGATCGGCTTCTTATCGTCGGGAACCGCCCAGGCTCTATCCATCTGAAGCAGACCGAAAGAAGATTGATCGCCTGCTGGTTGAGCTCGAGGTGGGTCACCCGGAGAATCTTGTAGCGGTTGCTCCGGGAACGATCTGGAATACCAAACGATGGCACAAAGAACGGTTTGCTTCGCTGGCGGTGAATCTCGATGAGGCTGGGTTGGAAACAATTCTCATCGGAGGACCTGAAGACGAACAGCTGTGTCGTGACGTTCGAACCCTCAGCGGGTCGTCGCGCGTATACGACGCGTCGGGAATGCTCTCCTTGCTCCAGTCGGCTGAACTGCTTCGTCGCTGCAAAATTCTCGTGTGCAATGACAGTGCCCCCTTGCATCTTGCCACGGCGGTCGGGACGCCGGTCGTGGCAGTTTTTGGGGCAACGGTTCCGGCTTTCGGGTTTGGCCCCTCGGGTCCTTTCGATACTGTTGTGGAAACGAAGGGCCTGAAGTGCCGTCCATGCTCAATCCATGGCGGCGACAAATGCCCGATCGGTACATTCGACTGTATGAACGATATTACCCATGACCGCGTATTCCGAACCGCGATGGAAGTCTTATCGAGAGCTTCCGTGGCTCGTGGTTCGCCGTGACATGTCCTTTGATGCGTAGTTGCTGGTGAACAGGAGGGCCCGACCGCGCACAAAATCGTTTCTTCATCAACGACTTTTTCTTACCTTTAAAAATTAATCGGTCTTCGGCCTTTGTGATCACGGTGCGAATGAACATTCACTAGTGTCGTGTCTTGGAGGAATCTTGAATAAGTCACCGTCACGAAGCAGAGGTCTATGCAGACATTAATTCAAGTATCTACGAAAAAGGCACACACCGCCCGCTCCTCGTTAGAGTCCGCTCGCCTCGGTCCGCTCGGCGGAGCGGGTTAGACTCTGACGAGGATGTAAGGGGTGTGTGTATTGATTTTTTTGGAATTCACGAAAACCCAGATATTGTGATCGTGTGATGGGAAAAGGCCGCGTTGAGAACCAAAACTAGTAGAATGACAATATAAGTTTTCCGAATCAACACCAGAAAGAGCAATGAATCAAAAAACACTTAACCGTCTTGTCGCTTTTGTCGTTTTCCTCGTTTCACTGATCACATACATTCGAACAATGCCCCCGACGGTCGTCTTCTGGGATGTGGGTGAGCATTGCGCAGCGTCGTTTGGGGTGCAGGTTCAGCACCCGCCCGGCTCGCCGCTTCTTGTGTTGGTGATGAGGGTGGCCTCGATGATCCCCCTGTCGAGCGACATCGCAGTGAGGATGATCCTGGTCAACGTCCTAGCGAGCTGCGTGGTCATCGTGCTGCTGTACCTCATCACAGTGCGCTTCATCGTGATGTGGCGTGGTCTTCCCGCAACGACCCTCGATTCACTCATTGTGTACGGCTCTGCTGCCATTGGTGCCTTGGCTCTGGCGTTCAGTACGACATTTTGGTTCAACGCGATTGAGGTGGAAACGCGCAATACAAGCCTCCTGTTCACCGCGTTGATCATCTGGCTGATTCTGATCTGGTATGAAAAGGCACAGGAGAAGTACAGCGGCCTTCATCTCCTGCTCATCACATTTCTCGTCGGATTGACGCTGGGAGTCCACATCCACGGGCTCCTGGGTTTCTTCGTCGCTATTTTGGTGGTCTACTTCCGTACCTATCCGAAATCACTGAAAGAGTTTCTTTTTTCGATGGACGTCGTCAAGTTTGGCATCGTCGCGTCGCTCATTTTCTTCACGGCATATCCGGGCATCGTGAAGTGGTTCCCTTCGATGCTCGATAGTGATGTATTCGGGATAAAGAGTAATCTATGGATTGCGGTCGCGATTGGGATTCTCCTGACTGGGATCTATCTCGTCTGGTACTCGGTCAGGAAGAGCCATCGGATCCTGAACATCGCGTCACTCTCTTTCCTCTTCATTGTATTGGGGTATTCAACCTATCTCGTGACATTCATACGTGCGAATGCAGACACGCCGATGAATGAGAATGATCCAAGCAATCTGAAAAGGCTTGTGTCCTACCTGGAGCGCGATCAATATGGAGAAACGCCGCTCATCGATCGGCGATTCTCACTCGAACCTGACAAGCAGGAAAACTTCAAGAAATACACGAGCGATCTTGACTATCTCTGGCAGTATCAGATCAAGCATATGTATTTGCGCTACATCGGATGGAACTTCATCGGTCGCGAGGCAGACTGGCAGGACGCAGGCGTGCGCTTTTCTCAATTGTACGGGATTCCTTTCGTCGTCGGAATCTTCGGCTTGTTCCACCATTGGAAGAAGTCACAGAAGATGGCCTTTATCATGACGGTCTTCTTCTTCCTGTCCGGACTTGCACTCGCGGTGTACTTCAACATGCAGGAACCCCAGCCAAGGGAGCGCGATTACTTCTTCGTGTATTCCGTTTTCAGCTTCTGCTTGTGGATCGGGTTTGGGGTCGTCGCGATTCTCGATTTCGTCAAGGAGCGCCTCCAGGGATCGTCGCTGAACACGGCCGCCTACGGCGCGTTTGCCTTGATGTTGATCCTCGTTCCGGGCAACATGTTGCGCACAAACCTGAAGCCTATGTCGAGGACGGGTCATTACCTCGCATGGGACTACTCCTACAATCTGCTTCAGAGCACTGAAAAGGATGCGATCCTCATCACCGCTGGCGACAATGATACGTTTCCGCTCTGGTACCTGCAGGACGTCGAAGGCATTCGAAGGGACGTTCGCGTCGTGAATCTCAGTCTGGGCAACACAGACTGGTACATCAAGCAGCTCAAACACAATCGGCCCTACGGTGCCAAGCCCGTTCCCATCAGCATCTCTGATGAACAGATCGACGGTATCCAGATGATGGCCTACAAGACACAGATGGTGCAGATCCCGATACCGCGGTTTGCTTTTCAAGGCAACTATGGCGCTGACAACAATGAGCCGAACAGCAACGCCATCGTCGACACGATGAAGTTTGTCATGCCGGCGACGCTCCAGTACGGGAACGTCAGCGCGCTGCGCGTTCAGGATATCCTCGTGTTCGACATTGTGAGGACGTCAAACTGGCGGCGTCCCGTTTACTTTGCGATCACAGCTGGCGGCGAAGACAGCAGGATCGGATTGCATGACTATCTTGAACTTCAAGGCCTCGCGTACAAGCTCGTGCCGCAGAGGAAACAACCGTACTGGGCAGCTATCAACGAGCAGAGGACAAGGGCACATCTCTTCACTGATGTCAAGACGGCATCGCGCGGGCCGGCGTATGGTTGTCGCTGGCGCGGGCTCCAGGATTCGACTATCCGCTTCGACGAGAATCAGCGTCGGATGATAGGCAGCTATAGGCAGCCCTTCTTCTCATTGGTGACCTATCTCGCCAATGTGAAGAACAGAGCTCAGGAAATCAGTGCAGTGCTCGATCGGATGGAGGAGGTCATCCCCCGGCGCATCCATTCGATGGACTACCGGCTGAAGTCCGACATGGCGCTTTTCTACAACTTGGCTGGCGACAGGGCGAGGTACAAGGAATACTTGGGCGAAGTCGCGCAAGAGCTCGGCCCAATGATGGAAACAGGTTCGCTTGAGCCGCTCTCGCGGGATAATCCGTTTATCGTCCTTGCCCAGACCTATCAGGCGCTTGGCGAGTATGACAAGGCGCTCGATGTGCTTCAAAGAATCGAGCGGTCGTACCCGACGACGGGGGGTGTGAAGGAGTTCGTGGCTGCCAGAAGGATGGAGATAGAGTCACTGAAGAAGGGGGGAAGTCCGACTCCGGATCTCGATCCGCCCAGGAATCCGCCCAAGAAATAGCGCTCGAACTGCGAGTCTAAGGAAACAGAGAAGGGCTCAGAGATGATTTGAGCCCTTTTTGTCCCAAAAACTTGGTAATTTCGGAAGAACGCCTTGAGGCTTGTGCAAGTTTCTGATGTGCTCCCCATCATAGCTTCTTGAAATATTCGCAATTACTTTGGAACCGAGCGACTGGAATTGTAGCTTCTCGCGACGGCAGTGAACGCATTCCCCCACAGGTATGGTTCATGAAAAAAATCCTGCTCGTCGATGATGAGGAAGACCTCATCACCTATGTTGCCAGCATCTTGCGGGACGAAGGATTTGAAGTGAAGAACATGTTGAGCGCCGAAGAGGCTCTCAGCCAGTTCACGTCGTACTCGCCCGATCTGGTAATCTCCGATGTAAGAATGGGGAAAATGGACGGGTTCACGATGATGGAGAAGATGAAGGCGCTGCAGACTCCGTTGAAGGTCCCTGTCATTTTTCTCACCGCGATGGACGATCGGCTGGGTCAGCAACGAGCCGTGAAAATCGGGGCTACAGCCTATATCAGCAAGCCTTTTGACCTGGACGAACTCGTGGGGCTCGTGAAGAAAGTTCTGCCGAATCCGTAGGTACCGATCGTTTCAATTTGTTCGCTTCTGTAACTCAAGTGCCGGCCGAGATTGCGGCCGGTCGTTGTTTCAATAGCATCCGCGGTAGATCCTCGCCCCTCCTTTCCCTGACACTCCATTCGTGGTCGCGCGAAACAAGACAAGACATCCTTCGACCACGCCCCTGGATAAAGTTCACAGGCTCCGCTCATGGTGGCCTACCTTTTTTGGGTGTGCGGAGTTTATCCCGTCCTCTCTGGCGTCGTTCAAGCGTACGGGACTCAGTGTGTCTTGTTTTTTTTATGCGAGCGAAGATAAAATCCCAAGACATCCTGAGCCGAAGGAGTGCTTCTTACGACTGGAGCCGAAGGATGTGCTAAGCCAGCCCCGTCCGACGGTAGTCGGAACGGCCGAGATTGGCAGTTCACGAGCACCCTTCGACTTCACGCGAGGTTAGAGCGTTGACATTCCGCTCAGGGTGTCTTTGCCTTTTTCTTCTTCGCTAGAAATGAACACACAAGACATCCTGAGCGCAGTCCCGATGTATTTCATCGGGACGGAGTCGAAGGATGCACTGAGCGGGCACTGACTGGAGATTCACGAGCACACTTCGACTACGTGTAAGGACTGTGTGCGGAGTTTATCCCGTCCTCTCTGGCGTCGTCCAAGCGGACGGGACTCAGTGCGTCCTGGCTTTATTTCCGGTCGCGCGTATTCTTCAATCACATCCCCTCTTTTTCCTCAAGTTTACATATGTTTGCTTTTCATCCGAGGCCATGGTAGGTTTGTAGTTGGACACCGCGCGCGCCTTTGGAAATCGAGCTTGACCCGTGGAATGCGGCATTGAAACTTCTGGATTCCGCGATGATTGCTTGCCCGCCTTTTTTCTGGCGGGCGACCGCCGTGCTTGTGCGTTTTTTGTTCCGCTCTTCGAATCCTGCTCATAGGCGGAATCTCCCGCTCTTTGGATCCCGCTATCGTGCGGGATCTCCCGCTCTTGGATTCCGCCCTAAGGCGGGATTCGGAAAGCGGAACCAGAAAGCGGGACTGAGAAGCGGGACACCCGCCGTTTTGGAGGCGGGACCTTTTGGCGGAGCAGTGGCGATGAAGGAGGTCTTTATGTTCATGGCGGCAATCATGCAGTGCTGCACCCATCTACCGAAATCAGGCTAACAGCGCAATGCGTTCTTAAAGTTGTTAGGCGCCACGCAGCCTAATCGTTAGGGCGCGTTCAGCGAGCGATAATCACTCATATCTTAGCTGGGGAGAACCTTCACGTACAGTTACCAGCACCTCATGACAATTCGCAAATGTGGACTAGAGGGCCGGTCGAAAAGTGTCGCCACAAAGTTACGAACCTGCCTGCCGAAGTGCTTCGGCACGCAGGCAGGGACACCAAGGCGTCTGAAAACTTCATTTTTCTTCTCCTTTTTTCTTTGTGCCTTTGTGCCCTTGTGGCAAATACTGGGTTTTCGTCTGGGCTTCTAGTCTCTCTGGCTCTTCTCTTCGTTCTTTGCGGCTCGACAGTCGTCGCCAAGACAACATCGAAACCAACAGTTGCCAAAGGTACGAAATCAGATACAACCTCAACAATTGACTCCAAACTGGTTGGTGTTTGGGGTGTTGATGCTCGCGGCGGTTACGATTTTCGAGCAGATGGCACATTCAGCATGCAGGGTGCTGTCACATATCACTCCGATGCCGCCAATGGCGTGTGGCACTATTGGCAACCGAGCATGCCCAACGCAAAAGTTACCGCTGAGTACAGAGTATCAGGGGACGGAAAATCTCTTTCAATCAACCTCAAGAAGGGCAAGCCTTTCACAAATCTCACAAAAATCAAATGAGCGCTGGAACGCGCCCTATCCAGTCGCTCCAGGTACAGCGACGCAACGGCCGCGCGGTGCCTAACATGCAGGCAAGCCGGCGCTCGCTCACTGGAAAGGAGAGTGAGGATCCTGACCTGCCCCCCCAAAAAGGATCCAGCATGAAGTTAGGGATCTTAATATTTCGGATTAAAGGAGGCAGCAATGAGCAGATAAAAGCATGCGGCAGAAGAGATCATCAGCGAGCTGCGAGAAGCAGAGGTCTTGCAGGCCAAGGGGATGTCGATGGAAGACATAAACAGAGGGCCGGTCATCACGTAGGACCTCGCCCTGTGTTATCATCGGCATCGTCAAGAAGAACTTTCTCTTCTACTGGGCGTCTAACCCTAACGTTTCCAGTGAGCGTTAACAGGGTAAATTTTCGTTAACTGTGAAGAACATACGAGACATCAGACCGTCAAACCCTTAGATCATCGAGAGAGATAAGCAAACGGCCCAGCAATTCAGACATCCGCCAAAAAGGTTTCGGCAACATGAACACGGTCAAATTATACATATTTCTGGCAGCGGGGATGATCGTCGGTTCTACGGTTTGGAGCGGCTGTTACACGCGTCTTGCGCTCGGTTCCGACAGCACCGCACCAGAAGCTGGATTTGATACGACTGCGATCAACCAGATGACAGCCATCAACGAAGTTGCTCAATCGGCTTTCATCAACGATCCTTGGGTTATTGCGCCGTTTGCACCTTTCTATTTTCCATCGCCTTTCGAACGAACGCGTTTCCAGAAAAAAGGTGTTGTGTCCACGTACCGTCCGTTGCCTTTCACAGGAACGCCATCCGTGAGCAGCGGCGCAGGATCTCAAGCTCCGTCTCCACACCGGCAGTCCGGGTATCAGAGGTCATCTTCGCCAGATCAGAACAATTCTCGAAATGTTGAATCAGCGCCGCCCCGGACTTCACAGAGCCCAGCCCCGGCCTCCTCGCCAAGCATTCCAGCGACGCGCACTCCCGCGCCAAGCCCTCCGGCAACAGGCACTCCAACGACAAGCGCTCCGCCGGCGAACAATCGCGCCGGAGGCGCGACGCGCAGTGGAAGGTGAGGAAAATCATATCGCCTGTTTGCTCGAATGGATTCCCGGACATTGGCGAACACCCTTATATGTCTAATCGCACAATCTTCATACTAGAACAATTCTTGGAGCAAATATCATGATGACCACCCTCTGTAGAACGGGGAAGGCGACTTTTCTGCTTTTCAACCTTCTACTCAGTCCAGCCATGGCACAGCAGGACACCTCTCAGCGACTATCGGCACACATTGTCGGATCCATCCTTGTGGGCGGTCATTCAATCGACTACGCGCGGGGACTTTCGGACGGATTCGGTGGACGCGTCACCGGCTCCGCTGCCTATCAACGAGCGGCCGAATGGGCAGCCAGTCAATTTCGAGCGATCGGAATCAAGGATGTGAGACTGGAGCCATTTACAATCCCCAACGGATGGGAGCGCATCTCTGCTCAAGCCAGGATGATTGCTCCGCTCGATCGTCCTCTTCAAGTGCGGTCTTACGGATGGGCCCCGTCTACTCCCCCGGAAGGTGTCACGGGCGAAGTTGTCTATGTGAGGCACATCCTATCCCAGGAGAGAGTCAAGGCCCAGGCCGCAAAGATCAAAGGCAACATCGTTCTCATCAACGCTGAAAGCTTTTCCGCAGACGAGCAGTTTTTGAATAGCAAGTATATGGCTTCCGAGCGTCTCTTAAAGGAGCTCGGCGCAAAAGCTATCCTGGCCTCCGGGTCGACCGATAACAACGTCACCTCAAGCTGGGATGACACGTGGGGAGGAATGCTCGAGCCGATTCCCATAGCGGAGATTGGAATGGAAGATGGAAAGCTCATCGAGCGTTTGTTGAGGAATGGACCTGTGACGATTAAGCTCGTGTGTGAAAACAAGGTGAGTGGACCGGTGCAGGTGAACAATGTTGTGGCTGAAATCCGTGGGCGCGAGAAACCGGATGAGTGGATTCTGATCGGCGCGCACCTCGATTCCTGGGACGAGGGTACGGGGGCGCAAGACAACGGTACAGGCTGCGCTATGGTGCTCGAGGCAGCGCGTGCCATCGCTCAACTCAATGCACCTCCGCGCCGCTCAATAAGATTTGTCCTATGGGGAGGTGAGGAACAGGGCTTACTTGGCTCGATGGCCTATGTTCACCAACACGCCTCAGAGATGAACCAATGCATTGTCGCTCTCAACACATCGTTGGGCGCCGGTCATCCTATCGGGTGGACAATAAGAGGAAACAATGACCTCAAGAACGCAATATCACCTTTAGCCGAGTCTTTGTCAGGGTTAAGCGGTGGCAGGTTGAAGGCCGAGGTGAAATTCGAGGAGCTGTCGGATTGGGGAACGTTCTTGTTAGCAGGTATTCCTACGCTGGACCTCTGGGTCGATCTGACACCCTATTGGGAAATTCACCACAAACCAAGTGATACGTTCGACAAGATCGACGCTCACAACCTGGCTACAGGGGCAGCGATGGTGGCTGTGACTGCCTATCTGATTGCCGAACAGCCTACGCCAATATCACAGCATCTTGATCAAACGGCGGTAGACAAGGTGCTCCAGGATGCAGGCGTGTATGAAACCGTTAGGGACCTGAGGGGGCTAGGAGTCTTGAGATAGGATTGGAGACTACCGATTGGCGTAATTGTGACCTGGTGGCTTGTCGGCTTGATAGGTCGCATTGACAATTCAGGCAGGCGGTTTCTCAGCAGACTGCTGCATCGGAGTGTGCCCCTTCCTTCACCGTCCGAATGCAAGGCCAGAATGTCGTCCGGTCATCAGGAGCACAAAAATTCAGGAACACAACGTTGGTCGAAGTTCTGCCGATTCGCAGTTCAAACGGTCTGTCTGCAGCCAGGAATCGATACCTATTCGTAGTCCCGCAAGGTAGTATCAGCTTGATCAGATCTTCGAATGTTGTCGGCGCGGGTGAGCGGGTCATAGGAGTAGATACAAAGAAGACTCATCGTCTCAACGTGCCTGAATTCAGCGCGCACACGTAGACATCGACCTCGGTTTGCAGGGAGGGGAAGGAGTGACTACTTCTTAGGTGTGTCCTTCGCTTCGATCTTCAGTTCTTTTTCGATGTCGTCCTGTATCTCTTGGGAAGCCTTTCGAAACTCTCGCAAGCCTTTCCCTAGTCCTCTAGCAAGATCGGGTATCTTCTTTGGCCCGAAGAAGATGAGGATGACGAGCATGATAAGCAGAATTTCTGGTGCGCCGAGGTTCATGATGTGGTCTCCCTTTTGACGTTCGCTGATCTATTGTACGGGAGATCAATGAGAGGGTCAACTTAGATTTTCTGAATGTGCCCACTTCCTCTATGTATTGCGGAGTTCTGTGGATGTTGATTTTGAGCCGATAGTCTGCTACTATCACATCAACACCGTAGCCCGCCTTTGATAAACCTCCCATAGCCCGTGGAATGCGGGATTGAAACCTCTGGATTCTGCGGTTTTTGCTTGCCCGCCTCTTTTCTGGCGGGCGTCCGCCGTGCTTGTGCGTTTTTGGACCCGCCGTTTTGGAGGCGGGAGCTTTTGGCGGAGCAGTCGCGATGAAGGAGGTTTTTGTGTTCATAGGCGGCAAATACGCGGTGCTGCGCCAGTCTACCGAAATCAGGGCAAACAATGCGATGCGTTCTTATGGCAGTTATGCGTGATGTGCTGTGGCCTCCTGTGTGAGACGTCAGACGATACAAGGAGAACATTATGCAAAGCTCCTCATCTGCACATCCTGCGTGGATCAAAGTCATGCGGTGGACTGCTTGCACCGTGAGTCTATTGTTTATTCTTCTGACTTTGTTCTTCTTTGCCGCCGAGGAAATATTCCGTGACCATCCAAGAACAGCACCCTTGCCGATCGTTTCTCTCGTTCTGGGAGCCCTTTTGCTCATTGGTCTAGGCCTCGCGTGGAAGTGGGAATTCCCTGGTGCTTTGATGTCTCTTGTAGCTTTCATCGGCATCTCCATCGTCAATCCCGGAGAGCTGACGAACGCCCTATGGTACATCTTTCCCCTAACCGCAATTCTATTTCTGCTGTGTTGGTGGTCGAGCAGATCACCCCGACCAGCCGAAGGAAATGTGAGCGCAACGGACTCTTGAGTGATTACCGAGGACCGCATAGATGTTGCGACCATTTCATGCCGCCCACGAACGCAAGACCGACGCTCACCTGTTTAGTAAGGCTATACTGAAGCAAGGTTTGCTCTATCAGTTGAGTTCGTTCAACGCGACACTTGTTCTTGCCATGAAAAGCAAAAGCATAGTGTGTGGCGTTGCGCCGTTTCTAAACGTTATGTGAAATTGTTTTGCTTCATCAACAAAAGCAATTATAGCGACTAACCTCGCAAGGAGGAGGATATGCTTGAACATTTGCATCGTCATATAATCGGTGAACTGGAACAGAGCGCCAGGACGGACACCGTCTTTGTCGTCACCGCTGTTCTGTTCAATCTCTTGGTTCTAGGCATCAATTGGAGCGTGGCATCTGCAAAGCAGCCATCAACCGCTGGCAATGTCATTCTTGTCATTCTTATTCTCGTCACGCTTCTTATTAACTCCTTTGTCGTCATGGCACTTCAGAATGGCCGTCGGACCCGTTTGAGCCTTATCACTGGTCTCCTCCAGATGTACAAAGACAACGGCGTCGACAAATACTACGATTCGGCCCTGCTTGGCACGTACAGCACGCGTTATAATCTTTTTACTGGTGTCATCATTTGCCTGGCGGGAATTGCCGTGTTGGTTCCCCTCATCCAGAAGTTTCTCGGTTAAGCTATCGCGTAGCTTGCATGACTGACGGATATCGAGACCGCAAACCAACGAACACATGACAAGCGGCTTGCCTAAACTTCTGTGCAATGTGCGCCAGAAGGGCAATATGAAGAAAGGCATCGGTATGAAATGACGAAGAAGAGATTCACGCTCATGGCCAGTGTAAGCACGGACAATCGTCAGGCGATCAAGCAGGTCCTGGAAGAGCTCGTCGCGAAGAGATCGATCACCTCAACAGATGAAGGGTTTCTAGTGAAGGCGACGATGTACGGGGAGAGCGCGCGGGAGCTGAACCGATCGTTGCTCTCAGCCTTGCGCCGGGCCGAGCGCAAGACCCGCCTACGCTCAGAATGGAAGTCAGGAAGTGTAGCGGAGCGTTTCTTCGACTATGTGCCAAAGGGGTCGCGAAAAGGCTGAGGCAGAAAGTGCGCTTGCACGGGCATCCTTCAAGCCATGTCATTTCCAAGTCTTAGAGTGACGTGCACGCTGTACATGACACGCAGCGCCACGACGCTCGCTCAATGCTAACGCAAGAGCGCTGATGGCTGTGGACTGGGCCGAAGCAGCGACGCCAAACGGCAGGATTCTCAGGCAAGCCAAATGGACGCTTCGCACCTGTTCGGGAAAAATCCGAGGGCATTCTTGCTCCAACAAAAGGGTATCGAGATGAGCCCTCAACACGGCAAGAGCTCTCACAGCTGCAAGGTGCTCGGTCACTGGAATATTCGCACCTCCCTGTCTCTGCAAAGACTAAGCTGTCGGTTCTTTGGATGGCGCTAACAAAACTGGAAACTCAGACTCCTAACGTGTCGGGAACGAAGTTGTTGACGTAAGACTTCGGCATACTTGGTTTCAGATGTGAGAGGAGACCTCCCATTACCAGGGCTTGCGTTCATTCATCGCCTTCTGAATAGCCCGCTTGACTGCCAGCATGTCGACGCTGCCCACTTCGCGGTAAATCACCTTGCCCTCTGGATCAAGAAGCACCGTGTAGGGCACCGCTCCTTGCCATTGAGGGTCAAATGTGTCTATCAACTGTTCCCTGTCGGTCAAAGCAAAAATGAGGTTGCGGTTTGAGGCCTGTTCCTTCTTGAGGAACAGGAGTACCTGGTTCTCTTCATCCGGCTGATTGATGGACACCGTTACAAGCTCGAAGTCGCGGTGCCGGTACATCCGGTTCACAGTCACGAACTCCTCAAATTCAGCGACGCAAGGCGCGCACCACGTCGCCCAAAAATTCACAAGCCGAAATTTTCCGGAGTCATTCTTCCTCAGCTCTCGTAACGCCGTTGTGTCTGCTTTCGAAAGCGACACGGGTTCCCCGGCCAGCTTTTCCATATACGCCTTCACCTGATCCTCTTTGCCTGCCCATTTGATGGAACAGCCGACGGCCTTGGTTTGAGTCACGGGCGGTTCTTTCCCGGCGAGGAGGGCATCGAGTGCGTCGCGCAAATAATTCTTTGTCACGTGCCGGATGCGTTCCGAGTTGTCGATGGCCCCTACATAACGCAGCTTCCGGTCGGCATCGAACACGAACACGTGCGGCGTGGCCACCGGACCGTAGGCGCGTGAAGTTTCTTCGGTTTCGCCATCATAGAGGTAGAGAAAGTTGAACTGACGTTCCTTGGCCCGGAGTTTCATCTCCGCAAAAGAATCGCTCAAGTCGGTCCAGCCCAACTCGTCGAGGCGGACGGACTTGGGGTCGTTGGGCATGATGGCAACCAGCGCGACGCCTTTGCTCTTGTAGTCGGTAACGATTTGCTTAATGCGCTCTTCGTAGTACTGGGCCGTGGGACAATGGTTGCATGTAAAGGTCACGACGAGGATCTTAGCATTCGCAAAGTCCTTGAGCGTCCAGTTACGCCCATCAATGCCAGGGAGATTGAATTCGGGTGCGGCGGCACCCAGCGGCAGTGTGGGGAAGTCGTCCGGGAAAGATGGCTGAAAGAGAATAGTCAGGTTCGTGAGAAAAATGGGAAGTAAGAGGTTCATCATTGTCCATTCTCCTGTCTATGACAGAGGTCGAAATAGGAAGAAGCTCTGCACTATCGCGATTTTGAATTCAGTCGTAGCAATTGGCAGCATACTAAGGCTTTTTGGAGTGATTTTCAAATCCCCTGCATCGTCCCGTCAAAAAAAGGGAAGAGTTTGGGAATCTGACCTGCCCCCCCCAAAAAAATGATCCAACCACCCGGCAACAGCCCTCACAGCTGCTGCTTACCATATACGGTCTTGTCGGAACTCTCTGAACATTGACTTTGTCATGTTCCTCTCTTACCATCACCAGTAGCACCGTGCCCGCCTTTGACAAATCAGTCTAACCCGTGGAATGCGGGATTGAAACCTCTGGACTCCCTTGCCCTGACGGAACCAAGGCCTTGTGAGTGTCAAGAAAAAACCCGCCCCTGCCTGCCGGACAGGCAGGCGCCTTGCGGTTCGGGCGGGCTCTCCGAAGGAGTCGCGCCTGCCTCATGAGATCACCGAACGGCGGGCAGGCCTTCGGACCTGACACCGAGGTAAAGAAGTTAATATTGTTTAGGCTGATACGAATCCCCCTCGGTCCCCCTTTTTCCAAAGGGGGAGGAGTTATTCCTGGATTGGGGAGCTCGTATCCGTACTTATCCAAACTACGGCCTCCCCCTGCCTCATGAGATCACCGAACGGCGGGCAGGCCTTCGGACCTGACACCGAGGTAAAGAAGTTAATATTGTTTAGGCTGATACGAATCCCCCTCGGTCCCCCTTTTTCCAAAGGGGGAGGAGTTATTCCTGGATTGGGGAGCTCGTATCCGTACCTATCCAAACTACGGCCTCCCCCGTTCCTAAAGGGGGTACGGGGGATTTGTCGTCGCGGACGATTTTGGAAGCAGAGCGCCTGACGGGCGGTGTGGGCAATCGAATCACAATTCGTCATTCATCATTCGGCGTTCCTTGATCGATATTCAGAGAGCTGGCGGTTCGTGGAATATCGAACACAGATCAACGAACTCCGAACGCTGAAGTTTGATTTGTCCTGACGGAACCAATGCCTTGTGAGTGTCAGGAGAAAATGCCGCTTTACGGCATCCGGTACAGCGGGACTCCTGACACCGAAGGAAAACATGGAAAATGAACTGCTCGGGACGGCCTCGCTCACCAAGCACAGAGCTGGTCTGTTCTCCCTTCTGTTTCTTGTTCTGTTCGCCTGCTCGTGCAAAGACCACGGACCGGTCAGTTCATCTGGCGGTGACGATGAAAGGACTTTGCAGAGTCTGGCAAGGGCCAACAGTCATCCTTTCTACACCATGAAGTTCTACGGCGATTATGGATTTGCGCAACATGTAGGCCTGGCAAAGGGAGAACCGGTATCTTCGGTCGGCTTCGTCAAGAATACCGACAGCAGTTGGGGATGCACCTGCTTTGTAGCTTATGGTTCTTCCAGCAATCCCCAGTTCGGCCGCAACTTCGATTGGCACGATTGTATCCCGATCCTTCTTTTCACCAATCCGCCCAACGGATACGCATCGCTCTCTATGGTTGACATCGAATACCTTGGATACAACAGGAGCAACCTTCCGGACGATGAAGCGAACAGGGCTGCTTTGCTGCGCGCTCCGTGGTATCCCTTCGATGGAATGAACGAAAAAGGGGTGACGGTTGGGATGATGGCAATTCCTGCCGCGCAAGCACCGTACGATCCAAGGAAGATCTCGTTGGGGGAGTTGGAGGCGATCCGGCTCGTGCTTGATTTTGCGTCCAGCACGGATGAGGCGATTGCGCTGCTGGGAAAATACAATATCCCGATGGAGGATCCGCCGATTCATTATCTGATAGCCGATCCATCAGGTCGTTCTGCCGTTGTGGAGTTCATCAACGGGACGATGAGCGTGCTGAGAAATGGTGAGCCCTGGCATGTCTCGACCAACTTCATCATCACCGGCTCGGGCGCTCCGGCAAATTCATCTTGCTGGAGGTACAACACCGCCTACAGCGAGCTGCGCGCTGCTAGCGGGGCGATCACCAGTGACGGGGCATTGGATCTTCTGAGGAAAGTGTCTCAGCCTTCAACGATATGGTCCATTGTGTACGAATTGGGGACTGGCACTGCTCACGTTGCCACAGACAGGTGGTACGACAGTGCCCTGCAGTTTGTGTTGAAGGATAACTTGCCGGCGAAGTGATGTTGTGCAGGGGTCGCGCCTTCTTCTCCCGAGCTGCCGCTGCGAAGGCGTCCTTCGTCGTGCAGAAGGCGTCCTTCCTCTGAGGCCTGTGTCGGTTGAAGGACGCCTTCAACCTGCTGAAGGACGCCTTCATCCCGGTCTGCCAGCTCATTCCGGAGCCTATTGACGGCGCATTCCTCACGCTTTGTCAGTCTGTCAGCTGCCATCTGTCTGCTGTTTACCCGCCGTAGCACGTAGTGCGCAGGCGGGCAAGCTCAGATCGAAAAATACCGCGTTTTAGGTATTGACAATTCGCCTCTCCCCGGATACCTTTTCATCGAGGCCGGTGGGCTGCAAATGGCCTTTGCTCAGTTCTCGCAAAAATGCATTACATTCGTGCTAGATCTGTCATGGGATCTTGAATGAACGGTGAGTTCGTCGCCTGCACATTTCGGATTGTTTCATGAGCTCTCAGACTGGCACGATCGAGCGGCGTGGAGGCGAAGCTGCGCCCTTGGCGTTTCTTGCATAGACGTTTTTTGAAAGCCACCTCAACACAGATGCTATGATCACCGAAGCTGACACCTGTCGCAAATACGTGCTTCCAAAACTCATGGAAGCGGGCTGGGATAACGATCCTCACTCCTTCACTGAGCAAAAGAGCTTTACGGATGGGCGCATCATTGTTGCTGGGAACAAGGTAAAACGGAGGCAACCAAAGAGGGCAGATTATCTGCTCAGGTACACTCGGGACTTCACGATCGCAGTTGTCGAAGCGAAAGCAGCATACAAGGATGCCCGTGACGGGGCGCAGCAGGCAAAAGAATATGCAGAAATGCTCGGTCTCAAGTTCGCCTATTCAACAAATGGTCACGGCATTATCGAATTCGATTTTCTCAAGGGGAAGGAACGAGAGTTAGGATCGTTTCCCACGCCGAAAGAGCTTTGGCAACGCCTGCAGAATTCGCAACGCATTACAGATGATCAGGCAGAGCAACTCCTCGCACCGCTCAATCTCATAGCTGGAAAGATCCCGCGCTATTATCAGGAGATCGCCATCAACCGAGCAGCGCAAGCAATTCTCCAGGGAAAGAATCGCATTCTCCTGACAATGGCCACCGGCACAGGGAAGACAATGGTTGCCTTCCAGATTTGTTGGAAACTCTGGAGCGCAGGTTGGAATAGAAAGGTGCAACCCCGGAAGCCGCGGATACTTTACTTGTCGGATCGGAACATTCTTGTAGACGATCCGAAGGACAAGGACTTTGCTCCGTTCAAAGACGCGCGCCACAAGATAGAGAACGGCAAGGTGGTGAAAAGCCGCGAGATGTACTTTGGCATCTATCAAGCTATTGCGGAGGACGAACATCGACCGGGACTCTATCGGGAATATTCACCTGATTTCTTTGATCTCGTTATTGTAGACGAGTGCCATCGCGGCAGCGCGAAGGATGAGAGTCATTGGCGCGAAATCTTGGAGTACTTCCAACCAGCCTACCAACTTGGAATGACTGCCACCCCACTGCGCGATGTCAATCGAAATACATACAAGTACTTCGGGAATCCGATCTATACTTACAGTCTTCGACAAGGAATCGATGACGGTTTTCTCGCGCCATATCGGGTGCATAGGGTGGTGACGACATACGATGCCACGGGATGGCGGCCAAACAAAGGCGATCTGGATCGGTACGGACGGGAGATACCGGATGAAGAATACACGACCGAGGATTTCGAACGAATAGTGGCGCTGAGGGCCCGAACAGAAGCGATCGCCCGGCATCTCACTGACTTTCTCAAGAAAACGGATCGCTTTGGCAAGACCATCGTCTTCTGCGTGGACCAGGAACATGCGAGCGAGATGCGGGGTGCTCTGAACAACCTGAACGCTGACCTCGTGCAGCAGTACCCATACTATGTCTGCCGAGTTACCGCGGATGAAGGGGATATTGGGATGGGTCACCTTTCGGACTTTCAGGAGTTGGAGAAGGTCTCGCCGGTTATCCTGACTACGTCAAAGCTCCTTACAACAGGGATCGATGCGCCGACCTGCAAGAACATCGTCCTTGCACGCGTGGTAAAATCGATGGTGGAATTCAAACAAATTATCGGGCGGGGTACACGCGTTCGGGACGACTACAACAAGTACTATTTCAGCATTGTGGATTACACGGGTTCTGCAACGCGGTTGTTTGCCGATTCGGAATTCGACGGCGATCCGACACAGGTCACCGAAGAAAGAATCAATGAAGCGGGCGAGACGATACCCAAGACATATCAAGTTGTTGAAGAAGATGTGACAGCCGTCCATGAGATAGAAGTCGAATACGATGTGGGCAACACTATTGGGGATGACTCGGAAGGTGAACGCCGGAAGTACTATTACGACGGCGGCCACGTGGAAATAGCTGCGCACTTGGTGTATGAACTGGATCCAGACGGTAAGCAGCTTCGTGTCGTGAGGTTCACGGAGTATGCGGCAGATAAAGTTAGAACGCTCTATACTAACGCCACGAAACTTCGAACGAAATGGGCAAATAGCACAGGACGTGCAGAAATCATCGCTGAGCTCGAAGAGCGCGGGATTGACTTTGAAGAGCTTATCGAGGCGGCTAAACAACCGGAGGCTGATCCTTTCGATTTACTTTGTCACGTTGCTTTCAACGCCCCTGTGAGAACAAGAAGGGAGCGTGCCTACGAAGTAAGGAAGGGGAGGAAGGACTTTTTCGAGAAGTATGGCGCCGAGGCGCGGGCCATTCTTGACGAGCTTCTCGAGAAGTACGCAGAACACGGAACGACGCAGTTTGTTCTTCCGGATGTGTTGCAGGTGCCGCCAATCGCAGAGCACGGCAATGTGATTGAGATTGCGAAGAAATTCGGAGGTGCAGATCGGTTGCGAGAGGCCGTGGTTGAATTGCAGACGCTCCTTTATGCAGCTTAGGAAAATGAAAGTCGAACGTGCCTTGAAGAGGAACTGAAGTCTATGGCAAGAGCAAGAAATAACAAGAAGGACATCAAGCTTACTACGGCGCAGCAACTTGGAAGCCTCGTCAAGTCCGCACGTGACATCATGCGGAAGGACAAAGGGTTGAACGGCGATCTCGATCGCCTGCCGATGCTCACCTGGGTGCTCTTCCTTAAATTCCTGGATGACCTTGAGCGTATTCGCGAAGAGCAAGCCAAGCTTGCGGGGAAGCGGTTCCGCCCCGCCGTCGCGAAGCCATACCGATGGCGTGATTGGGCTGCGAAGGAAGACGGCATTACCGGTGACCAACTGAGGAAATTCATCAACAATGATGAAGCAATCCTCCCAGATGGTAAGAAGGGAACGGGGCTTTTTGCCTACCTGCGCTCGTTGCAGAGTGCCAACGGCGACAGGCGCGATGTCATATCAACTGTATTCCGCGGCGTTACAAACCGAATGGAAAGCGGCTATCTTCTTCGCGATGTTATCAACAAGGTGAACTCGATCCATTTCGAATCGACAGAAGAGATCCACATGCTCAGCCGCCTATACGAATCGCTGCTCAAGGAAATGCGTGATGCGGCGGGCGATTCAGGTGAGTTCTACACGCCACGGCCTGTCATTCGTTTCATGGTCAGCGTCGTGGACCCACGCTTGGGTGAAACTGTGCTCGATCCTGCAGCCGGCACCGGTGGCTTTCTCGTTGAGGCCTTCAGTCACATCAGCGGGCAGTGTAAGACTGTGCAGCATCATCAGACTCTACAAAATCATACTATTTTCGGTGGAGAGCCAAAATCGCTTCCATACCTGCTGTGTCAGATGAACCTCCTCTTGCACGGTCTCGAATATCCACAAATCTCGGCAAAGAACAGTCTCGACGTGAAGATAGCTCAGATCGGCGATAGAGACCGTGTGGATGTGATCCTGACGAATCCCCCCTTCGGTGGTGAAGAGGAGCGAGGCATACTGAGCAATTTTCCCCAGGACAAGCAGACAGCTGAGACAGCCCTACTCTTCCTCCAGCTCATTATGCGAAAACTGCGGCGTCAACCAAAACCGGGGCGGGCTGGCGTGATCGTTCCCAACGGGACGCTATTTGGCGACGGTGTATGTGCGCGCATCAAGGAGGAGCTGCTCAAAGAGTTTAACCTCCACACGATTGTGCGGCTTCCCAATGGCGTCTTTGCCCCATATACCCCGATACCAACGAATCTGCTCTTCTTTGACCGTGGCGGGCCGACAAAGGAAGTATGGTATTATGAGCAGCCGCTTCCTGAGGGACGGAAAAACTACACCAAGACCGCTCCAATGCAGTTTGAGGAGTTTGTGGAGTGTATAAAATGGTGGAAGAAGCGCGAGGAAAATGAACGTGCGTGGAAGGTGCCCGCCGCGGAGTTGCTGGCGAATGGATGTAACCTCGACGACAAAAATCCCAGCGCCAAGGAGGATATCGCACATCTGCCGCCAGAGGAACTGGCTGCCGACATCTTGAAAAAGGAGCAGCGTATAGTTGAAATCATGGGTTCCATTCGCAAGTTGCTCGTGAGACACGAAGCATGAATAGATCGTGGCCAACAACACAGCTGGGTGAGGTGCTTCGACGCTCGGGGGAAACTCTTGTCCCAGAACCGGATGCCGAATATCGTGAGATCACAGTCCGGCTTTGGGGCAAAGGAGTTGTAGAACGTGGAAGAGTGATGGGTGCTGAAATCTCTGGACGACGTTTTGTCGCGAGGGCTGGGCAATTTGTCGTGTCGAGGATCGATGCGCGAAACGGTGCCATGGGGCTCGTACCAAAGACGCTAGAAGGAGCACTCGTTACGAACGATTTTCCACTATTCGTGCTTAATGAGATGCGCCTATTGCCAACATTCCTTGGCTGGCTTTGCCAGACACCTGGTTTTGTCGAGCTTTGTCAGCGAGCTAGCGAAGGAACCACGAATCGTGTGCGTTTGCAGGAGGATCGGTTCTATGCGCTTGAAATCCCGCTTCCCCCTTTGTCCGAGCAGCGCCGTGTGGTTGCGCGGATAGAGGAACTGGCAGCGCAAATCGATGATGCGCGCACGCTTCGGCATCAAGCGGCGAAAGAAGTGGAGGCGCTCATTGCGTGCTCTACGGAAAGTGTGTTTGCTACCGTCGCCAAAAGGATTGGCAGTGGCCCGCTAGGCGAGCATGTGGCGCTTCAAGGTGGTTATGCTTTTAAAAGCGAGGAGTACCTCGAGACGGGCTTGCCAATTGTCCGAATCGCCAACTTGGAGAACGAAAAGGTTCATACTGAAGGATCGCCATGCGTGGCTCCGAATCGAATAGAAGAATTCCGTCGCTTTGTCCTTCGCCCGGGCGATGTCCTGGTTGCGATGACCGGCGCGACAACTGGCAAGCTTGGCATTGTTCCCGATTCGTGCAAGGAATGGCTTCTCAACCAAAGAGTGGGACGCTTCATTGCGAAAAAACCGGTCGAACTTGAATCGAAGTTTGTTTATTGGCTCGCACGTGGCGTGCAGAAGAAGATTTTTGAAAGCGCTTATGGTGGAGCGCAGCCGAACATAAGTGCAATTGATATCGAAGCGATGGAATTCCCCTTTCCCCCGATCACCGAACAGCGCCGAATCGTAGCGGAGCTCAATGAGTTGCAGGCAGGGGTGGATCAACTGAAGCGACTTCAAGACGAAACGTCGAAGGAGTTGGATGCGTTGCTGCGATCGGTTTTGGATAAGGCGTTTAAGGGGGAGCTGTAGCTGTTCCACCTATTCTCATTCCCACAACCAACGGAATTGTTTTGTTGATACGCGAACTCTCAAAAGAAGTGGCTGACAATATAAAAGATGCCGCGCTCAGGCGCAGGCTCGTTGTTTTCTTCGGTTCAGGAGCGTCCATCAAGGCGGGGTATCCTGATTGGCCTGGATTGATGAAGCGATTTCATGCAGCGCTCAAGAATGATCCTGCAGTGCGAGAGGAATTTGCACAAGGAATGAGTTTACTTCTGCCAGAAATGGGGCTTGACGTTATAGATGTCTTGATGAAAACCCATCTACCTCAGATCAAGGACATCTACAGGGCGATTTTTCCAAAGGAGCGTAGCAGATATAAGTCGACAGAGTTCAGTAGACGATTGGCAGGTTTGAATTCTATGAAATTCTTGACACCTAATTATGATTTTTCTTTTCAATCTTCTGCGAGATCCATTGGGCTGGTAGATTTGAAAGAAATGAGTCTGAAAAACCTTGACCGGAATGATTTTGATGAGATCGATCTGGCAACACTGGGCCAAATTCACGGGACAGCCGAGGACAGCGTAGAGGATCTAGTGTTGACAAGGAGTCAATACAATCACCGCTACCGAGCCTCGACGGCTTTGCCTGAGTTCTTAAATCAAGTATTTTCAAACAACGCTGTCCTTTTCGCAGGATTTGGGGCGAAGGACGAATATATTAACTACCTGCTTAATCAAACAAATGCCTATACACCTAATCTTGATGGACTCGCAAGAATTGCGATCTACGGGTGTTATCCAGGCAAGGAAGATGCCGCGGCAGCGCTGGCTTGGGTTGCTCGTCAGCAGTGGAACATAAATGTGTTGCACTATGAAATTGACCTCGACGGCCAAGACGAAGACCACGATAAAGCACTTGATGTAATTGGCTACCTCGAGACCATCGTGGGGGTTCGCACGGCTCTTCCGGCACCATCTGTTGTAGGTGATGCCATTAACACTACTGACCCATCAACAACTTGAAGAGAACGTATGAAAGATTTCTACGCTTCATGCGCGAGCCTAGAACGGGCCAAGGCGCTAGATTCAATTGACGCCGCAGTGGTCACGATGATCTTGAGTGTCACCCGAGACATCAGGTATTTCAGATTCTTCTTCTATAATCTGTCGAACGAGAATTGGCTCGACAACAAGGTGTTTCGTCAATACATCTCTTACAATCTGTCACTGTCGGATCGGTTTCGTGCTTATTACGTTGCTAGCTATCTAAGGACTGTAGCGTCAAAGAAGCCAGATCAAGTAACGGAAGTTCTGGAGAAAAGCAAACCGGTTAATGCCTACGCTATTAGATACCTCTTGGAGACCGTGAGTTCCCTTCCTGTAGGACTGACATCCAAACTGGTTCCTCTTATTGCGAAGAAGATGAGTGGATCAAAGCTCGGTGAGGGAGAGTTGTTCGCGAAAATCGTGTTGAATTTGACCAGCGGACAAAAGTACTCTGCAGCGCTCTCGATCGTTAGAGAGCTAACAAGACCTCAAGCAAGAAAAGTCAGCCGGCAACGTGGAAAGGCTTTTGGTTCGTTGGAAAAGACTGAAGCCGTCTCAAGATTGGAAGATTATGACCTTGAACAGTTCCTTAGAGCAGTTTTGCCACCGTTGACGCAGAAGGCAGGACTTCGGCTTGCCAGGATTCTTCAAAGCAATCTAGTTCGTTGCTTCGAGATTGAAAAAAAGGGCAGGAAGAAAGACTTTGAAGATTATTCCTGGATTTGGCGTCCTTCGATCGCTGGTGGGGAGGGTACAGTACCTCGGCGGGGATATCAAGAATACCCTCATTAGCTCGCTAAAAGATGTACTTGTGGAGATCACCGCGAGGCAGGTCGATAACTCGGTTGACCAACTACTGGCGCGCCTATACAAGGCTAGATATAGCGTCCTGACGAGGATCGCCTTGCACACAACGAGTGTTGCTCCGGACAAATTGCTTCACCACCTCAACAAGTTTGCGAAGAGAAAGACAAATCTTGACAACCCCCGAATAATGCATGAACTGTTCTCGCTGCTTAAGGACAACTTCGGAAAACTTGAGAAAGAGGCGAAAACATTCATAGTCAATTGGATAGATGCTGGCCCTGATATCAATCGATTTGTGGCTTGGCAACTGCAGCTGAAGAAAGATACACCGGGCGACCAAGAAAAACTCGACTATGTGAACACTTGGAAGCTAGAACGTTTGTGGAAACTTCGAGACTACCTCCCGGAACGAAAGAAGCAGATTGACATTCTCTCGAGAAGATACGCAACGCCAAAAGATGTTGAATCGAACTTGTCTGGTATGCCGACGTATGGCTACCGAAGCTCTGTGACTGTAGACCAATTATTGCGCGAGGACAATGAAGCTATCCTAGCCCGTTTGTACAAACCTGAGAGGGGTGACGACCCTATTTCACCCTATTTGGGTCTTGCCTTGACCTTCGGAGAGGCGGTAAAGAAGGAGCGCGATCGGTTTCTTCAACTTGCAGGTAAGATGGCTGACCCAGTCATCATGCCGCTGTTAATTCAGCACTATGTTCGAGGGCTGCATGAAGCTTGGAAAGCAGAATATTTCGAGTGGTCACCGGACCTCATGAAGTTGGCTACTTTTATAGTGAAAGGATTTGAGGAAATTTTAACCTATCCCAGCCTTGCATATGGTCAGGCGAAAAGAGAGCTTGCAGATTTCATCCAGACAGTTGTGCAGGATCGCACAAGGCCTGTAACGTCCGAGCAGATGCGGGTATATCGCGATTTACTAATTCAAATAGCTTCTGACGCCGATCCAACCCCAGACTCCAAGAGGGAGTCCAAAGACTGGTCGTTCCTTTCCTTGAACTCGACAAGTGGAACGGGGTTACATGGCTTGATCAAGTATGCTCTTAGATATGCGCACGAGCGAAAGGGTGAGAAGCCGCGGCTAGAGGAAGAAGTGAAGGCCAAGCTCCTGGAAACTCTCCAGTTTGATCAGAGACCGTCTAATCGATGCGTGCTTGGAATGTATTTAGCGAATTTGTGGTATCTCGATGACGAGTGGGTAAGAAGCAATTTGCCGTTGTTTTTCCCACCTAAGAACGACCTTATGCGGAAAGCGGTATGGGATGCTTATGTCAGTTTTAATAACGTCTATACAGAAATCGTGAACGAAATACGCCCCCAGTATCTCAACGCTCTCAAGGAACTGAGAGGACAGCGTGAGCATCGCGATTCTCGGGACAAACTTGCACAACACGTGGCAATCATCTATTGGCGTGGCTTGGATGAAATAGATGAAGAAAGCTCCCTCGTTCGACAGTTTTTCGAGATAGCATCAATTCCGTATCGGAGGAGATTCATTTGGCAGATTGAACGAGGATTGCAGGAGCTGCGGGAGAAGGACCAGTTGAAAGTAGATGGCAAAGAATGGCAACGACCGAGAGCGCTTTGGAATTGGAGAACAAGCGCAGTTCGAACGTCGCGAACCACAAAGAAGGGTCTCGATGAGTCATCTGCGTTTCTCCAATGGCTGCCTTACGTCCCTGAAGACATCAACTCGTTGTACGATCTGGTTGAAGCAACTTTGTTGCGGAGGGTGCCAACTTCGCACGTTGGCGACGTTACCAAGTATCTCGCCAAGCAATCAGAGAAATTCCCAATTGAGAGTGCGAGACTCTTGAGAGTGTACTTTAGAATACCTTTGGACAGACACCATTACTATTTTGATGACAAAGAGGTGAGACTCGTTTTGGAACGAGCGTTGGAATCAGTTGACGAGGGGAAATCAATCGCATCCGACATCGCCAACAAGCTTGGCGAATATGGAAGATTTGATTACAAATACATCTGGGATCAGGCGAATGCGGCAAAGGAGGTTGCTCCTGGATGAAAATCGCGTCCGTGAAGTTTTGCGCAGAGCCATTTGGATGATTGGGGATTAACAATATGACTTCTTACGAGAGGGGTATTCAGGTTTATCAAGTCTTGATCGCCTGTGCTGGCGAGCGGAGAATCATCGCGTACGAACTTCTGGAAAACAAGATTGCAGTACCAGCGAGAAGTCTCGGTGCGTTTCTCGGCCAGATAGCGAAGCCCTGTGAGAAGAATCGCCTCCCGCCGTTAACGATTCTCGTAGCGCACACGGGATCCGCCAAACCAGGCGAGGGATTCAAGAGCTTTGAGGACTTCCCCCGCGACCGCGAGCGAGTATTCAATCACAATTGGTACAAGATGAAACCGTCACCATCAAAAACCTCGACATGCTTTGACGCTGTGGCCCAGATGGCCGCCCTCGCCGGTTGCCGTGCCGGTTGGGTGGTGATTGGGAACGACCTGCAATTCGCCCGGCGCGAGTCGGAGAAGGAGCTGCAGAATTTGTCTAATTGCTTGATGCAGAACGCGCTTCAGGGAGAATTAGTCGACCGAAGAAATTGATAACTAGATGAAAAACGAGAGTGAAATGTCCTCTTCCAGGATTTTAAGCTTGCAGATTGCTGATGGAGATGTATTCAAACTCAATCTTGATTCCAACGGAAAATATTGGCTGCACTGGGAAACAAAACAAGGCGACGTTGTGCAGACCTGTGAGCTCAATGGCAAATCCACTGATGATATCGCTGATGAATTTGCCGTAAAGGTTGGAGAGATCTTCATGAACAACCCGGGCGGCGCACTTTGGACGGGTCTAAGAGAGTTGATCGCTGAAAGAGTTCAAGCTATCAAAGACAGGTAAGTGATCAACAACGTGTGCAGCCAGCTGCCGACCTCAGCTCTTCTTTGACGATGAGAAGCGTTCATAGAATCGACTGGGTAAACCGTCTGGGGACTCGATGCATAGAGCGTTCACACGGCATTTGGTGAGTACAGAATCGACCTGAAGCGTGAATACTATGTGGTCGGAAATCGCAGGATTGCTGGAGCCAGCTTGGAAGCTGCTAACGAAAGCCCGGAGGGTTTTTCTACTCTGGAGATTTAAGAAAATCTCCAAGAAGTCACCGCTTGATGCCGACGAGGCAAAAGAAATTGCGTATGCGACACTCGGCGGTCGTGTGGAAGGTGCGATGTCCTACCGCAACGTGGATTCAGACAAGATCTTCATTGCTGTTCACCATACGTCACCTCAAATCCCCGTCACATCTCAAGTGGTTATAATTGAACAGGTGGGTCAGGCTTATCGCGTGCATTGGAAGTCCGAACAACTTTTCTCCAACCTTCATTTCGAGGTGGTAGATTTTGATGAAGATGGCTTTCATGAAGTTGTAATCCAAACATCCGA
>CAVUAC010000097.1:0-13009 GCA_963739335.1 uncultured Bacteroidota bacterium | reverse complement strand
AGCAGCTTGTAAAGACGTTGATGCAAAGGCACAAGATCAAGGAT
Organism: uncultured Bacteroidota bacterium; assembly: GCA_963739335.1. GTDB lineage: Bacteria > Bacteroidota > Ignavibacteria > UBA10030 > UBA10030 > UBA9647. Next base: position 12,965 of record CAVUAC010000097.1, on the reverse strand, counting down.
GGCAAGAGTCACGAAGCTTGGCATCACAGGAAGGAATCCGAAGCTTTGCAGCTTTTCATACTGCCCTCATTCAACGATTTCCTTGGGGGAAGGCCGTTGAACGAAAAAAGACTAGATCGTGATTGCAAGGCTGAGATGGTTGTCGGCCCAATTTTTCGTTCCCATGCTGTTGACATGGAAAAGGCGGAGACGTCTTTTGGATGGAACTTTTTTGGGAATGTTAGGTCAGCTTAGAATGCTGGCTTAAGGGCTGTCGGCATAACGTTTATACATAGTAGCTTGTTCACAGTTTACGAGGTAGAAAAATGTCATCGGACGATGATTTTCCTGAATGGTTCAAAAAGAGACGCTCTCCATTCTTCAGGAGTTGGGATTTTGATGACATTGACAAGATGTTCCATGACATGGAGAGCATGATGGAAAAGGAATTCAAGAGCTTTACATCAGGAAGTGCATCGGGCGAACGATTTTGGGTCCGATCTGACGCTGGTTATGCTGTCGATCGATTCGATGAATGAACACCTCCATCGGTACGGAAAGGAAGGATTCGACTTCGTTTTGCAGAACATCGGGCGGATGATCAAATCGTCAGTTCGGCCCTACGATCTCGTTGGTCGATATGACTATAACCGGTTTGCGGTCTTATTGGTTAGCACCTCTGCAAAAGATGCAAACTTGTGGTCAGAGAAGCTGCGCAAGAACATTGCCAGCAACATTATCAACGTGGACCAGAAGAGTTTTTCCGTGACAGTCAGTATTGGAGTGTGTGGAGCCGTCAGTGAGACGAGCGACATCGAGCTTCTGGAGAACGCCAGCCAGACCCTCAAGAAGGCGATCGAGGCGGGCGGGAACGTGGTGCGGGTTTTCTAGTGATGATGAAGCAACGGAATTCTTGAGGAGATCATAATGGCAAAAAAGACCGATTTCGCAGAAAAAGCAAAGAAAGCTACGATGGAAAAAGGGGTGAAATGCCCAAAGTGCGGGACTGTGAAAGTCCCGACGCTTTACATTCAGTCGGTTCGCTCTGCGCACGGCTCCTATCGCTTTAACCGGCAGCGTATCCAGGTGTGCAAGTGTAACGAAAAACAAGTGTTTGCCTAACATTTGCTTTCATTCCTCGTAATCCTCAGTAGACTGTTCCATCACGAACCTTGCGTGGCCCAAGGGGCCGGGTAATTCGGAGGGAACTGCTACCTTGAAACCAGGGAAGGTTGTTGTTATCGTTCTCGACGGTGTCGGTGTTGGCGCCCTTCCGGATGCTGATCGTTACGGCGATCAGAACGCGAACACCCTCCTGAGCATAGCGAGAGCGGTAGGCACACTCGATCTCCCGCATTTGCAGAAGCTCGGCCTCGGAAGAATACTTGACGCTCCCGGACTGCTTCCAGTCGAGGACGCAGAGGGTTGTTTCGGGAAAATGGCAGAGCGGTCTGCGGGCAAGGACAGCACCACGGGGCACTGGGAGCTTGCGGGGCTTGTCACTGAAAAAGCGTTCCCCTTGTATCCCAATGGATTTCCTGAGGAGGTCCTTCGGCGGTTTCTCTCTGTGACGGGATGCAAGGGCTATCTTGGCAACAAGCCTGCATCGGGGACGGAGATTATCAAGGAATTGGGCGACGAGCATGTGAGGACTGGTTTCCCGATTGTCTATACTTCCGGCGACTCTGTTTTCCAAATAGCCGCGCACGAGGAAGTCATCTCGCTCGAGAAACTGTATGAGATCTGCAAGTCGACGCGACGTGAGGTCATGGTTGATGTGCATGCGGTGGGAAGAATCATCGCCCGCCCGTTTGTCGGGACGAGCGGAGCATTTGTCCGCACGGCGAATCGAAGAGATTTTGCTCTCAAACCACCAGGACCAACTGTCCTTGATTTTCTGTTTGAGGAGGGGATCGAAACGTTGGGGGTCGGAAAGATCGATGATCTGTTCTGCGGCCAGGGATTGAAAGAGAAGCTCCACACGAAGTCAAATGCCGAGGGGATTCGCTTGACCATTGATGCTTCATCTCGGCTGCACAGCGGACTGGTCTTGACGAACCTCGTTGATTTTGACATGCTTTACGGCCATCGTCAGGATCCGCATGGCATGGCGGCTGCCCTGGAGGGGTTCGATCGCGAACTCCCTTCCATCATGGACTCTTTGAGGGATGGAGATGTTCTGATCTTGACAGCGGATCACGGGAATGATCCGGCGGATCACAGCACCGACCATTCGAGAGAATATGTGCCCTTGATATGTTATGCCAAGGCGGGCAAAAGAAACGTGAACCTTGGTGTCCGTGCTTCACTTGCGGACATTGCGAAGACGATCTCAGCGTACTTCTCCCTGGGCCGAGCAGGCAGCCTCGCAGGGAACAGTTTCCTCCATGAGGTGGTCTAACCCTGTAAAGGGTGAAGTGAGGAGACAGCTAAGCTGTAAGTCTACGTCGATTGATGGGGCCGTGCTGAAATGGGGTTTCCGACGACGTTTTTGCGCTGTAGGGCTGGAGAGAAGCGAACTTTTTGGTGCCACAGTAGTGTTTAGCATGAGGGTGAGTTGGGAGGACCGGGATCCAAGAGGATTTTTCGAAAAGAGGTACAAGCTGAATGGTAAAGATTAGCAAACAATATACGAATCGCGAAAGCCAGTCTCTCGACAAGTATCTTCAGGAGATCGGTAAGGTCGATTTGCTTACTCCGCAAGAGGAGATCGAGCTTGCGCGCAGGATCAAGAAGGGTGATCAGAAAGCACTTGAGAAACTGACGAAAGCAAACCTCCGCTTTGTCGTCAGCGTGGCGAAGCAGTACCAAAACCAGGGGTTGTCCCTCGGTGACCTGATCAACGAAGGGAATCTGGGTTTGATCAAAGCTGCCAAGCGTTTTGATGAAACTCGGGGATTCAAGTTCATTTCGTACGCCGTGTGGTGGATTCGGCAGTCAATCCTTCAGGCACTTGCTGAGCAGTCGCGCATTGTTCGGTTGCCTCTGAATCGCGTCGGCGCCCTCAATAAGATTGGCAAGGCATTCAGCACGCTGGAGCAGGAGTTCGAGCGTGAGCCGAGCGCCAGCGAGCTGGCCGAAGAGCTTGATATGTCTCTCTTCGAGGTGTCGGACACGCTGAAGATCTCCGGACGCCATCTCTCGATGGATGCTCCGTTCGCTCAAGGCGAGGACAATCGCCTGCTGGATGTCATCCAGGACCAGCGTCAGCCATCTCCCGATCATATTTTGATGGAAGAATCGCTGAAAGTTGAGGTGCGGCGTGCGTTGAACACGCTGAGCGATCGCGAGGCACAAGTCATCAGGCTCTATTTTGGTCTCGATCAGGAACACTCTCTGACACTGGAAGAGATCGGCGAGAAATTCAGTCTCACGCGGGAGCGCGTCAGGCAGATCAAAGAGAAAGCGATTCGACGACTGCGCCATGCTTCCAGAAGCAAAGCCCTGCGAGCTTATCTAGGCTAATGAGCCCAACGAAATCAGCATGCAGCGAAGAGCCTCGGCGCAAGCCGGGGCTTTCGTGGTCTCTGAAGGCAAACGCTCCGCATTTTCGTCTGCGTAGGGTGGTATTCCTGGCCTGGTGTTGTGCAGCCATGGTCTTGAATGGTTGCGGCCCGACCGCTCCTCGCTTCAGGAGCAGCGAGCCGAGACCAACGAGATCGACGGCGGGCACAAAACCCGCTGCTGCGAAAAACGACACGACCGCCGCGCGGAACCAGGATGTCGAGACAGAAGCAGAGGGAGCCGAGAATGTCGTGTCAGGCAAGAGGAGCTTCAAGACCGAGAAGAATGCTTCGATTTCAAACCTGGACCAGGCCAGGATGATGAGGGAGATTTCAAAGATGATGGGAGTCTCTTACAGGCTCGGCGGTGAGGATGAGAATGGAATAGATTGTTCCGCTTACACCATGACGGTCTACAAGAACTCTCTCGGAAGACAGTTGCCGCGAAGCAGTGCAGAACAATTCAAGATGGGTATTCCCGTCGCGTATGAAGATCTTCAGTTTGGAGATCTCGTGTTTTTCAATACGACCGGCGACATAGCGTCGCACGTCGGCATCTACCTTGGTGATGACCTCTTTGCTCATGCCAGCGTTTCTCTTGGCGTGACGATATCTTCACTGGAGAGCTTCTATTTCAAGAAGCGATACGAAGGGGCGAGGCGCATCCTCCAGTGAGTTGCTTTCGAAGCTTGTCGTGAGTACATTTTCCTGTGATGAACCGATTGCCGCCTGAGTGAGGGCACGAGAGAATGGGTTCTACGTCCAGATTGCCCATTTATCTTTACGGAAGCGAGGTCTTGCGCAAGAAAGCCAGACCCGTTCGCGAGCTTGATGATACGGTCATCAAGTTAATGTATGACATGGTTGAGACCATGCATAAGGCAAATGGGATAGGGTTGGCGGCGACGCAAGTGGGTGAGTTGCGTCGGATGCTTGTCGTGGACGTGTCGGCGATCGAACGCTCAGGCAAGGAAGACGAAGAGGGTGAATCTGAGCCACCTGAGACTGAAGCGAAGATTCTGGTGATCATCAATCCCGAAGTCGTGAAGGAAGAAGGTTCGTGTTCTATGGAAGAAGGTTGCCTGAGTATTCCCGAGCTTCGGGCAGAGGTGACGCGTCCGGAGAAAATCACGGTCAAATTCCGTGATGCCAATTTCGACGAAGTGGAGCTTGCGGCAGAGGGAATGCTCGGAAGAGTCATCCTGCACGAAATCGATCATTTGGACGGCGTCCTTTTCACTGACCGCATTGGTAAAACCCGCCGTGCGATGCTCAAGAGTGAATTGCGCAAGATTGAAAAAGGTGAAGTGGACACGTCATATCCTGCCATCAGTGCTGTCGAGGTGTGAGCCTTCCCCATGCGTATTGTCTTCATGGGCACTCCGGAGTTTGCCATCCCCAGCCTCAGGGTCTTGCTGGAGCATAGCTACTCCATCGCATCGGTCGTGACTGCTCCGGACAAGCCTCAAGGACGAGGGCAAAAAGTCGCCTCGAGCCCTGTCAAGGAATTTGCACTCCAACGAGGACTTCCTGTGCTGCAGCCAGAGCGGCTGAAGTCTCCCGAGTTCGCACAAGCCATCGCACGCCTGCAACCCGACCTGATCATCGTTGTCGCGTTTAAAATCCTACCGCCAGAAGTTTTCCGGATACCTCGTCTCGGTTCCTTTAATCTCCACGCATCGCTTCTTCCGAAGTATCGTGGTGCCGCACCCATCAACTGGGCGATCATGGAAGGAGAGGAGGAGACCGGCGTCACGACATTCTTTCTGCAGGAAACGGTCGATACTGGGTCGTTGCTCCTCCAGGCTCGCGTCCGGATCGGCAAGGATGAAACTGCAGGTGAGCTTCACGATCGTCTCTCCGATCTCGGCGCCCAGGTCGTTCTCCAGACGGTCCGTATGATCGAACTGGGCAACGTCCAGCCGCAGCTCCAGGATGAATCAGCTGCTACGATGGCTCCCAAAATTTTCAGAGAGCATTGTTCGATTGATTGGAGCAAGTCCTCGCAGGAGATCCATAATTTTGTGCGGGGACTCTCGCCGAGCCCGTGTGCCTGGACAACCCACCAGGGCAAGGTCCTTCGCGTGTATCGGTACTTCCCTTCTAGAAAGCTCAACCGTTGTGGTATCATCTGAGCCAGGAAGGATTACCGATGTGCGACCTGACCGAGCTCTCGTCGGAACGATGAACGGCATGATCGCCCTGGAAGAGGTCCAGCAAGAGGGAAGAAAGCGCATGGGGATAGCGGAGTTTCTACGCGGCTACCCTTTGGTCGTTGGCGACAGACTCGGTGATTCATAATTCATCCAAGCACTGACTCCTTGCGGTCGTTGTTTGCAAACGGCACGAAAAAGGAGTATATTCGCTCATCATTTTTCCACTCGAAGAGAGGATCAACGGCTGACCGATGTCCAAGGTCATCGTCATTGCGAACCAAAAAGGCGGAGTCGGGAAGACTACGACTGCGATCAACCTTGCTGCCTCACTTGCGGTAGCAGAGAAGCGTACGCTGCTGGTCGACGTCGATCCTCAGGCTAACGCGACGAGCGGCATCGGCATCTCGCCCCTGGAGGGCCGTACGATTTATGAGGTCATCGTCGATGGCTTGAACATCGGCTCGACGGTTGTTGAGACGCAGATGCCGTACCTTTCGTGTGTTCCATCCCACATCAATCTCGTCGGCGCCGAGATTGAAATGGTGGACCTTGAGAACCGGGAGCGCCGCTTGGTGCATGCACTTCAGACGATACGAGATCAATACGATTTCATCGTTGTCGATTGCCCCCCCTCGCTGGGTCTTCTGACGCTCAATGCACTCACGGCCGCTGACTCCGTCCTGATTCCAGTTCAGTGCGAGTACTTTGCGCTGGAGGGCCTTGGACAGCTTTTTAGCACCATCAACCTGGTGAAGAAGACCCTCAATCCAAATCTTGATATCGAAGGTGTACTCCTAACGATGTTCGACTCGCGTCTTCGACTCTCGAACCAGATTGTCGATGAAGTCAAGCGGTATTTTGGGAACAAGGTGTTCAAGACGATCGTTTCCCGCAACATTCGTTTGAGCGAAGCCCCTAGCTTCGGCAAGCCTATTATTCTTTATGATGCCATTTGCTCAGGTACGCGCCATCATATGGAACTCGCCAAAGAGGTCCTCGCGAACAACGATGCTTTGATGCCTGAGTCGGTCCCCTCAATCTCAATCTGCCACAGGCTCCTGACATGTCGACGCAAAGGAAATCCGTTCTTGGACGGGGATTGAATGCACTGATCCCAAAGGCGCCGCTCAAGGAAGTGAGCGTTCGCCACGATGAAGTTGGAGCGGATTCAGGAGGGATCGGGATCATCGCCCGTGTCGGTATTGAACAAATTCGGCCCAACCCCTTCCAGCCGCGTACTGAATTCGACCCCGAAACCCTTGCTGAGTTGACGCGATCGATTGTTGAAAAAGGTGTGATCCAGCCGATCACGGTCCGGCGTATTGAGGGTGGTTATCAGATCGTGACAGGTGAGCGGCGACTCCGGGCAGCACAGAAGGCAGGACTTGCGGAAATACCGGCCTACATTATCGCCGTCGAGTCCGATGAGGAGATGCTTGAGCTGGCATTGGTTGAGAACATCCAGCGCGACACCCTCAACCCAATCGAAATTGCCCACGCGTACAAGCGGCTGATTGATGAGTGCCACCTCACGCAGGAGGAAGTTGCCGACAAGGTCGGGAAAGACCGCACCACCGTTACAAACTTCATTCGGTTGCTCAAGCTGCCTGGCGAAATCCAGGCTGGGCTTCGGAAGAATCAAATCAGCATGGGACATGCCCGTGCGTTGATCAATATTGTATCTGAGGCAATCCAGCTCCGTCTCTATAAGAGGATTGTCGATTCGGGACTTTCGGTCCGGAAGGTCGAGCAACTGGCGAAGTCGACCGGAAAGACGAGCGAAGGAGGGCCGCGGAAGGCCGCCATCCGGGAGATCTCTGCGAGTGTCCAGAGTGTGGAAGAAAAACTCCGTCAGACCCTGGGCACCAAAGTGATGGTCCGTGAGCGGGAGAACGGTAGAGGGGAAATCGTCATTGAGTTCTATTCGCTCGATGATCTGGACCGTTTGCTTGACCTTTTCGCATCCCTTGAGAAATTCCACTGAGTCGTTTTTCGGCGACATCACATCTCGAATGGGAATTGAACATGAGCGTCCAGAAAGTTCTTACCGACAAAGCCCCAAAACCAATCGGACCGTACAGCCAGGGAATTGTTGCCGAAGGACGGTTTGTCTATACGGCCGGGCAGGTAGCGATCGATCCGGCGACCAATCAGGTTGTCGAGGGGGATATCAAAGTCCAAACCCGGCAAGTACTGACGAACGTCGAAGCCGTTCTCAAAGCGGCGGGTGCTTCGATGAACAGCGTCGTGAAGACGACAGTATTTCTGAAAAACTTCAACGACTTTGCTGCGATGAATGAAATCTACGCGGAGTTCTTCTCGGGCTCTGCCCCTGCTCGAAGCACAGTCGAGGTCAGCCGCTTGCCGAAGGATATGAGAGTGGAGATCGAAGCCGTAGCGGTCATTGAGAAGTAACGTGTCGTGCTCAGCATCATGGAAGCTCGGTTGGTCGTCAGAAACGTTCTGCGGATCATCATAGCGTGCGCTGTCGCGGGCATGCTCCCTGTGCCGGCAAAAGCGCAATACAAGGTCGCTTCCTTACTCTTCAAGCCAACTCCTGTCTCGCAAGACTTCCTTGTTCCGATCTTGCTGGATTCAGTGCGATCCGATTCGGCAAAGGATCAAAAGCCAGTATCCAGCAGCAAGTCCCCAACAACAGCCATACTTCTGTCTGCAGTTCTTCCCGGTGTGGGCCAAATCTACAACGGCCGATACTGGAAAGCCCCAATTGTGTGGGGCTTCAGTGCATATTTCGTGAGCCAGGGGTTGAAGATGAACGATCACTATACTGCCGCTCGGTCGAACTACCAGCAGTCTGTGGATCGAGGGGAGAACAATGGGCAGGGTAACGCGCAATATCTGTACGAACGGGATTTCTACCGCGATGCGAGAGACAGGTTCGCGTTCTATCTCTTGATCACCTACTTCCTCAATATCATTGACGCCTACGTTGACGCGAGTCTGTTCAACTTTGACGTCGGTGACAACCTTGGGGGCGGTACATCGGTAAAAATCAGCATCCCGCTCCACTGATGGGCGTTGAGAGGCAGCCTACCTCAGAAGATTCGCAAGAGCCTCTTCCAGCTTCGGAAACCTGAATTCGAATCCTGCCTCCGTCAACTTCTGTGGAACAGCTCTCTGACCGCTCAGGACAACGTCCGCCATTTCCCCGAGAATTGCCCTGAGCACAAATGCAGGCACCCGGAATCCGGATGGTCGGCGTAACACCATCCCGAGCGCTTTGCTGAATTCCCGCATTCTCGCAGGCTCCGGTGCTGCGAGATTGAGAGGCCCCGAAAGACCGCTCTGCTCGAGCGCAAACTCGATAGCCCGGACCTCGTCCTCTCTATGGATCCAAGGGAGCCATTGATTGCCGGAGCCAAGGGGGCCGCCCACGAACATTCGGTACGGCAAGAGCATCCTCTGAAGTGCTCCTCCCTGGGGATCAAGGACAATGCTGGAACGCAACAGGATGACTCGAACGCCCAGAATGTTGGCGGCGTTTGCTGCCGCCTCCCAGTTCGAGCAAAGCCTGCTCATGAAGTCTTCGCCCGAAGAATGATCCTCCGTAACGACGCCTTCCGGAACGTGTCCGTAATAGCCGACTGCGGAGGCGTTCAGCAGGGAGGACGGTTTTACCTTCGCGGCCCTGATCGCTTCGACGATTGCCGTGGTTGGATCAATCCGACTGGCTAGGAGCTGTTGCTTCCGAGCCTCGGTCCATCTTCCTGATGCGAGGGACTGTCCTGAAAGGTTGATGACTGCATCTGCTCCGTCGATGTGCCTGGACCAGTTGCCTACTGTCTTGCCATCCCATGCAGCGAATTCAAGAGAGGGGTGCAGGTTCAGTTGTCCCACGGAAGTGCTTCTCCTCAGGGCTATGATCTTGTGTCCCCCTTCGATCAGGCTCCTCGTAAGAAGCTGGCCAATGAGTCCGGTTGCGCCAGCGATCACTAATTTCATGGAACGTTCCTTCTCCACGTACTTAACCAGATTTCACGAATAAATCCACAGGATTCAAAAACTGTATGGCGGTGTTTACCTTGCTCTTCTTGCGATTTTGCGCTATATTTCAATCGCTAACAGGAGTAAAGGGTGATTCGATTGCACTTCCACTCTTTACTCTTTGTATTTTTGGAGAGTCCGATTTGCCCCGGGGTCACTGACGATTCATGAAGCATATTCGAAATTTCTGCATTGTTGCTCACATCGATCACGGGAAGTCCACCCTGGCCGATAGGATCCTCGAGCTCACAGGCGCCATCTCCCCCCGCAACATGACGAAACAGGTGCTGGACGATATGGAGCTTGAGCAAGAGCGTGGGATTACGATCAAGCTCCACGCGATCCAGATGCAGTACAAAGCTCTCGACGGGCAGCAGTACACGCTCAATCTGATCGACACGCCGGGACACGTCGATTTCACGTATGAGGTATCCCGCTCGCTCGTTGCCTGTGAAGGGGCGATCCTTGTTGTTGACGCGACCCAAGGGGTCGAAGCTCAAACAATCTCGAACCTCTACCTCGCGATTGATGCCGGCCTTGAGATCATTCCCTTCATCAACAAGATTGACCTGCCGAGCGCGAAAACGATGATTGAAACGGTGAAGCGCCAGATCGTGGATCTGTTGGGATGCAGGGAAGAAGAGATCCTCTTGGGGAGTGCGAAATCGGGGCAGGGAACGCAGGAAGTTGTTGAGGCTATCGTGAAAAGGGTGCCGGCGCCGAAGGGCGAACCCGGCGCGCCCTTGACGGCTTTGATTTTCGATTCCGTTTTTGATGAGTACCGTGGTGCAGTAGCCTACGTGCGCGTGGTTGATGGGACATTGAAAGAAAAAGAACACGTTAAGTTCTTCTCGAATGGCAAACAGTTCCAGGCGGAAGATGTTGGCATTCTGGAGATGCAGCGGAAGCGGACAGGGATGCTTTCCGCAGGTGATGTGGGATATGTCATCGCGAATGTGAAGGATGTGCATGACACCAAGGTTGGCGACACGATCACACACGCCGACAGACCTGCTTCTGCCCCCTTGCCGGGGTACAAAGAAGCCAAACCCATGGTCTTCAGCGGCATGTACCCTTCGAATACCGACGCTTTTGGTGAGCTCCGGGACGCGCTCGAAAAACTCCGGCTGAACGATGCGGCATTGATGTTCGAACCAGAGAGTTCACTCGCACTGGGTTTCGGTTTTCGATGCGGATTCTTGGGTTTGCTCCATTTGGAGATCGTCCGCGAGCGGTTGGAGCGGGAATACAATCAATCCCTGATCAATACTGTTCCCAACGTCGAGTATCGCGTCACAAAGACAAACGGCGAGGTCAGCCTCGTCGACAATCCGGCGTTCATGCCTCCTGAAGTCCAGATTGAAAAAGTCGAAGAGCCGTACATCAAAGGGCAGATTATCGCACCCACGGAATATATTGGCGCGATCATGAAGCTGTGCATGGACCGTCGTGGAATCCACAAGAATACGACATATCTGAGCCCTGAACGTGCGGACATACACTACGAACTGCCGTTGGCAGAGATCATTTTTGACTTCTACGACAAGCTCAAGTCGATTTCCCGAGGATATGCGTCGTTCGATTACGATTTCCTGGAATATCGCGAGTCCGATCTGGTCAAGCTGGACATTCTGTTGAATGCGGAGCCGGTCGATGCGCTTTCGACCATCGTGCATCGCTCGAAATCGTATGACTGGGGCCGAAAAATGTGCTCGAAACTTCGCGAGCTTATCCCACGTCAAATGTTTGAAGTCGCAATCCAGGCGGCGATCGGCAGCAAGGTCATTGCCCGCGAGACGCTCAGCGCCATGCGGAAGAATGTACTGGCGAAATGTTATGGCGGTGATATCTCGCGCAAACGAAAACTTCTTGAAAAGCAAAGAGAAGGGAAGAAGCGGATGAAACAGGTCGGCAGGGTCGAAGTTCCGCAAGAAGCATTCCTCGCAGTTCTATCCATGGAGGATTGAGTGACATGAAGAAGTCAGAGACCAAGAAACCAGAAGAGGGGACCGGTGGCGGTCGCCTCAAAGCAAAGGTGCTCGCGTTCCTGAAGGAATTCGGCATTGTGTTTGGGGCGTTCCTTGTCCTCAACAACCTGGTTATTGCCTCTTTTCTGGTTCCGACGGGTTCAATGGAGAACGAAGTGATGACCGGTGACCTTCTCTTTGTCAATAAATTCATCTTTGGCGGCACATCCCCGCGCAACATCCCCTTTACCAACATCCGGTTGCCGTGGTTCCGCGTTCCTGGCATTCGTGACGTTGAACGCGGAGACGTGATCGTTTTCGTTTTTCCCGGATACCAAAACGAAGTCCAGCCTGACGAGTTCACGTTCTATCTGAAGCGCTGCGTTGGGTTGCCCGGTGACACCATCCAGGTAACACGACGCGTCCTCTATGTGAATGGAAAGCAGGCCCCGGCGCCGCGTAACATACATTTCAGCTACCAGCGCATTGCCTCCCCGAGCAGCGTCCATGACGGCATTTTCCCCAAGGGGGCACCGTGGAACGAAGACTTCTATGGACCGATCGTCGTCCCCAAGAAAGGGATGGTGATCAATCTCAATCAGGGCAACATCCAGCAGTGGGATACATTTATTCGACGTGAGGGACACACGGTCCGCGTGGATGGAAACGGCATCGAGATCGACGGAAAACAGACGACTGCATACACGGTCCAGCGGGACTATCTTTTCGGAATGGGCGATCATCGAGACAACAGCCTTGACAGCCGTTACTGGGGATTCATCCCGAAAGAAAACCTCGTCGGCACGCCCATCATCGTCTACTGGTCGTGGGATACCGACATTCCAATCTATAACATCTTCTCCAAACTTGCCTCCGTGCGTTTGGATAGAATCGGCACCATCATCAAGTAGGGCGAGTGGACGAGGGGCGTCAGGACATATCGACAAGTTCTCCAGAAGACGTCTAACCAGTGTGTGACAAGTAAGATTTAGAGGTAGCCTTAAAATTTACAAACCTAATTTGGAAAAGACTGTCTTGATCATATAAAAAAGGCTCTCTCGGCAGTGGCCTTCGATGGATAACATTTGGCTTCGGTAATTCTCACAAGGTTTCTCTGTGAGGTCTATTTTACTCACCGGCTTCGATGATCGTGCACACCTGATAGCGCGCTTCACTTTCCAGGGCATCTCGAACATCGAAACCGGAGAACAAACCTTCATCGCCTTGGTCGGGCAGTGAACCACGCATGAGGGTTTTAGGCCGCAGCTCGGAGATTTATACAATCCTTTGAGATGAGAGGGACATAGTCCATTCTCAGTTTTCCATTTACCCTCTGAGGCCCGATCGTATGCACC
>CAVUAC010000096.1:0-7679 GCA_963739335.1 uncultured Bacteroidota bacterium | reverse complement strand
ATATTTCCGGTAAAAAGGAAGAAAAGCCTCTTATTGGGTTATCACATCTTCCTAAGGTAGAACCGTTGGAGAATCTATAAATCTGATGCTATGGATGGCTTTCAATACTGGATAAGAGGCAAATTTGAAGTCATGGTTTCCCTTCATAATGAGAAATTCAGCCCCATTCAAGATTATCTTGTTGGCATAATTGGCAAATTCCACCAACAAATGGTTAGGATCTGTCTTTTAATTCAAAGATGTCACCCTCACAAATGACATATTTCAAACCATATTGTTTGACCAAGTTGAGCTATTTGCCGAGAATATCAAGTCTTTCTTCAAGTTGGGAGTTCAAACCGAAAACTTCAAGTTTGGAAAATTCTTTCCGCTCATGTAAATGAAAATCGGAAAAGAACAGAATATCAGGGTTCATCTTGGTCTCCTTACCAATTTTACTAATCTGCTTGCCTGCCCGAAAAAGACTTCTGCATCGAGGCAAGCGATAGCTTCCATTTTATCTTCACTATGGTTGGCAGTTTTTCTCAAGATTAAAAGCCAATTGTTCCTGATACATATTATATTTTGCCTGTTCAATGGCTTGGGAAGATTCGTTTTCTGAATTCTGCATTCCGGAAAACGGGAACAGACTTCTGGCAAGTTGAGTCAATCTTACATCCACCCCTGCTTGTCCCATTTCTCTGGAGGCAATATCCTCGTCGACTCCCGTAGAGATCGGTGATTCCACTTATCATTGTACAAACCCATTGCTGTAAATTACGGGCTTTCCCTTTGGATGAGATACGAATAGCCGTTTTCTTGAATATCTTTGAGATAAGATTGTACTTTTTTTGAAGGGTTGATGGTTCGGAATACCCCTCATCTTACCGATAAGTTCCCATTGTTCTTCAGTAAGAGAATTTACGAAAAATTGTACATGGTCTTTCTTCTTTAAACCGATTTTGTGCCATTTAATTTATCTCTCCATCATCCTCTTGATCCTCAGGTTTGTACCGTAACATCCGTTCATAAATACGTTCAACTGGACACCCTGGCCTATCGTAATGAATGATTGCCATATTTGCTTGCTCAGGAAGGATTGCCGGCAAGGTATAAACGCACTTTTGGCAAATTATCCCCTCGTTGGCGCACATATTCCCTTATGTATTCATCGGTATCGTTTACTGTTGGTAGCCAGTCTGTCAACATCAAATTTTCATCCTTAAATTATGGAATATGATCGGGAGAAATACAGCAGCAAGTGTTATCGAGGTGGATATGACGGCAAAGAAAATCTCCTTCGAGCCGGCAAATGCCGCTTCGAACGGAGTCATCCCCTGTTCGACTTTCTTGAAAATGTTCTCGGTGACGACGATGCCGTCGTCCACGACAAGGCCTGTTGCAAGGACGATCGCCAGAAGGGTAAGGATATTGATCGAAAATCCCATCACGTACATGATGAAGAATGAGCCGATCAGCGAGACGGGTATGTCGATGAGGGGGCGAAAAGCAATGATCCAGTCGCGGAAGAAGATATAGATGATCAGAATGACAAGGCCCACAGCAATCAGGACTGTTTCCTGGACTTCCTTCACCGACCGCCTGATAAACCGGGTGTTGTCAATGGAAATCTCCATTTTGTAGTCAGCAGGCAACTCCTTCTTGATCTGCTCGAAGCGCCTGTAGAACTCATCTGCAATTTCGATGTAGTTGCTTCCCGGTTGTGGAATGACCCCAACGCCCACCATCGGCACGCCGGATTGTCTCAGGATGAATTCTTCATTTTCGGGACCGAGCACTGCAAATCCGACGTCGTTGAAGCGCACCGTTTTGTTCGCATCGGTTTTCAGGATGAGGTTGTTGAACTCCTCCTCCGTCCGCATCCGCCCCTTCGTATTGACGATGAGCTCAGTCTGGTCGCCGGAGAGTTTTCCTGATGGCAGATCGACGTTTTCCCGGTACAGAGCATCCCGGACATCAAGCGGCGTAAGACCGTATGCCACAAGCTTTCTGGGGTCCATCCACAAGCGCATCGAGTAACGTTTCTGTCCTCGGATTGACGTCGAGCTGACTCCGGGAATCGTCTGCAGGTTCTGTGCGATGACATTCTCCGCGTAGTCGCTCACCTCAAGCTGGTTCTTCGTGTCGCTCTGGAGGGTGAGAGAGATGATGTCATCGGAGTTTGCGTCGGCTTTTGTTACCACCGGCGGACTGTCGATATCCTGCGGAAGCGATCGCGCTGCGCCGGATACCTTGTCTCGCACATCGTTTGCCGCAGCTTCGAGATCGGAATCGAGGTTGAACTCCACTGTGATGTTGCTGCTTCCCTGGCTGCTGCTCGATGAAATATTGCGGACGCCTGCGATACCGTTGATTGCCTTCTCCAGCGGCTCTGTAATCTGCGATTCGATAACACTCGCGTTTGCGCCTGCATAACTCGTGCGAACACTGATGATCGGAGGATCGATCGCAGGATACTCGCGGATACCAAGAAACGTGAAGCTGATGACACCAAACAAGAGAATGGCCAGCGACATGACAATGGCCAGCACGGGGCGTTTGATACTGATAGAAGCGAGACTCATAGGAGATTGTTCTCAGATTGTGCCGATGAACGCTCCGTTACTTGACGGTCACGTTGACCGGCATTCCCGGGCGCAATTGCAGAATTCCGGTCGTGAGGACGGTGTCGCCAACAGAAAGTCCGTCGGTGACTTGCACGACTGAGGGTGTACGGATGCCTGTCTTCACGGGCACACTCACAACCACACCATTCTTTCGCACGAGAACCGTCTGCCCCTTAAGAACAGGAATGATTGCCTGGGTGGGGACCATGAGCGCGCCGCCAGGTTGTTTCAATCGCAGCTCGACGTGGACGTATCCGCCGGGGAAAATTCTCTCCCCCTTATTCTCACACAGTGCCCGCAACTGCACAGTCCGAGTTGTGGGCTCGATCTCCGGCTCGATGGCGTACACCTTTCCGGCGAATTGCAGATTCGTCTCATCGCTCCAGAATTTCACAACATCCCCCTCATGCACTTTGCCGGCATATTTCTCCGGCACGGCAAAGTCCACCTTCAAAGGATCGATCTTCTGAACGCTCGCAATGCGTGTGGTCGAAACTACATAGCTTCCTTCGCTCACATATCGCAGCCCGACGATGCCATCGAATGGAGCGCGGATTTGCCGTTGGCGAATGGACGCGAGGAGGTTGTCACGGTCAGCCTTGAGCGTACCCAGCTGATTGACCGCCGTTTCGTATTGTTCTTTGCTGGTATTGTTGGTTTCGAACAAACGTTTCTGTCGTTCCGCGAGATCCGATGCGAGCTGGATCTGCAGTTCGATTTTCTTGAGCTGTGCCTGCAAATCGTCGTCGTTAATCTTCACAAGCAAGTCGTCTTTCTTGACGTGTGCGCCTTCCTTGAACAAAATGCCCACGATTCGTCCACCAACAACTTCGGCAGCTAAGTCGACTGATTCTGATGCAAGGACGGTTCCTGACGAGTTTACGACATTATCCAGCGGCTGCAGTGACACCACGACACCGCTCACCGACAGGACCGCGGGCCGTGCTGCAGCTCTTGGTGCAGCATCGTTGCTTTTCGAACCGCAGGATACAAGAATCAATGAGCAGCCAATGGCTGCAAGAAGCATGAGACGCCGCATAAGTGTTGCCATGGTATTGAGGGAATCTTTCTGTAGAAAGAAAACTTTACGGGCGATTCAGAGAGTCGTCCTGCACAAAAGTGCGCACCGCTGCAGCTCATCAACCTACAATGTCTGAAACTGGGTTCTGAAAAGGGAAACGGTTATGGTTCTGCCTATGACTTCCTCCCGTATGTAAAGGTAATCAGGAAGCAGTACATCTTCAATAACAAAATTCCCACGTCGCAGCGTCGCCAGAGTGATCCTCCCCGCGGGCACCTTCGCCTAGTTCTCCGGCCTCACTGCCTTCCTGATGTTTCGGACCGTGGTCATTCCGATCACGACCTGGCACAATATGTGATTGAGGATGTGGAGATTCAAGCTCTCATCCGAGAAGCGATCCCTGATCCTGAGAATCACCGGTACTCAAACCAACAATTCTCTCCCCTCTCGACTATCAGCCCGCGGTTTTCTCTCCCTCACCCCCGCCTGATGCAGAAGCTGATGTTCAGAATCGAGAAGACGTACGTATTTGAATCTGTTGATTTTGCGCATTTGTTTCGTAAATTCAAGCCGGCCCGTTTGTCTGATCTCGCACTTGCCTACAGGCCATCAACCACTGCAATCCCGAAATCGCAGCCGTATGGTGTTCAAGCCATTCAATGAGATGACCGAAAGCGACTATTCTGCTCTCGACTTCAAGTCAATTACCAAAATCCACCAAGATCTCTTGTCTTGACATCGGAGTATCTCTTATGTCACTGTTCTGCAGACCTCGATGGCGATTCGCTCAGTTCCGAGAATGCTCGCCACGCGAGGGCGGCACGCTCGGGGCTCGGCGAACGACGTACCTCAGCGCTGACAGAATGCAAGACGAAGAGGGAGATTAGTGTCTACGTCACGTTGATTATTGAAGATTCTCTTGCTAGATTTTCCAGGTTTTGATTAAAGTCTTGTGAGCTTTCTCTTGCAAATCCATTCTTTGTTCAAATTGAACTCGTCCAAAATCACGGAAGTCTGAAAAATCCACAGAGATCCACCAGATGACGGAAGGAGGATTCTTACAATGTCCGACAAGAAAGCCGATCTAGCGGGACCCGGTATCGGAAACTATGAGGAACTGGAAACAGTCCTGCCACAGGACTATCGCTCACTTCTTGACCCCAGGCAAACACAGAGGGCCCTCTTCGACCTCAAGGAATACATCGAAGATCACTTGTGCAAGGAACTCAATTTGATGATGGTCCAAGTCCCATTGATCGTCGACGTCGAGAGCGGCGTGAATGATCTCTTGGACCGGGATGGTTCGCGCACACCGATCCAATTCCACATCTCAAACGACTACGACAAACACCCGGTTGACGCACAAGTTGTCCAAGCCGCAACGAAATGGAAGCGCGTGGCCCTGAAGCAGTTCGGGATGAAGGTCGGTGAAGGGATTTGCACAGACATGAGGGCGGTCCGAAAGGACTACTTCCTCGATCACGACCACAGTGTCTATGTGGATCAGTGGGATTGGGAAAGGGTAATCACTGCCAAGCAGCGAGACCTCAAGTTCCTGAAGGAGGTGGTCAGGAAGATATGGAAGGTTCTAAAAGGAGCAGAACGATACGTACAGAAGCGCTATCCAAAGCTGCAATCAAAGAAATATCCCGACCTGCCCGACGAGCTTACGTTCCTGCACGCGGAAGATATTCTTGAAATGTATCCGGACCTCCCGAGAAAAGCACGGGAGACGGCAGTGCTACAGAAATATCCGGCAATCTTCATCATCGGCATCGGCTGGCCGCTCAAGGATGGGTACCCGCATGAAATGCGTGCCGCAGACTATGATGATTGGGTGACAGAGACAAAATCCGAAGATGGACGGGCAATGCATGGCCTCAACGGCGATATTCTCGTATGGAATCCTGTCACGAAACGCCGCCATGAATTGACATCGATGGGCATTAGAGTAAACGCCGAAACGCTCAGAACCCAGCTTGAGATGTCGCACCAGCTCGATTTCTTAAGACAGCCGTATCATCAGGGTATCATCAGCAACGACCTGCCCCTCAGCATCGGCGGAGGGATAGGGCAATCACGCACCACCATGCTTCTGCTGAAGAAGGCCCACTTGGGCGAAGTAAGTGTAACCGTGTGGCCCAAGGTGCTAAAGGATATGTGCGCTCAAAAGAAGAATCTTTGTCCTTGAGTAATCGGAAGATGGGGAGAAAAAACTCGGGGACAAATCTTTCTGGACATTTCTTCGGAACCTGACCAGTCCATGTCCTGCCTACTCGCGTGAGCTGCCAAACCGATATCCCATAAAACGACAAGCCCGGTGAGAGCCGGGCTTGCTTGTATGGGCACGCAGCTCGTTCAGCTTGGTGTCATTCATTGACATATCATCTCCCGCATGCGGGGTAGACGCACAACGGTCGCCATCATCGATCGGCTGATCCCTTGAGGATCACCGAGACGCGCATCTCATCAAAGTTGATGCCTCGAGTGACCGAAACCTCAGATTCTTGTTCGAGGCGGATTGCCTCCTCTTGACTCTGCACTTCCTACACACCAAGGACACCTTCGAGGGACAAATTCCCATTTTTGATTTTGTCCAACTTCTTCGTATATTTATTGTCAGGAACGACCGAATACTTCCATGGATGTGAAAAAAGGTAGAGTGAATAGTACAGCTACTGTCGCCGCCCCCGCGCAAAACAACTCCCGATTGATGGGATTGTCCCGTGAGACGCTCCTCGGTTGGTATGAGGACATGTTGCTCGTTCGCCGCTTCGAGGAGAAATGCGCTCAGCTTTACGGAATGGGAAAGATTATGGGTTTCTGCCACCTCTACATTGGGCAGGAAGCAATTTCGACGGGCGCGATTAAAGGAGCAGCCAATCCCGATGACTATGTCATTACAGCATACAGGGACCACGGTCAGGCAATCTCGAAGGGCGTTGACCCGAAAGCAATTCTGGCTGAGCTCCTTGGCAAGTCCAGAGGGACGACCAAGGGTAAGGGCGGGTCGATGCACATTTTCGACGCGGGGAAGAATTTCCTCGGCGGACATGCCATCGTTGGAGGCCACATTCCAATTGCAGCCGGTGTCGGCTTCGCCATCAAATACCGAGGAGAGAAGAAAGTCTGTCTCTGTTTCATGGGCGACGGCGCTACGAACATCGGCGCTTTCCACGAAGGACTGAACCTCGTCGGACTCTGGAAGCTTCCAGTCATCTACATCATCGAAAACAACAACTACGGTATGGGGACATCTGTCGACCGGGCGTCGGCAGTCGACCAACTCCACAAGAAAGCCATCGCGTACAACATCCGAAGCGATGTCGTGAATGGCATGGATGTTCTGGAAGTCTACAAGAAGGTCAAAAGCGCGGCCGACCGAGCCAGGGAGGCGTACGAACCGACGTTGCTCGAAATCGAGACGTACCGTTTCCGCGGACACTCAATGTCCGATCCGGTTTCCGGCCACTATCGTTCGAAGGAAGAGGTTGAAAGCCGCAAGCAGTCAGACCCGATTCTCCTGTTCGGCGAGACGCTGAAGGAGGAGGGGATCGTCAACGATCAGTATTTCGAAGACGCTGAAAAACGAATCAAGAACATTGTCCAGGATTGCGTGGATTTTGCCGAGAACAGCCCAGAACCTCCTCTCGATGAGCTTTGGAAAGACGTCTACATGGAAAGGAACGGAGAATAGCCGATGGCAATCGTGAGTCTACGCGAAGCACTCAACCAGGCCATCGACGAAGAGATGGCTCGCGATGAGCGGGTGTTCCTGATAGGGGAGGAAGTCGCGAACTACCAGGGCGCTTATAAAGTCAGCCAGGGGTTGCTGCAAAAGTGGGGACCGAAACGCATCATCGACACGCCCATCGCCGAGGCTGGATTCGCAGGTGTCGGCGTCGGGGCTGCGATGGTCGGTTTGCGACCCATCGTTGAGTTTATGACCTGGAACTTTTCTCTCGTTGCATACGATCAAATTGTCAACAACGCTGCGAAAATGCTGTCGATGTCTGGCGGGCATTTCCATGTGCCCATCGTATTTCGGGGAC
>CAVUAC010000095.1:0-43196 GCA_963739335.1 uncultured Bacteroidota bacterium | reverse complement strand
GACCAGCGCCTCAAGCTCGGCCTGGGTGTGGATCGGCAACCCCGACGTCGAGGGATCGTCGGCATAGGGAGCGAAGAAAAGGCCGTGCCGGCGCCCATCGAGCCGTCGACAAAGAGCTGACCGTGCCCAGGCGCAGGAATGGATCGCCGTAGGGGGCGGTAATGCCGATGCGCTGAAAGTCCTCCCAGCCGTCGGCGCCGCGCCAGGCATTGATGCGCACACCCAGCTCCCCTTTGCTCAGCAGGTCCTGGTAGATCACCAGGTCCTCGGCGAGCTGTTGTCCTGGATGGAGGTCACGCCCAGCTCCTGGGCATGGCATGGCGGCGCGGCTTCTTCGCCAAGCCGTTCGGCGTGCTGCCGCCCGCGCCGGGAGTGGGCGAGGGCGAGTCGTCGAAACAGGCGAGTCAGGCGCCGAAGGACGACCAGCTCTACCTGGAATGGCGGCGGCGGGTGGCCCGGCGCTACGCCATCGACGTCGAGTCCGAGGGCTTCCGCTTGCGCTTGTGCGACCACAATCTGGTTTCCTACGCCAAGCGGCCCTTCTCGCTCTGCCTGGAAGGCTATCCCGAGATCCGCGGCACCACGGACAACGACGGCTTCGTCATCGTGGACGCGCCGCCCCGCGGGAGGCCACGGCTACGTCGAAGTGTGGCCGGACGGACGTTTCCGGAAGAGACGGTGCGGTGGACGGTCAGCGTCGGCACCGTGATCTCGGCAACGACGCCGATGGGGGCGGAGCGGCGGCTGTTCAACCTGGACTACTACGCCGGCGAGCCGACCCAGGAGATGACGGACGAGCTGCGGGAGGCGATTCTCTACTTCCAGAGCGACAACGAGGGGCTGAAGGCGACCGGCGAGCTCGACGGGGATACCTGCGGCCAGCTCGGTGGGCTGCACGAATGCGAATCGGTCATGGCCGAGGGGGAAGATGACGGCGCCGGACCCGGCGAGGCGCCCCCGGCTCCGAGGAACGCGCGGAATGAGCCGGCGCCGGTGCATCCTGCTGGCCGCCTGGGTGGTGGGCGGGTGGCTGGCGGCGCTGGTGGTGGCGCCGCGACTCCGCTTCTCGATCAAGGAGCGCAACCAGCGCACCACGGGCCCGGCGTACGGGCTGGCGAAGACGACACGGCGATGAGCCTCGCGGCGGCGCTCGATGATCCCAAACGCATAGCCGAGCTCGCGGGTGTGGCCGTGGTAGAGCCCCAGGCCACGTCTTCGTGCGAGCTGACCTGGACGGACCGGGAGAAGATGTCGTACGCGCAGCGGCCCACCCGCGCGGTTCCCGAAACCGCGTGGCGGGCCGTGACAGTCCCGGGCAAGGCGGTGCTCGGGCGCTATTCTGCCGGGTTATGGGCGGGCGACTGCCGGACCCCGAGCGGCTGCGAGAGCCCCATGGCGGGCCCCAGGTCGAGGGGGTGCGCCTGGTCGAGCGGCAGGAGCTGGCTGTGGCCCCGCCGGCGGTGACTGGTGCGCCGACGCCGCTTCTGCCTGGCCAGTGCGCGCTCGGCTCGTTCGGGGGCAAGCCGGGGGTCGTGGGAAGGTACCGGGTCACGCTGCCGGCGGAGCGCAAATCACGGTGCGGGCCTTCGTGCTTCCCGCGACCGCGTTTCTCTCGTACCGGCTGACCTTCCAGGCAAAGAGGCGCCGCACGTCGACGGCGAGAGCACGATGTTTCGCTCGGTGGGCCAGGGGGAGTACGACCTGGAGGTGACGCTGCTGTCCGTGGAGGGCACCCGCGAGCTGCCTGGCGAATACGGCCTGCAAGTGCACTGGGGCAAGGCGGTCGGCCCGCGCTGCCCCATCCCGGGCTTCGACGAGCGCGACTGCTACGGGAAAGGCTCGCGCGACGGAGGCCAGCCGTGAAGCGCTTCACCTTGTGGCAGAAGGCCGCGCTGGTGGCGGGCGGCGTGGGCTGGGCGTGGGCAGCGCTTCTGTTGCTGGCAACCGTGGTGACGCTGAAGCGGGACGAGGGAGCGGCGTACCCGAAGGGGGAGCCGGAGCGGGCGTTCGAGCACGTTCAGTCAGTGAATCGGGATCTTCTGGGCCCGCTCCATGATCGAATGGACGATCACTGGACCTGCGGGGAGAGGTGGTACGATGAGGATATGGTGCTGATCAGGGGAGTCGGCCCCAGGAATGGGGCGACGGTTCCGGTGTGGATGACTCTGACGGTCGGCTCGCAGGTCTTCGCTGGCAAGGCTGTCATCGATGTCTGGAGTGGGCTTGGCTACGGGACCGGAGGGCTGGATTCCGTGCATTCCTTCACGAACGGCGCAAACCTTCGGCTGGTCGAGCGCCTGCCGCCGCCCAAACCTAGACCTATTCCGCCTGGATGGCGGGTCATACGGCCCGGCGAGTGCGTCCTTGAGAGCCTGGGGCCACAGGATGGTTTCGGTGTGATCGGGACTTTCCTGATCGACCTTCCCAAGGGCAAGTCCGTCAGGGTGAGCTGGTGGACCGATCTCGCGGGAGAGCACGTCCCGATCGTGCACAGCCTCGCATTTGAGGGAAAGGATATCCGCGCGCGCAACACTGGATCAGGTGATCGAGCAGAACGATATCGGACCGAACAGGACGGTCGGTATGAGTTGACCGTTCGAAGAACGGATGGACCTGACGCACCTCGGGCGGCCCGAGATGGAAATAGTAGATACACGGTCTATGTCACTTGGGGGAAGGGAATTCGTAGTGCGTGCCGGCCACCCAGTGATTTCGGCAACTGCTTCGCGGAGGTGCGCCAGTGAGCGACTCGCTCGGAAGGTTTCGGTCCAAGGACAAGGCGACCACTGGAATCCACAAGAAGGCGGAGGGCGACGACAAGAAGACGCACCCTCTGCCGTGTAATCCCAGGAATTGGATCATACAGAATCGCATCGGGATTGCGTGCTTTCAACTTCATGTTCGTCAGGACCTTGAGAGTCTTGAGATCGAATACCGTCACCGAAGAATCTCGACCGTTACTCGTGTAGCCGCGGCCCAGATCCGGCGCCAATGCTATGCCATGCACACCGTTTGTGTTTGGATCTCGCCCACTACAGTCTTACTGTCAGTGTCAAAAACCACGACTCGCGTTCCGTGGGACAGATAGAGCCGATGGGCTGTCGTGTCAACGATCGAATAATCCCATCCCCCTTCGCCGCCGATTTTGAGTTTGTCGACAACTTTGTATCCCGACTTCGAACCTTGCCCATTGCTGATGAACGTAAGAAGCATTGCGAAGAGGCAAAGCGCAAGCAATCTGCCGAATGTTTTCATAGGAGCCTTTCTGGGCTTTTGTAGTTCTGCCCAATGTTGTGGAAGGATCAGTGTCAGGACAATTCCATGCAGGCTTAATGACGAGTGATATGAAAACGTCTGGGATGGAGATTTGTTTCCTATCCTTTGGCGAAAAAGGATCAGAAGAGTGGCATTCCTCAGATAACTGCCAGAAAAACGCGCGACTACGGTCGCTCGATGGTTTCTCTCGGGTAGTTCTTGCGGAATACTCCACGAGGTGCTCATAAGCCTCTTCTGGCGAGTCGGCGAACTTGAAGAGCTTCAAATCCTCTGCACTGATGAGCCCGAGGCGTACCAGATTCCCGAAATTGACCGTCTTTTGCCAGTGCTCTCGTCCGTCCAGTCCGACTGTCACTTTCTTTTTTATCTTGTTCGTTTGGAGCAATGTCAACACTTCAAAAAGCTCGTCGAAAGTACCGAAGCCGCCGGGGAACATCACCAATCCCTTCGAGAGATACACGAACCAGAGCTTACGCATGAAGAAGTAATGAAACTCGAAGTTCAGTTCATCGGAAACGAAAGGATTAGCACTCTGTTCGAAGGGTAAGCTGATGTTGAGACCGACTGAGCGCCCTCCAGCCAAACACGCCCCCCTATTCGCCGCTTCCATGATGCCTGGTCCGCCCCCGGAAGAAATGACGAACCGGTTCGGCTCGACAAGCCTTTTCGACCACTTCGTAAGCATCTTCGACAATTTGACCGCATCTTCATAGTATCTCGACATCTGTAGCTCGATTTTCGCCTCTTCCATCTTTTTGGCGGCCTTGCGTGGATTCTCCGCGCTTTGCCGAGTCACTTGCCTGATACGGCGTAAGGCCTCCACTCGAGGTTTGACGCGTGCAGACCCAAAGAAAACGATTGTATCCTTGATACCCTGCTGCCTGAATCGTCTGGCCGGCTCAAGGAACTCTGAGATCAATCGAATTACTCTTGCATCGGGGCTACTCAGGAATTCGAGATTCTTGTATGCTTTTACCGCCTTATGTTTCTTCTTAGGCATAGGTGACTTTCTTCAAGAATATAAGGACTTCCAATCATTTACCTAGTCAATAGTCTGAGGACCCCTCAGACGTGTGACACTCTCATCATGCTGCGTCATCCACAACTGACACATTTACCTCCCTATCTTCCCTCTGAAAGAAAAAGGGACCATCGAGCGATTCTATGGAGGTCTTCAGATATCCAAGTCCGCGATTCTCGCCGGTCGACGAGGCTCGGATGGCGCTGGTGATCGTGCCGGCCTCGCCAGCTTGGTCGAAGAAGATCTGTGGTAATGAGTCCGGCATCTCCGCCAGATCCATCCTGACCAATGTCTTCTGCAGTTTCTTATATGTATCCAAACGTGCGATCACTTCCTGCCCAACGTAGCATCCCTTTGTCCAGCTCACAAGCGAGCCGAGGCCTGCTTCAAGAGGATTGTAGGAAGAGGAAAGTTCATTAGGAAAACCCGGCACTCCTCGGGCAATACGGAATTGCTCAAAATCCTCTTTGCTCGATTCAGAGAATCCAAATCCACTCAGCAGCTCCGCCACAACTGATTGGAGTGCCTTCCCCCCCACAATGCGCTCAAACCGTACCCCACCCATCACCTCTACAAACGCGTGGCAGCCTGATGGCAGATCCAGGATTGCCGGATCCTCATTCTGAAGTTCCAGGCGATAGAGCACAACGTTGAAAGAGTCAGAAGTTAGGTCCTCAATCTTTATGTCTTCCATTATAACATATTTTTCGATCCAATGTCGAAGAGACTCGGTATCCGTGGAATGACCTGCCACCAACAACTTTCCTTGTCCGTTATCGATGACAGAGACAACATCCACGATCCTGCCCTTCTCATTCGTCAACACAGTCTGCACGCTCCCATATGCCTTCAGCTGAACAACATTGTTCGTGGAAATCCTTTGAAGCAAATCAAGGCTCTCATGCCCCGCAAGAGATACAAGCGTTCTGCCGCTGACGTCAACGAAAAATCCCATTCAAGCTCCGACCCAACTCGTGGATGATAGAATTCTGTGATCTCTGTAATACTTGCAGGAGAATGATATAACCCCCATAACCTTAAAAAATAATACGCGGATCTCTGAACTAATACTTTCGGATCATCTCAAGGTGACTACCACAATCTCGGCTGGCGCGTGGTACCGGATCGGTGCGAGCGTGAATCCAAGACCGTTCGTGACACTCACGGTCATGTGGCCAACTTGGTACGCTCCGCTTACGTACCGAGTTTCGAAGTTCGATGGAGCCAACAGGAAGAGTCCTGGTATCCCGAAGGCGATAGCGCCCCCATGGGTATGTCCAGCCAGGAGCAGCTGGTACCCCTTCCTCTGTGCAAATTCGACGATTTTCTCCGCCGGCTGATGAACGAGAAACACTTTGAAGGTGTTCTCAGCGCCTGACGATAGCTTTTCCAGCTGACTTGGCGTGGGGCGCTCCGGGTACGTGTAGGTTACAACCGAGAGCGCAATTGTTGAGGCATCAATTCGGAGCAGCACGGTGCTGTCTTCTATGACCTTGATGCCTTCTCTCTGCAGCGCTTTGAAAACTCCGGGTTTGTCTGTGAAAATATCGTGGTCGCCAACTGCCGCAACGGTGCCATACCTGGCCCTAAGTTTGCCAAGAACATGGGCAGCCGAATCTATGTACGACGTCCCCGACGTCACCAAATCCCCTCCGAAGAGAATCAAATCAGGACGCAGACCATTCACTCTTTCCACATAGTTATGGAGAATCTTGGAGGTGGTTCTACCATCTACTTGGACATCGGAAATCTGCGCTATGCGGAATCCTTTGAGGGAGGCAAATCCTTCAGGCAATGGTACGGCGTGCTCAACCACCCTTACAGTCCACGTGTCACGTACCACAGTAGCGATCGAATAGATTGCGACAAAACAGAGCAGACCTAAGACGAGTGTGGCATTGCTCGCCTGCAACAAACGACGGAAAGAGGGCAAGAACCTCTTCGCTGCAAGATCCAGAACGTCCAACAGGGCGTAAAGAATGAAAAGCTGGATGATCACCACCAATGCTATCCAGAAAGGATAGCTGAGGAGAAGGTCCACGAGGTAATTATCGCCCCCGAAGATCGGCACAGCTGCCCGCCCCTCTGCCAGATAGAAAATCAGATACACGACCGGCAGCAGGTTGACAAACAAATGCACACCAATGAGACTGAACCGAAGGCGTTTCCGGTTCCAGGATGTCAGCTCAGCCAGAGCCCGGAATACCTTCCGCCCAACGTAGAAGTTGATCCCCGCGAGAGGCGGGAAGATCGTCAGTACAAAAGCGAGTGTCCAGGGCATTCAGCGAACTATTTTTTCTCGGCCTTGTAGAGGTACGCACACTCTTCGAGGTGGCTTTCTTTCTCACCAGTGTTGACGGCAAATTTCGCCCCGCTCCAGATCGCCGCCGAGCCATAAGCTCCGCTCTTGTTGATTGCATAAAAGGTCACACCGAACTTCGGTCTCCCCTTCTCGTCAAGCAGCCTTCGCTCCTTCGTCTGATGAGCGATACGCTTGCAGGCGCTTAGGCAGGCATCCACGGGTGACACCCCCTGTCGCATGAATTCCACGATCATGACGCTGCTGCACGCCAACAAGTTTGCCTCTCCACGACCGGTCGACCCCGCTGCACCAACTTCATTGTCGACGTAGAGTCCGGCACCGAGGATTGGGGAATCCCCCACGCGACCGGGGATTTTGAACGCCAGCCCGCTCGTCGTCGTTACACCCGAGATGTTGCCCTTCAGGTCAATTGCATTGCAGTTGATGGTTCCAGTGATTCGCAAAGAGGATTTGAGTCCTTCACCGATGTCGATTGCACCGATGTCATGCGGAGGCAGCCAGTCATCTTCCTTGCTAAGATTCTCTTTCCACCTCAACCAGATCTCGCGTGCTTCATCTGTCAGGAGATCCATTTCCTTGAAACCATGTGCTTTCGCAAACTTCAATGCTCCCTCACCGACCAGCAGCACATGGTCGCTGCGTTCCATCACCACCTTTGCCACCTGGGAGGGATTCTTGATATTGCGTAGCGATGCGACCGCCCCACCTCGACCGGATGGTCCATGCATAACCGAGGAATCCAGTTCGACCACACCCTCTTCATTAGGCAGGCCGCCGTACCCGACGCTATGATCGTTCGGGTCATCCTCGAGAATGTTCACACCGGCAATCACAGCATCCAATGCATCCGATCCTTGTTGGATGAGTTCCATTGCCTTCGCTGTAGCCTTCAGACCATTTCCACTGGAAATGACAATCGGCCGAGCAGCAGGGCTGCCCTGCGCCTGGAGCTCGCTCAACCCCGAACCTGTATTGCCCACGAGAGCAGCGGCCCCGGCCAGCGTCGCGGACTTCAGGAAGTCTCTACGTCTGATTGAATGTTCCATCGTGTATCCTCCCTAGAGGTGTGCGTGTTTGCGTGAGGAAATCTATGAAATTGAGGATCGTTGCGTCGTGAAGCTAGACTTCACTTCGTCTATATTCTTCCAGGAGAAACTCCTTCAGATCCTCGAACGACCCGAACACCTTGCTTGTGCAGCCGAGAACCCACCCCGGTATCTCCTGAAGGCTTATTGTTGTGACCATGTACACGGGCTTTGTTACAAACCGAGCAATGGTGAGCTCCCCCTTCGTGCCTGCCCCCCGTTGCGCACTCTCGTCCCAATTACAGATGACATAGTCCGTCCGGAGGGCAATTTCTCGACTGTCCATATCAATCAAGTCGCGCACCAGCATGATATACTGCTGAAGGTTTTGCAGTTTCAGCTCGCGAAATCTCATTGTGGGATATTGCCTCGCGAGATAGGAATCGCTCTCACGGTTCGGATTGTAGACACTATGGCCAAGATTCTTCCGAATCCACTCCTCCATCTCCCTTCTCCAATCGGCTCCCTCCCCCTTTGCGAATTCCATCCCGCCCGAGAGATACGCCTTCATCGATTTACGCGACTCCACAGGCCCTCCATAAAAACGTGGCAGTATGCATCAATTCAATGTCCAGCCCTTTTTTCCGGAGGCCATGCTGGATCTGCAGCATACATCCGGGATTGCCGGTAACGATGATGTCAGGTCGGACTTGCTCGATGTTACCAACCTTCCAGTCGAGCAGTTTCATCGCATCATCATAGTGGACGATGTTGTAGATCCCGGCGCTGCCACAACACCAGGTCGATTCTGGCAGTTCGACATATTCGATGCCCGGGATCTGCTCAATCAGCTGTCGTGGCTGCTGACTTATTTTCTGTGTGTGGACGAGGTGACATGCATCGTGGTAAGTGATCCGCTTACCCTTCAACGACAACGCCACACGATCTCGATCAGTGCCATTCCCATCGTGGAAAACCTGCGATACAGGTTTAGTTGGCCAGTATCCGGTCTCGACCAGAAACTCCGTCAGATCCTTCACTTTGGCCGAAACCCGCCGCGCGCTTGGACCCAACTCCTTATCCTCCGAGAAGATATGACCGTACTCTTTCATGAACGCACCACATCCTGCAGAATTCAGGACAATATAATCCAAGTCATCCCGATCGAACAACTCGATGATATGTCGCGCCATTTCTCTCGCTGCTTCGAGACTGCCGTTGTGTGCCTGAAGCGACCCACAACATGCCTGGTTGCGTGGCACCACCACTTCGCATCCGTGATGCAACAGCAAGTTGAGCGTATCGATATTGACATCTGCAAACGCCACGTCCATGATGCAGCCGGTCACAAACCCAACGCGGTACCGAGGTTTTCCGGATGGTTGAATCACCTCCGGCATCACGTCACTCGAGAATGTCGGAGAGATGCTTGGGTTGAGCGGCTGAATGGCATGAAGTTTCTTTGATACAATCCTCAGGATGCCTGTCTTTTGCACAAACCATCTCAATCCAGATCGCTCGTAGAGTCTCATGAAACCGGCGAGCGCCTTCAGGCGGTCTTGTTTCATGAAAACCCATTCAAGCATCGTCTTCTTGATGATATTCGCTGCGACTCCCTCATGCCCTCCGCGGAAAATCTGAGCTCGAGCTGCTTCGACCAACGATCCATACTTCACGCCTGCCGGGCATGCCGTTTCACACGCCTGGCAATCGAGGCAGAAATTCATCTCGCGGACAAACCCTTCGGTGATCGGGAGCTCGCCGTCCGCCACAGCCTTGATCAATCGAATTCTACCTCGGGGCGAAGACTTCTCCAGTCCGGTCAGCGCATAGGTCGGGCAAGTCGGCAGACACAATCCGCAGTGCATGCAGTTGATCAGGACCTCGTAGTCGGGAATGTCGACGCCGCGGAAAGCAGACGATGTTATTTCAACCTGAGTCATCGACCTAACGATATCGTCTAAAAGGAATGACAAGAATCAAGCCCGACACAAAACCCCCGATGTGCTCCCACCACGCCACGCCCCCCATGCCTCCAGTCTCGTACCCAAGAGCCAACAATCCATTGAAGAACTGCATGACGAACCAAAACCCCAGAACGAACAATGCGGGGAGCTCGGCAATCTGGATGAAGATGAAAATCGGGATGAGCGTCACAACTCTCGCGCGAGGGAACATGAACAGATAGGCTCCCAGGACCCCGGAGATCGCGCCGCTTGCCCCAACGGTCGGGGTCGTTGAGTGAGGACTGATGAAGATATGCAGAGTGGAAGCGACAAGTCCGCATAGAAAATAAAAGACGAGAAATCGAAAGTGTCCCAGTTTATCCTCGACATTGTCTCCAAAAATCCACAGGTAGAGCATGTTGCCTCCAAGATGGAGCCATCCGCCGTGGAGAAACATCGACGTAAAGAGCGCGATAATTGCACCAGGGTTAAACGTACCAGACGCAAGGGATCCGACGATATCGGCTGGAACGACTCCGAAGGCATAGAAGAAATGCTCAAGCCGTCCACCGAGGCCAACCTCGTAGACGAAAACAGCGACGTTCACAACAATCAGAGCGACCGTGACAATCGGAGCCCTTTGCGTCGGGTTCTTATCTCTTAGCGGAATCACTTTACGACATGCTTCTTGAAGAACTCAATTGTCCGAGTATGGGCGTCTGCCGTAGCGACCTTATCAAACTTTGGATTGCTCGGGTTCGCGAACGCATGGTCCGCATTGTACATCTTGACGGTGAGTTTCTTCGATGCTTTTTTCATCACAGTCTCAAAATCCTTGACCTTGGCCGGCGTTATCCAGGCGTCCTTTTCTGCGAAGATCCCCAGAACCGGCCCGTTGATCGTCTTCAACTTCTCAATATCCGTCTCCGGCATTCCATAGTACATCACGCATGCCGCCGTCTGCTTGCCACCCATCAGAGCCACCTGCAGCGACCATCCGCCGCCAAAGCACCAACCGACAGTGCCTACCTTCGCCTTCGGTCCGACATACTGCAGGGCGCCCTGGATGATCGCTCGGATGCGCTCTTCCTTCGCCTCGCCCATGTACTTCCCGGCCTCCTGCTGCGTGGTGGCGACCTTGCCATCATAGAGGTCGAGTGCGAGGACATTCACATTCCCCAACTCCTTCTGAAGCCTCTCTGCCTCCTGCTTGATGTAGTCGTTCAACCCCCACCACTCGTGGATCACAAAGAGATAGACATTCGTTTCCTTCGCTGCTTTGATTTCGAAAGCACGTCCATTCACCCCATCACTCGTTTTGAAGGTGACGTCCTTCCCCTGCTCGGAGATGAAGCTAAATGGAATTGGCTCCAGGTGAGCAGATCGGAATTTTTCGTCACTTGCCAGCATGGCAAATGCGGCTGTCGACGTTGGTGCACAACACGATTTGCTCTCCTGTCCCAACAGGGTCAGCGGCATGAAAAGAACAACGAACAAGAGCTTCCTCATAGGTACTTCCTCCTTCTTGGTTGGTGAGTTTTTTGGAACAGAACGATTCTGTTGGTATTGGTGCCAGTGCGATTATTATGAATCCCCCAGATGTTGGAGGTCTTCGTGAACCGCTGCTGGTTGATCAATATACCCGCACAACGAAAACCGGCTTGAAGGCCTATTGGAACAACAACTTCATCAAGCCGCAAGTTTCGTTTGCGGATTTCACCAACCTCAAACGCAACAAAACCACCAAAGGAAGTGATTCTATGAAGCTCTTGAAATACTCGTCTCATGACATCGGTCCACGCTTCAAGCGACCGCACCACGGTAAGGCGGTCCTCAACGCTCGCGCGATCGATCCCGTTGAACCAACTCCGCAGCCAATTATCCTGGGCGTAGTTGACTGTGTCGAGGAACGGCGGTGAAGTAACCGTGAGCTGTACAAGATTGTCCGCAATTCTCCTCGTCCGCCAGGCGTCCGTTGTCGTAAACCGGGCGTGATCGCTGACACCCGAAAGTATCTCTCGTTGATCCTGGGAGAGATTCCGCAGCAGTGAGTGCGTTTTCCTCAGGATGAGCTCCTTCACGTCCCGGTATTCCGGTTTCTGTCTTCGCCGCCGATTGATCTTTCTCTGATTCTCCGGCGACAGGGCCTGGTTAGGAGGAAGCGTGTAAACGGAAAAGAAACCACGGGAATGACCCGTCAGCCTGTTCGTCGCTACCATACGGATCCAGCGATCAATGTCGTCCTCGCGCCGGGACTCCAATCGCCGCAACAGATAGCTGCCCAAAGACACAATCTCTGCCTCCGTCCTGGGATGGTAGAACATAGAGAGATCCAGAGAAGCTGAAACGCGCCTGTCGAATCGTATGCGTTCGATTCTTCGTACGACATCGTCGAAGAGCGGCGGCTTCAATCGCGGTTTTGTGAGTATCCGACTCAATGGATTGACATCATTGCCGATGACGCGACGTCCGAGTAATGCTGCCTCGATGAGCGTTGTCCCCCTCCCCATAAATGGGTCGTAGACGACATCGTTCACCTTTGTTAATCGCTCGATGAAAAACCGTGGAAGCTGCGGCTTGAAACAGGCACGGTAAGAGATTTCGTGCAACGAAGATGCCTGTCGTTGCCTGGAGGTCCAAAACTCTCCCGTGCAACGGACGACTCGTTTTCCACCGAGGGCTACGACACCGACATCACCGGAGGCAACGCCATCAGCAAGGAGATCATCGAGAGAGGAACGACGGAGTTTGTGCCGACCGCGGGAGTATGTCTGAGCAGGAAGTCGCACGAATTAGGTAAACGCCCCTGAATCGACAAACTTCTTAATCTGGTCTCTGTTGGTTGGCAGGGGGCCTTCGCATCGGGGATGGAGCGAGAAGATTTTTCCGGGATTCAGCACTCCGTTCGGATCGACAGCCTCCTTAATCTTGCGCATCATCTCAATCGCAGGCTCGCCAGCGGCCTTTTCCAGGAACTTGAGCTTGGCCAACCCCACGCCATGCTCTCCTGTGATGGTACCACCGAATCGGACCGCCTCAGTGAAGATCTCGTCGAAGGCTTGTTCCGCGCGACGAATCTCATCCTTGTCACGCTCATCAGTGAGGCAGGTCGGATGAAGATTGCCGTCTCCGGCGTGACCAAAGTTGCCAAAGGTCAAATCATGGTTCGACGCAATTGTATTGATACGTTCCAACATCGGAGCCACTTCGCTGCGGGGAACTGTTGCATCCTCGAGGATGGTCGTTGGCCGGACGCGGGCCAGTGCGGAAAACGCTGCTTTGCGTGCCGTTCGAAGCTTCGTCGCCTCTTGCTCGTCTGAAGCCACCTTGATGTCGAGTGCACCATGCCGCTTGCAGAGATCGACGATCTTCACCGCATCTTCCTCCACTTCCGCGCTTCTGCCATCAACCTCGATCAACAGCAGCGCCTCGATGGTTGTCGGAAGACCGAGGTGAGCATAGTCCTCCACGCTCCGTATCGTGGTGTTATCGAGAAATTCCAGCGCCGCCGGAGTAATCTTCGAAGCGATGATGTCCGACACTGTTTCGGCAGAATCGCTCAGCTTGTTGTAGAAGGCAAGCATCGTCCTGCTCGCTTGCGGCTTCGGTATGAGGCGAAGCAAGACCCGTGTTATCACGCCCAGTGTTCCCTCTGAACCTATGAGGAAGTCCTTCAGACTGTAGCCGGCAACATCCTTGACAGACTTCCCTCCCGTCACGATAACCTCTCCGCTCGGCAACACGACTTCCATACCAAGGACATAGTTCTTCGTCACGCCGTACTTGAGCCCTCTGAGGCCCCCCGCATTTTCCGCGACGTTGCCTCCTATCGTGCAGATTGCGGCGCTTCCGGGATCAGGGGGATACATCAAACCGAGCGCTTCGACGGCGGAATGTAATTTCGCCGTGATGACGCCCGGCTGAACCCACACAGTCAAATTGTTTTGGTCTATTTCGAGGATCTGGTCCCACTGGTTCATCAGGAGAACCACGGAGTTTTCGACGGGGATTGACCCACCTGAAAGCCCGGATCCCGATCCCCGCGGTACCACGGCAAAATGCTCATCGTTGGCAAGTCTCAGAAGTCTTGAAACCTGTTCGACAGTCTTGGGAATAACGATCACATCCGGAAGCCGCTTGAGAAGTGGAGTCCCGTCGTAGGAATATGCAATCCGATCTTCGCTGGAATCGAGAAAACCGGATGGACTGAAGATTGATCGAAGTTTGGAAAGAGTGGATTGAGGAATCATCTCTCGGCAAGATAGATGAACAAGCGAAGAAAAGCAAGGTGAGGATCATCGACGAGCTCAAAACCTGTGACGTCCCGCCGTCGATCATCTTGTATCTCGACCATTTTTGGATTACTTTTGTCAAAATGTTTTCCGTTCCACCATTGATGGTTGGGAAAATTATGGAGAAACTGAAAAAACGGTCCTGGGCTGAACCATTCAAGATCAAGACTGTTGAACTCCTGAAAATGACGACGCGGGAAGATCGCGAACGAGCACTCAAGGACGCGGGCTACAACACATTCCTGTTGAAATCGGAAGACGTCTACATCGACCTTCTCACCGACAGCGGCACCAACGCTATGAGCGACTACCAGTGGGCAGGCATGATGCTGGGTGACGAAGCCTACGCCGGCAGTAAGAACTTCTACAACCTTGAGGCAAAGGTCCAACAATATTATGGCTATAAGTACCTTGTCCCCACGCATCAGGGCCGCGCTGCGGAGCACCTGATTTCCAAGATTCTCATCAAACCTGGCGACTTTATACCTGGCAACATGTATTTCACGACCACTCGACTCCATCAGGAGCTGGCCGGCGGAACTTTCGTCGATGTCATCATCGACGAAGCGCACGACCCCACAAGTCTTCATCCGTTCAAAGGAAACGTCGATCTCCAGAAGCTTGAGGATCTCGTAAAGAAAGTCGGTGCGAGTAAGGTTCCTTACATCTCCGTCGCCGGAACTGTCAATATGGCCGGCGGCCAGCCCGTCTCGATCGAGAATCTCTCAAAGGTCCATCAGTTCTGCCGGAAACACGGCATTCGTGTCATCCTTGACGCCACCCGCCTCCTCGAGAATGCATATTTCATCAAAGTCCGGGAAAAGGGATACGCGAACAAATCGATCGCCGAAATACTGCGTGAATTGTGTTCACATTCTGATGGCTGCACGATGAGTGGCAAGAAGGATCTTCTCGTGAATATCGGAGGTTTTCTCGCGCTTCAGGAGCATGAGCGTGAAGTCTTCGAGGAAGCACGCAACATGGTCGTTATCTATGAAGGCCTCCACACTTATGGCGGTTTAGCCGGCCGCGATATGGAAGCCATGGCCCGAGGCATCGAAGAGGCGGTGAGCGAAGCTCATATCAGAGCACGGATTGGACAAGTCGAGTACGTCGGCGAGCAACTCCTCAGCATCGGCATCCCAATCGTTCTGCCGATTGGCGGACACGCGATTTTCCTCGATGCGAAGAGATTCCTGCCGAACCTGAAACAGATCGAGTTCCCCGCTCAGGCACTTGCTGCAGAATTGTATCTCGATTCGGGTATTCGGTCCATGGAACGAGGCATCGTTTCCGCCGGGCGGAACAAGGAAACGGGAGACCATTATTACCCCAAACTCGAGCTTGTTCGCCTCACGTTCCCGCGTCGTGTCTACACTCAGGCACATTGCGACGTAACCGCCGAAGCGGTGCAAGAGGTCTACGAGAATCGGAACACCCTGAAGGGACTCAAGATGGTTTATGAACCAAAGTACTTGAGGTTCTTCCAGGCGAGGTTCGAAAAACTGAGTTAAAAGCGTTGGATGGAGGGGGCGAGTCGCTCGCCTCCCCGACCTAGTACAGCGGCATCGTGGGATCGATTTCCCGCGCCCACGCATCAATTCCTCCGGCAAGACTCCTGACCCTGTCAAATCCTCGTGTCTTCAGGAACTCGGCAGCATAGAGACTGCGATTCCCGTGATGGCAGTACACGATGATCTCGCAGGTCGGATCAAGCTCGTCCAACCGCATCGGCAAGTGACCGAGCGGGATGAGAATACCACGCAAGTTGACGATCTCATGTTCATACTGCTCCCGAACGTCGAGGAGAAGGGGTTCCTCTCCACCGTCGAGGCGGGCCTTCAACTCGCGCACGGGGATTTCAAAATCGTCGACCACGAGGGCACCTTCTCGTTGATTGTTCGGTGAACATAACCCCACGGAAGCGATGAGCCGGGCCATCCAGGGTTCCGGCTACAACCAGCCTACGTCGGATCGCCAGCAGGTTTCGTGCTGATGAACGAGATCGGGATCACATCGAATGCCAGCCGAGTCTTTGTGGAGTCTCTAAACGAATACAGATCGGCGTCATAGGAAGGATGTCAAAGGAGACCTAGTCTTGCCGCGTCGCTCTTCATCGCGTCGATGACAAATCGAATGTGTTCATCGAGGGGAATGCCAAGTTCCTGAGTCCCTTGCTGGATGTCGTCGCGGTTCACATTCCTCGCGAATGCCTTGTCCTTCAGCTTCTTCTTCACCGACGTCACTTCCAGGTCTGCGATCTTGTTGGGCCTGACCACAGAGCAAGCGCTGATGAAGCCGCAGAGTTCGTCGGAGGCATAAAGGACCTGGGCCATCCTCGTATCGCGGGGGACATTCATGTATGAGGCATGACCCAGGATTGCTCTTCGTACATCATCCGTGTATCCTTTCTCTTTTAGGATCTCGGACCCCTTCGCGGGATGATCCGGTGCGGTCGGAAACTTTTCATAGTCAAAGTCATGAAGGATGCCAACAATTGCCCACTTCTCCTCATCCTCGCCAAATTTCCGGGCGTAAGCTCGCATCGCCGCTTCGACGGCGTACATATGCTTTCGCAATGCCTCATTCTTCGTGTACTCATGCATCAGATCAAGAGCATCCTGGTACTTCATGGAGTTCATCCCTTAGTGGTGATCGACAGTGTAAGCAAGGTGGCCAGAAAATGAAGGAAATGCAACTCATGGAACTTCACTCTGACATTCGATGACCGGGCTGCAACCACGGCATGCCCGCTCCTACCGTTGACTTTTGATAAAGCCCTCTGCAGAGGGACAGAGCTTGTGGAGCGCACAATTCAGGCAATCCGGTTTGCGCGCCTCACATACCTTCCTCCCATGCCAGATAAGCACGTTCCCAAGTGCGAACCACTCGGGTTGTGGGACAAGTTTCATCAAATCGACTTCGATCTTCTCAGGATCATCGTTCAGTGTCAAAGCAAGCCGCTGTGACACTCGTCGGACATGGGTATCCACCACGATCCCAGAATTGATGCCATACGCTCCGCCGAGGACGCAGTTCGCCGTCTTCCGCCCAACACCTCCAAGCTGTATGAGCTCCTCCATCGTCTTTGGAACTCTGCCGTCGTGTTTCTCGGCGATCGCTTTGCAGCAAGCGATGATGCTTTTTGCTTTATTCCGAAAGAAACCTGTCGAGCGGATGTCCTGTTCGAGTTCCTCCTGATTGGCATTCGCGAAATCCCTGGCAGTCCGATATTTCTTGAAGAGCGCCGGGGTCACCTTGTTGACCCGATCGTCTGTGCATTGAGCGGAAAGTATCGTCGCGATGAGGAGCTGAAGGGGATCAGAAAACTCGAGCGCGATCTTCGGGTCCGGGTACTCTTTCCGAAGGATTGCGATTACCTTCTTGGCTCGCGCCTTCAACTGCTCGCCCGTTTCTTTCTTGGCCATAGTGACGCGTCAGCTTCGTTAGTGGTTTGAGAGGAACAAGCGGGCGACTTTTTGGACATCCCAGGTATTCACGACATCCTTCGCTTCAAGCCAGCCTTTTCGTGCAATCCCGACTCCGTAGAAAACGTCCTTGAGTCCTTCTGTATTGTGTGCATCCGGATTGATGTAGATCGGGACCTTTTTCCCCTTTGCATATTTCACAAGGCGCCAATCCAGATCCAGGCGGAAAGGATGCGCGTTAATCTCTATCCCCTTTCCGTGATCGGACGCAGCATCGATCACCTCAACCATGTTGATCGGATATCCCTCACGGCTCAGGAGTAGACGGCCGGTCGGGTGGCCGATTAAGGTCACGTACTTGTTCGTGAGCGCCTTTATCATACGCTTGGTCGCTTCTGCTTCAGTCATCTTGAACTTACTGTGGATTGCAGCGACAACGTAGTCGAAGGTCGAAAGCACTTTGTCGGAGTAATCAAGTGAACCATCTCCGAGTATGTCTACTTCGGTTCCCTTGAACACGCGAAAACCCTTCAGACGGGCGTTGAGCGTATCGATCTCCCTCAGCTGCTGCTTCACTCTTGCCTCAGAAAGCCCTCCGGCATAGGCCGCCGCCTTGCTGTGGTCGGCAATCCCGAGATATTTCCAGCCGAGCTTCTGGGCTGCTTCGACCATCTCCTGAAGCGTGCTGAGCCCATCACTATACGTCGTATGACAGTGGAACGTTCCCCGAATGTCATTATCCTCAATGAGTTTCGGCAGTGTTCCCTTCTCCGCCGATTCAATCTCCCCCATATTCTCCCGAAGCTCCGGAGGAACATACATCAAGTCTAAGGCTCCGTAAATTTCTTCTTCATCCCGGCATCGCGGAATCGGCTTCTTCTTTTTCTCCCCCTCGATTCGGCTAAACGCATATTCATTGAGGCTGAGTCCATACGTCCGAGCTCGAGATCTCATCTCGACATTATGTTCCTTGCTTCCGGTGAAATAGTTCAGCGCGAAGGGATACTCAGCGTCAGCCACGATTCGGAGGTCACAATTAATACCGTTCTTCAGGAGAACGCTCGATTTAGTCTCCCCTCGAGCAATGATGTGTTCGACATCGGCGTGCGCTACGAAAACGTCGAAGATCTTCTTGCGGTCCTTTTCGAGCGCGCTGACGACAATGTCAATGTCGCCAATGAGCTCCTTCCTGCGCCTCAGACTTCCTGCGACTTCAGATCTCTTCACCTCCCGCAAAGCCACGATGGCCTCGAGGATCCTCTCCGCTGCTTGCCTCGCTTGCGGATAGAGGTGCTTGTCGATTGCCTGGGCCAGGAGTTCAATGCCTTTGAGGATGTTTTCCTCTGTCTTCTCACCGAAACCGTCTAGCTTGGCTAAACGATGTGTCTCACACGCCTTCTTCAAATCTTCGATGGTCTTGATCTTCAGCTTCTCGTACAGAACTTTGATACGTTTTGGACCCAGACCCGGGATCCGCACCATCTGAAGCAGGCCTTCCGGAAGTGATGCTTTCACCTTCTCATACTCGTCGGACCGGCCGGTCTTCACGAGGTCACTGATCACTTTCGCAAGGTGTTCACCAATCCCTTTTACGGATCGGATATCTCCGGATTCGACGAGGGCCGAAACATCAGGAGTGAGGGCCTCCACGACACGGGCCGCATTGTGAAATGCCCGGCACTTGAAAGGATTTTCTCCTTTCAGCTCAAACAGCGTTCCCATTTCATCGAGAATCGTGGCGACTTGCTTTTTGTCCATGATAGAATGGAAGAGCGCTACAAGGCAACTCCGACAGGCTCAGTGGATTTCAACCAAGAGACATATTGATGGATACGGTCTTCAATTGGGGACAAATCAACGAATGGCATGAGTTCAGAGCGGGTCTTGGACGCGTTCGGCAAGTTGCGAAGATACCCGGAATAGTGCTTTCTGAATTCGATGACCGCGCGCCGCTCACCCTTCTGCTCAACGGATAGCCGAAGATGCTCCAGGAGCACACGTACACGTTCATCAATCGAAGGGGACGTCAGAAGCCCCCCCCTCTCCATGAAGCACTTGGCTTGACCGAAGATCCAGGGATTTTCAATCGCTGCACGGCCGATCATCACTCCATCGCATCCGGTTTCATCGAACGCTCGCTGGATTTTCTCTGGCGTGTCGAGCCCTCCGTTCACAAAAATGGGGATCGACACCGCGCCCTTCACCTCGGGAATCCGAGAGAAATCGGCGTCGCCCTGATGTCCTTGTGCACGTGTCCGGCAATGGATCGTCAACGCCTTCGCCCCAGCTTGCTCCACCATCTTTGCCACTTCGACGATCTTGATGCTCTCTGCATCCCACCCGAGGCGCGTTTTCACCGTCACGGGGAGCTTGACGCTCTTCACGACATTGAGGATGATTCGCTCCATCCGTGGCAAGTCTCGAAGCAATCCAGCTCCGGCACCTCGCATAGCGACATCTTTCACCCAGCATCCGCAATTGACGTCAATGAGATCCGGATTGAAGCTCTCGGCGATTGTCGCCGCACGCTCCATAGAACCCTCTGCTCCACCGTATATTTGAATGCCGAATGGCCGCTCCTCTTCGCGAAAATCCATTTTCTTTATCGTCTTCGCCGAATCTCGGACCAGGCCTTCAGAATTCACAAACTCCGTGTAAACAATATCTGCCCCGAGTCTCTTGCAGACGAGCCGGAACGCCAAGCCTGTTACATCTTCCATCGGGGCGAGTGCAATGGGCTTCACGATATTTATGGAACCGATCTGCATACTGTTACTCGTGAGAAGGATCTCACATCGCTGTGATTTTCTCGACAATTGCGTCCGTCATCTCAACGGTGCCGACGTATTGCTCAGGATTGAGGTCGCGGGTGACCTTTTTGCCCTCTCGAATCACCTCAGCTATCGATCGCTGGATCTTCTTTGCGGCCTCAATCTCGCCAAGATGATCGAGCATCATCGCTCCAGCAAGCGCCAGGGCGCAGGGATTTGCCAGGTTCCTCCCGGCGATGTCCGGTGCACTCCCGTGAACTGCCTCGAAAAGCGCGGCCTCATAGCCGATGTTCGCTCCAGGTGCCAATCCGAGTCCTCCAACCAATCCTGAACAGAGATCTGAAAGAATGTCTCCGAACAGGTTGGTGGTCACAATTACATCAAATTGGTGGGGATTGAGGACCAACTGCATAGCCATATTGTCGATGATGCGGTCGTTGCACTCGATGTCAGAATACTCTTGAGCGACCTTCTTTCCCACTTCCAGGAAAAGACCTCCAGTGTATTTCAGGATGTTTGCCTTATGAACGATTGTAATCTTCTTTCTACCGTGTTTTCTTGCATACTCAAATGCAGCGCGAACTATACGCTCACATCCGGTACGTGTCACCACTCCGATCGTTTCGGCTGCGCTCTTCTTTGCATCGATGTAGTGCTCAATCCCGGCATAGAATTCTTCGGTATTCTCGCGGAACGTAATGAGATCCACATCCTTGAATGTGGATCTTATGCCGACAAATGACTTTGCGGGTCGGAGGTTGATGAATAGGTCAAGTTCCTTGCGCAATGCGACATTGATGCTGCGGAATCCGGTCCCAATTGGAGTAGTCAGGGGTCCTTTCAGTGCGATCTTGTTGCGTGTTATTGAATCAAGAACGTGCTGCGGCAGGGGGTCCTTGTATTTTTCGATCGCGGCAATCCCTGCTTCCTGAACGTCCCACGAAATCTGGACACCCGTGGCAGCAATTATTCTCTTTGCGGATTCTGAGATGCTGGGGCCAATCCCATCGCCCGAAATAAGAGTTACCGTGTACAATATGAAGCTCCTCTTTAGGATCCGAATAATGAGTATTTCGTTGCTGAAACCCAATATACAAAAAGGGGACCGCGAACACAAACCGCGGAAATTCAGCTCAACGCCTCTCGCACCAAAACAGTTCCGAACGGGAGGA
The DNA here is from genome assembly GCA_963739335.1 of uncultured Bacteroidota bacterium. Lineage (GTDB taxonomy): Bacteria > Bacteroidota > Ignavibacteria > UBA10030 > UBA10030 > UBA9647. Next base: position 21,942 of record CAVUAC010000095.1, on the reverse strand, counting down.
TTCGTCATCGCGCACTACGAGACATAGAAGCTGCGATCGAGGCTTCTGTACCTGAATCGCTTCGCCCAAGTGGTGGACTGCGATGCAGTCACTTCCAGCGAGATCAGCAATTGTCCTGGACACCTTCAGAATCCTATCATAGGCCCTCGCCGACAGGCCAAGCTTGTTCATGGCTGTTTTGAGCAGGTCTGACCCTCCGCGATCGATCGCACAGAACTCCTTGATCTCCTTTGCGGACATATCGGCATTGCAGAAGACGCCTCTCCGTCCGGAGAAACGTTGGCCTTGAATCTTGCGAGCGGCAACCACGCGAGAACGTATGATATCCGAACTCTCTCCTGTTTTCTTCGTCGTAAGCTCCCCATAGCGCACGGCCGGCACCTCGACGTGAATATCGATTCGATCTAACAACGGTCCTGAGATCTTCCCAACATACTTCTGGATCTGTGCCGGCAGACAAGTGCAGTCTTGGTTCGCATTACCAAAGTTGCCACACGGGCAGGGGTTCATTGCGCACACCAGCATGAAGTTCGCTGGGTAGTCGACAGACATCTTGGTCCGGCTGATCGTAACCCTCCCATCCTCAAGGGGTTGCCGCAAGACCTCTAAAGCATTTTTGGCGAACTCTGGGAGCTCATCCAAAAAGAGCACCCCGTGATGGGCAAGAGAGATCTCTCCTGGGCGTGGGATCGTCCCTCCTCCCACGAGAGCCGAATCCGAGATGGTGTGATGCGGCGAGCGAAAAGGCCTGTGGGAAACGATCGCTTTCCCCGGAGGGAGCAACCCTGCGACTGAATGGATCTTCGTAGTCTCGATGGCCTCCTCGAATTCCATCGGCGGAAGAATCCCGGGCAAGCGTTTTGCCAACATTGTTTTACCTGAGCCAGGTGGACCTATCATTATCACATTGTGGCCACCTGCTGCAGCCACTTCAAGTGACCTCTTAACATTTTCCTGGCCCTTCACATCGGAAAAGTCGAGTTCGTATGATAGCTTCTCAGCGAAAATCTCGTCTGCGTGGACGCGGAGCGGATTGTGTGAGCCTTCCGAAGTCGTGAAGAAATCCACAGCATCACGTAGCGAATCTATAGGATAAACATCGAGCCCTTCGACGAGGGCTGCTTCCTTCGCATTCGCGCGTGGCAGTACAAGCCCCCTCACTTTCTGTGCACGCGCTTCTAGTGCTAACACAAGCGCACCGTGAATTGGACGGAGCGTTCCATCCAACGCGAGCTCCCCAAGAACCACGTATCGACTCAGATCCGCACATTCCAGCTGACCAGAAGCGGAAAGAATCCCTATCGCGATCGGCAGATCAAACGCTGATCCCTCCTTCTTGACGTCGGCAGGAGCCATATTGACTGCAATGCGCTGGCCGGGGAAACGGAGATCCGAATTCCGAATTGCCGCGAAAACCCGCTGATAGCTCTCTTTCACGGCATTATCTGGAAGGCCAACGAGGAAGAACCGAGGCACGGTTGAATCGATGTTGGTTTCCACATCGATCAAGTAGGCGTTGACACCAAAGGTTGCGCCGCTTCGGACTTGGGAGAACATGATGTCCTCACATGTAGGTGTTTGGAGGTGCGGAGATCTTGAGTCGTGGCGACTCAGAAGCATCAAACTGGCCCCGATACGCGGCCAGAGGCGGAGAGCGGAAGCATCTGAAGGCTAGGGACTTAGCCCTCGATACGTGGTGTTGATTCGAGGGATTAGGATTGCTTATCGGTTTTGTCTCAAGAACTCGAGGCGATCTTTCAACTCCTCTGTGGACTTGAGAAGCTTGTCCTTTCCGAAAATAGCCTCTTCCTGGCTGGAGAAAACAAGCTCGTATTCTTTGCTCATCACAATGGCTTCTTCGGGGCAAACTTCCTCGCAGAAACCGCAGAAAATGCAACGGACCATGTTGATTTCAAACTTGACAGGAAACCGTTCTTTCTCAAGCTCCGTTTCAGATGCTTGAACCTCAATTGCCAGCGCCGGGCAGACACGCGAGCAGAGGCCACAGGCAACGCATCGCTCAACCTCGTTCTCCTTGACTAGGACTGGCCGCCCACGGAAAGAAGGTTGGGGCTGAAATCGCTCTTCCGGGTATTTGTAGGTGAACTTCGGTTTAAAGATCTCCGCGATAGTGAGCCTCAACCCCTTCATGATCTCCGGGACGTAGCTCTTTTGCCAGATCGTAAGGTCTTTTTTTCGGATCATTTTCGCCTGCGAACCCATGAAGCTCCTGTCTCCTCACCCGATCAACAATAACACAAGACCTGTCACCAATACGTTTGCAATCGTGACAGGCAGCATGAATTTCCACCCAATATTCATCAACTGATCGTAGCGAAACCGAGGAATCGTCCATCGCACAACGATGAAGAACAGCAGGACGATAACCATTTTCACACAGAACGTGAGCACCTGGACGATGCTCAGCATCAGTGGTGCCAGACCCAGGTATTCAGCATACGGAAGATGCCATCCCCCCAGGAACAGTGTCGTGATAACTGCGCTCGCCGTGAACATGTTGGCATACTCAGCCAGAAAGAATAGACCGAACTTCAGTCCCGTGTATTCTGTGTGATACCCTCCTACGAGCTCCGGCTCGGCTTCCGGCAGATCAAATGGCAACCTGTTCGTTTCTGCAAACGCAGCGACGAAAAACGTGATGAACGCGACCGGCTGCAGGAAAATGTTCCACGCAGGCAACCAGCCTCCGATATACCTTGCCTGATGCAGCACGATTTGATCCAGTCGCAGGGTTCCGCAGATCATCAGGACACCGATAATCGAGAGCCCCATCGAAAGTTCATAGCTGATCAATTGAGCTGACGAACGAAGACCACCAAGCAGGGAATATTTGTTATTCGAGGACCAGCCGGCGAGCGTGATGCCATAGACGCCGAGCGACGTTATCGAGAGAAGATACAGAATTCCGACATTGACGTCGGCAATCATCAGCTTCACCTGGTTGCCATAAATCTCCACCGTATTCCCAAAAGGAATCACGGCAAACGTACTTAAGGCAACAGCAATCGAAATAATCGGCGCGAGGTCGTGGATGGGCTTGAAGGCATTCTTGGGTACAATATCCTCCTTAAGAAGCAGTTTCACGACGTCGACGATTCCCTGGAATAGCCCCCACGGGCCGACTCTATTCGGGCCAAGTCGATTTTGAATGAATGCACTGACACGCCGCTCAGCATACACCAGAAGAATGACCGAGACCAAAACAACGGTGACGTAAGCAACGAACTTTGCGAGCGATATGAGAAGAAGAGATCCCATGGTTCTAGACTGTGGCAGCCTGTGTGGAGACAGATTCAGAAATGTTCAACGGAAGCCCCTGAGAACCCAGCCGGAGGTAGTTCATTCCTTTGAATGCTGATATCCTGCCCGTGATCTCCTTGAACACGTCTTCCGCCGTCATGTATTTGAGCTTCGCCCCCATCGCATTGCCGAGAGCGGTCAGGATGCGCCATGTAGGGCGCGCCTCCTTCCTTATCGGCCGACCCCATCGATCATTTTGGGATGCAAATTTGTCCCAGCGGCTCATCGCAAAGCCATCACGGGCTCGATCCTGCTCGAGGGTTGCGACCGCAGGGCGTATGCGTTGAACTCGTCCGCGGAAATTGGTAAAGGTTCCGTGCTTCTCTGCATATGTCGAGCACGAGAGCACGACGTCAGCAAACTCGGTCGTCTTGTTGTGCAACGACGAATGGACCACCAGGAGCTGCAAGTTCGGCAGAACAGCCGCAACTCGAGGATCAACAGCGATATCGTCTTCGAGCACGTAGAGTGCCTTGATCGAACCGTCCTCGATTCCTTTGAGGATGCCGGCCAGATCCAGTCCCCCGTCACCCGGCCTCGTACCCACTTGACGAGCACCCAGGCAGTTTGGAGTTTTGTCGGCCCTGATCAGAAAATCGTCCTTATCACCCTCCTTCACGTGTTGCACGAGGTCGACGTGTTTCGTCCCGATGATTTCCTTCGTGAGTTTCTGGAAAACGTAGTTGTCTTCGTTCGTTGCGAATGGTGATCCGATCCCCGCAATCTCGCCCTTTTTGAATCCTTTGAATTCAGAGACTACCTTCGCGATCGCCTCATCCCATCCTACTTCTACCAAGACACCGTCCTTTCGAATCATCGGACCATTGAGGCGTTCCTGACCGTCCACCGCTTTGAACGTGTTCAAACGGCCTGCATCGCACATCCAGTACGAATTGACTTCTTCATTCAGGCGTGGAGTCAACCGAAGGATCTGGTTTTGTCTCACCCACGCATGCGTGTTACAGCCTCTTGAGCAACCCACACAGATACTGTCAGTCGAAGACATTTCCCATACCCGTGATTTGAAGCGAAAATCACTGCTTGTCAACGCGCCAACCGGGCACAGCTCGATGACATTCATCGAATAGGGATTATCAAGCTGGGTCCCTGGAAAGGTCGTGAGGACGACATGCGTTCCACGCTGCGTGAAGGTCAACACCGGTTGTTTCGCGATCTCATCGGAAAAACGAATACAACGGGAACACATGATGCATCGTTCCACATCAAGCATCACGTTGGGGCCCAACTGCACGCGCTTTGGCTTGTGGACTTTGTCTTCGTCAAACCTGCTGTAGCCAACACTGTACTTGTAGGAGTAGTCTTGGAGCTTGCACTCTCCCGCTTCGTCACAGATCGGGCAGTCAAGCGGATGGTTGATCAGAAGGAACTCCATCACTGCCTCACGTGCTTTGACAACCCGCTCGCAGTTCGTCTTGACAACCATTCCGTCCGCAACCTGGGTAGAACAAGCAATCGCGAGTTTTGGCGTTTTCTCGATCTCAACGAGACACATCCGACAGTTCCCAGAGACCGACAATTTGGAGTGCCAGCAGAAATGAGGAATCTCGATACCGTGTTGAGCCGCGACCTGAATGACCGTCAACTTTGGATCAACATCGAACTGTTTTCCGTCAATCGTGACCTTCGCCATAGTTCCTTTGCAGGTAGTATCCGTTCCTCAGTCAGAATATTTTGCCGTACTCCTGGAGAGCCGCGCGCAGGATGATCAGAGCCCTCCGCAGATCTTCGCTCTTGAGCATGAATGCCAATCTTGCTTCGCTTGTCCCGGAGCCACGGCTTGCATAGAATCCGGGCCCCGGAGCAAGCAAAACGGTTTCGCGCTGTAACTCGAAGTCTTCAATAAGCCACTTCGAAAAATGTTCTGTATCCTTCACCGGCAACCCGATCATGATATAGAACGCACCCTCGGGTTTGTAGTACGTCACGCCGGGAATCGACTTCAAGCCTTCATAGACAACGTCACGTCGTCGGCGGAATTCTTCAACAATTGGCCCCGTATAGGTCCGCGGCGACTTCAGAAGCGGGACCAACGCAAGCTGCTCGATGGAAGCAACAGACAATCGCGCCATGCCGAACCTGAACGCTGATTGCACAACTTCCTTGTTGTGACTGGCAAGAGCTCCGATGCGAGCTCCGCAAACATTGAAACGCTTTGACGAGCTGTCAAGCAAAACAGCCCGATCATAGATCTCCGGAAAGTCCAGCACGCTCTTGACAGGTGTATCGTAAGCGAATTCTCGATAAACCTCATCAGACAAAAGAAAGAGATCATGACGCCTTACGATATCCGACAGCCGTGTGAGTTCCTCGTGTGAATAGATTGTCCCGGTCGGATTGGAAGGGTTGCAGATGAGAATGGCACGCGTCCGTGATGTGATGTGCCTCTCAATCTCCTCGGTCGGTGGCAGATGGAATCCGTCCTTGATATTCAGCGGGATTGGATTCAACTTGATGTTCGCGATGCTGGCAAATCCATTGTAGTTCGTGTAGAATGGCTCAAACACGATGATGTCATCACCATAGTCGCAAACGGCACACATGGCGAAGACGATGGCCTCAGATCCGCCGGCCGTCACGATGATTTCCTTCTCTTCGAGCTCCAGCCCGAAAGTCTTGAAGTAGCTCTTCCAGGCTTGTATCGCCTGTGGAAGGCCATTCGATGGCGCGTACGCAAGCGTGGAGAGTTTCAGCTCCCGTATTGTCTCAAAGACCACTGGCGACGTCGGCAAGTCAGGCTGGCCGATGTTCAGGTGATACACCTTGATTCCCTTCTTCTTACGTTCCTCCGCAGTAGCGGAAAGCTTCCGAATCGGTGAGTCTTGCGTTGCCTTTGCCCGGCCCGAGATCGATGGGATATTCTTGCTGCTGGTCTGTCTTGCAGTGCCTTCTTGGGTAAGTGTCGTCATTTTCGAATACCTCAATTCCTCATGAGATTGCCCCGGTGATGAAGCACGTCACCTGCCTTACGCAGGAGCGCCCGGGGATTCCGAGAGCGGCTCACGCTGCGCTTGACGATCCGGATGTATCACGACCTTTGTGAGACGCTCTACTCGAAACAGGCTGTCGGCGATCTCTCGAATGTCGTCTTGATGCACACTACTAATCTGTTTGAGGATTGTATCGATCGAATTAACATCCTGGAAATAGAGCTCCGAAGTCCCCAGGCGCATCATACGATTCGGGATGCTTTCGAGGCTCAGCATCATACTCCCCTTCAGCTGCTCCTTCGTGCGCCTCAATTCGGCGTTGGAGACGGGCTTCGACCGAAGCTTGTCGAACTCTTTCAGAATGAGCTCTGTCGAGGCATGAATGTGCTGCTTGTCCGTTCCAATGTAAGCACAGAAAACCCCGGTGTCGCTCATGAGGGTTGCGTAACTATAAACAGAATAAGCGAAGCCATACTTTTCGCGGATGTTCTGGAACAGGCGCGAGCTCATCCCGTCGCCGAGGAGTGTATTCAGCACGAGGGTGGGATATCGTTGTTTGCTTTTGATGCTCCACGCCTGGGTTCCGAGACATACGTGAGCTTGCTGAATGGGCTTCTTGTAGTCTTTCTGCTCTGGTTTGTAGTCTCGCGGTTTTGCCCTCCCCTTCACAGAAACTCGCGAGGACGACTTCATTGCGGCAAAATGCTTCTCAGCCAGGGCCACGAGCTTTTCGTGAGAAATGTTGCCGGCTGCTGCCAGAACCATTCTCGGTGGAACATAGTGCTTCCGAATATGGGTGATCAGGTCATCACGTGTGAATGAACGAAGATTGGGTTCCGTCCCAATGACTGGATATCCAAGAGGATGGGAACCAAAGAGTGCTTTGTCAAAGTAGTCGTGGATGATGTCGTCCGGATCGTCTTCGGCGTTTCTCAGTTCCTCGATCACTACCCCCTTTTCCTTCTCAAGATCCTTCTCAGGAAAAGTCGCGTTCAAGGCCAGGTCAGACAAAACGTCCACAGCGAGCGCGGTGTGCTCATCGAGGACCCGAGCATAGTAGCAGGTGTGTTCCTTCCCGGTGAATGCATTCATGTAGCCGCCAACCGACTCGATGCTCTGTGCAATATCCCTTACGGATCGATTCTGCGTCCCCTTGAAGACCATATGCTCGATGAAATGCGTAATTCCGTTTGTCTTGGGCAATTCATCGCGGGATCCGACATCAATCCAAACACCAACAGATACAGAACGAACGTGTGTGAGTTCCTCAGAAACAACGCGGAGCCCGTTGGAGAGAACAGTCTTCTTGTAGGACGAATCTATTCTTTTGACAGCCTGGGGAAGAACAAACAACTTATGAGTGGCGCTTTTCAGGTCATACCTCACAGTTTAAACTCTTGTGACTTCGTGCGGCAAGAAGTCAAGATTCGGCGCACAAACACAGAAAAGGCCGAAAATGTTGGAGAAATTTGCACCTAAGATACATCTTTTTCGAGGGAGAGTCAAGAAAATCACCTTTGCCAGCCAGAACTAGAACTTAGATGCATTGCACAAACCAACAGCTTAGCTCATCGCTCCAACTTTCAGATTGAACATAGACTTGATCTTCGTTACCACCATATCGAGCGCCACTTTATTCTCCGCGCCTCGAGGGATGATGATATCTGCCCAGTGTTTGCTGGGCTCGACAAACTCGAGATGCATCGGTTTCACAGTGCTCATGTATTGATTCATAACAGAATCAACCGAACGACCCCGCTCCATAATATCTCGGCGGATACGGCGAATGAGGCGCTCGTCCGCATCAGTATCAAGAAAGATCTTGATGTCCATCAGATCGCGCAAGGATTTGTCGACAAAGATCAATATCCCCTCAATGATGATAATCTCTTTCGGCTCGACCGTGCGCGCTTCCTTCAGTCGCTGAAGAGTGGTGAAGTTGTAGATGGGTTGCTCGATGGAGTTCCCGTTTCTTAGTTCGATGAGATGACGAACCAACAACTCAGTCTCAAGCGAATCGGGGTGATCGAAGTTGATCTTGTCAGGTCCGAGGCCGTGGTATGCCGAAATATCACGATAGTACGAATCATGCTGAAGTACGACGATCCGTTCTCTATCCAATGATTCAAGGATCGCGTTGGTCACTGTGGTTTTGCCGGACCCTGTCCCCCCCGCAATTCCAATAATTAGTGATTGCATTGCCAAACCCCTAAGGGAATTGAACCTCGGTTAGTTTTCAATCAAGACCCAGCCTTTGCTTCGAACGCTCCGGGCGACTTCAATGAAGAATATAGGCGATAAACCGGGAACTATCAACGATGACCTCTCTTGATAAAGAGAGCATATTTCACGATCATTTCGGTTAATGGCTCTACCGAACGTCCTTCATATCGTTCTTGGCTTCGCGACAACCTATTACGCTGTCGTTTTGATCGGTTTGGCGATAGGCCTTCGACGATTGAAATATCACCCATCAGAAAAAAAGCCGTTCGTTTCTGTGATAGTAGCCGCCTGCAACGAAGAGACGAACATTGCCTCTCTGCTCGAATGCCTGGTCCACCAGAACTACCCAATATTTGAAGTGATAATAGTAAACGACCGATCTTCAGATCGAACACCTGCAATCGTGGGGGAATTCCAATCGCGATTCACAAACATCCATCGAATCGATATTTCTGAAACGAGCAAGGACATGCCCACAAAGAAATACGCCTTGTCTCAAGCTATCGCTTCAAGCAAAGGCGAAATCCTCTGCTTCACAGATGCGGATTGCCTTCCTCCGAGAGATTGGATCAGGGCTCTGGTCGCTGGTTTCGATGAGAAGGTAGGACTCGTCGCTGGTTACTCTCCCTACTTGAGCCCAATCCTACAGAAGAGCACTCGAGTTCCCGTCTTGCGGCGTCTCTTCTACAGATTCATCGAATATGAGGAATTCAAAGGTGCATCCTGGTCCGGAGGGGCAATCGGCCTGCAGAAAGGCTGGTTGTGCACTGGCCGTTCCCTTGCGTATCGGAGCAAGGTCTTTGCGGAAGTCGGGGGCTTTGAAAAGATCAAGCAGTCGATCAGTGGAGACGATGATCTTTTCTTGCAGCTTGTTCGGCGCGAGACTTCCTGGCAGATTCGGTATGTCACTTCACCTGAGAGCTTCGTGCCAACACTTCCCCCTGGGGATTTTGCACACTTCATTCAACAACGGACTCGTCATTTCTCCGCGGGGAAGTTTTTTCCAATCTCGATGAAAGCCATTTTCTTCGCATTCCATGCGTCCAATCTCGCGATTTTCCTGTCGTTCCTTGGATTCCTATTATTTGGCCCGGATAGTGTCCCAATCTGGCCTTTTCTCGTCAAGTGCCTCGTTGATTCTCTGTTGTTCCTCGCTGCGGCCCCTGTTTTCCTCCAGACCAGTTTTGCACCCTCCTTTCTTCTCATGGAGATTCTATACATTTTGTACAACAGTATTGTGGGTCCGATGGGATTCGTCAGCCAATTCACGTGGAAACCTGAGAAAAATTCATGATTGAACCGAAGCAATCGAGTCGAATCCGTTCGATCGCTATGCTCGCCGTGAGAGCGGTTCTGGCTGTCATCCTCTTACTGCTGTTATTTCGATTTGTCAGTCTTTCCGAAGTCACGCGCGTCCTCCTTGCCGGGCGCATTGAGTATCTCGTCGCAGGTCTCGCGCTGGTTGCTGTCAACATCGGCTTGCAGATACTGAAATGGAGGTATTTCGTCCGTTTAGTAAATCCCGCCAGCACCAACCTCGAGAATGCCGCATCGTTGCTCTTTGGAATAACCCTCGGGAGCATCACTCCTGGACAGGTCGGCGAATTCGGCGGGCGGGCGCTTCGTCACAATTCCGTCTCAGCCGGCACGATCATGGGCCTTACACTCGTCGACAAGCTGCAGATGCTCTGCGTGATGGGAATCGCCGGCGTGACGAGCCTTGTTTCCTACCTGTCTCTCACGATGGCGGCGGGAGCGATCATCAGTTTGCTGTCATCAGCTGCCTTCGTCCTCTTCTTTTTCAAGCCTCAAATCATTCAAGCGCTTCTCGCGTACCTGCCGCTCAGAGTGCGTGAGAGGCCTTGGATGAAAGACTTCCTATCGGCGGTGACTTTCTTCCGGCGCAAAGCCTTGCTCGTCTCGTTTATCTTCTCTGTCGGGCTCTATTGCGTGGTCTTTCTCCAGATGTTTCTGTTCCTCAACGCGTTTACACCCGTCGGGCCAGCGGACGCTTTCCTTGGCTTCGCCGCCATGATGTTTCTGAAAGCTTTGTTGCCGATTTCCCTGGCGGATCTCGGAGTCCGAGAGGCCGGCTCAGTCTACTTCTATGCGCTGCGTGGCATTCCTCACGCCACTGCCCTTAGCGCTTCGCTGCTCCTGTTTGTCATCAACATCTTCCTCCCTTCCATCGTTGGGTTGATCTTCATGCCAAAGATTCTCGAAAAAATGATTGAGTTGATCATCACAGTCCTCGCACTTTCGTTTCTCGGATACTACGTGATGTTCCTGTGGGACGTCAAGCGCGGCCTGGGCTTGACAACAAGGCTCTCCAATTCAGCGACTGCCTTTGTCAGCATCATAGTCGCTGCTCGTAATGAAGAAAGCCATATAGAACGATGCCTCACGAGTCTCATCCAGCAACACTATGATCGTGACAAATACGAGATTGTCGTCGTCGATGATCATTCTCGAGACCTCACCGTGGTACACGCCCAGACTCTGGCGGCCAATGCTTCATCGCCCAGGATCACTGTGGTTTCGCTCGCTGACTCAAGCTCAGAGCATGGCAAGCCCGCGGCTATTGCGCGGGCCGTCGAGATCTCAAAGGGAGACGTCATCCTCTGTACTGATGCAGATTGTGTCGTCCCTCCCGGCTGGATTGACTCTATGGTTGCGTGCTTTGAGCCGTCGGTCGCCTTTGTGGCGGGCCCTGTACTTGAACAATCCACAGGTTCTCTGCTTTCGCGACTTCAAAGCCTGGAATTCCTCAGCATCATCATCACTGCAGCGGGCCTCATAGGGTCTCGCAAACCAATCATTTGCAGCGGTGCGAGTGTCGGCTTTCGCAGAGGCGCGTTTCTCCAGGTCAGTGGATACGGAGATCTCGCGAGCTCGTGCGACGACGAGACCTTGATGCAGCGAATGCTGAAGCGTAACATCGGACGTGTCATTTTCAATGCTGATCCCCAGGCAGCTGTGGTCACATCAACTCCATCGACGCTTACCAAATTCTGGCAACAGAGGACGCGGTGGGCTTCGAAGCGCGGCCGATATGAGGACAAGAACATTATCGGGCGGCTCATTGGACTCTATGGCTTCTTCCTTGTCGTGTTCCTACTTAGTCTCGGCGCCCTGTTTGCACCCTCACTGCGCATACCGTTGTTCGGGATCGTACTGGTCAAGCTTCTGGCTGAATTCTTCGTGTTCCATGCAGGAGCTCGGATGTTGCGACAAGAAATCGAGCTTAGGCACTTTCTGATTGCAGAGCTTTTTCACGTTCCGTATATTGTTTTCGCAGCATTGATCGGACAGATCTGCTCAATCCGATGGAAAGACAGGGAACTGACACAATGAGTTCGTTCAATAGGTACGTGGCACCAGTCCTTTTCCCATCGGTCCTCTGGCATACAAATGAGTCATCGGTGCACCTGACCTTCGACGATGGTCCACATCCTTCTGCCACACCAAAGGTTCTCGAGATCCTCAACAGACGAAAGATCAAAGCAACCTTTTTCCTGGTGGGCGAATCTGTACAGCTGCATTCCAATCTAGCTCGAGAGATTAGCGCTGCAGGCCACTCCATAGGAAATCATACACTGGCCCACCAAATGATGTTCCTAAGATCGAAGTCGATCCAGCAACATCAGATACATCAGACCAATGCAATCATCGAGGAGTCGTTGGGTCTAAAACCCCGCTACTTCAGACCTCCATATGGGTATTTTGACTTTCAGACATTGAGGCTTGCCAAAGCAGAGGGTCATCGAGTCGTGATGTGGGATGTGGACGCTCGGGATTTTGCAGTCTCACGGCCAGACTCTCTCATCCGCGCCGTTCTACGCGAAACCAAGCCGGGTTCGATTTTGCTCTTCCACGATAACGAATCCACCGCCCCCTCATTGGACAGATATCTTGGAAACATCCTTGATCAACTCGAGCAAAATGGTTTCCAGCTTTCTCCTCTTCCGTGATGATCCTCGATTACATACTCATCGTATTTCTGGCTCTCTATCTCCTTCAGATAGTGGTGTTTCTTCTTGCCCTTCGGCATCCACGAGACACGATCGATCCAACAGCCCGACCGTTCGTGTCGGTCGTCATCGCAGCAAGGAATGAGGAAAGCAATCTGTCCGAATGCCTGGAATCGGTCCTGAACCAGAGCTACGACGCCGACCAGTACGAAGTCATCGTTGTTAATGATCATTCCACGGATGCTACAGAATCGATTTGCCAAGGGTTCGCAGATCGCTTCAAGAATTTCACGTGCGTGAATGCACGCAAAGACAGCACATTGCGCGGCAAGGCAAATGCCTTGGACCAAGGGATCGAGAAAACACGGGGAGAGGTCATTCTCATCACGGACGCGGATTGCACGGTGCCACCGACCTGGGTGGAATGGACTGCAAAACGTTACAGTAAATCGGTGGGCATTGTCGGCGGCATGACACTTCAGAGAGCATCAAGCCCTTTTGAAGGCACACAGTCGCTCGACTGGGCATTCCTCCTCGGGCTGGCAGCATCGACTGTGTCCCTTCGCAATCCTTTGAGTACGATCGGTAACAACCTCTCCTTCCGAAAAGCCGCCTACCATGAGGTGGGAGGCTACAGAAGAATCCCATTTAGTGTGACAGAAGATTTCGTGTTGTTTCAGGCTATTATCAAAACGAAGAAATGGGACTATCTCTGTCCGGTGGATCCGCGCGTCCTCGTGCTGAGCAAACCCTGCACATCCTGGAAAGAACTCATTCGCCAAAAACACCGCTGGGGGAAAGGTGGTCTCGACATGAAACCCAGTGGAATGTCGATCATGGCAATAGGATTTGGCCTGAATGCCTTGCTCCTATCGGCAGCGGTCTCGGGGAGTTTCTTGACAATGGCGGTCTCCCTTCTACTGAAAACGATTGGAGACTTCTCGTTCCTGCGCTCTGTTCTGATAAAGCAGGATCGCTTGGATCTGCTGAGGTATGTTGTTTGGTTTGAAGCGTATTTTGTTTCTTACGTGCTGCTCCTGCCATTTGTGGTCTTTTTCGGTGGCCACGTTGTCTGGAAAGGGAGAACATATTGACAAGTCCATTTCAGAGCCTCTGGTTTCTTCCCTTCCTTCTCTACGCGGAAACGCACTACCGCTTTCGGTATTTTTTCAGCCTTCTGAAGAAAAACGAACCCGAAATCATCGCGGACGCGCCTTTCCGGCTCGAGCCAAACCAGAAGCTCCCCATTCTTATCATGGTCAAAGATGCTGATCTCTACCCCTGCACACTGAAACAGATTTCTGTTGAGACCCGGCAAGATCAAGGAGCAAGCAACTCTTCGCAGCACCTCGAACAGCCAATTGTGGTTCATCAACGTTTCTACTGGTTCCTTCTCCACATCGATGTGACTGCATACAAAGGTTGGATTGATGTTGATGTCACGTTTACAATAGAGAGCAACGGCAGAACAACAACATATCGCAACGACAACCATCGAACGTCATCAAAGCGCCCTCTGCGGGTGTACATTTCTCAGGACCATCTCCCCCGTTTCCCTGGCCTTCATCTAGGGGATCCTCACACACACTCCAGCTTCACAGACGACCAGGTGGAGTTTGGATGCCCAATGAAAGCAGCGCGCGAACTTAGTCGAGCGATGGGCCTCTCGTTCTTCTGCGTGACTGACCACTCCTACGATCTCGACGATCACCCTGATTCTTATCTGAGCAACGATCCATCGCTCGAGAAATGGAAGATGTTCCAGGATGAAATAGAGAGTCTGCAGGCAGAGGGTGAGGGCTTTGCGGTCGTTCGGGGTGAAGAGGTGACATGCCGCAACGAGGACGGCAAGAATGTCCACCTTCTTCTCTTCGGACAACGAGAGTTTATCCACGGATCCGGCGACAGCGCGGAGCGATGGCTACGAACGAGAAGTGAACACACCGTTGCAGAAGCACTGGGGCTCAAATCCGAAGCTGCCGTTGCTTACGCGGCCCACGCCAAGGAATCGGTTCCGATTCTTCAACGCCTTTTGCTGGGCAGAGGGATGTGGACAGACCGCGAGCTTGGACGTGATGGATTGTCCGGTATCCAAATCATCAACGGAATGCTGGATGATGGTTTCCGAAGGGGTTACCGCGAGTGGATTCGTCAGCTACTCAAAGGGAAGCGGCTGTACGCCATCGGAGGGAACGATGCTCACGGCAACTTCAACCGATTTCGGCAGATAGGATTTCCGTTCATCGCGATCAGGGAGCAGGATCACCAGATCTTCGGCAAAATGCGAACAGGCCTGGTGCTTGGAGAGCAAATATCTGAGAATGCCGTCCTGCAGGCTCTCAAGAGGGGAAGTCCCATAGTGACAGACGGCCCTGTCATCCGATTGTCGGCTCAGAGGCCGGGAGATGAGCGTGGCGGGATCAGTGAAACTGCGAACGAAGATTCGCTGGATCTCGAGCTCGGAGTGATCTCGAGTCCGGAGTTCGGCGAAATCGTTTCAGTGAAGATCATTGTTGGCAAGATCGGCAACACCTCGGAGCAGACCGCCTTTCGATTCGATGGAAATCAGGGCTTCACTCTCAGCAAACAAGTCTCAGTCAGGCAGACTGCCATCAGCTACGTACGTGTGGAGGCTTTTACATCGAAGAACAATCCATTCGACACGCAACAGCACTTCTGCTTTACGAATCCCATCTGGACTTCTAGAGACACCTAGCCTCGAGCGAAGATCGTTGCTGAACCCTTCAGAAACACCGACGGCCTCCATGGGGGAGGGCGTCGACATTTCTAGAACCACAAGAAACAGCGCTAACCACGATGACGAGCACTCGGGATCGCAAGTCTCTTCAGTTTGTAGCGCAGTGTTTGTTCCGTCATTCCAAGGAACGAAGCCGCGCGCGACTGGTTGAATCCGAACCTCTCAAGAGCCCGCTCGATGATGCCTTTCTCGATCACATCGAGCGAATTGTCGAGAACAAACTCCTGACCGCTGATAAC
The DNA here is from genome assembly GCA_963739335.1 of uncultured Bacteroidota bacterium. Lineage (GTDB taxonomy): Bacteria > Bacteroidota > Ignavibacteria > UBA10030 > UBA10030 > UBA9647. Next base: position 6,482 of record CAVUAC010000095.1, on the reverse strand, counting down.
GTTGTTGATCATCTTGACCACTTCGGTCTTCTCATCTGTCAGCTCAGGTGGCAGAACAAACTTGCCGCCGGACGAGAAGAGAATGGATTTGTCGATGACGGCCTTCAGCTCACGGATGTTCTCTTTCCATGGATGCCGCACCAAAACGTCGATCGCGTTGATGTCAATGGCGACATCCTTGATTCCGAGGTCTTTGCTGATCTCGTTCACGAAATGCTTCACGAGAACCGGGATATCTTCAGGTCGCTCCCGCAGCGGTAGGATGTGAACCTGTTCGAATTCTCCAAGTCTCGCCGCCAACTCCTCGTAAATCTTGTGTGCAGCAAGCAACTCTTCCGGTGATCGTTTCATCGTGAGGATCACGCGCGTGTTGACGCTTCTTGGTTCCTCACCTCCCATGCGCTTCGTTGTCCGATCCTGGATGAAACTCAGAATTTTCATCTGGTTCCGGAAGCTTGCGTCTTCGACTTCCTCAATCAGGATGGTACCATTGTCGGAGAGCTCGAACAATCCTCGTTTGGTTGTAGGCGGCATTCCCGGCACGCCCTTCTCGAATCCGAACAGCACGGCTTCCAACTCACGATCGTCAATCACGGAGGCGTTCACGGAGAGATATGGATGCTGACCATTCGTATCGCCAAACTGTTCCGAGTGAATTCTTTTCGCAACGATCCCTTTTCCCACACCCGGCTCGCCGACGATCAAGACATCTCTTGATGCTCTCGCAGCTTTCGTGACCTGCTTCTTCAACTGTTCGATCGACTTGCTCCTGCCAATGATTATCTCTTCCATTGTTCAGAACCTATCAAATACAGAATCATCCAAAAAGTTTGAGAATTATCCTCTGAAGTACACTAGGCTTTGGTTCTTGGCGTGCGCGGTGCAAGAAGCCTTCCATGAAGCGCTTTCGGGTTAAGAAAATGGCGTACAACAAGATTATCAAAAGCGTCGCGCCAACGACTAATATGTTCAGCGTCAGAAACCAGTTCTCGCTCATAGAATTCGCCTTTGACGCTCGTAATGAAGCGCAGACGTAAGCTGAAAAACACCAACAGCAACACCAAATTCACCAGCGTCAGGTATATGCCAATTTGCTGGACATCTTCAAAAGTGCTGTATTCGACCGACTTAATGTAGGCGTAATGGTGAAGAATTTCAAGTGAACAGTAGGGAAGGAACAGGAAAATGATCTTTTCGATGTATGCTCCCTGAGGTGGATCATTCTTGTACTGATAGCCGAAGAAGAGGAAGACAAAGACGACACAAAGCACGCTCATATAGATGTTGTTCAGATACAAAGGCTTGTACATGAGAACATAAACATTGTCACCATTGAGATACGGGAGCAGTTCATCAACTCTACCCACTTTCTGATCATCATACAAGGTACCAATCTGCTTGCCGTCCCTCCAAACACCTAGGTTTGTGATCGCCGCAATCTCACTCGATGAAGGATTGAACTTACCACCAGCCGTGAGCTGCTTGATAGAAGATTTGATTGCTCCCCGATCGACGAAGTCTTCCGTGGTTTGCAAGTACTTTGGATCTGCAAGGTACGGATAGTAGTAAAATGCGAATGTCCCCCCCACGATTAGCAGTGTGATCAGATACTTCTTGTACGTCATAAGGTCGTTCAACAACGAATCGATCACAACGTACACGATTGCGAAAGAGAGAAAGAAGAAGTACGCTAGCAAATGGTACTGGAACACATAGAAGGGCATCCAATCATCGCCCCGGAATAAGACTGTCCCGACAAACTTGTAACAAAAAGAGAAAACCGAGAGGAAAAAAAACGCCGCGAAGTTCAGAAAGATCGGTCTGTTCGTCGAAATTGGCTCCTTCAAGAATACCCATGTGCACACCAAGCCTGTCAAAAACATCAAGGCATCCGAAGCCAGCACGGCGCTTGTGGGACCGATGTTCGGGAGCAAAGTCATACAAGCGGAGCCCACCCCGACAGCTACCGCCCACATAACGCCAACCTTCTTGAAGATTCTTCATGTCTCGATCCTTCGTTATCTGTGACGAATATACTGTGGAATTCGAGTCATGTCAAGAAGAAAAGCGCTGGGAGAGGGAATCGGTGTGGCAGATCACGGAACACTGCAAGGTATTGTTTTCCAATCAGTTACAGACACAAGGTGAAGAGCCACCTTTCGCTCTTGCTACTACATGCGAGATTCTACTTGACATTGGCTAGAAATTAGCCAATTTTTACGGAGAAATTCTGTTGGCAAAATCGAAATCTTGTGACACATATCACTAATCACCTCTTCTAAGGGGGTCCAAATGTTTGAGTCCCGCAGCGCAAAACGGTTCCGAGCCATCGCCATGGCGCTTGTGCTCACTTTTGCAGCGAACTTCGCCATATTGTACGCCGCTGCTAGCGGAGCGAACAATCCAGTGGCCAAGCCGCCTGTATCGCGAAGCGGCGCAAACAACCCGGTCGCCAAACCTCCGGTGAATTAAAGGAACTTTGGTTTCCCTCACCTCCGACAGTATTCAGAACTCCCCCCTCTCGAATGCTGTCGGAGTACTCTTTGTTTGTTTTCGGCAACAGTTTTCGTATCTTCCCTCCGAGAACCGATTTACATATTGAAAAATTTTCTCGGATTGAATGAGCTACAACTCCCCGCAACAAGATCCGCAGCAGGCCAAACCAGCTGAAGCCCCGAGACCGGATTATCGCTTTCTGCTCAACCTTGTTCTTTTCCTCGTGACCTTCTTCACGACGACCGTCGCAGGTGTTCAGTGGGTCGGGAAAAACCCATTCGAGCTGACGAACCTCTTGTACGGCCTTCCCTATTCCGTTGCCATTCTGTTCGTCCTTGGAGTCCATGAGTTCGGCCACTACTTCGCCGCTCGCCACCATCGCGTCGACGTGACTTTGCCATACTTCCTGCCATTCCCGCCTACGCCATTTTTTTTGAATTTTGGCACTTTGGGTGCCCTCATTCGCACTAAAGCAGTGGTCCCCTCCCGCAAGGCAATGTTCGACATCGGCGTCGCTGGTCCACTCGCCGGTTTCACCGCGTGCATAATCGTACTCATTCTCGGATTCTTAACGCTGCCGGGGCGAGAGTACATTCTTGCCCTCCATCCAAACTACGATTTCATCACAAACTCCACCAACGAAACACGAGGCGTGCCTCTTGAGTTTGGACATACCTTGCTCTACAGTTTTTTGTCATGGCTCCTGACCGACCCCAGCAAACAGTTCGTCCCACCAATGTCCGAAATATACCACTACCCATTCTTGTGCGTAGGTTGGTTCGGACTTTTTGTGACCGCGATGAACCTTATACCAATCGGCCAATTCGACGGTGGCCATGTCATGTATACCGCGTTCGGAGACAAGCATCGTCTGATAGCGCGAAGTTCATTTATCATCCTGCTCGTTTTCGGACTCCCCTCAGTGCTGGATTCACTGGTGAGAGGACTCGCCAGTTACTTCGTCCAGGAGCCGCTTGGACAAGTCATACCATTTGCTCAGTACAGCTGGTCAGGATGGTTCCTCTGGGCACTCATTTCCTATTATGTAATAAAGCTATACCATCCGCCTGTGCCAGATGAAACACCACTGGATGATCGACGGAAAACCATCGGCTGGCTGACAATCTTGGTGTTTATTCTAAGCTTTTCGTTTTCTCCATTTACGATCACGGTCTAGATTTTTGTCTTGACTTTCTTCATGAAGCTCGCTATTTTGTCAGTGCGAATAAGTAGTCTCTCCCATCATCCTTCACACAAAGGATAGCTGACCGAAGACGATTGCTACGAAGTAGGTTTGAACAGAATCAAAGGAAAGCAATCATTGAGTCAGCTTCATCTACTTCCTCGATCCGAAGAAAAACTTCTAGCCCACCCAAGAGGCCGAAGTGTGCTTTTCAGTGGCTTTGATGGAGCCGCGCGGCTACTCTGCTTCGTAGCGGCTTTGGCAGCCCTCGGCGGGTGTGAGAGAAACGAAAGCTCTGTCGTTGATTCTGCAGGAACACCGCCAATCCTGCTGCAACTCAGCTTATCCCCGTCAACCGTCAATACCGACTCCATCAACGTAGGCGGCAGCCGAAAGCCGGAAGACGTTCTTCCTATTAGCGTGTCAGTCACAGCTCAATTGAATCCTGCGACAATGAGTCGCGTCGCAGCGGTTCGCTATGTACTGACAAACTCTGATGGAACTGCATCAGTCGCGAGCGGAGAACTGCTTGACAATGGTCAGGGTGTTGACGTCTCCAAGGGGGATAGCGTCTATTCTGGAAAGGTGACTTTCCAGATCAAGCGTGTCGAAGTTGGCACATACAGGGTTCTGGTCAACGCTGAAGGTGACAACGGATTTGAAAGCAACACTATTGTTGCACCTTTGTTCGTTTATCGCGGCAACCGACCACCCACCCTATCAATCCTCCAGGCTGCGGACACCGTGCAGCTCGGCAATCAGTCACAGCAGCTCACACTACGTGTTAGCGCGGACGATCCGGATGGGCTTGCTGATATTAGCCGAGTGATATTCAATTCATTTAAGCCGGACGGCTCTCCTTCCAGCGGGAATCCATTTCAAATGTTTGACGACGGGTCTGCTGCTGGTCATGGGGATGAGCGGGCGGGCGACGGCATCTACAGTCTCATCGTCACACTGCCACCTGCAACACAGACTGGAACGTACCGGTTTGAGTTCCAGGCATTCGATCGCTCCAACGAAGGTGGCAACATTGTCATTCACCGAATTACTATCAAGCAATGAGAAGAGCCCTCATCATAGCGTTCTGCCTGGCAGGCTTCTGGAGCTATCTCGAAGCACAAGTGGCAAGCTCGTTTGCGATCTCCAACGGTGAAAACAGTCCTCTCCTTCAAAGTAACACCATTAATAAAATCGTCCCGCGAGGAGACACCATTTGGATTGGCTCAGGAAAGGGCCTGGCTCTCACAACTACTGCAGGTTCATCCTGGAAGCAGTTCTCCTCAGCGGAGACGTTTGATGACAAGGGGGTTGCGGCGATCGCGATGCGGAACAACGATCTCTGGGTGTCAACTGCCTACACCACCAAACACCAAGGCGAATCGATCCAAACCGGCCACGGCCTGCACTACTCGAGCGATCGCGGCCAAACGTGGAGATTTATCCCCCAACCTGTTGATACTGGAAAGGTTGACACGCTCATCTATGGCAGAAACAAGATTCCAGCTTTGGCGATAACTGTTCCCGAGCAGAACATCACCTACGACATCGCTTTGACACGAAACGCAGTGTGGATTGCCAGCTGGGGTGGAATGCTGCGCAAATCGACTGATCAAGGAAAAACGTGGCAGAGAGTGATCTTGCCACCCGACAATCTCAATTCGATTTCACCGGGCGACTCACTTCGGTTCGCATTATCAAACGTGAACAAATTCTTCGCGAGCGACTCCCTCTATAATAAAGATACACTTCGCGCAAGTCTGAACCACGTCATGTTCGCAGTGTATGCGAGCAACGACTCGACCATCTGGGTTGGCACCGCGAATGGCATCAACAAATCAACTGATGGCGGAGTCAGCTGGCGCAAGTTCAATCACCAGAATCAGCTGAAGCCCATCTCCGGAAACTTCGTGGTGTGCCTCACCGAACAGCGATGGGGTTCAAACCGAATCATCTGGGCCGCCACGAACAATGCCGTCGATCCTGACGAGAAGCGCGGAGTCAGTTTCTCAAAGGACGGCGGTGAGACCTGGAGTACAGCACTCCTGGGTGAATTCACACATAACATCGCAACCCGAGACTCCGTAGTCTACGTCGCCGCTGACGATGGATTGTATCGGTCATCTGACGTCGGGCAAACGTGGACGCGTAGCGGGACGATCTATGATCCCACCACGCTTCAGCGATTCGCCTCACCTGTCGTCTACGGCGTGGGCGTCAAAGGTGACACTGTGTGGGTTGGCGGCACGGACGGCCTGGCTTTCACAATCGATTCTCCTTCTCAGCCTTTTGGCGTTACCTGGCGGGTATTCAGGACGTACGAGCAGGTTCAGGCAACCGGAAGGACCTATTCCTATCCTTTGCCCTTTTCACCCTCATCGGAGGTTGTTCGGATTCACTATTCGACATCGGGAAAAACTGTCCCAGTGACTATCCGAATCTTCGATTTCGCGATGCAGCCCGTGAAAGCGCTTATCCGCAATGCAATGCGATCAGGGCCCATTGAACAGGACGAGATATGGGATGGGCGGGACGACCTCAGGCGCCGCGTGTCGAACGGCATATACTTCTATCGGGTCGAGATTGAGGGCAACGATCCATTATGGGGCAAGATCTTCGTTCTCCAATGATAAGACAAACATCGACATCCCGGTTCACGTTGTTCTTGTGCCTCGCGCTAGGCTCGCTCGGCCAATCGAGTGCTCAGGCGCAGAACAACTATGAACTCGCCGGACTTGCCGGCGCTGCTCTGCGAATGGGATTTGGTGCACGAGGAATGGGCATGGCAAATGGGCCAATCTGA
>CAVUAC010000094.1:0-4046 GCA_963739335.1 uncultured Bacteroidota bacterium | reverse complement strand
ACGTATTTGCGCGGGAACGGGAGCAGGTTCTCCTCTTCCTTCTTGCGCTGCTCCAGCTCGACGGAAAGACGCGACCAGAAACCCAAGGATGGGGGTATGCGCCGTTTGGAAGCGATCAGACCTTTGAGTGCTCTCAGTTCCTCCAGCTCATAGCGAGCTTCGGCGTTCTGGGACAGAAGTTCTTCGACGGATCTTGCTTGCTGTTCATCAAGCTCTCCATCAATATACGCCGAGAGCAGCTGGGAAAGTTCGGTCTTTGATTGAGGTTTCACGTCACTTCATCTCCTTCAACAAAGGCTCCAGAACCTTGCGTAGCATCGCGCGTGCGCGCGACAGTCTCGACTTCACTGTACCAATCTCACATTCCATGATCTCCGCAATTTCCTCATATGATAGACCGTCAACATCTTTCAAGACAATAGCGATTCTGTATTTCTCCGGCAGTGACTTCAGGCCAGCCGCAAGAAGCTCCTGGAGCTCCTTGTCTTGAGGCTCAACGACAATCTTCGACCCGAGCTCTCTGTCGGATGACTCGAGCATCGTCTGGAGAGAAAACCAACGCCGCACCTTCCTCTTACGTAGTTCATCCCTGCTCTTGTTGACCGCGATGCGATAGAGCCACGTGTAGAACGAAGACTGAAACCGGAACTGCGACAAACCTTCATACGCTTTGATGAAAACTTCCTGAGAGAGATCATCGACAATATTCGGCTCGTGAAAAATCGAATAGATCAGATTTCTGATCCGCTCCTGGTAGCGTTCCACCAGAACACGATATGCCCCGTGTTCCCCTTGGTGCACCAGCGTAATAAGTACTTCGTCACTCTTAACCTGGAGTGGAACATCCGCCGCCTGCGCCAGCGTCTGATAAGCCATTGGCTGTTTTGTATGTCCGGATTCAGTCATATAGACGCACGGGGAAGCTCAAGTGTTCCTTCTTGTCCTGTATCGTTGGCATCTAAATTATACAGACTTCCCACGTCTTTTGTTTCAAGCGGGCCTTTCGAATGGGGACTCCCAAAGGTGCAAAAGCAAAAAACCCGTCTTCCCACCTCTTCACAGGCAGGCCAGACGGGCTTTGAGCTTGAGATCACAAATACCGGTCTATGCCGCGACATCCTGCGCCGCTTTGACAGGCGCACCTTTGACCCTCTTCTCGAATTCATCGCGAAAACGACGAATCATGGACTGAACCGGCCACGCTGCCGCATCTCCGAGAGCACAGATCGTGTTCCCTTCAATGTTATTGGCAATATCCATGAGCAGGTCGATATCCTCAATCCGACCCTCGCCCCGTTCAAAACGCAGGAGGATCTTCCAGAGCCATCCAGTGCCCTCTCGACATGGCGTGCACTGGCCACACGACTCGTGGTAATAGAATTTAGAAATTCGGGTGAGCACTTTGATAAGGTCAGTATCTTCGTCCATCACAATAAGCCCTGCGGTTCCGACGGAGGATCCGGCTGCTTTGAGAGACTCCGCATCCATGCAGACCCCCTCCAGCTGCTCCCCCTGTAAGATCATGGTCGATGAACCTCCGGGGATGACCGCCTTGATTTTCTTGCCGCCGGGGACTCCGCCAGCATACTTGTAGATGATGTCGAGCAATGGCATGCCGGTCGGCAACTCGAAAACACCCGGTTTGTTGACATTACCACTCACGCCCACGAGAATCGGACCCGGGTGCTTCGGTGCCCCGATCTTCGAGTACCACTCCCATCCCTTGTTGATGATGAGAGGGACATTGGCAATTGTTTCGACGTTGTTGATGGTCGTCGCGCAGCCCCACAATCCGAAATGAGCAGGAAACGGCGGCTTCACACGGGGGTATCCGCGCTGCCCTTCGACGGAGTTCATGAGCGATGATTCTTCTCCACAGATATAAGCACCAGCACCCCTATGCACCAAGATATTCGTCGAGAAATTTGAACCAAGGATCTTCGATCCAACATACCCCTTCTCACGCGCATCATCGAGGGCTTTCTGTATCATTCGAATCCACTTGCCGTACTCGCCGCGCACATAGATGAAAGTCGTCGTGGCTCCCATCGCATAAGAAGCGATCAGTGCGCCTTCAACAAGCAGATGCGGGTTGAACTCAAAAATCTGGCGGTCCTTGAATGTCCCAGGCTCCGCTTCATCGCCATTCACGCAAAGATACTTCGGCTTGCTTGTCTGCTTGGGCATGAAGGTCCATTTGAGGCCCGTCGGGAAACACGCACCGCCGCGGCCACGCAGATTGGATTTCTTGACCTCGTCCGTTACTTCTTCGGGCTTCATGCCAAGCGCTTTTCGAAGCGCCTGATAGCCGCCATGAGCTTCGTAGACTTGGATCTTGTGTAGATCAGGGATATCTGGCAGGATGTATCGTTCCATGGATACCTACTTGGGTTCAAGCTCCGCGAGGATCTGATCCAGCTTTTCCGTCGTGAGGTTCTCGTAGTACTCTTCGCCGACGGCGACCATCGGTGCCGTGCCACACGAACCCATGCACTCAACTTCCGACAGTGTCCACTTCTTGTCTTTGGAGGTCTCACCCATATGGAGACTGAGCCTTTTTTCGAGATGCTCCACGATCTTCGCTGAACCGCGCAACATACAGGAGACGTTCGTACAGACTTCAATGTGATGTTTCCCGATCGGCTTTGAATGAAACATCGTATAGAACGTCACGACACCGAGGATGTGTGCGAACGGGACATCCAAGAGTTGAGCGACATACTTCATCGACTCTTCAGAAATATAGCCCTGTTCTTCCTGGACCATCCAGAGAGCCGGCAACACGAGCGCCTGAATTGTCGGATAGGACTTCTTCAGCTCTTCGATCTTCTTGAGGTTCTTTTCAGATAACATAAGAGAATACTTCCCATTTCCGATTTCCAATTGTCGATAGAGTCATTGTCCTCTGCGTCAATCGGAAATTGGCAATCGACAATCTACTTGTCCGCTTCACCCATGACAGGGTCGAGACTTGCGATGATCGCGACGACGTCCGATATCATACAACCCATCATCATCGTCGGCAGTGTCTGCAGATTGACGAATGACGGAGAGCGAATCTTCAATCGCCAGGGATATCCCTTTCCGTCACTGTAGATATAGAAACCCAATTCGCCTTTTGGCGCCTCAACCGCACTGTAGACTTCCCCCACAGGAGGTTCGACCCCAAAGTTGACGAGCATGAAGTCGTGGATGAGTTCCTCCATCTTCGTATAGACCCGCTCTTTTCGGGGAAGAACCTTCTTCGGCTTGAAGGCTTGCACCTCCCCTGCCGGCATTTTTTCAAGAACCTGACGGATGATCCTCACGCTTTCCCTCATCTCCGCCATCCTGACATAGTAGCGGGCGAGAGCATCTCCACCTTCGTAAAGAGGAACGTCGAAATCGACATCCCTGTAGATCAGATAGGGGTTTGCCTTGCGCAGGTCATGATTCACGCCGCACGCGCGCAATCCCGGGCCTGTAAAGCCTAGATCGATCGCCTGCTCTCGCGTGACAACCCCAATGCCGTCCGTGCGTTCAAGGAAAATCCTGTTGGTGTTGAGAAGCTTTTCGCATTCGACAAGATGCCCGGGCAATTCGTCGATGAACTTCTTCACCGAGGCGAGCGTTTCCGGAGCGACGTCCTGTGCCAGCCCGCCTATACGAGTATAGCTTGTGGTGAATCTCGCACCTGCGATATTCTCGAAGATGTCGTATTGCTTCTCGCGTTCCCGGAAAGCCCACATCCACACCGTCAACGCACCCACATCCATCGCAAGGGAACCGAGAAACATCAGGTGCGAAGAAATCCTGGCCAGCTCCGAAATCATCACGCGCAGGTATTGTGCCCGCGGAGGAGCTTCAATGCCCAAGAGCTTCTCGACAGCCAGGGCGTAGGCAGTGTTGTTGTTCAGGGGGGAGAGATAATCGAGACGGTCGGTGTGCGGAATGAACTCATGGTAGGTGCAATTCTCTGCGAGCTTCTCGTACCCTCGGTGAAGATAACCGACCTCGGGCACGCAACCGACGACGGTCTCGCCGTCGAGCCGGATCAGCAGCCGGAG
>CAVUAC010000093.1:0-19023 GCA_963739335.1 uncultured Bacteroidota bacterium | reverse complement strand
TCCAATGCCGAAGGATTGACCGCACTACAAGCGCAACTGAGCGGTGTGAAGTGCGTGGAATGCGATGTCTCGGACTTCGATAAGGTCCTTTCAGCTGTGACCCGGTATCATGAGGAGTCTGGGAGTGCGCACGTTCTGGTAAACAATGCAGGCATCCTCTTCAGCGCTCCGTTGGTGAGAATCTCGCAACACGGAGTCGAACGTCACGACGTGAAAGCATGGGCCAAGGTCTTGCAGTCTGACCTGGACTCTGTTTTCTATATGACCGTCTGCGTGGTCGAAAAGATGATAGCGACGCGCACAAAAGGGGTCATCGTGAATATCAGTTCGATCGCAGCGTCCGGAAATGCCGGTCAGTCGGCCTATTCAGCAGCGAAGGCGGGAGTTAACGCGTTGACCTCAACATGGGCAAAAGAGCTTGGAGCGATGGGTATCCGCGTCGTCGGCGTTGCTCCAGGATTCGCGGATACAGAATCGACACACAAAGCTTTGAGTGAAGCCGTCTTGCAGGATGTCGTCAAGCGAGTACCGTTGAGGAGACTCGGAAAACCGGAGGAGATCGCCGAGGGGGTCATGACGGTCATTGAAAACGACTTTTTCAACGGCAAGATATTCGAGCTTGATGGAGGGCTGGTTGTGTGAATCGAAGCGGTTCACGCTTGTCTTAAAATGGATTCTCCGGCAGCCCGTGAATTACATTGATCAGCATACAACCTAGGATGTATCAATACAACCTTGGCATACGATTTCAGGCTGCGGCAGAAGCTCATGCTTCCAGAACGGCACTTTGGTTCAACGAACGACGTTCGCTACGCTATGATGAGCTGAACCTCCTTTCGAATCAGGTGGCTCATTGGCTTTTGACGCAAGGCGTGCGCAGAAAAGACCTCGTCGGATTATCTGGAACCAAAGATGAACTTGCTTATGCCATCATCATTGCCTGTTTGAAGCTCGGCGCGGTCTACTGTGTCCTGGATCCTGAAAGCCCGGCAGAGCGATTGCAGAAGATCCTCAGTACCTGCAAACCGAAATTGGTACTCGCTGAGTTTGCATTGATCCAGAAGCTGGAGGGGAAAGTAAGGGACATCTCGCCTGCTCTCGTTGATCGGAATGCAGAACCATTCCTCGATTCCGTCCGGAGATGCGAAATCACGAGTCTTCCCGAGACAGCTCTGGTGACAGGTGACAATCCTGCCTATGTGATGTACACTTCAGGCTCCACTGGAATGCCGAAGGGGGCAACGATGACGCACACCAATGTGCTGAACCTCATCGACTGGAGCAGGGAGACATATCGCATATCCCAAGAGGACGTCCTGACGAATGTCAATCCATTGTACTTTGACAACTCAGTGTTCGATCTTTACTCGGCACTTTTCACGGGTGCGTGTCTCGTGCCGTTCTCCAAGGAAGAAGCAAGGGACCCGAAACTTCTTGTCGAGAAGGTGGATGAAGCCCGATGTACACTCTGGTTCTCTGTGCCATCGCTCCTGATTTTTCTGCAGACAATGAAAGCAACAGACGGGAAGCATCTCAGATCCATTCGACGGTTTGTGTTTGGGGGCGAGAAGTATCCCAAAGCGAAACTGAAAAACCTTTATGATGTCTATTCGAATTCGAGTGAGTTCTTCAATGTCTATGGACCGACGGAATGCACGTGCATATGCTCCAGCTACAAGATCACCGAAGACGATTTCAACGATCTGCAGGGACTCCCGCCTCTGGGACAAATTGCCCCCAATTTCTCCTACCTGATACTTGATGAGAAGGGGAACAAGGTCCACGACGGCGAAGTGGGAGAGTTGTGCTTGCTCGGTCCCAATGTGGGCAAAGGGTATTACAATGATCCGGTGCGAACAGCAGCAAGTTTCGTTTGCAGTCCGTTCAACCATAGTTGCGACGAGGTGATGTACAAAACAGGCGATCTTGTGCGACTGGATCCAGCGGATGGAAAGCTCCACATCCAAGGCCGAAGGGACAATCAGATCAAGCACATGGGATACCGAATAGAATTGGAGGAGATTGAGGCAGCGATGCACCGGCTTGAATATGTATCTGAAGCAGTCGCACTTCACTCGGAAATCGGCGGGACAAGCCGGATTGTTGCCGTTGTGGCCTCGCGGAGACAGTTTGAAGATGAGCAGATACGGCAAGACCTTAAGCAGATTGTTCCGGACTACATGGTGCCAACGAAATTTTACCGTGAGAAGGAGTTGCCAAAAAACGCCAACGGGAAAGTGGATCGACTACGGTTGGCTGCGAGGTATCAAGCAAAAGAAAGGCAATCTTCATGAGCAAGATCGTCATGTTTGGTGCAGGAAAAATCGCCGACGAAGCATACTACTATCTGGCCAATGACAGCCCGCACGAAGTCGTTGCGTTCACTGTGGATGAAGCGCACCTGACCAGGCGGGAGTTGTTCGGGCGGCCCGTCCTTCCGTTCGAGGAGTTGACGGGTAAGTATCCTCCGGGCGATTACAAGATGTTTGTCGCTGTGGGATATCAGAATCTCAACAAGTTCAGAGCTCAGAAATATGACGAGTGCAAGGCAAAGGGATATGAACTGATCAGTTATGTATGTTCGCGGGCCTCGAATTTCGCGAACGCCGAGATTGGCGATAATTGCTTTATCCTGGAAAATGCCGTCATCCAGCCGTGTTCAAAGCTTGGAAATAACGTTTTCCTTTGGAGTGGCAATCACGTCGGTCACCATGCAACAGTGATGGACCACTGTTACATCGCGGGTCAGGTCATCATATCGGGAAGTTCCGTCATTGAGCCGTACTGCTTCATCGGCGTCAACGCGACGATAGGTCACGAGATCACCATCGGAAGAGAGAGCTTCATCGGGGCCGGGACGCTTGTGACGAAAAACGTCGAACCGAAAAGCGTTTACATCGCTCCAGATACGCCCAGGTACCGGCTTGATTCCGAATCTTTCTTGCGCCTAACAAAGATGAAATGATTCGACAACCTTTGCCGTTTCCAGACAATAAAAGAGACCAGCAATCATGAAGCACACAGATCTCAAATTGTTTGTTTGCCCCAAAACGCGAAAGCGGCTGGCGTTGGAAAATCCACGAGAGTCCAAGGGAGAAATTATCTCAGGGCTGTTTGTTTCTGAGGGTGGAACTAAATATCCCATAGAGGATGGAGTCCCCGACCTCAGATATCCATTGCAACTGCCGGAAAAGGATGAGTATGCACGTTCGTTCTACGATGGTCGTGGCGATGCTTATGATGCCAACCTTCACCTTACATTCAAGACGCACGGCGAAAACGAAATCGCTGTGCGCAACAGGTTTGTCGACGCGCTCGAGCTGAAGGCTTCAGATCGAGTGTTGGAGGTTGCTTGCGGGACAGGTCGGGATTCCGAGATCATCGCCCAGCGATTAGGAAAAGAGGGCAGACTCTGTCTCACGGATATATCGAAAGGGATGCTCAGTAGATGCCAGAAGCGACTGTCAGGGTCAATGGTACCCGTTGCTTACTCCCTATCAAATGCCTGTTATCTGCCATTCCCGGACCACTATTTCGATGCAGTATACAGCTTCGGAGGTTTGGGTGAATTCTCCGACATCAAACGAAGCCTTTCAGAGATGGTTCGAGTGAGCAAGGTAGGCGCGAAGATTGTCGTTGGAGACGAGAGCATGCCCCCGTGGCTTCGCGAGAGCGAATTCGCGAAAATTCTGATCACGACAAATAAGCAATTCCTGGCAAAGCTGCCGTTGGAGGAGATGCCCGTTGAAGCGAGAGAAGTGTGTTTACGTTGGGTGATCGGAGGTGTCTTCTACCTGATCGATTTTCGAGTGGGTGACGGTGAGCCCAAGGGCGACTTTGACTTTGAAATACCCGGCCCGAGAGGTGGAACTTTGCGGACAAGATACCTTGGTCAACTTGAGGCTGTGACTCCCGATACCAAGCGACTCGCAGAACGTGCGCGCGAAAAGAAGGGTGTCAGTATGCACCAATGGCTCGAAGATGTGGTTCGGCAGGCAGCGTTGAAAGACCTCGGAGGTAAATGATCCGCGATTTACTGCGATGCGAAAAGTTATCACTATGGCAAAAGCAATTAAATGGCAGAAACGTGGTCTCATCGTTGGGCCGCAGGATGCTGGTGGCTGGGCCAAATCTCATGCTCAGGTACCTACGCCGCTCGTTTGCGATGGCTTCGTCAGGATCTATTTTTCGTCTCGGCCGGAGAGGGGAATCAGCCTGACTACGTTTGTGGATGTCGACATGGAGAATCCTGCTAGGATACTTCGTCGTCACAAACCGCCCATTCTAGAGTTAGGCAGGCCGGGTACTTTTGATGAACATGGAATAATGCCTGGCTGTGCCGTCAGACAGGGTGATCGGGTCTTCCTGTACTATAGTGGATGGTCACGTTCAGTTTCGGTTCCCTACACTAACTCCACTGGTTTGGCTATCAGCGACGATGGTGGTGAGACGTTTCAGAAATTGAGCGAGGGGCCAATTTTGAGCCGAAGCATTCGCGACCCATTTTCTGCGACTTCCCCCGCCGTTTTGAAGGTTGGAGCTAAATGGCATATGTGGTACTGCTCTGGCACAAAATGGCTGAAGATACATGACAAGTTTCAGCATACCTATGATATCAAATATGCTCGATCTAGTGATGGAATGTCTTGGGTCCCCAGCGGACAGGTAGTCATTGGACAGCGAACGGATGATGAAGCAATAACTCGCCCGTTCGTGCTGAAGTCCGCGGATGGATACCATATGTGGTTTTGTTTTCGCGGAAGCCATGACTTTCGTGATGGCATAGATTCCTATCGAATCGGCTATGCCTATTCTGAGGATATGCAACGGTGGCATAGAGACGATGAGAAAGCAGGAATTGATCCCTCGGATGCAGGCTGGGATTCGAAGATGGTCGCGTATCCCTCGGTTGTGATGGTCAATAACCGAATGCTGATGTTCTACAACGGCAACGATTTCGGAGCTGATGGTTTCGGCTACGCTGTTCTCGAGACATAAGGGAAACCGAGGTTCAACAGTGAAGAGAATATTGCTGGCAACAAATGGATCTGGCTACCAGATCGATAGGTGCCTTGATCTCGATTTCTTCAGAAAGTCGATCAACATCATCGTTAGTGACCGTCCATGTGGCGCTCTGGATGTTGCTAGGAAACATCAAATTGACCATCTGGATCTCGCAGAGACGGATTCGAATCGTCTTAATGCAGCTATTCTTGGTTTGGTCGTTCAGCGGGACATCGATTGCATCATCTCTCCGGGTTTTACGAGAGTGTTCGCGGGCGAACTGCTGGAACATTATCAGAACCGGATATTCAACTGCCATCCTTCCATACTGCCCGCGTTCAAGGGTTTCTATGACACCCGAGACACCAATCGGAAATTCCATGCAAGGCAGATTTGGGAGCGCACGCTTGACTATGGATCCAGAGTTACGGGAAACACGATTCATGTGGTGTCAGAGAAAGTTGACGAAGGATACCCAATCGTGGTGTCGACGTTGAATATTCCGTATGGCGAAGATCCGGCACTTGCGAGGCACCGACTCTTCATCCAGGAGTGCAAGTGCTTGTTGCAGTTTGTATCATGGTTCAACCAAGACCGGCTTTTTTATGACGTAAATGGCTATCCGTTCATAAAGGGTGCGAGGTTTGATGCACCGTTCTTCTCGCCCAATCTTGAAGATGAATCGATCATCGAATTCGATCTCAGATTTCCGAATCGGAGCAATGAGAATTCAAAGTGACAGGTAAATCCACTCGGCTTGCACTCGAGGACATTGGGATGAGGGGTAAAGGAGAAAAAGATATGAAAGAATCTATGGGCAGATTCGAGCTCCGGAAATTTGCCTCTCGCAAGTCTGCATATTACGATGGGATGAAAGAGATTATGACGATGGGATATGAGACGAGCGATTTTATCCAGGAGTTTCCGGCATTTACTGGCCACATGACAATAGCCAGATATATCTCACTCTATGAAGCATACAAAATGACGCTTGGTGTCGCTGGACATATCGCAGAGATTGGCGTGTTCAAGGGTGCTGGGAGTCTGTTTTTTGCCAAGCTGACTAGGTTGTTTGAGCCGGAATCTCTGACTCTGGTCCACGGATTTGACTGGTTTCAGGGTGCCAGAACGTCGGCGGAGGAAAAATATGTCGAACAAGGCGAGTGTCGTGAAGACCAAGCGCGCCTGCTGAAATTGATACGTGTCCAGGGATTGGAGAACGTGGTGCACATTCATGATCTCGATGTCACGAGAAATCTCGGAAAGTTCTTCCGTGAGAACTCGCACCTGCAATTCAAGCTCGTGTTTCTGGACTGTGGGACGTATGATGTCGTCAGTTCCACGCTGGAGCATTTTTGGCCGAGACTGACGAGCGGCGGAGTGCTGCTCTTTGATCATTTCAACCACGAAGTAGCTCCCGGCGAGACACGGGCGATCAAAGAATTCATGCCTGATGCAAAAATCAAGTCATTTCCATTCGGTTGGATGCCAACCGCGTACGTAGTGAAGCCCTAAGGTAAGTGGCAAACGTATGGCAAGTTCGATAACCAAGAACATTCCAAAGTCCTGTGTTGACGATCTGGCGATTTTTGGAGGAGTGCCAGCGTTTGAAGAGACTGTGCATGTCGGGCGACCGAACATTGGAGACCGCCACCGATTCCAGGAACGAGTAGATGATATTCTAGATAGAAGGTGGCTTACTAATCAAGGCCGCTACGTGAAGGAATTCGAGCAGCGGGTGGCAGAACTAGCGGGGGTGCAGCATTGCGTTGCTATGTGCAATGGCACCGTTGCACTTCAGATCGCAATCAGAGCGCTGGGGTTAGAAGGAGAAGTCATCCTGCCGTCCTTCACGTTCATAGCGACCGCTCACGCGTTGTGGTGGCAAAATATCACTCCGGTCTTCTGTGATATTGACCCAAAGACTCACAACATCGATCCGCTGAAAGTGGGGCAATTGATTTCTTCACGGACGACAGGCATTCTTGGCGTGCATGTCTGGGGACGGGTTTGCGATGTTGAAGCTCTAACCGACATTGCTGAGCGGCATCAGCTTAAACTGCTCTTCGATTCCGCGCACACGTTGGGATGCTCGCACGGGAAACGAATGGTCGGAGGATTTGGAGACGCTGAGGTCTTCAGTTTCCACGCTACGAAGTTTGTCAATTCGCTCGAGGGGGGGGTAGTCGTGACTAACGACGGAGAACTTGCTCGACGCTTGCGTCTGATGAAGAACTTTGGATTCACTGGCTACGACCGAACAGATCAAATCGGGACGAATGCAAAAATGAACGAGATCTCAGCGGCGATGGGAGTAACAAACCTCGAGAGCCTGGACGAAATCGTAAATGCGAACTATCGCAACTACCTGGAGTACAGAAAAGAGCTTTCAGGACTCGAAGGCGTCTCGATGGTAGAGTATGATGAAGGGGAAAAGAACAACTTTCAGTATATTGTTCTGGAGATCGATGACCGGAAGACCGGCATAACGCGCGATCTACTGGCAGAGATTCTCCACGCGGAGAATGTGTTGGTGCGACGATACTTCTACCCGGGTTGCCATCGGATGGAGCCTTACCGATCTCTTTTCCCTCTCACCGAGGGGGTCTTACCTCACACCGAGCGTTTGGCTGGTCGTGTCCTGTGTCTTCCTACTGGCACGTCCATCGGGAAGAATGAACTGGACACGATCTGTGAAATCATACGCTTTGTGGTTCAGAATGGTAAGAAAGTAAAATCCAGAATTGAACGAAGCACCAAAGGATAATCTTGTTGATCCGAGGCTTGCACGGCCGGACGATAGATTTTCGAGAGCGTTGAACATGGATGCCCCTAAGATAAGCGTCATCATTGTATCGTACAATTTCGAGAAGTATATCAAGGAGTGTATCGAGAGCGTCCTGGCGCAGACACTCACTCCGTTCGAAATAATCATCTGCGATGATCACTCGACGGATAACTCCTGGGATGTCATCGCCAAATTCCAGGAGCTCCACTCCAAACTGATAAGAAGCTATCGTCGTGAGACAAACCTTGGAGCCCGGAACAATGCGCTTCAGGCTATCGAGGTGAGCAGCGGGGACTTAATTAGCATTATCGATGGAGATGATCGATGGCTGCCAGGCAAGCTGGGAAAGGAGTGGTCAGCGCTAAAGAAAAATCCGGCAGCCAGAATCGCTTATTCGAATGTCTACACCATCGATGCGAACGGTCACCGAACCGGAGTATGGTATGACGGTGCTGGCGAGCCTCCTCCGAGCGGTGACATTTTTGTTCAGTTGTTTTCAGGAACTTGCTTCCCGACACGTGTGGGTACGTTTCGTCAGGAGTTGATGTACAAGTCTGTCATAGATGAATTGGGTTATGATGAAAATGTACAAATCTTCCTGGATATCGATATCAAGATCCGGGCGACAGCACGATTCCCGGTTATCTATTCCGGTGAGGCACTGGTGGAGTATCGACACCATAGCTTGGGCATTCACAACAGGCCCATGGAAGAGATTTTCAAGGATATGCTGGGCGTTTACTTGAAAAACATGCCCCTTCTGGCAAGCCGGAGCGTGGAAGAGGCACAACAAATCCGGCGCAGTGTCATTGAGAAGATGTTCAGGCTCGTCCAGGATGTCCAGGATGTCTGCGACGAGCGACTTCAACTCATAAACCGATTAGACGATGAGTGCAAGAGAATACTGAAAGATGCTGAGGATCGTCTCGCTCTTATCCGTCGGCTTGAAAGCGAGATCAAAGAGATCCGGAAAGTGAATTTCGATCTCCAAAATACCTCTGATGAGCGTCTTCGGATGATCGAAGCTGTCCAAAAGATCGCAGCTGAACGGCTCGAGCTTATTGAATCGCTGGATGCAAAGGTTAAAGAATATGAACGGTCACTTGAACGAGGAACCGGCAGATGATCTGCAACTGGAGATCTGGTGGATTTGGTGATCGCGAGAAAAGAACTAACCGTCCATTCTAACTCCAGCGGAAGTGAGGATAGCAAATATGGGTTCACGAGTCCTGACGAAAAAAACTGGTGGCACTGGCGAAGACATTGTCTGGATATCTTAAACTAAGTTTGGAAAAGGCAGGGATTCAGGATACGATGGCTCGACACGAATCGTTGGGTCCGATCGCAGACTCAATACTTCCGATGCAAACTCAGATGATCTACTCAAGATGAAACGCACGAATTTCCTAGGATGATAGTCTGGCTGGCATCATATCCGCGTTCCGGGAACACGTTTTTTAGGATTCTTCTCCATAGATTATATGGATTCCCGAACTACTCCATCTACAATCGTGATTTGACTCCAAAGGAGCTTGAGTCGCTACCCACAGCGGACATGGTCGGAGAGACTCTGTGGCCAGGATCCTGGGAAATGATGGCAGAGTCTCGAGAGGTTTTCTTTGTCAAGACGCACGAGATGCCGCCCGATCAAGTGCATCCGGCGATCTACATTGTACGAGACGGCAGAGACGCACTTGTGTCCTATGCTCATTTCATCATCTCTCAGGATAGCGCAGGCCGAAATCACTCTTCTTCCCCTGTCAAATCAATGGGGCAGTCTGAAGCCGCTCCTCATCTTGGTGTGCACGACGAAACGAGACGCGATAGATTCGTCCAGATCCTTGGGGACCTGATCAGATACAATGCATCGTTCGGAGGGTGGGGGCCAAACGGCCTCGCTTGGTCAAAAAGGGAGTGCCCCACTGTCATTGTCAAGTTTGAAGACCTCATTCTCCGTCCGCTTGAAATCGTAGGAAAGACCCTATGTATTCTTGAAGTGGAACCACTTGGGGAAATGGTCGCCCAAGTCCCCACTTTTGAGGTTCTCCACCGCGAACTGCCGTCCTTTTTCAGGAGTGGTCAAACAGGGGCTTGGCGGACCGAAATGCCGATTGATATTGAGAACCTGTTCTGGCAGGGAAACGAACCTGTTATGCGACTCTTTGGCTATGCTCGATACTGAAAAAAGATCGACATCATGAGGCGGGATCCCTGAGTATGTCAAAATTCTCGCTCCCGAATATCCCAAATGGGTCTATTCTCGGCCTCAACTACAGCGGCATGCATGACAGCACTGTCGCGGTGGTCACTGAATCTGGAGGATTGGTGTTTGCGTGTGCCCTCGAAAGGCTTACCAGGGTGAAACAAGATGGGCGACCACCGGTCCAGTTGCTCGATGTGCTACCGCTGGAGCACATCAAAACAATTGCAGTATCAACAAATGAGCGCCCACTCTCAACGGGACAGACCTACAGCCGTATTCAT
Source organism: uncultured Bacteroidota bacterium (assembly GCA_963739335.1). Classification (GTDB taxonomy): domain Bacteria; phylum Bacteroidota; class Ignavibacteria; order UBA10030; family UBA10030; genus UBA9647. The sequence goes on along the minus strand of CAVUAC010000093.1, from coordinate 8,747 downwards.
CCGGTGCCTTTTGCCGTGCCCAGACCGACATCGCTCATTCATGGTCCCGAATTCGAGGCGTTTGTCAATTCAATCCCTGGCTCAAAAGTATTCATCGATCATCATCTCTGCCACGCACATTCTGCATTTTGGATGAGCGGCTTTGCGGAAGCTCTGTGTCTTACGTACGACGGTGGAATGTGCAATAGCCCGTGGTTCGGCGGTGTCTACGCGGCCGATCGCAAACATGGGGTCTCGCCTTCCGATCTCTTCTCCGCGTCTCATCACCCGAAAATCACATCTCTCTATTCGTTTGTGACTGCGCTTCTGGGATTTACGCCCAACAAGCACGAAGGGAAGATTACGGGTCTGGCAGCGTACGGGAAACCGAATCGAGATTGTTGTGCGATTCTTGAGGAAATACTCCTTCATGAGTTCTTCTTGGCCGAAGAAATAGCCGAGTGGATTTTTGTCTACTCCAAAAATACTCCTCCCGTTCTTGCCGTCAACGAAGCAAAGCGACGCCATTTCTTGAACCGATTCAGTGGGTTCAGCAAGGAAGATATCGCAGCCAGTGTCCAGTATCTGTCAGAAGAACATGTTCTTGCCATCCTGCGGAACATGAGTAATGCGGGTGTGTCTTCTGACAATATTTGCCTGGCCGGCGGGTTGTTTGCGAATGTAAAGATCAACCAACGAGTGAAGGAATTCGGTTACAGAAACATTTTTGTTGCACCGCCCATGACTGATGATGGAACAGCACTTGGCGCGGCGCTGTGTGTGGCATCCGAAAGCCATTCCTTCCAGCCAAGAAAACTTGAGCATATGTTCTTGGGGCCGTCGTATGATGAAAATGAAATCCTGAAGAGTCTCCGGGAGTTCTCACTCACATACCAGGAGGTCGATGATCCTGTTGGATTTCTGGCAGGGAAATTGGCCGAAGGAGCCATAGTTGGAGTCTTCCAGGGACCGATGGAATTCGGACCGCGAGCCCTTGGGAATCGCTCGATACTATCCCAGGCCACACGTCCGGAGATCAACAAGGAGCTGAACGCTAAGCTCAATCGCACGGAGTTCATGCCGTTTGCTCCAATGACTAGACTAGAAGATGTAGAATCCTGCTATGTGCAATTGCAGGGTGCCGAGCATACCGCTGAGTTCATGACGATCACGACAAATTGCACGGACAAGATGCGAAAGGAGTGCCCCGCGGTTGTGCACGTTGACGGCACGGCCCGGCCGCAGATCGTGAGGGAAGAGCAGTCGCCGTTTATATACGAGCTTATCACTCGCTACAAGAGAATAACGAACCTGCCGTCGATCATAAATACCTCGTTCAACATCCATGAGGAGCCCATCGTTTGCTCACCTGGCGATGCCATTGAGGGTTTCCTTGAATCGGGCTTGGACTATCTGTATTTCGAAGGAGGAATAGTCGTCGAGGCTGGGACTAATCAGCGGGCTGCCCTCGAATTGCTGCGGCGCAAGAGAGGAAAACCGACGCAGAAGGAACTGAAACTCCAGGCGCTGAACGTTGAGAACCAAACTCGACTTCTTGCGGCTCATCATGAGATGACAGACAAAGAAAGAGAGATTCTGTCGCTCCGCGAAGCGTTGGAAGGACGCTTGAGAGCAATAGAAGCTGCCTCGGTATCCTTGAAGGAAAAGGAAGCAGAAATCTCTAGTACTCAGAATGTGGCAGAAGAGCGCCTGAAAGCGATAGAAGCTGCCTCGGTATCCTTGAAGGAAAAAGAAGTGGAGATCGCTGCCATACAAGAGAAAGAGGCAGAGATAGCTTCGACACAGAGGGTGGCGCAGGAGCGCGCCCGTCAACTGATCGAGAAAGAAGCCATGATCGGGTCACTCTACGCGGTGGCAGAAGAAGATATCTCGGGTGATCCAGCTGATCAATCAGGAACTCGAGACAATAAAGGAGCATTGGATTTACCGATCAGCGGTCAGGATCAAACGACTATTGGAAAAAACGCGCGGCAGATAAGGGACCGCATCAAAGGGCAAATCCCTTCGGCTCAGCTCCGAGGATTTTGTGCGCTCAACACAAAAAGGAAAATAACTATGAAAGCGGCAATGTTTACAAAGTTGATCCTAGTCTGTGCCGCTATCGCGATTGTTGGTTGCGAAAAACACGATTCCCAAACTGGTAGGCTGAAAGACAGGATCGACTTCACAGATCCGAATTTGATTCGGAATTCCGGCGCGCTTGGAGTCTATGAGGATGGTTGGATGGGAACCGAAGCTGAAATAATGCTCGGCAACCCGTCACACCAACCGGCGATCCTAATCGAAGGCACCAACGTCCAAACAAGACCCGGGGATGAGGCCCTGGGGATTCTGCTCCTTGTCGGATCGGACACAATCCAGGTATTGAACATCCTGGCGCTTGGAGACTTCCACGAGATGGCGATTCTCCCTCAGAAAATCCGATCGAACGATTCGCTTGACGTGACGCTTATCGCGACGAAAACCTTCGTCCCTTCGAAGCTTGGCACGAGTAGGGACGATCGTTCTCTGTCGTTTCGTCTGAAGAGTGTTTCGCTGGTTGGGTTAGACGTTGGGCGATCCGCGTTCCCTAGCGCATTCGAGTTTCCAGGAACTGCTGAGACCGATCCCAATGTCCAGGGGATCTACAGCGATGGCTGGATTGGCGACTCGGCCTCCGTCACCCTTTTCAACCCGGAGAAGAAGGCGACTGTGGAGATTCGGGGGGTTGTTCCGGGAAGCATTTTCCAGGGGGTGGCAACACTCGATGTCTTGTTTGAAGGCACACTGCTGGTCAGGCAGCAAGTGTCGGGTAATTTCCGGATGCGTTTCCAGTTGCCGGATGCGATCCGGGGAGACGCCAAGCTGTCGTTCACCCTCAAGCCGAGCGGCAGCTTTGTTCCCGCCGAGCGCGGCATCAATTCCGACAAACGCCGGATTTCCTACCAAATGCAGTTCATAGGACTCAAGTGAAGACTGCGAAAGCCAAAAAAAAGCCGGTCCGCAAAACTGCCGGAACATCATTGGGCGCCAAGAAGCCGCGGGCAAAGATCCGCCTACGGGAAAAAAATCCCACCGTGACAATCGTGACCCCCTCGTTCAACCAGGGGAAGTTCATTGAGCGCACGATCAGGAGTGTGCTGAGTCAGAAGTATCCGCATCTGGAATACATTGTTGTTGATGGCGGTTCGACCGATGAGACACTACAGGTTCTCAAGAAGTACGAAAAGCATCTTCGGTGGATTTCCGAGCGCGATAGCGGCCAATCAGAAGCCGTTAACAAGGGCTTCCATATGGCAAAAGGCGAAATCGTCGCCTGGTTGAACTCCGATGATATCTACCTGCCGGGGGCTCTCAAGAAGGTGGGACGGTATTTTGCCGATCATCCCGACGTCATGATGGTCTACGGTGAAGGATACATGATAGACGAAACCGACAACGTAAAGTGCCGGTTTCCCTTCACTGTGCCAAAATATGATCTCTCGAAGTTGATCTACTACGGCGACTATATTCTTCAGCAGTCGACTTTTTTTCGCAGAACCATGTTCGACACAATCGAATTGCTTCGCGAAGACCTGCATTATGGAATGGACTGGGACCTATTCATCCGGATCGGCAAGAGGTTTCGCGTAGACTACATCCCTGAGTATTTGGGGTGCATCCGTGAGCATGGCGAAGCCAAGACCATCACAGGCGGCAGAAAACGATTCCGCGAGTTGGTCAGCATTATACGGAAGCATGGTCACCTGCGATATCCACAATCCTATTTCAACTACGCCTGGAACGTGTACGGCAGCTTCCTGCGTACGCATGACGATGCTTCCATCGACGGAAAAAGCTCCAGCGGCAAGGTCCGTCCATGGGTGAAAAGGTCGTTGCAGAGGTTATTGTCCGTTTACCAAAAGAGGTTTGATCAAGGATATTATCAGGATGGCTGGGTGGGCAAGACAGCAGTACTGGTCTTGCCAAACCTTCATCCTCTTGAGCGAGATCAATACCTGCTGATGATCGCAGAAACCTATTCGCCCAACATTCCGTTTAATATCGCCATTAGTATTAATAGCGCCACTGTAGCTCGCCTCCTGGTGGAGCAATCAGGGCTTCTGAAGAAGGTAGTCAAGGTACCGGAGAGCTTCACACACTCGGATTGTTACCACGTCGAACTGAGGAGCAGCAAGACGTTCAGGGCTAAGCAATTTGGTCAGACCGCTGATACGCGCGATCTGGGGTTTCAGCTAAAATCAATTGACATGTCGCCGGAGCGTATATGAGTCGTCGTTGGTCTGATGCTCCGGCCTGGCCAGCACCTCAAATACGACGTGGTACCATCGTACGAGAAATACGGCGCACGAGAGAAATACACACCTCATCCAAAAAGGCAAGTTCATAGAAAATGCTGACACTCTTGTTGGCGGCAGCTTTGTTCATCTTTTTTTGGTTGGTTGGCGCTGCAGTCATTGCGCTAACGCAGACCACACGACCGTCCTTGATGAGCTGGCTACTGGCGCCCGTCGTGGGATTCTCTTTGGTGACTGTTCTGGTGTTGCTGCTGAATCAGGGAGGTATTCCCGTTGGCGTTTTCGCGCCTTACGTTACACTGCTCCTCCTCATGTTCGCTGCGATTGTGCTTTGGTACCGAAAGAAGTGGAGCCCCATTCGGGAGTTGTTGCCGTTTATTGGAATTGCAGCGTTCTTCTTGCTCTATGTCGGATGGCCTGCCCTTCTGTTGGGGGCAGAATGGCTTGGCTACGCAAATGATGACATGGGTGGTTACTGCCTGGCCGCTTTGAGAGTGCTCGATCATGGTTTCTATGCAATTCCAACAATTGGTGAATTGGCTGGTACAGACTACAGCCAGTACTTATGGTTCATACATGTTCCTCGACTTATTCGACCAGGAAGCGAGCTGGTGCTGGCGTGGGTCTCGGGTACATCGGGACTAAATCCGGTTGAATCATTCATGCCGACAATTCTATGTTTCGGGCTCTTGCAGCTTTGGGCTTTAGCATCTCTCGTTCTGCAAAACGTTTCCGACCGGCGACTTGCAATTTTGGGCATGGGTTTGCTCACAATAAGTCCGCTCTTTGTAGTGGGGATTTTCTCGCAACTTATGGCACAGGCTGCGGGCATTGCCTTGCTGCTTGCGTCCCTGAGCATACTCTGCAAGAAAGATGTCGAGGAGAAGATCTTTCGGCGGCTGCTCTTTTGGGCACCAAGAGCTCTCCCCATCGTCGCTCTGATAATCGTGTACCCTGAAGTGGTACCTTTCTTGGTAATCTCTTGTTTGATTTATTGGCTCTTCAAGCTGTGGCTTGGTCAGTTGAGATGGGATTCTGTCGTAGTGTCGACGTCTGTGGCCGTTGTGATGGCTATCTTCATTTTAGGTCAGAATCTCTTGGCGATGATTCTATTTCTGTTGCATCAGGTCGAGGGCGCCCGTTCAGTTGCCCAATTGACGATTGGGATTTTCCCTTATCTTCTCATGCCATCGGGATTTGCACATATGTTTGGGATCTTGCCTTTTCCAGCGGTGGCCACGGAACCTTTCCTGTCATTCTCAGTGCTGTTGGGCTTTGGCCTGCTCGTATTGACTCTTGTCTACGGCGTCAGAGACGCCATAAAGGGGAGGCTATACGCTTTTCTGTGCCTTGTGATGATGGCTGTGTTTTTCAAGTTCCTGCTGGATCGAAATGGCTTCGCCACGTTCAAAGCGGCCATGTTTATTCAACCTGTTCTCATGGCAACACTGGCATCGGCAATACTTGCAGTATTCCGACGTAAGTGGTGGATTGCCGTCGCGCTGTTCTGGGTCGTGTCTTTGTCGTCCTATGACACTTATGTCAGAAGGGCAATCTCCAGGAGCGAACAATTTGCAGGGTTGGTGAGCCATTCAACAAGCAAAAGAGAGAAACCTCTCATATCTGATCTCGGAGATATCGTCAAGGACAAGCTCTTGGCCGTGAACCTCAAAGGTCAGAAACTGATTTTTCCCGGTCGTTTTGTCTTCAACAATATCGTGGGGGATGTCGAGACCAGTGACCCAGATCGATCGACGCGACTCCTGGCGCGGATTTGGCCCGAGAATCGGAAATGGCAACAAGTCTTTCGAAGTCTGCACTCAGAAATCACAACTCATGTTATGAAACCGAGAGTACTATGGAATAGCAGCTTTTACTCTCCTGTTTTTGACATGGGACCCTCGTCGTCATTCGAGCTAGTGGACCAGCCGGGTGCTTCTGCGAGCGTTCTCAACCGCTGCTATCGGCAGAGGTCCTCGAAGAATGATGGGGGCGGTCTCGAATTTATCTCCTCTTTAGTGGTCCAAAACTGGCTGGTGTTCGTTCATTCCAGTCGAGGTCTCTATTACTATCGACTGGGAAGTGACTTTAAGGGGAATGACAAGAAAATATCGATGTTCGAGTCGGAGCCCGACTACTTCAGAGAGAATTCCACATTTGCAGGTGTTGGACGGTTCCTACTGTTTCGCGTAATGAATCCAACGGGTCCGCTGCGGATTCGCGTGGAAATGACAAAGTCGGTTCTGGGCACTGATCGGACGCTTTTGCCGAAGCATTCGCACGTGCTGCATCAGGGCAACAGCTCGCTCGAATTTGTTGGGCGCGGCAGTGCCCGAGTTACTTCGCAGCCATTTGAGCCGCTTGATGTCGAAGGCGAGCGATATCTAGCGTTGGATTTCGGAGAGGAGGCACAGCCATTCGCATACAAACCAAAGGGCTTGATGAGACTCTACAACTCAGACCTCAGTCCTGATTCCCGCGAGATCGTCGCTTTTGTCCGCGATATATCCGTTGTTGCTGACTCTGAGTATCTCAATGTAAGAAGACCATCGAAGTTGGGGAGATTTCCCGCAGATCTCGTCGAAAACCCCGGCGCCGAATACTCGGGCATCTACGAGGATGGATGGATGTCAGAGGATGCGTACTGCGTCCTCGGTGAGAGCCACCAAGGAGACATGTTGGTTTTTTCGGGCGAAGTGCCTGCCCTGGGGAAACTTAACCGCGGTGTGACCCTCTCCTTGATTGTGGAAGAGGGAAAGATATTGAGTCGAAGATTGGCCACAGGATCGTTCAGGGTCGAATACGCCTTGATGAAGGAGAAAAGTGCAACGCAGGTGAGATTTCGTTTTGATGCTCATGAGAATCTTCCCGAGCCCGACAGTCGTCCGATTTCTGTCAGGATTAAGCTCATTTCCATCAAGAAGCAGAATCCCAGGAATTAGCGATTCGGTATTCATCTCGCGTTCGCGCTGTGGTCACCTGGAAGTGAAATCCCCATTCCGGCGGAGCATGGGGCGTATTCATATCAGAGAGATCCAAGATGCCCCTGTCAGGCGCCTTGTTCCTCTGCACAAACCAGTTGTTGCATTTGGGATGCTTCGATAGGGCGACACGAGGTCTGAATAATGGCATCATTGTTACCAAAGGAACGTAGCTTACTTCCTGGAATCCCGCGAAGCGGTCGGCAAACACAACTTCCATACGCTCTGTAGGAATTCATGCACCAGATCGATAAAGTGCTACTGTCAAAGTCGAGCCCTTTCAGGGATGCTGCAAGAGTGGATATCGCATTTGTCACGCTTCTTCTGATAGTGGGTGCATGGTATTATTGGGATCCACACGCATTTGCCGGGTCAACCTATGTTGGCGAACGGCAATATGGTGATGCTGCATTTTGGTGGAGTGGTGCTATTCATTTCGGGGAAGGAATCATCCGTGACAACCCGAACATCGGATTCAGGATGGGATATGCGATTCTGGCTGGTCTTTTCACATCGCTGTTTGGGCATGACTTCCTTCTGTTTCATAAATTTGTCTTGCTTTGGTTTCTGACCCTCGCCTCCACTCTCTACCTTGTTCTGAGGCCTATGCTTGGACGGATTGCGGCCGCGGGGGCAATTGCGCTAATGGTTTTCAATCCTTTCGCTGCCCTATGGATAGGTGTTTCGTCCTCAGATAGCGTAGGAATGATGCTCAATCTTCTCGCCCTGATCTGCTTCATTCTTGGGCTGCGAGGGTCGTTTCACATCCCCTTTCTTGGAGCCTTCGGCTTTCTACTAGCGTGTGCCTCATTGACGCGTCCACTGATGAATCCATTCATTTTGCCGGCGATTCTATTTCTTGTGGTCCTCGGTCACATACGATGGCAAAGACGCGTGGTTGCGCTTCTCGTCATGCTGCTTTTCTTTGCTATGCCGACCTTTCTCTGGATGTCGACGCTGAGAGTGATATCGGGATCATGGGCTCTCGCCGGTCATGAAGCGAGCACATTCTATGCAGCCAGCGACCCTAAATACCAAGTTTGGACACGAGCAATGTATCAGGGTGTCGTAGATTCGGCCAAGAAACAATTCCATACTGATAATGTTTCAGCCTCACAGTTGGAGGAAGAGTATGCAATTCTTGCGAGAGGCAACTACGTAAAGTATTTCGATTATCACGCCCAGCGCATATTTCCGGACGCCCTGGAATTGGCTGGCTTCACTTACTTCCATCCAAAAAGAGTCTATACGTACATTCGATTGCTGATCTGGGGAATTATCCTGGTGATGCTCGTCGGGGAAGCCCTATATCGAAATCGGAAGTTTGCCGCCGTATTGATTCCGATGGTTGGAGGTGTACCTGGCGATTTTTGCGGAATACCAAGCACTAGTCATTCTCGCCTACGCAGTGTCAAGCCTGTTCCTTCTTTTCAAACGCAGACCCGATTCTTCGTTACTTGTTTTCCCTTGGTTCTGGTGGGTTGGCGTG
>CAVUAC010000092.1:0-44220 GCA_963739335.1 uncultured Bacteroidota bacterium | reverse complement strand
TCGCCACAAACTGTCTCAAGAAGGTCCCAACCCTCCCTGGAGCATATACCAGCCCCTATCCCACCACCACAACTTCTGCAGATTTGAGATCTGTCGCCTCATTGTTAAGCAAAATTCCATCTTCTATAATAGTAATCCGCACCTGTATCCTCTCTCACTCCAATCGTTGTGCGTATGACATCCCTCCCGTACTTTGGCGCTTTATAATTTGAAAAGATCCAGGTTTGACAGTGGCCATCTGTGGGTAATGGCCCGTGGGTAGAGAATTTTAACCACTCCGCCATACCAAAAGCAGGTATGATTTGCACGAGATGGGTATTCTATGTTATTTAAATGGATGCAGTGAGCAGATAGCCCAGTATTCAACCTTGCAGCCAAGCAAGGAGCCAAATCAAGGCCAATGTCGGTCGAAGCGAGGATAAGCATTTCGGGCCTGTGCTGCTCGACAAGCCTGTGTAAGACAGGATGATAAGCGTTAGATTGGTAAAATTCTAATTGCGGATCATCGGCTATATAAACCCGATCACTCTCAAATTCAAATACCTGTTCCTGACAGCCTGTGATCTGGAAACCCAGGATTACAGCAACAAGATTCTGTTGTCAGTAATGTCAGCAAGCAAGTCCGACCTTTACTAAGTAGTTCAACAGCGTCCACGAAACTTCCACAGACATTTGCCACTCTTGTTTCAAGAAACATAGCCGCTGGCTGAGCGTTCTTGGCGAAGTCCCGACGTTTTGTGTCGGGATTCGACCCCAGCAGTGTCTACATAAAGACTCTCCTTCCAGATATTCTTTCGTTGTGCCACCCCTCCATGAAACAAAGAAGCCCCGGCGGGATGGCCAGGGCTTCAGAGAAGCTCAATTCAAATCAGTTTTACTTAACCAGTACCAATCTCTTCGCCGTGTTGTAGAGCTGCCCTTTCTCTGACGACACCGTGATTCGATACAGATACACCCCGCTCGGTAATCCGGCCGCGTTCCAGTTGACACGATAGGAGCCAGTGGACTTTTGTTCGTTCACCAGCGTTGCCACCTCTGCTCCCAGGACATCGTAGATCTTCAGCATCACAAATCCTGGTTGGGCAAGAGAGAAGTCAATCTTGGTCGATGGATTGAACGGATTGGGGTAGTTTTGCTGCAGCTTGAACGCGTTGGGTGTCGAAATCTCACTGTTGTTTACTGCGGTAGGTGTTGTCCCTGCGAATGCCAGATCATCAACGAGAAAATATGAGCCCACTTGAGGTGTTCCGCTGCTGGGTCCAATGATTATGATGTTGATGGTGCACCAATCGGGGACATCGCCTGTGAGGTAAGTGAAGGGAACAGAGAACTGAGTGTACGATGAAACGGCAGTCGGCAGGGCTGCTCCTGCGACGGCGACACCGGAACCACCCGCCCCGCCTTTCCACAATAAAGCGTCTATGGAGAAGCGGTCTCCTGAGCCCGCCACAGGGAAGAACTGATAGTACCCTGTAATTGTCGCAGATCGCTGATCATATGAAAATCCATCCGCCGAGGTTCCCGCTACGATCTGCGGTGAGTAGAAGGGTAATGCAACACCGGATATAACCTCACCGCGCACAGCGAACGTTCCTGAATGTGCGGTACGAGATTGGGTCACAGGCACCCAGAGCCCTGGGACATTGTTCGTGAACCAATTATCCGGACTGACGCCGGTCCAACTCTCGAAGCCCGGATTAGGTATCTGAGCAAAAACGGTGAGCGCGCTACAGAACAGCAATGCAACAGTACCAATCAGTAACAATGATCTTCTCATGGAAGGTCTCCTTTTGTGTATGGATGATGGTAGAATAACCTCGTGATCATCGTATTGAGGGGTGACAGAAATGGCCGCAGCGGGCGAGATTCAACTATTTCCCGGCACGCGGGCGTTGTGTAGAGCATCGAGGGAGCATCTTATGATGTCCAACAGAAGGTACGCTGACAAAGGTTCCCAATCAAGTGTCTTGTGGCGTATTGTTGTGACACCTTGCACTTTTGGCTTTAAGCCAGTATTATCTCAACAACGCGTTCTCGTTGGTAATTCCCCACCAAGTCACCGTACCATCGTTCAAAAAGGTGTGCCCATGAAAAAGGTCCTCCTGTCCTTCTGCCTGTTCCTTTCATTCTATAACATCCCTTTTGCGCAAGACTCCAACAGCTACGGCAAGAGAACATTGATTGTGTTGGACAACGAATCCACATCAACGTCCCGACCACATCACGCGATTCCATTGCGCTTTACATCAAGCTCCTTCAGATACCTGGGGGCCTGTTTGACTATCTTACGAACAGTGATTCTACAAGCAGCTGCATTGAACCCTTTTATTTGTCCGCGGCGAAGGGGATAGATACCTCGTTTGTTCAGACAAGCCCGGCATTGTTCTCACTCGTGACGGGGAACCTCAGCTTTCCCTCGGCCGGAGACTCTTCCTTTGATTACCTCATCAGAGGGTCAATCGATCAAGGGACATCCGGTGGGTATGTTGTCAACCTCATTCTGGAAACCGGAAGAACTCACGAGCAGCTCAAGACTGTTTCGACGAACTTCTCGATCGGCTTTGATCCACATGCCGTCGCAGTTGCCGCAGCGCAGCAAATCGGACCGGCCTTCAACGCCATGATGGACTTTGAGAAGAACAAAAGGGCGACCGGGGAACCGTATGCCATAGCCCCCAGCATCGAGATCAAACCCTCAAAGACTGTTCTGGACTTCAAAGAAGTCACGAGTGTTCACATCACCATGACGGATTGCGATGGTGCTCCTCTCAAGAACCGGATGATTGCGTTCACCGCTCAAGGTGGCACACTGGATCAGACTTCTGTGAGGACGGATAACCAGGGGACGGCAGATATTCTTTTTACCGCCGGCTCCACTCCAACGATTGGCGTTATCCAGGGAACGTGTTCTTATGTGACACCTCTCGGCGAAGGAGCAAGCGTCGAGATTGAGCCGGCTGCCATCCAGATCAAAAAGCCGGATGACGCCTGGTATGCTGAAGGACACTATACTTTTGCCCAGCACACAAACGAACGGCGTCAGTCGGATTACGAGACGAACGAAAACCATGAAAACATCAGACAATCCGTTTTCTTTGCCGCCTGGGTGAAGGCATACCCCGGGGTGCCACTGAATCAGTTTCAAAGCGATCACCCCCCGGTGAGTCTTGTTTTCTCAGCGAGCAGAGACGATCTGCAGGAACAGGCAATATCGCGGCACAATTCCGCTGGAGGAGCTGACATCCATTACCATTACAGTGCAGGGGCCAAGGCGGAGCGTACCGCAAACCCAGAGCTTGTGCTGGCGATCTTCAAGAACAGTTATGCGTTCCACCTTACCCAAATCAAATGCTCACAATGGGGGAGCTCCATCAGTACGGAGGACAACTATGACATTATGTCCGGGGCGCACCACTACGTCACCGTTGGCTCGCCTGACCAAGAAACCAGCCTGAGCGGCAATGTCCAGGATGTGTGCAGGGACACTTCCTATACGACCATTGAGACCGTGCCGGAGATCGGCCAAACAACGAGGACCGTAGTCACGCAAACCTTCTCATGGCAAAACAGCGTATGTCGATTGGACTACCAACAACACATGACCGAGGAAGTACACACTGAGTTTTTGGGCGAGAGGAATGACGAGATAACGAGCTGGGACTGGACCGCGAAAATCTACCTGTATTTTACCGGAACACCGACGGGAATTGAGAAGGGCCAGGGCGCTGAGATCCCAAGAACCTTCTCGTTGGAGCAGAATTATCCTAACCCGTTCAACCCAAGCACGATGATTCGTTTTCAGCTTCCGGTAACGGCAAACGTTTCGCTGAAGATCTTCAACCCTCTTGGTCAGCTTGTCGCAACACTCGTAGATGAAACAAAAGAGGCCGGGTTCTATCGTTATCAATGGAAGGCTCAGTTGCCGAGTGGCATCTATATGTATCAGATACAGGCCCGCCCGGTCTCCGGAGGTCAGGTCGGCGCATTTACCCAGACGAAAAAAATGATTCTTTTGAAGTAGGGCAGCATCGATCGTGCAGAGGAAAAAACGGCAAGGGGCTGTCCCATAAGAGCATTCGTCATTCTTCGTCCCGACGAAGGATAATCGGGACCCAGAATGACATTTGGGATAGTCCCTTTGTTGCTCAAACCAGTCTCATCGATAATAGAAATGGGCTGACCGCGCGATGGTGCTATCGCGCGTGAAGCGCGTCCACGGTTCCTTGCACTTTCGGCCATAAGCAGTTATACTAGCCACGATGAAATCAATCGTCGTCATCGAGGACAACAAAGATAACCGTCTCCTCGTTCGGTCGCTCCTCAGTGAGTTCTACAAGATCACCGAGTATGAAACGGGTTTTGAAGCGTTTCAAGGTTTGATGAACTTTGTGCCAGATCTCATCCTCCTGGATATCTCTCTTCCCGGCATGGATGGCGTTGATGTCCTTGCCCTGCTCAGGAAAGATGAGAGGTTGAAAAAGATCCCCGTCATTGCCCTGACCGCGCACGCGGTGAGCGGTGATCGCGAACAGTATCTAGCCGCCGGTTTCAATGACTATATCGCCAAACCGATTGTCAATGAGGACGCATTTGTTCAGGCGATCGAACGATGGCTGAACCGCTCCACGTAAAGCGATTCCACTCAGGACAGCAAATGCTTCCTCAGAGTCTTGCCTTCTGTCAAGACGACAGTTTCCTCCGCCTATTCCTCCTCGGACTCTTCTTCGTGTTGCCTGCCGCTGCGCTCCAAGGTCAATCGGATAAACCGGTGGCCCTTGATCCGCACAAAGCGCTGACGCAATACAGCCATGAAATATGGGAAACTGGCAAGACGCCGCTCGAGGGCGGCATTCGTTGCATCATTCAGACGAAAGACGGTTACCTGTGGATCGGCACGCAGGAGGGATTGTACCGGTTTGACGGTGACCGCTTTGCCGTGTACAACAGCAGGAACACAGAGGAAATGAAGAACAGCAGCGTGAATGCGCTGGCCGAGGACCGGGATGGTTCTCTCTGGATCGGTACCCGCGACGGTCTGCTGCGTTACCGTGAGACCAGGTTTACGCGGTACACGATGAAGGACGGCCTCGCATCAAGTTCCATCATGTCCCTCTGCATTGACCACATGGGTGATCTTTGGATCGGCACCTCCGGAAAGGGGCTGATGCGCCTTTCGGGAGGCATCTTCGCGTCATATCCGCAAGAAGGGGAGCTCCGATACAGCACGGTCTGGAGCATCGAGGAAGCACGAGACAGTACCCTCTGGGTCGGTACCGCCGAAGCCGGCCTCTTCCACTTGGCGCACGGTAGGTTGACACAGTACGGCGGCAGGAGCGGACTCCTCAGCAATGTCGTTCGATCAATCTGTCAGGGGCCCGATGGCTCGCTCTGGGTTGGAACCCAGGGCGGCGTCAATCGCTTGAAGAATGGGCGGTGGACGTCTCTCACTACCAGAGATGGACTGACAAGCGAAGTCGTCATGCGACTATTCCTTGACAGCCAGGGCACTCTTTGGGTCGGGACGGGTGGCGGTGGCCTGAATCGATATGCAATGGGCAAGGTCAGTTCCTATACATCAAAAGACCGGCTCACGAATGACTATGTTCTCTCCTTCTTGGAAGACCGTGAAGGAAGTCTCTGGGTTGGCACCGCCGATGGGCTCAATCAGTTCAAGGATGAAGCGTTCACCACGTACACTCTTCAGGAAGGCCTGTCGAATGATGTCGTCTGGTGCGCCTATGAAGATTCTAGAGGAACACTCTGGCTGGGAACCAACGGCGGCCTCAATCGCATTCGGCGTGGCGAGGTCGCTTCGTACACGACACGGCAAGGGTTATCCAACAACATTGTGCGCTCGCTGTGCGAGGATTCCAGGGGAACTTTGTGGATTGGTACCTACGGCGGCGGTCTCTCTGAAATGAGGGATGGGCGAATTGCTCGTTCCCGACTTAATCTTCCGCAGCTTGCTTTTGTCTATGCCCTCTACGAAGATCCTCATCATGCACTTTGGATCGGGACGAGCGAGGGGCTTTTTTGTTACCAGGACGGGCGTCTCAATCGCTTTACGACACACGATGGCCTCACAGGCAATTTCATCCGCTTTGTTCAGGAGGATCGATCAGGAGAACTCTGGATTGGCACCACCGAGGGACTCAACGTTTTCTCGGAGAATCATTTCACAAAATACACTGCCCGCGATGGACTGACGAGCAACTCGCTGATGTGTTTCTACGAAGATCGGAACAACGTCAAATGGTTCGGGACCGCTGACGGAGGATTGATCCGGCTCAAAGGGAATGAGTTCACGGCATTTACCACGCGTGACGGACTGCCCGAAAGCACGGTCTACGAGATTCTCGAAGACAGTCTCGGCTATCTCTGGATGGGAGGAGATCGTGGGATATGCCGCGTGAACAAAAAGGAATTGGATGATTACGCTTTGGGGAAGATCGGGTTTGTCTCGTTCGTGACCTTTGGGAAGAAAGACGGATTGAAAGCTCGTGAGTGCAGCGGTGGTTCCCAGCCGGCGGGATGGAAGACAAAGGATGGCCAGCTGTGGTTCTCTATGGTTAAAGGAGTTGCTGTTACAGATCCGCGGAACCTGAAGATCAACACCGTTCCTCCGGGCGTTGTGATCCAGGAACTCTACGCAGACAACAAGTCGATCCCGCTTTCTCATGATTGTTTACTCGACGCAGGGACAATCAGGGTCGAATTCCGCTTCGCGGGACTCAGTTTCATCTCGCCCGGCGATGTGATCTTCAGGTATATGCTCGAAGGGTATGACAAGAACTGGGTCGATGCAGGAAGCGATCGATCTGTCACATACACGAACATCGTGCCGGGGCGCTACACGTTCAGGGTCGTTGCGGCAAACGAGGACGGCACGTGGAACATGAACGGTTCGTCGTTCACGTTTTCCCTCAGCGCCTACTTCTACCAAACGAAAGGATTCCTCTTCTTCGTTGGTATCGTGGTCATCGCCTCGGCAGTAGCAGCATATTCGTGGCGCACGCGGCGTCTGCTTCGGAGGACTCACGAGCTCGAAACGGTCGTTGCAGGCCGTACTGAAGAGATCGTGCACCAGAAGGAAGCTCTTGAGAAGGTAAACCGTGAACTGAACACGCTCCTGGGACAACTGGAGGAAAAGTCCCGGCAGCTCGAGGCCGCAAGGGTCCGTGCAGAAGAGGCCAGCCAGGCAAAGAGTGCATTCCTGGCTAATGTGAGTCATGAGCTTCGAACCCCCTTGAACTCCGTGATTGGTTTCGCGAACATCCTGCTCAAGAACAAAGGGAAAAACCTGAAGGGCCATGATCTCACGTATCTTGAGCGCATCCTTGAGAACGGCAAGCACCTGCTCGAACTGATCGAGGAAGTCCTGGACCTTTCAAGGATTGAGGCGGGACGGATCGAAATTCGTCGTTCGACGGTTTCGCTTCAGGTGTTGATCCATGAGACTCTTGCTCAGCTCGAAGGAAAACTCCTCGGCAGGGATATCGAAGTGACGGCGGAGTTGCCGAGCTCAATGAAACCCATTGAGACAGATCCCGGCAAACTGAAGCAGATCCTCATCAACCTCGTTGGGAACGCGATCAAGTTTACGGACCAGGGCACGGTCAACGTGAGGGTCGCCGTCGAGCCAGAGACCCGGTGTCCGGTCCGCATCGATGTTGTTGACACGGGCATCGGTATCTCGCAGGATCTTCAAGAAGCTATCTTTGAGCCGTTCAGGCAAGGTGATGAAAGGAAAACGCGCCGCTATGGAGGAACGGGACTTGGGCTCGCAATTTCCCGAAACCTGTGTGTCCTTCTTGGCTATTCAATCGAAGTCCAGAGTGAAGAAGGTATTGGCTCGACGTTCCGCATTGTTCTGGATCCGACCGCACACCGATACAGCTACGTGGATGAAAAAAATCCGCAGAAAGATCAAATGTCGATGAGTGAACAGGGTGGTGCTCGCCGAGAGACGAGGGGTATCGAACAGGAAACCAAAGAAGGCATCTTGGTTGGTCTCCAGCCGTTCTTTCACGGCGAGTGGGCTCACATGAACATCAACCGAATCGCGCTCTTTGGTCGGAATCTCCATGAGTCAACATCGCCCCGACAGTATGACCGGTTTCGGGCCGCACTGACAGAGTATCTGGAGAAAATCCAGCCGTTGATCATCACACTGGCGCAGCAATTCCGGATCATTCGGTTCGACCCGACGATTGTTGAAGCACTCAGGATGCACGCCGATGAATTAGGCTCGATTGCTGAGACCCTGAGTGTGAACCCACGCATCTCCGATCATGAAGCAAACCGGTTTGGAATGGAGATTCCCGAGCACGTCGACCAGTTGTTGTACGCCTTTCGCGTGATGCGGGAACAGACATTGAGAGAATTCCAGTGCCGACCGAGCGAGATTCTGCAGGCTATCCTCGAAGAGAGGAGCATTTCCGACCACTCCCTGAAGCTGGTGTTCCCCAAGCCGCTGTCGGCAAAAAGTCCTACCGTTATTGCCAAGGCAGAGGCATTTGTCCAGGTTGTTACGCTTCTGCTGCAGACGCCTCTGGTCGAAGCAGTGGCAGCGCGGCTGAGAGAATTGTCGTTCGTGGTCAGCACGGCGGGGGATCGCTGGACGATGGAGATGCGGGACAAGAAAGCCTACCTCGAACCGAACCAATGGGAGAGGGTTTTTGCATTATCGCCTGATGGCGAAAAGGCACAGGGTCTCTCACAGATACCGCCCATGCTGGCCAAGTACGGAGGGGATATCTGCATCAAGGAAAGTGCTGAAGACAACGGAACGACCGTGCTGCTGCGTCTCAAACTGCTAAGCTGACTGGGAGAGCCTTTCATATTTCGGAACTTATTGTTTAATTGGTGAAGCTCAAGTCCGATGCAACGAGCGCCGACCGCCTGACGGAAATCCATGGAGCCAATCCGCACAGTTTTGGTACTCGACGATAACAAACTCTTCCTCGAAGACTTCGAGTCGTTGATGGAGGGCACGTTCAAGGTCATCGCTACCCAGTTGGAAGCTGAGGCTTTTGACACCCTGGGCCGCATGAAGGTGGATGCAATGCTGCTGGACCTGATGTTGAGCGAAGGACAGAGTGGTCTCGACGTTCTGAAGCGGGTGAAGGAGTCGATGCCGGACTTTCCGGTTATTATGTTGACGGCGCACGCATCGGTTGAAAGCGCTGTTGAGTCGATGAGACTGGGGGCTTACAGCTATATTTCGAAATCCCCCAAGATCGAAGAGCTCAAGACACTCGTTGAGAAGGCGCTTGCGGAACGGGAACTGAAGCGGGACTATGAGTTATTGCGTGAGGAAGTCCAGCGTGTCTCTGGCAGCATCGTGGGGGTCAGTCCCGTGATGCAGCGCGTGTTCGAGTCGATTCAGCGAGTCGCCATGACCGACGTCACTGTTCTGATCACCGGTGAATCGGGAACCGGGAAGGAACTCGTTGCTCGCGAAATTCACGCGGCGAGCAAACGAAATCAACGAGTCTTCGTTACCGTCAATTGTGCATCACTGGTGAGAGAGCTCATTGAAAGCGAACTCTTTGGGCACCAGAAAGGTTCCTTCACAGGCGCTTCGAGCACCAAGCTCGGAAAATTCGAGCTCGCTGATGGCGGAACCATATTCCTCGATGAGATTGCTGAGCTCGATGTTCATCTCCAGGTGAAACTCCTGCGAGCGTTGCAGGAAAAAGAGATTGATCGCGTCGGCGGGACGAATCCGATTCCGGTCGATGTGCGCGTGCTCGCCGCAACAAACCGTGACCTCAACGCCATGGTAGAACGGGGTGAATTCCGGCAAGATCTGTTCTATCGACTCAATGTGTACCCCATTCATCTTCCGCCGCTCCGTGAACACCGGGAGGACATCGCCCTGCTCGTAGAGCATTTTCTCAAGCGATTCGGTAAGTCCCTCAACAAGGCTTCGATACGGGTCAATCCGCTCGCCCTCGACCAGATGATGCAATACAGTTGGCCGGGGAATGTGCGTGAGCTGGAGAATGTTCTGCAGCGGGCAATCCTGATTTCGCCGAGCGCGTCGATTGAACCGGAACACCTGCCAAGAGAAATTGCAGAGATAAGCGTGCCGATTATCGAAGGGCAAACACTCCCCGATATCGAGCGAGAGTCACGGGACTCGGCGGCCCGCGTAGCGATCTACAGAACCCTGGAAAAAACAGGGTGGAATATCAAGGACAGTGCGAAGCTCCTCGGAGTACCGGAGAAAACCCTCTACGACAAATGTTCCCGACTGGGAATTAAACTCAGGGGCCCCCAGGCACTCAAGTTGTCCGAATGATCGAGACCTTTTTTCTCAAGAATGGAGACGGAAAGGCATAATGTCTCTTTTTCGTACGTCTTCACAATGATTTGCCGGTTAAGAAGGCTTAGATTCACAGAACCCTTGATTTTTCTGGGCCAAACCGATTCCGGAATTCTCGGAACGGTCAGCAACCCTTTTCTGACTTTTCCAGAAAAACCCTGTCCGGATTTTTTCAATTAGTCGATTTCGTTAGGAAATCCTCGAAATCTGGAACCAACGGCTTCGTGGTACTGTTTTTGAGTGAGTGCGGTATGTCGCATAGTCATGTGATGTCCTAGTCTTGCAGTTCTCCTCGTTAAATACTAAGTTCTCTCAATGACGATATTTCTTGACTTAGCTGGATCCCTGGTTGTAAGAGCTTCCATGATTGCCGTGATGCTTGGGCTCACGGTGACCATGAATAACGCTCTTTATGAGACCACGCAGCAAGTCAACACGAAGGCAACAGTTGTAGCAGTGAGCGATGTGATTTATCAAGATTTGTCTCGAGCAACCGGAAGTGGCTTCGATGCTGCAAAGGGTGCAACTATCGGGGTCACACGGATGTCCTTCTGGGTTTTTACCGATTCAACCATGACTGATTCTATCAAGGTCACCTATGATGCTGGCGCAGAAGCTTCGACAGCAGGGCTCCATAAGCTGTATCGTTATCAAAACAATGGGTCGGGGCTTTTGATTGCGAGTAATCTGACAGGAGATACGTTCGGAAAATTCGAGCCCTTCGCATTCTTCAGCAGCAAAGGGCAACGGACAACGGTGTCCGACAGTGTTGATGCAGTTCGAGTGAAGTTATATGCAAAGATTCGTTATGACGATGTTGAGAGTGTAGACCACGGCTTCAAGACGGTGCTCGCTGATCTCAAAGTTTTTCCGCCGAATCTTTAGTTAACTGAAAGGTGTAATCATGGGGAGTTCATCGAAGGTCATTCTCGTTGGCGCTACGTCGCTGATCGTAGGCGTCTACGCGATCTCCCTAAAAAACGTACAAAGCAACAACGTCAACACTGCAGTAGTTCAGGTCAATCGAGTTCAGATAGAGCGATTAACAGATGCTGCGTTGAGCCTTGCACTTCATCACATCGTCTTCATGGGAGGTGGATCCTCAGCCGAATGCGACTGGATACAAGTCGCGGCTCTTGGTGGAACTATCAAGTACAGGATCCCGAGTGTGAAGAATAATTCCGCTACTGTTTACATCACTGTAAAGACGGGTAATGACAAGAAGCAATTCAAGGCCATCATGGAAAAGAAACAAGGCAAGAAAGGATACCGCAAGGTCCACCGTGGCGAGTGGCTGGTCACAAGCGTGTTTGCGACGAAGTAGCTCTCAAGAACCCTTGACCACGCCATTCCGATGCCAACAAACGAATATCGAGTCTGTCCGAAGTGTGGTAATTTCTCGCTGGCGCAAGGACGCCAGCATTTTTGTGTTTGGTGCGGAACCAAACTGGTTGGGGAGTGCCAGCAGTGCGCTAAACCGATCCTCTATCCGCACGGAAGGTTTTGCTATCATTGTGGCAGCCGGTATGGGTTCGCGAAAGTACATAACGGATTAGAGCAACGCCTTGTGAATACGTCCGAGTCGGGAGTCAGGGTATGGGTGAGCCAGGAGGGGCGTAAGCTTGAGTCTCAGTTTGTGCATGACGACCCAATCAACTCAAGGAAGATGCAGGACACCGGAGAGCAACCCGCCCAACCGATTCCACCCCCCCAGATCTAGCTGGTTTTTTCCCACCTCTGTAGCTGACCCGACTCCAAAGAAATCACAAGCGTTTTCACGTTCATTATTCACCGTGAGAGCAGAGGGGTTCTGTGGCCAGCGAAACTCATGTTGTCAACTGCTACCGTCTTTGCCCAAAATGTGGTAACTTCTCTCACGTGCTCGAGGAACAGTATTTCTGTATCCTGTGCGGAACAAAACTCATTGAGCAATGTGCCCAGTGCGCGACACACATCTTGCATCCGCAAGGCAAGTACTGTCACCACTGTGGAGCAAGCTACCGCATAGCAGTTGTTGAACCTGACCATTCGTAGGTCGGGTTGTGAGATCGTGAATCATCGATGCCTCAGTTGACCGCATCCGAATATCGAATCCAGGCCATCGATCAGAACGGCCGTTCCATTCAGCGGTATATTACGGCCATCTCGATCTTTGCCGCTCGCGAACGGGCCCGTTCTCTGGCGGAAACGCACGGCTGGAGAAAAACCTCGGTCGATAAGAAGAAGTCCTACTCCTATCGAGTTCTTCGCGGTTCTACGCAGATCGACGGTGTTCAAAGCGCCTATTCCAGGTCTGAGGTCACAGCTGCACTCGAGAAACTCGGATTCAAGGTCAAGACTGTCAGACGCTTCTACGATGTACGCTTCGCCGCCTCTTCCGAAGAGGTTGTGACGTTCATTGGCACCAGCGCGAAGTTGCTGGAACAGAAACTCCCGTACAACGAGATCCTGCAGATCATGTCGGGACACGTTCGGGATAAGAACCTCCGGAGTGCGTTGAAAGCGATCATTCGGGACCTCAAGGATGGTGTCGACTCACGCGATGCATTCCTGAGACAGGGAAAGGTCATTGGACACGAAACAGCACTGATGCTGGGCATTGCCTCCAAGAGCGGCGACATGAAGGCGATCTTCGAAAGTGTTGCCCGGTTTGTCGAGCGTCAGGCGGATTTCCGTAAGGGACTCATGAGCTCGATGATTCTCCCGGCCGTCACAACCCTCGCTTTGGTCGGCGCGCTGATTTTCTACATCCTCTATCTGCTCCCGAAGATGGTGGACCTCCTGAAACCCGTGATGGGCGATATGCCACCGCTGACGGCATTCACCATGCAGGTGAGCGATGTGCTGAAAGACAATCTCATAGTCATCTGCCTTGGTGTTGCTGCGGCGCTTGGAGGATTCTACGCCTACATCCTGACTGCCCGCGGACGTGTGTGGTTTGACAAGTGGGTTGTCAGGCTTCCCTATGTGGGAAGGATCCTCAGAAATACGAGCTCGGAGCTTTTTTGTCGTGTACTGGGAATCCTGTACACGTCTGGCGAAAACATCGATGCTATCCAGCATGCTGCCGAATCGAGCCGCAATCGCTATCTGGAAAGGCAGATCAAGATAGTCTCCATACCCACCATGCTGAAGTACGGGACAGAGTTCTGGAAGGCGATGGATATGGCGGCGTTCTTCCCCGAAATGATCGTGTCGCGGTTTAGGACAGCGGCAGAGACAGGAAGCGTAAAATCAACATCCATTCAATTGGCGGACTATTACGAGATGGAAAACCGTTACGCGATGAAGAACCTTGTGAACATCATCGAGGTCGGTGTCTCACTTGTCATTATGGTGTCGATGGTTTTTCTGACGCTGCTTTCCTCTGAGACCGCGGCGATCAAGATTCAACCAAAGCACGATAATCAACCGAAGATGACGGCGCAGCCCGACACCATCATAGATCTGCGAGAACAATAAGAGCAATCCGTGCCCACGTCGACGCAAACACAGAGAACGAAACGGGAATTCGGCGATCTGCTCGTTGAGAAGGATATTATTTCTCCCGACCAGCTACTTGCAGCGCTCGAGATCATTAGCCGTGAGCCCCACGACAAGCGTCGAAAACTGCCGCAGGTCCTCGTCGAGGACCTCCGCGCCGATCGTGACCGGATCTATGATGAGATCGCTGACTACTATGCGTTTCGGAAGCTCAACATCAAAGATGAGACGCTGGATGATGAGGTCCTTGCGTTTGTGCGCAAACACCTCAAAGGGCTGCCGTCAGCGGTTCGTGCCATGGCGCTGGAGTATCACGTTCTTCCCTACAGGATGGACCCTGATCGCCCGGAACGATTGCTGGTAGTCACGCCTGATCCGACACGGAAGGAAGTCTATGCGACTGCCCGGTCGTTCCCCTTCCAGAAATTTGAGATTTGCTATATCAAGTTGAAGCAATGGGAGGATCTGTGGCAGCGCGTCAACGTTACACGTTCGGGATATGCAGATCTTGAATCAGACAGTCACGATCAGGCCATTGCGGCGATCGAAGAAGATGTTGAGATGTACGAGCAGGAGCTCGAAGAGGAGATCAACCGAAGCGGGTTGGTAGATCTCGTCGAGAACGTGTTTATCGACGCCGTGCGCGTGGGGGCGAGTGATATTCACGTGATTCCGCGGGGTGAGAAGAGGACGGAATTCTACTTCCGTATCGACGGAAGGTTAACGATGTGGTACGCCAATGCCGAGTCGCGTGCCGAAGCCGTTTCTGCAGTGGTGAAAGATCGTGCAATGAACCTTGACCGGTTCGAGCGAAACGCTGCACAGGATGGATTTGCCCAATTCATTATCGACAGGAAGACCGTTCGTTTTCGCGTCTCCGTCATACCAACAATCGGGAAGGAGCTGAAAAGCAAATACGAGTCGATTGTTATTCGCGTGCTGCAGGAGCCGACGTTCAGTACGCGCCTGGACGACATTGGGTTCGACTCATATTCGCTTTCACAATTCCGGAAGGCGATCTCGAAACCCTACGGGATGATCATCGTCACCGGTCCAACAGGAAGTGGAAAGAGCACCACGCTGTTCTCAGCCCTGCGCACGATCATCGACCCGTCGCTCAATGTCCTCACGGTCGAAGATCCGGTGGAGTTCTTCATCGAGGGGGCTCGTCAGGTCAAATTGAACCCAAAGCTTGATTTTGAAGGCGCGCTTCGGTCCATTCTGCGGCATGACCCTGACATCGTGATGGTTGGCGAGATTCGCGACAGGATCACTGCCGAGATAGCCATTAAACTTGCCAATACCGGTCACTTGACGCTGTCCACGCTTCATACGAACGACGCCGCAAGTGCAGTCTCACGCCTCTATAAGATGGGCGTTGAGCCGTTCCTGATTGCTTATTCCATCAACATCATTATGGCGCAGCGCCTGGTCCGTAAGCTCTGCGACCGCTGTAAAGCGCCGGTTGAACAGCCTGAGGTGGAAGCACTCCTGAAATTGGGCATGAACGAAGAGGATATTGCCACAGCGAAGATGTGTCGACCGGTAGGTTGCATCAGTTGTATTAAAGGTTTTAAGGGCCGTACAGCGATCTATGAAGCCCTTCCGTTCACCAAAACGATTCGCAGGATGATTCTGCAGGCAGGCGATATCGTGGATGACGAAGCCATCAGGCAGGAGGCGATTCGCCGGGGCATGCAGACCCTACGAATGTCGGGTCTCCAGTTGGTGCGAAAAGGTGTGACGACCCTTGAGGAAATTGCCAGTGTAACAATTGAGGAAGAGGAATAGTATGAATGCTACGCCAACGAACAGCAATGTTCGCACGCTTTTAATGGTCGATGATGACGACGCCTTCCGGATCGCCATGAAGCAGGCGATTTCCGAAAGCGGGAAGTACAAAGTCCGTTCAGCGGATTCCGGGGAGTCGGCGCTCGAGGCTCTTCAACACGACCAGTTTGACGTGATCGTCCTTGATTACAGAATGCCTGGTATCTCCGGACTGAATGTGCTTCAATGGATGCACGAGCAGAAGATTGACACGCCCGTGGTGATGATGACGGCTGCAGGATCGGAAAGTGTTGCTGTCGAAGCAATGAAGCTGGGGGCATACGACTATGTCCGGAAGGAGCAGATCGACATCGATCACATCGGCATCCTCATTGATGGAGTTGTGGAGCGCCATCTTTTCAGAAAGGAGAAGGAACACCGTGAAGCGATTGAACGCGAGCGCGAGAAAAGTCTCGTGGCAATCGAAACGTTTCACAGCACGCTGGCATCCATCGCGCAGATCGTGAACAATTCGCTCTCGATGGTTTCTTTGAATATCCGGGAGCACGAAGCGAAACTGACGCCCTTTGTGACCGACGAAGGACAGCGGCGACTTTCACAGGTGTTTGGCGGCCTTAAGCAGGAATACAGCGTCATAGCGTCGGCAGTCAAGTCGATGCTGGATATGGCTAATGTTCTCCATGGGAATTTCACGGATGCAAACTACACGGAGCATTTGCAGGAGTTGATGAACGGCAACCTCAAAAGCATCCAGGAACGGGGTGTGCCAAATCCCTATCCGAAGAAACCGGATGAGAAGTAAGAACACCAATGGCAATAAACCCATCACGCTCATTCAACATACGATGACAAGCCTCACCAAGTTCTCAGCGATGGGAGGAGATTTGTTATGAACCTTGGTCAAACAATGATCACCATGGGCATGTTTGTGCTGCTCGTCATGTCCGTCATCAGCGCCAACCGCATGCTGGTGGACAATAATGAGTCGACCCTGAAGGTGGAAGCCTACACAGCGTCGGCATCGATTGCAAACGATATCATGGCCGAAGCGCAGGGCAAGGCATTTGATGCGAATGCTATTGGAGATACGGAGGGAAAGCTACAACCGTCGCAATTCAGCTCGCCGAGCGGTGGTTCGCCTCTTGGATGGGGGCCGTCAGCAGCCGAGCGGGCCGCAGTCGGTCCGATGCCTGACAGCAGCTATACGGGGAACTATCGATCGATAACGGCATTCGATGATTTCGATGACTATGACGGCTACAGCAGAATTGTGACAGAGAACAATATCAGTGGTTTCATTGCCACTGTAAAAGTATTCTATGTCGAGCCGAGCGACCCTGATACCAAAGTGAACTATCAGACGTTTTTCAAGAAGATCGAAGTTGACGTCGAACATCCAAAGTACTTAGATAAAAAAATTACATACTCTTCGTTGATGTCGTACTAGCGGGAAGGATTGTACCCAAGAGAGGAATAACCCTCTCAGGTTGTTCCGGATAGAGGAAGGTTGTTGAAAAGAAGTGTTTGTGCGCTCCTCCGCACGAGAGGATGAGTACTCCAGCCGCTGCGTTCGTGCAGCCCTCAGTGGATCGATGGCGATTTCAGGAACGGGATTGCGTCGACTCTTGGAATTGTGAACACAGGGCAAACGCAGACCTCCCACACTGCCCCATTCTGTGATATTCTGGCTTGCCGTTGCTTTGAAAGCACCAAAGGCTTTCTTTTGAAGGAATTTTTGTGCACTATCAAGGCAAAGTGTCTTAGGACGGGTTGATTCGCTGGTTATGCTCGACTGCGCGTGGGAGTCTACAACTGCATCTGAATCATCAATCAGAAGATTCTCCAAAAGAAATGAAGTGATCGTTCCTTAGTTGTGTCGGCCAAGACCCTAAATACTGTCCAGGACCTCGCTAGGCTCAATGCCGCGAAGGAAGCAGCTCGACAATGCCTACTCGCTGCGGACAAGTTCCTCAAGGAGTCACAGTTCGAATTGGCAAGGCAGCAGCTTGAGAAAGCGCGTGAGCTTGATCCTTCGAATGTTTACATCTATGCGTTCCAGGATCGCATAGCGTATTTCGAGGAAAAGAAGAAAAAGGATGTGGCGAGTGGTCATGCCCCGGCGCAAACCACGCCAACGCAATACACTATTCCGAAACCTCACCCATCCGCACCCAAACCGACTTCACCGCCTCCACCTCCGGTTGAGGCTCCGCCTGCAGCACCGATGCAGACCGAAACCAAGAAGGAAGAGCCTGCGGGAACTTCCCAGCCGCTAGGCACTCCATCAGTTCCTGAACCTCCGGTTGCTGCACCCCCAGCTCAAAAAGGGGGAAAAAAACAAGAGCCAGAAGTTGCTCCGCCATCCGTCAAGGAAGAAGAAGAGTCGAAGCCTGCCGCAGAAGTTGAAGCTGCCAAGCGGGCAGAAGAAGAATTGCATCTGCGGTTGGAGGAAGAGGCCCTGCTGGCGCAGGAGCAGGTACGGCGGGTAGAGGAACGCAAGCGTCAGGAAGCGGCACGCAAGCTTGGGGAGATCCGTCAAAAAGAAGCTGCCGAGCGCTTGGCAGCGGAGATCCAGAAGAAACGTGAGCTCGAGGCGCGGGCTGCAGCAGAGGAACAGCGTGGGAGGGAGCTCGAGGCGCGGATTGCTGCAGAAGAGCAGCGGCGGAAAGAACTGGAGGCGCGCCTTGCGGCAGAGGATGAGCGGCGGCGCGAAGAAGAAGCCAGGGCCGCAGAAGATCGTCGTCGCCGGGAGCTTGAGACCATTGCTTCGGCGGAAGAACGGCGACGCAAGGAGCTCGAATCGCGGGTGGCTGAAGAAGAGCAGAAGCGCAAGGAGCTTGAAGAACGTATCGCCATCGAAGTGAGCCGCCGCAGAGAAACAGAAGTCCGGGCGGCGGAAGAACAGCGACGTCGCGAGCTTGAGGCTCGGGCAGCCGCCGAAGAGCAGAAGCGGAGGGAGCTGGAGGCGCGCATTGCAGCAGAAGAGCAGCGGCGAAAGGAGATGGAAGCGCGCATTGCTGCAGAGGAGCAACGGCTGCGTGAAGAAATTGCCCGCAGGGAGGAAGAGCGCAGGCGAAGAGAACTTGAGGCCCGCGCCGCGAGTGAAGAACAGCGGCGAAGAGAACTTGAAGCTCGTGCCGTGGATGAAGAACAACGGCGAAAGGAACTTGAGGCCCGCGCCGTTGATGAAGGACAACGGCGGAAGGAATTGGAAGCGCGGGTGGCCGAGGAAGAGCAGAAGCGCAAAGAGCTAGAGCAGCGCGCAATCGCTGAAGAGACGAAAAGAAAACAAATCGAAGCTAAAATCGGTGAGGAAGAGCGTCGAAGGAAGGAATTTGAGGAGTTAGCGGTTGCCGAAGAGCGTCTGCGCAAGCAGATTGAAGAGAAGATGATGGAGGAGTTGCGGCGGCGGCAAGAAGAGGCGATGCAGGCAGAGGAGTTGCGTCGGAGGGAAGCGGAAGCACGTGCCGCTGAGGAACAGCGAAAGCTCGAGGACATGCGCCGTCAGGTCGAGGAGCTGACGGAAGCCCTTGAAAAGGAGAAGAAGGCTCGTGAAGAGATCAGTCGGCTGAACCTTCAAAACTCGGTGAAACAACTGCGGTCCGCGCTCGAGGCAGCGTGGGTGAACGGGGCTCCGGTCGACGCAGCGGCGCACGCATTGCACGAGCTTGCAATTTCCCTGGAGATCCCGGCGGAGGTGGAGCAGTCGATCATCCGAGAAGTCAAGCTGGACATGTACAGCAAGGCTGTGAAAGAGGTCATTGCAAAGCGCAAGCTCCTGCGCAGTTCGTCGTCGACCCTGGAGTGGTTGCGGAAGGTATACCAGGTGAGCGTGGCGGAGTATCTCGAAAATGAGTCAAAATTCCTTCTCGACCTGGTAGCAGACCAATATAAAGGAACGGTTTTGTTGGTGTCAAAAACCATCGGCACGAAAGAGGATATTACATCTCGTTTGAAATCTTCCGGGTTTGCCGTGGTTCAGGCCTCCGAGCCGGAAAATGCGCTTGAAAAGATTGAGAAAGTGAACCCAAACATTGTCCTGTGCGATACGGATTTTCCCGGCGGACTGAGCGGCATCAAATTCCTGCATGTGATTCGCGCCAATTCAAAATTCAACTACATACCGTTTATTCTGATTGGCGAAACGGAGGAGATTGCACAACTCAAGTCGTCTGAGTTGAAGCCTAACGAAGGCGTTGTCAAACGTCCGATAGACTACGAGGAGCTGACGACAATGATGAACGAGAAGCTGACGTCGTTCAGGGAATACATCTCATCGCTGAAATGATGGGATGTCGGCAGTAAGTCGTTTCACTGAAGAGTTTCCAGAATTGAGAGGAGAGCCTGTATGAGCAAGGTTGTACTACTCGTCGAAGATGATGAAGATAATAGGGATCTTGTCAGTTTTGTCCTCGCACGCAGTCGCATGGATGTTGATCTGATGCTCGCAGAGAATGGTCAGGAGGCAATTGACAAGGCGTTCGCAAAGCCGCCGCATCTTATCCTCATGGATATGCAGATGCCGGTGATGGATGGATGGCACGCTGTCCCGATCCTCAAAAAGGATGAGCGAACCAAGAAAATACCCATCATTGCATTCACGGCGCAGGCAAAGCCCGAGGATAAGCTGCGTGCGCGGGAGATCGGGTGTGATGAGCACTACTCCAAACCGATGGATCCGGAGGAGCTCCTTGCGCTCATCCAGAAGTACCTCATGTAGTACATCAAGTCGTCGTTTCTGAAACGACGTCTCTCAAATCTTCAAGCGCTCATATGATCTTGTGAAGGTGCTATGCTCAAGTCGAGACTGTTCTGGAAGGTGCTGGCGAACTTCGGGTTGTTGCTGCTCATCCTGACGGCTATGACCGTCGTGACGCTCAATTATCTGTCGGAGATCGAAAGCAAGTTCTCCGTGGCTTCGTCGGATATGCGCGCGCTGACGGTGCTCGAGGAGACACGATCGAAGGTCAATGACATGCCGTTTGCAGCGGTTCGCTATGCGCTCGCAGGTAGCCACGCCGACAAAAAGGACTATCTGCAGGACTGGAAAGACCTGCGCACTCAATTTGCGAAGTTTGATTCGGTTTTCACAGATACTGCGTCCATAAGAGATTTAAAGAGTGTCGTTGAGTGGTGCGAACAGTGGAAGCAGGATGTAGGGGACAAGTTTGTGCAGTTGGGCGATGAACGTATCATGAAGGGACAGGTGAAAGATCTCGAGGGCCGGCTGCAAGAACTCGTGAGGTTGGAGGAAGACGCAGGGATGCTTATTGGCGTGCGCGCTATTCTTGCGAATGTGCAAATGGCGCGTATGCCAGTTCAACAGTATGATCTCAGTCGGGCAACCAGTGTCAGCACCAGGCTGGGCAGTTTCATCATTATTATCAATGTGTTGCTTGCCATCTTTGCACTCGCATTGGGCTTCGTGCTCACACGCTCGATTACAACGCCGATCCGCCTTTTGAAGGGGGGGACGCAGAGTCTTATGGCGGGCAAGTTCGAGCCGATTGCCCTCCATCGGGTCGATGAGTTGGGAGATTTGGCTTCGGACTTTAACAAGATGTCGGCGCTGCTTGGAAACAACTATAACCGGCTTAACGCATACTCGGAACTTGTCACGACGCTGAATTCCTCTGCTTCCATGGAAGAAGTGCAGCGCAAGGGTCTGGAGATCCTTTGCAAGCACACGCGTGCAGCCGTTGGCGCGCTGTATCTTGTCATCCGCGGGCAGAGGGCTCTTGAGCTTGTCAGCGGCTATGCCTTGAAAACCGGCGGCACGTTAGAGAAACGCCTGGCCTTCGGCGAAGGAGTCCCGGGTCAATGTGCAACGGAGGCGAAGATCATCGAAGTGGAGGATATCCCGGCGGCATCGGGCTTCGTCATGGACACCGGATTGGTGGAACTGGTGCCGACGTACATCCTCGCCGTGCCCGTAATGTTTCGAGATGAGATCCTCGGTGTTCTTGTCCTTGGTGCGACGAAAAAGTTTGGGGAACTGGAGAAAGAAATCGTCAACAACTCTGTTCCGCAGCTCGGGGTTGCCCTCACTAACGCGCTGAATTATGAAGAAACCCGGAGCCTTTCCGTCGAAATCACCAAACGGAACGAGGAACTGAGCACGAAGAACAAGGAAATTGAGAAAGCGTACAAGGTCAAATCAGAGTTCTTGTCGAGCATGTCTCATGAGCTGCGGACCCCGCTCAACTCCATCATCGGGTTCAGCTCTGTTCTCCTTGGACCTACGGGTGACCCGCTGACGCCGGATCAACGGATGGCGCTCGAGAAAGTGCTCAAGAACGGCAAGCATTTGCTCCAGCTGATCAACGACATTCTTGATATCTCCAAGCTAGAATCCGGCAGGATGATGTTGAGCGTCGAGACAGAAGATGTCTCCACCGTCCTTTCGAATTGCCTGTTGATCGTGGAACCGCTGATCCAATCCAAGCGCCTAAGCATGACACAGGATATTCAAGCGAACCTTCCCGCGTTGACAACGGACATTGTGAAGGTGCGCCAGATCTTGGTCAACCTTCTCAGCAATGCAGGGAAATTCACCGAGAAGGGGGGTATCGCGATCACAGTGAAACAAAAAGAGAATGGCATGGTCGCGTTTGTCATCAAGGACACAGGCATCGGCATCGAACAGAATAACTTCGAGAAAGTATTTGAGGAGTTCCAGCAAGTCGACAGCAGCAGCACGCGGAAATACAAAGGGACGGGCCTTGGTTTGCCGATTGCCCGCAAGCTTGCTCGCATGCTCGGCGGTAATCTGACGGTGGAAAGCGAGTTGGGAAGAGGGTCGACGTTTACGCTCACGGTTCCTGCACAGCTCCCCCAGCGACTGATGGAGATGCAGCCCCAGCCGGTACCGATCAAGCGTCCGGAGATGCCCCCATTGCATCCCTCAGCGCCTGTTTCCATGCCGCTGCCGGTTGTTTCCGGTAGCCAGGTTCAGATCCTCAGCATTGATGACGATCCCGATGTCATCGAAATCCTGCGGAAGTATCTCATTCCTGAAGGATATTCGATTGTTGGGGCCCTTTCCGGTGATGAGGGCCTGGAGTTGGCTGCCAGGATGAAGCCTGCACTCATCACGCTGGATATCATGATGCCGAAAAAAGACGGGTGGCAGGTGCTGCGCGAACTGAAACAAAATGCTGTAACGAGAGAAATTCCTGTCATCATCCACTCCATCGTGGACAATCGGCCGCTCGCCCTTTCCCTGGGCGCTGTTGATGTCATGATGAAGCCGACCGACCCGAAGCGGCTCCTGACGTTAGTCAAGAAGTACTATCACTCCGGCGGTCAATACATCCTGCTCGTGGATGATAATCTGGATTTTGCCCTCGCGTGTAAAGACCTGCTGAAGCGGGACGGACTCAATGTGAAGATTGCTACACAGGGAGGGGAAGCGTTGAACATTCTCCAGGAGTCAATCCCGTCGCTGATTCTGCTCGATCTGGTTATGCCTGCCATGGATGGGTTTACAGTGATACGCGAACTCCAGCGGAAAGAAGAATGGAGCAAGATCCCGGTCGTTGTGCTGACAGGGAAAGCGTTAACGGACGATGACCGCAAAGAGCTTGATCCGTACGTTGCTGACTATCTCTTGAAGGATTCGTTCACCACAGCGGCGATTTCGAATGCCATCAAGAAGATATTGAACGTGCCACAACTATCGACGTAGGTACGAGGTCCCCATGCAAGAGAACGAACCAGTCATACTTGTTGTTGACGATACTGAAGACAATCTGGATCTCCTCGAGTTTGCCCTGAAGCGGAAACCGGTCCGGATGTTACGTGCGACGAGCGGCAAAGAGTGCCTCGTTGTGGCGGAACAGAAACAGCCGGACATCATCCTGCTGGACATCCAGATGCCAGAGATGGATGGATTTGAAACGATCAAACGTCTGCGGGCAAATCCGGCGACGGCGAAGATTCCTGTGGTCTTTTTGACAGCGCAGCGCAAGGATGCAGACAGCATTGCCACCGGTCTGGCTCTTGGCGCTGAACAGTATCTGACAAAGCCGATTGACACCGATGAGCTGTTGGTCCGGACGAAGATGCTGATTGAATTGAAACGTGCACAGGCTGAATTGGAACGTACCAAAGCCGACTTCATGGCGATGCTCGTCCATGATCTTCGCAGCCCCCTCATCGGCATCAAGAGCGTCATCGAGCTCCTGCAGGAAACGGGAAAAGGAAGCGTCCTCAATGACGATCATTTCGAGCTGCTGAACTCCGCACATGCCTCATCGAAGAAATTGCTGGAACTAATCGGTGACTTCCTCGATTTGTCAAAGTACGAGGCCGGAACGATCGCCTTCGACAAGAACGCAGTTCCCATCGGCCGGTTTGTTGACCCGGTGCTCAGGCAGATGGACATTCAGTTCAAGCAGAAGAATGTCAAGCTTGTGAAGAAGATCGAGGAACCGTTGCCGGACGTTTATGTCGATGCCGCGAAAACGGAACAGGTGGTCATGAACCTTCTGAGCAATTCCCTGAAGTTTACGAAGAGCGGGGGGGCCATTACCCTTGAAGCAGGCCGTCACAGCGAAGAAGTGATCACCGCCGAAGGTTCGAAGACGAAGCGTTACGTTCGCATCAGTGTGACGGATAACGGAGTGGGCATCGCCCCCGAGGAGCTGCCCCTGCTCTTTGAGAGGTACAAACAAGCCTCGTCAGCGAAGATCGTGAAACAGAAAGGAACCGGCCTCGGCCTGGTGATCTGCAAACTGATTGTCGAAGCGCAGGGAGGTCGCGTGGTCGCAGAGAGCGAACCTGGCAAGCGAACCACCTTTAGCTTCACGTTGCCAGCGGCAGAATCTTAACTACCATACATTTCCTGAGGATCCTATGAATGAACGAATTCTAGTGGTGGATGATGAGGAAAGCCTCCGCCTCTCACTGAAATTCAAACTGAAGTCGGCAGGTTTTGATGTCGATGTTGCTGCTGATGGAGAAGAAGCTCTCGAGAAGCTGAAGGCGAAGCCAGTTGACGCTGTGCTGCTCGACATCAACATGCCGAGGATGAGTGGCATCGAGGCGCTCACGATCATCCGTCAAAAATACCCCCAGACCGAGACCATCATGCTGACCGGCTTTGCCGATTTCAGCACTGCGATTGAATGTCTCAAGATCGGGGCCAAGGACTACCTTGTCAAGCCTGTCGATACCACTGAGCTCGTGACGCGGCTTCGGTCCCTGGTGCGGTCACGATCGTCGGAACGGGCACTCCAGGAAGTACAGCAGGAGTATCTCGGGATACTCTCCGAAGATCTGCTGGATCCATTGAAGAAGATCCAGTCAATGGTGGATCAGGCTTCGAAGCTTGCCCCGGATGCTGACAAGGAGAGAAAGAAGATTCTGGCTAGCGCCAGGGATCTCTGCGACAAAATCGAAACAAAGCTCAAGCTTCTTGTTGATTTCTCGAAGCGTGCTGCGACCATGGGCACTCCGAGCGGTGGGGATCTCAATTCCGCGCAACTTGCGGAGCAACTGAAGGGAATTCGAAAAGGGACGACGAAGTAATCCTGTTGGCTGAAGCTCCAAAGCCGCACGGATGTCGGCGCATGAATGCCTCTGAAAAAAGAACCGAGCGAAATACGATACCTGTACAAATTCAATTTCGATGACGGTAGGGAAAAAGAATTTGAAGTTGTGCTCGACAGTAAGACGCTGAGGTTGCTACGGGAAGATCCGAATCCGAAACCGGAGTGGACCAGGCTGAAGTACGAACAGTGCGAGAACTGCCCTCTGCCGGATTCTGTTGAGTTCTGCCCGGTTGCGATGAGTCTCGCGAAACTCGTGGAGTCCTTCCACGACGCAACCTCCTATGAGGCGGCTGCCGTTACTGTCGAGACCGAGCAACGGACGTATTTCAAGAAGACAACCCTCCAAAAGGGTCTCAGTGCGATCATCGGGATCTACATGTCCACGAGTGACTGTCCGGTTATGGACAAGCTGCGCTCGATGACACGATTCCATCTTCCCTTTGCCAATTCCATTGAGACCTTCTTTCGATCCGTTTCCTCCTATCTTACCGCGCAGTTCCTGCTGATGCGCCAGGGTCAACAGCCTGACTGGGAACTGAAGAACCTCCGCGAATCTACAAAGCCGTCAACCTTGTCAACAAGGGTATGACGATGCGCCTGCTTAAAGCCACTGAGAAGGATGCCAATGTCAACGCTGTTGTGATTCTGCATTCGTTTGGCGATGGTATCTCATATTTTATTGAGAGTGGCCTTGTGGAAATCGAACCGATGTTCTACACGATCCTCAAAGATACTCGTGTGTCAGGCACTGTGAGCGATGCAACCAGTCCCTCTTCTCACATTCGCCGTTAATCCCCAGAAAAAGGAATTTCTGTTCTCCAAGCCTGTGTAACATTGGGTTCAGGAATGGGCTTCCACGTCTGAGGTCACGCCTCTTTTCATCTACGAGCGAATAGAAAAATGTGATGGATATGCGAAATGTCGTTCTACGGTTGACAATCGATGAGAGAGGAAAAAATGAAATGCCTGGTAGAGAGAGAAGCTCACGCGGTGTAGTGAGCCTGCACGTGGGATCAGATCAACTACTCAAATACTCAAGTCTCATCTTGTTGATTCTGGAGAATGCCCTGTGATTGATTTCTTTTGATTCCTGCTTCAGTTCAATGGTTGCGGCCTCAAATGGTTCTTCACTGTCGACCTTCAGTTGAAGAACACCTTCGCCGGAGAGAATCAATGCCGTCCGCTTGTGCGGTGCTTGAGAGATTGAACCCTCCTCGATAGTCATGGCGCTCACCGTCACGCGGCGGAACAACAGTCGCCTGAACCAGGCATACAGCGGAAGTCAGATGTTGTGCGCTCACCCCGTGGGGAACATGGAGAGCCGCGGCAAGGATGAAAAGACCTATCATGAGCTTGTTTCTCATACGTATTCAGTATGAGAAAGCTCAAGGACCGTGCCGCAGAGGCAGGGCCAGGTTTAGTCACAGTTGGGAATATAATGCCGGAATTCTGCTAAAATGACGCGATGCCAGAAGCATCGCATCAGCCAGCGGATCTAAGAAATGAAGTTTCTACAATTTACCTATGACGGTCAGTGTTTCTTTCCTTCTTCCTCACGCAGGATGAAGTCTAGGTTTCCGACGTAGTCACCCTCCTTTGTAATCCTGATTACGAATGCCATGATGCCCGGGTCCGACTGTAGTCCAAGAATCCGGAGTTGGGTTGAATCGACGTTCGCGGTGTACCATCCAGGTGGAACTCCCATGAAGTACAGGCTGCCGTCGCGGAACACCGGAATGGTTTTTCTGAAGGTTCCGTTAATGCGGGCCACCTGGACTTTCAAGCCCGGCACCGGTTGCATGCCCGAAGGCGTTTTCTTGAGTACGGTTCCTTCGATTGTTCCAACAACGTCAAACGGGATATCGATGGGCTTCATCACATTCGGCTCGGTCACAAACGAAAACCTCCTCTGCCGCGGAACCCAAACGCCGTTCTCTATACCGAGGTCGTTGACCTCGACATCGTATCGATTGTAGGGAAGAAGGTCCCAGGCGTAACGAGCAGTGGGCGTGGCCTGCTGAGCCGCAAATGCTCGGTTGAGATTTACGTTGACTCCCGTCAGGAGCTTCTCCCCGGGATCAAGAACCCCATTACCATTGTAGTCGAGAAATGACCGGAACCGTACGCCGGATTTCCCAACCCATTCTCTGTCGAAAAACCGTCGATAGGTCAAGGCATTGTTCACGAACACAGAGCCTCGGATGTTTTGTGAGTATGCCCGCGAACCGTCAAAGAGAGCCGACGTTGTACTGCGGCTTGCACCAAATTCGTACACGAACTGTAATGAAGTCGATGAAGTCGCGAGGTTGAAGTCGCGGCGTAGAGACAGCTGCAGATGTCCATGGCGGAAAATCGACGCTGAGAGATCGACAACAACATTATCCCAGGTGTTCCGATGAAGATCGTAGCCCGCGCTGAGACCAGCGAGCGCTGCGTCGAGAAAGCCGAGCCCGAAACGACCAACGGGAATCAATTCGAGAATCGATGCTTGGGCCAACGGTCGTACGATTTCAGGTTCAGACTCAATCTGGCTTCTGGTTGCATGAATCTCGAGCGTGGATATCATCGGACCCGTTGACACGGTCGCGCTAATGTCCGCCCTGTCAAATACACCCGCAGAAAAATTCGTTCTGCCTCCAGTGAGGCGCACAGAGTAGACAGCAGAAGCAGTGTGGAGTGGAAGCGAGAGGGAACCCTGCAAGTCTCTGAGCCTATCGGAAGGATTGTAAAATGGGTTCCGGCTGTAGAATGCGAGCGAAGAAGTAAACGACGTCTGAGAAGGATAGATGGCGTTTATCTCCGCCCGGTACTGGAGAGAAGGGGTAGCCTGAAGGCCGATGGTGTACGTCTCTCCCACACGTACGGCCATGCCGGTCGAAGCAACGAGAAGGCTGGAGAGAGAATCCCTCACTTGTTCCAGCCCGGCGTTCCAGGTCAGAAATGTCGTGAGACCGGCTGCAATAGAGCCTTGCAGGATCCTGTCCGCCTGCTGGGTGGTCTTGCCCGCGTTCAATGTGTAGATGACTTCTCCGCGTGGCAGGGTCGTGAAGGGAATTTGCAGTCGATGACGTTGCGCGCGCGCTTCCCCCGATGGGCCGTAGAGACGAATCGTGTATTCGGTCGTGCCGTACGTCAGTGGAATGTTGAATCGATAGCGCCCCCGGGCATCTGCCGTCGTGACACCTGCTAATTGATCGTTGAGATACAATTCCGCGGTCCAGCCGGGGACGGTAGTTTCTTCGATGAGATACGTTTGGTAGAACTCCCGCGGCTGCAGAGGCTCGTTGGACACCTGGATTCCCCGGAATTGATATTGCTGAACGCCGGATGCGTTAAGGTCTCCTACCAATACCTGTGTCAAAGAGGAAAGCCCTTGAAACGCATGACGCCAACGGACATCCAATGTCGACCCAGTTCGCAAACCCGGCTCGTAACTGCCCAGTGCCCCGATCTGAAAGTCTCCGTAGAGCAACTCCGCTCCCGCTCGAAGATCGTATGCAAAGGACTGCTTGCCCGAGGAGGAGGCTGCAGTCAACGAATAATCCAAAAGGGTGCCATTATACAGATGTTGGGAGCGTGGATACATGAGCGGATATTGTTGGCGAGCAGGTTCAATGGTGGCGAGGAATCGCGCATTGCGTTCCCGGTTGCGTGCCGCGACTACTGGGAGATTGGCACTGGTTTCCAGCGATAACACCAGCCTTGACATGTCAATGGAAAAATGGAGATGGAACAGCTTCTCATAGACCGGAGGCACAAGATAAAGCGAGGGTCCCACGAGAAGGAAATCGGCGTTCGTAAGTCGCAGAGTCTGACCCTTGATGACCGCTTTGAGGGATTTCGTGTCGATTTCGTACGGCGTGTCTTCCGAGATAAAGAATCCTGTAATGCCAGTGCCACTACTCCCAACCCTCACATTGATACCGAGCGCCTGGAAGATGTCTGCAACAGGAAGGAGGACCCGACCTTTCGCAAGCTGGCCAATGACGATCGTGCTTACGCCCCCCGGCGGATATTCAAACGAGAGAATGGCTTCTTCGCCCTGACTCTCAGCTGCGTTCTGTGCGGAAACAGTACCCACTCCGAGGGTTGCTGCGAGAAGCAGAACCAACACAAGCCGATTCAGCATTTCGTCCGATATCGTCAGCTAGGGAATAAGGATCGTAAAGCGAGTGGTGATGGGCTGGAGCTGGACGATGTTTTCAGGTGCGATGTCGTTTCGTTTGCTCAGCAGCGTGACTTCCGCGGTATAAGAGCCCCGACCTAAGACCGAGCGTTTGAATTCAGATCGCTTCATCATATTAACATAGATCGCAAGGGTCTCTGTCGTTTCATCCACCTGGCGGCCACTCGAATCGAAGATTTTCGTGACGGCAGTTCCGAAAAATGGTGCGTTCCCCCTCAAGCGTGCGTACCAAACAACAGCAGCAAACTGGGAATCCAGCCGAACTCCTTTCCCCTCTATTTCAACGGCAGGGCGCGGTGATCCTACCGCGAACACAACGGTCGTCACCTGCTCGAACACAAAACTGATCTTTGTTGTGATACCCCGTTGGACGGTATCAACGAATTGCTGCTGGGGCGCAGCAGTCGTTATGCAACGAGTCCAAAACAAGCGATCCGACAGTCCGCTCGGCACCGACGCTGCTATGCGCACGGTCTGTTGTTGGCGGGGCGCAAGAGTGAATTTCTTTGGGAAAACCCTCAGCCATGGTGCGCAGGAGCTTCGCCTTGCCTCCAATGAATCATCATAGCGCATCGACATTTTCCCCAGTGAGTCTGAACTCGGATAGCCGAAACGGAAAGCGACTGAAACTTCCTGCACTACATCGGTGCCATTCTCGACAGTCAAACTCCCGAATCGGTTTGTGGAATTCAGGAATATTACCGGAGGCGCAACGGATATCTGTGCCTGTGCAATCGTAAGGCAACAGACCGCAACGACGAGGACCGTTAATCGGCGCATCGTAGTTACCTCAAGGAAATGACGGTGAGTGTAATGTTCGCCGCATATCGTCCTGCCTGTTGAAAGCGGTGAGGATATGCCGCGATCCCGACCCATATATACACGGGCCTGTTCTGTTGAAGCTGCAGAGTCAGTGGTTGGCGTGGGTCGAACATTGTTGACCCAGACACCGCGTCTTGGGTGGACCAAGCAGCCCCATCACTTGTAAACTCGACACGCAATTGATCATTCCCCTGCAGCGACAGACATTGCGAAGGAAGAAAAAACCGAATGATTGCCGTTGTGTCCTTGTCACTCACTACTTGGAATTTCGCCGCGCCAGCATCAGAGGGCTGAATCAAAAGAGTCCGACCGGCGGTGACTGTGCCAATCGATAGCTCGTTCAGGGTGGCGAGCCGCACCGGCATTTGCGCGATAGAGTGCACAAGCGGCAGCGACAATAACAGCAGCAGGATACATTGTTCTCGGTTTGTGATGAAAGGTCGTATGAGGTTGCGTGTAGGCATGAGAATCCAATGGTGCCAGCCCAATGTAAAGAATTACCATGAAAGTGCAAAGCCCGGACTTCTGAGGAAATCCGGGCTTCTTCAAACAAAACAACTGGGTTTAACTACGGCTGCGTGAACGAGACAGTTATGACACCGGTGTATGATCCGGGCACTTGTAATGCAGCTGCGGTAACTGAGCCACCAATCCACAGGAACAGTTGGCCACCGGCTGAGGTAGTTGTAGAGCCTCCTGTGACCAGACCGAAGGCAGTTGATGTCGCCTGGGTGTTGACGGTATTGTAGCGTGGAGTCTGTACCGTAAAAGGCAGGTTGTTTGCACCGCTGGTCAGCTGTCCCCCTACTGGCCCCGCGACTGTCACTGTCGTTCCAGCGCTCGCGGCTCCTTGAATCGTAAATGTCGCTGCTCCCGCGGTCAACGAGGTGATCGTGACGGTTTGACCCTGTGAGACGTTTCCAAGGTTCAAAGCACCGGTATTAGTGATTGTCAACGTGGCATTGACGTTTGCTGTCACGTTCGCAGTCGTGGATTGTGCGAAGGACGCCAGTGAAATGGCGCACAGCGCAAGCACCAAGACGAGAATTCTCTTCATCATAACTCACTCCTTACTATGGTATGTGGATGGTAAAACATGGTATGTGGATGGTAAAAACTTGACTCCAATATCTGTAATAACAACATCTTTTGCAATGGAAAGTTCCGCAAATGGTCGATGAGATCGGCACTTTTCAGTTTGGAACTGCGCTCACGCAAATTTCAACGACCAGAAAAGTGATGAATCAAAACGAGAATCGCGAGAGGAATTAATGCAGCCCAGAAAAATCAACCACTTGCCCGTGATCAATAAACGAAAAGGTGAAGACGATTGGAGCTAGATGCGTCGCAACTCTCAATGGTTGACACCCTCAAATGTGATACGCATCTCGGAGAATCGGACGTTTTCACCTCCCAATCCATGAATGCACGTTCTACTCCGTGAATGTATTTTGAGGAAATTCTCGTAAGCTGGTCGTGTTGCATTATGTTGAATTCGCTTCTCCGATATTGGTCCGACTGCACCAGTCGGCAAGTTCGTGGGAGTGAACAACCCAAAAAGGGAGATGGGCTCAGGCGTCGAATTCTTCCTTCATTGATACTTCTTTTCCCCCTGTTACCGCTCTTGCTTACGGCCGGGTCAGCAAACCTGAACCCACGCAGAATATCCTTGGCGCCGCTATTCAACAAGCCGGGACCACAGGCAGGAATGTTCTCGTGTTCTTCCATGCTTCATGGTGCGGATGGTGCAAGCGACTGGATGCTGTGCTTGAGAACCCGGCGATCAAGAATATCATCGAAGCGAGCTACGTGGTCGTCAGGCTTGATGTCATGAAATCGGCAACAAGAAGGACCTGGAAAACCCCGGGGGCCAGCAGATCATGAACAATCTCGGCGGGGCAAAATCCCGGCTGCCCCTCTATGCCTTCTATGACGGGAATGGCCAGAGGCTTGCAAACTCTAATATCATGCCGAACAATCAGAACATCGGCTACCCCGGCTCGCCGGAAGAAATTGCAGCCTTCGAAAGACTCCTGCAGCAAACGGTCACGCGGATGACCGAGGAACAGCGTGGTCAGATCGTCGCCTACCTCAAGCAGAACGCCCCGCGCTGAAGCATCTGGAGACTGCGCGTGTGCAGGCTCGGTACGTCCGCCAGAGTGTACGAGACGCTGGCGAAAGCCCCTAGCTGCGCCAACATTGTGCACCTCCTCGTACACCGTCGGAAGGCGAGCACCAGGAATACCTGTCTTCCACCTCGTTATTTCTCACGCGAACACCTGCCAGCTTGCAGGATAGTGAATTGGGCTGGACTTTGCCTCAAGAGGTCGTTAACTTCATCGATGAAACTACCAGACCGGCAGCGTCCACGGATCTTGATGGAGTTTGCCGAAACCTTCGATAACCGAATTGGGGAAGACCGGGCTCGTGCAGTAGTACACAGCGGTGAGGGATTTGATGAAGGCAGATCCCCGATCGATAGCCTTGAGCGAGCGCCACGAAAGTAGAATCCCGTGCCCGGATCGACAGTCAACACAACCAACTGAGAGAAGATGATGAACCAAGCATACACAACGCGCTCTGGTTTGACAAGGATATTAACCGTCATCGTGTTTGTTGCCGTCATTGTCGCGCCGCGAGCGCTCGCCGGAGAAGTGGGCAGATCTGGCCTGCGCTTCGAGATTTCGTTTCCCAAATCGGTCAATGCGGCGCCGCTGACGGGACGCATGTTCCTTGCTATCGCACGGACGGACACGATTGAGCCGAGGCTCAGGGTCGGCCGCTATGGTGTTCAACTCTTCGGTGTCGATTTCGAGCAGCTCCAGCCAGGTTCAGCTGTCACAATCGATGAAACGACGCTCGGCTACCCGATTGAGCGATTGTCGGAGCTTCCGCCCGGTGACTACAGAATTCAGGCGGTGCTGCATAAGTATACGAAGTTTGAACGGTCTGACGGACGCACGCTCTGGATGCACATGGATCAGTGGGAAGGTCAAGACTGGCGCTACTCGCCGGGCAACCTGGTGAGTGAGGTGAAGAAACTGACGGTATCTCCGGGACAAAATGAGACCATCAAGATTGAAGTGACCAGGGTTCTGCCTCCGATTGAGATTCCGAAGGATACCAAATGGGTTAAACGGATCAAGATCCAAAGCAAAATCCTGACGAAATTCTGGGGGCAGCCAATCTACCTTGGAGCGACCGTCCTGTTGCCGAAGGGATATGATGATCATCCATCCGTTCACTATCCGACGATCTATGATCAGGGACATTTCACGCACGCCCCGCCATTCCGCTTCAGAGAAAACGGGGACTTCTACAAGGAGTGGACGTCCGAGGATCTGCCGAGGTTCATAGCCGTCACGCTTCAGCATCCATCACCGTACTTTGATGACTCGTATGCCGTGAATTCCGCGAACAACGGTCCGTACGGTGATGCTGTCCACCAGGAACTGATCCCTGAGATCGAAAAACGTTTCCGCTGCATTCCTCAGGCCTATGCCCATGTGCTGACGGGCGGCTCCACCGGCGGCTGGGAGTCGTTTGCATTGCAGGTGTTCTATCCGGATTTCTATGCCGGGACGTGGTCCTTCTCGCCCGATCCGCTTGACTTCCGGAACGTTGAAGGGATCGACATCTACAAGGACAAGAACGCGTTCTACAAACAGCATGATTGGTATACGGTGCCGACCATCAACACGCGATCTCCGGAGACCGGTGAAGCCATACTGACCTCGCAGCAGCGCAACAGGATGGAATTGGTCCACGGTACAAAGGGGCGATCGGGTGAACAACTCGACATCTGGAGTGCGGTATTCGGCCCGGTTGGTGATGATGGATATTCCAAGCCGCTCTTCAACAAGAGTACCGGAGAGATCGATTCAACCGTTGCGCAGTACCTGGAAGGAACATTTTGATCTCCGCTATTACCTGCAGACACACTGGAAGGACATCGGTCCCAAACTCGTTGGGAAGCTGCACGTCATATGTGGTCGCATGGATGATTTCTCCCTCAACGTCGGTGTCTACTTC
Organism: uncultured Bacteroidota bacterium; assembly: GCA_963739335.1. Taxonomy (GTDB): domain Bacteria; phylum Bacteroidota; class Ignavibacteria; order UBA10030; family UBA10030; genus UBA9647. Next base: position 10,022 of record CAVUAC010000092.1, on the reverse strand, counting down.
ACCGAGGAATTTCTGGAGGGGATGAAAGATCCCTACTATGCCGGCTCGTTCACCTATGGTGCACGTGGAGGTCACGGCTGGCATCCCTACACAACAACACAGCTCCTGCAAATCATGGCAGAGCATATTATGCAGTATGCACCTGCGGGGAGTGATATTAAGACCTGGAGGTATTGAGAGGGAATTGGGAGATGGAGGATGGTTGATGGAGAATTGATTCTGGAATCCAGTTTGACCAAGCAGCGCAAACGACATCTCAGGTCGTTCGAATGAACAGCTTACGAGCGCGAGGATAATTCTGATGATCGAGACACAACACCTGTCGAAGAAGTACGACTCCAGACTCGCTGTGAATGACCTGAACATTTCGGTCCGGGAGGGGGAGATTTTTGGCTTCCTGGGACCCAACGGTGCAGGGAAATCTACGACGGTGAAGATGCTGACGGGCATGATCTTTCCGACGCAGGGAAGCGCACGTGTCGCGGGCTACGACATTCTCAAGGACCCCATAGAAGTGAAGAAGCGGATTGGCTACGTTCCGGAGTCGGGGGCGCTCTTCGAAAGCCTCACCGGATGGGAGTACCTTCGGCTCATCGCTGATCTGCATCATATGGACCGGCAGGTTGCAGAAAAGAGGCTGGAGGAATTCCTGCACCTTTTCGGTTTGTGGGATGATAGCGGGGCGAGGCTTCAACAATACTCGAAAGGCATGAAGCAAAAGATCCTCATCTCTGCCGCGCTCATTCCCAATCCGCCGGTGCTTTTTCTTGATGAGCCGCTGAACGGACTTGACGCGAATGCAGCGCTGGTATTCAAAGAGCTTCTCAAGAAATTTTCCGCGCAAGGTAAAACCATATTTTTCACGTCGCATGTGCTCGAGGTCGTCGAAAGAATCTGCACCCGCATCGCCATCATTGATCATGGGTTGCTCATTGCAGGGGGGACAGCGCGCGAGATTGCTGAATCGACCGGTCAACACTCCCTGGAAGAAGCCTTCGCCAAACTGACAGGCGTGCGGGACGCTCGTGAATCGGCACAGGATTTTCTCGAGGCTCTGGGTTCATGATGCTGAAGAGAATCTTCTCCGCCCAAAACATCGATTTTGACCAGTGGAAGGCGCTCCTCCGCACAGCAATTCGACTGGCCAATCGTCAATCTTCCCTCCGGTTCGATTCTTCTTCGAGTCGCGCGAAGGATATGAATTATTCCCTCGTCCTTTCGTTCTTCCTGTATGGTGTGCTTGGGTTGGTGATGACGAGCTTTGTCTTCAAAATCCATGACCTGTTCTGGTCCTCCCTGATCATTTTTACCATCGTTGGATTCACGGTGGGCTCGTTGATGCTCATTGAATTTGGAACGATTGTCGTTGCGCCAGAAGACTATCATATCTTCAGCGTTCAGCCTGTTTCTTCGAGAACGTACTTTGCCGCCAAAGTTACGTTTGCTGTGATGTATGTGCTTCTGTACACCCTCACGCTTGGATTGCCATCGGTTGTCGTTTTTGGGATTCGGCGCCACATTCCAGGAAGCCTCGTGTGGTTCGATCCGACGCCGATGGTCGCGGGGTTTGTGGCACTTCTGATGGTGGGTGTTGGGGTAAGCATGGCAATGATCCTCTTGTACGCGACAATCCTGCGCTATGTGCACATTCAAAGGCTCAACAGGGTTCTTTCGTACCTCCAGCTTCTTATGTCCTTCATCATCTATGGAAGCTACAGTCTGCTTCCGTCGTTGATCGAGAAAGCTGGAACAGATCTTCCAAGACTCAAACCATGGTGGATTTATCTCCTGCCTATGAGCTGGTACAGTGCATTCGTTGACGTCGCAACTGGTTCGCTTCATCTGGCTTCCATCGCTGTTGCGGTCGTTGGGGTGTTGTTCTTTCTTGGTGTCATACCGATTGCGTTCTCGAAGATTTCCCTGACGTATGCTGAAAGCCTGGCTGAAGCCAGCACGGTGCCCGAGGACAACAAAATTCCTACGACTACAAAATCGAAGAATCGAGGTGTTCTGTTCGGCCGACCCGAGGATCGTGCGATTGCAACGTTGATCAGGGTTCAATTCAAGCACGATACTCGCTTTCGGCTGGGTGTTCTGGCGATTATTCCATTGACCATTCTGTACATCCTCATGGGGCTGCGTGGTGGCGGCCGGCTCTTTGACCCTTTCAATCCTGATTGGAAGACGCTCGGGAATTCGGCGCTGCTGTACCTGGTTGTTGTCCTGTTCCCCATGACGATCAAAGAAGCCGTCACTCGATCCGAATCGTTCCTTGCATCGTGGATCTTTTTTGTGACGCCAGCTGAAAAAGTCCGGCTCGTTCTTTCGGTCAAGAGAATCCTGTTCTGGTTTTTCGTTGTCCCTTATGTGTTGGCTCTTGGAGCGGTATTCCTGTACTACTTCCAGAACGTCCTTCACGTGTTGATGCATGTCCTTGTTCTTCTGCTCTTCAGCTATTCATACCTGCAAATCCTCTTGCTTGTCAATCCTCAGATGCCTTTTTCCGTGCCGCGCCAGCTTGGAGAGCGCGCGACGATGCTCGGCGCCGTGTTGTTCCTCGGACCGCTCCTGCTGATGGGGGTGCTGCTCTTCTTCTCGTTCTTTGTCTACGGGGACACTCTTGCCTACATCGGATCGGTCGGGGCACTGATCCTGATTGCCATATCGATGGAAAAGCTCCTCGTTCAGAGAGTCACCAGAAAGCTCGGTCAGCTCGAGTTTCGTGGTTGACATCCAAGCAACGGCGAGTACTCCGTCAAGTCTTCTGCCCACCTGTTGCCTCCCTGAATTCCGATCTTGGCGTCTCAGCCTCAAGAGAAACCCAATGATTGCAAGGCTTTTGTCACTCCGTCGGTTTTAAGCGCGGCCAAAGTGACGAAAGTGGCAAAATTCCAGATTTTCGAAATATACCTAGTTTTAGGTATTGCGCTTTTCTTCACCGAGGAATACAATTTCGAAGCGGAACAAACACTTTTTATGGAGGCACTGATATCCGCGATCAGGGAGCCCTCCATTTCATCTCATCGATAAGGAGATTGCCATGAGAACACACAAACGAAATTTTCTTACATTGCTGGCAGTTGCCGTTGTCAGCTCGTCGGTGACGCTTCTTCTTGTGCTTGGTGTCGCAAAGGTCGGTGCACATCCCCAGCAGTACACTGGCAATGAAAACCACGTCATCACTCTCGATCAAGCGGTGAAGTACGTTCAGAACTTCAAAAACTTCCCGGCAGCGCCGACGATCAAAAGCCTGTACTTCGGCAAGAACATCTTTGACAAAATCCTCTCACAGCCCGGTTGCGTTGGAATCCGGTGCTATTACGGCAAGGCCGACGATGGGACATCGAACCTGGTTCTCGTCGGTGTTGATGGTGGCGGCAATGATATCACCAGCGGTATCCTGGGCGATATTGGCTGGCCGTGTCCGCCATTCTGTGGTGCTCCGAGTCAATTGAACAGATAGGGAACTATGCCAAATCCTATTTTCGGATACGTCCATCTCGTGAGTTATTCAGTGCCTGCCATAGTGGGCATCAAAAAGTTCTCAGCCCTCAGCAAGGCCATACGGGTGCTCACGGTGTTGTGTATATTGGCGTGCATCAACATTGCTACGCAGTATCTCCTCGGTCTTTTGAGAGTGAGGAACTACTTCATTACGGACTATTACAGCGTATTAGAGGTTTCTTTGTTGTCCACTGTCTTCTATTTCTCTGTTGGACCGAGAGGTGTACGGCATGTTCTGATGGCACTGGGAGTTTTCTACGCTCTCATTTGGGTTGTGGACATGATCTGGCTACGTGATCCTAACTATATCAACAGTGGATTGGCAATAATCTCGCGGACATTTTTGATTGTCATGTGCCTGATTACCCTACAAGCAGCACTGCAAGACGAACGCTCTCATCTGCGTGAGCGTCCGGTCTTCTGGGTTGTCATAGGCGTGATTCTCTATTCCGCTGGCACGCTGGTGGTTGTGGGTCTAAGTAACCAATTGTTGCGGCTTGGGGAGTCATATTTTGTTGCAGCTTGGCATGTCAATTGGGCATTGCTCATCACTGCAAATCTCTTCTATACAATGGGGATGTTGTGCAAGTCCAAGGTGTAGACATATTGTGGGTTGTCGCTGGAGGCAGCCTGATTTTGCTCATGCTGGCTGTCGGCTATGTCGTGGTGATTGTGCATAGTCACCGGCGAATCGTGCAGGCCCAAGAGGCCAAGCTTGAGGAAGTGAGAAAGAGTGAGGAAAAATACCGAAGCCTTTTCGACAACTCCTTCGCTGGGATCATGAAATTCTCACTCGACACTTGGACAATCGCCGACTCGAATGAGGCAATTAAGGTGTTGTTTGGATGCGGCTCGCAGGCAGAGTTAGAAAAGTGCATTGTGAACCTGCCGAGCTCCTCACTTGAGTTCATTCGGCAGTCGCTTTTGAAGGATGGATTCATCGCTGAATACGAGATTCGGACGATGCGGCGGGACAGCGACGAGCTGTGGATTCTCTTCTCGGCCAAGACGACTGACGACGATCATCTCGCGCAGGCTGTTATTGTCGACATTACGAAGCGCAAGCAGTATGAAGAAAAGATCAGGGAGCAGAGCGCTCTGTTAGATCAAACGCAGGACGCGATTATGGTTGTCGACGACAAAGGGGTGGTTATGTTCTGGAATGCCGGTGCGGAGCTGATGTACGGATGGCCAAGCAAGGAAATTCTTGGGTGTACCATTGACCGGCTTCTGTATAGTGGTTCGAGGCTCGAGGAATTTCGCGAAGCGATGGAGGACGTGCAACAGTTCCGTGAGTGGAATGGGGAGCAGCATCATAAACGGAACGACGGAAAAGAAATATTGGTGGAGAGCCGTTGGCGGACCGTCGAGAAGGCGTCCGGTGACAAACATTTGGTTCTGATTGTGAACTCGGATATTACGGAGAAGAAACGACTGGAGTCGCAGTTCATCCGGGCGCAAAGGATGGAGAGCATTGCGTTACTGGCGGGAGGAATGGCCCATGACCTGCACAACATTCTTGCGCCAGTGGCAATGTCGATCCATTTACTGAGGCCAAGGATGTCGGATGAATCGAGCCTAGCAATCCTGAAGGCGGTGGAAGAAAGCGCTCATAGCGGTTTGGAACTGGTGAAGAATATTCTGACCTACGGCCGTGGGATCGTAGGCGAGCGTGTCAGGCTGAATGTCTGCGAGGTGCTCGAGCAGGTCGTCAGCATCGTGAAACAAGGTCTACCGGAAACAATACGCATTGAACGCAAGCTGGATGGCGAGCAGTTGTTTGTTCTGGGAGACGTGAACCAATTGAAGCAGGTGTTTCTCAATCTATGCGTCAACGCCCGGGATGCCATGCCGGCAGGAGGCATGTTGTCCGTGGGGGTTGCGGGTGTTGACTCGGATGAGAATCTCCTTGAATACCATCCAGATGCAGAATCTCAGACCCTATGTCGTAGTGAGTGTCACAGACTCGGGAAAAGGAATTCGGGAGGAGGATCTCGACAGGATATTTGAACCGTTCTTTACGACACGGGAGCAGGGCGATGGCACGGGACTGGGTTTGTCCATCGCCCAGGGAATTATTAAGAGTCACAAAGGGTTCATTACTGTCAAAAGCGTCGTAGGCGAGGGCACAACGTTTCGCGTGTACCTTCCTGCGTTTATCGATGCAGTGACCAAGCTTGAGGACTGAACATGCCAATGAGTTCCACACATATTGAGAAGAACCGCATTCCTGTTTGGATCATTGATGACAACAAGGGTTTCTGCCTCATACTTTCGGAAGCTTTGAACCAGAGCGGCACCGTCGAATGTCAGAAGAGCTTTCACTCGTGCAAGTCGGCATTGCAGGCGCTGTCAACCGAAGATGCTTTGCCGAGTGTGATTCTTCTTGACATCAAGATGCCACGTATGTCAGGGCTGGATGCGATTGCGACCATCAGGCGGATCACACCGGCAACGCAGATTATTATGCTGACATCATTCGATCTCGATGAAAACATCCGAACAGCAATGAACCGCGGAGCCAGCGGTTATCTTCTGAAGTCCTCCACCCCCGCTGAGATAATCACCGCCGTCGAGAAGGTCCAGAAGGGAGGATCCCCGCTCGATCCGATGCTCACCAAGAGGGTAATGGAAATGTTTCTTGGACGTTCTGAAGAGGACCGATATCATCTCACGAGAAGGGAGAGAGACATCCTGCACTGCATCGCCGGCGGACTAGCGTCGCTGGAAGTGGCTCAGAAACTCAACCTGAGCTACTATACTGTTGCTACTCACCTCAAGAACATCTACGAGAAGCTCGAAGTCCACAATAGGCAGGGATTAGTCACAAAAGCCGCACGGGAGCGGCTTATCTAGCGTTTTTGTCATTTTTGACCCGCCGCAAAAAATACCTAATTCGCGGTATTGCGCCTTCGTGTCCGTCCCAATAGATTCCTCTAAGATTATGAACCTCGCCGCCCTGCATTCGAGGGGGAGCAGGACTGTCTGCGACCAGTGAGTCCGAGGGCATGGTGCGAGAGAAGTAACGGATTCCTCTCACCGTCAATTGAGTCGGAGAGCATCATTGGGGGAAGCATATGAATGAAAAATCAGCAGCTATGGGAAAGAAGTACCGAGGACCTTTCCAACAACGCAATTGTCGGCGTATACAAGGCTAATCTGCGAGGTAACATTTTCTACGCGAACCAGGGGCTAGCAGATATTTTTGAATTTGAGTCCCCCGAAGAGATGGTGACAGAAAACTTGATGGAGCGGTGCAAGAATCCGGGAGATGGCACCCGCATCATCGAGACAATCAAAAAGTCCATGAAGATCGAAGATCTGGGCATTGAACTGCTGACTAAACATGGCAGGTCGATGAACGTTCTTCTGAGTGCGTCCTTAGATGGGGGAATTATCTCTGGGATGGTGAAGGTCATGACAGGAATCAAGCACGTTGACCAGCAATTGATCCAGGCGCAAAAGTTGGAGAGCCTTGGAACGCTAACCGGCGGAATCGCCCACGACTTCAACAATATTCTTGGCATTATCCTCGGTCATTCAGCTCTCCTCGAGCGGGTTCGGACAGATCCGCAGCAATTCTCTCAGAGCGTCGAAGCGATCACGCAGGCAACCATGAGGGGCGCTTCGTTGGTGCGGCAGCTCCTGACGTTCGCGCGGCAAACGGAGGTGGCATTTGAATCAGTACGTGTCAATGATGCCATCAACGAAATCACGAAACTCATAGAGGAGACCTTCCCCAAGACGATCACCCTGTCCACTTTTTTCCAGAGCAATCAGCCATTGGTCATGGCCGACGCGACTCAGATCCACCAGGTCTTGCTCAATCTCTGTATCAATGGGCGGGACGCCATGCCAAAAGGAGGCCGCCTTTCGATCACAACGGGTACCGTTGAAGGTAAGTCACTTCGTTCGATATTCCCGAATGCGACGCACGGACAGTACGTGCGTATTGAGGTGACGGACACCGGAATCGGCATGGACGATGCGACGCGTCATAGAATTTTTGAGCCTTTCTTCACTACAAAGGGCCCCGGGAAAAGGACGGGCCTGGGTCTTGCGTTGGTGTTTGGCATCGTTGAAAGTCACAAAGGCTTCATTGACGTTGAAAGCAAGCTTGGAGAAGGAACAACCTTTGCAGTGTATTTGCCGGTGCTGGAGCGTGCAGTCGAAAGTTCTCTCCAATCCAAGAGAGCGGCGCACGATGCGCCCGGAGGATCGGAGACTATCCTTTTGATCGAGGACGAAGCAACGCTCAGGGAATTAGTCAAAGCTTTTCTTCAGTTCAAGGGGTACACAGTGATTACGGCTGAGGACGGTGAGCAAGGATGGAAGACTTTCTTGAGCCAAAAAGATCAAATTGCAATCGTCATCTCCGACCTGGGACTCCCACGGCTGACAGGTATAGAGGTTTTTGAACGCATCAAAGCGCATAGCGCGCGGGCGAAGGTAATCCTGGCAAGCGGCTTCCTTGATCCGGAAACGAAGTCAGAGATGTACAAAGTCGGCGCGAAGCACTTCATTCAGAAGCCATATTCGCCTGATGATGTGCTGCAGAAAATACGCGATGTCATAGACGCCAGCGAGTGAGGGTGCATGTGAATCCGAAAAAGATACTCATAGTGGACGACGATCTCGTCAACGTTGCCGCCATCACTCAAATTCTCCTGCGGAATGGATATGACGTGCTGTACGAGGAAGACGAGCAGCGTGTGGTCAGGACCGCAAAGAAGTCCAGGCCGGATCTGATCATTTGCAATGCCGAAAGCAGGAAGCTGGATGCGTTTCGGGTGGTGGAAGCGGTGCGCCAAGCACCGGAGATGCGTAAAACTCCTGTTCTCTTCCTCACAGAATCCCGGGAATTAACCTGGGCAGGGCCCGAGCTTCTAGGACCGAAACAGTATCTCAGGAAACCCTTCACGCGAGAGCAGCTTGCAATCGCTGTGCAGGAGAACCTGAAGCGTGTGTAGGCAATGCGGTGCTAGAACACGCTCTATCGAGTGACTCCTGGTTGCAGGATCCGCAGAAGGAAACAAAAAAGCCCTGGCGATTGCCAGGGCTTTATCGCGTGTAGGCCGCTTATCTCCTCACCGATGCATCCTCACGCGGCCTCCACCGAAGTGATAACCGCCGTAGTAGCCGCCACGATATGAAAATCCGAAATAGAGGGACGGATACCATGGAGAGTAATAGTACGCCGGATATGGGTACCAGTAGAAATCAGGATAAACATAGGCAGGATACACCGAGGATTGTTGTTCTCTCACGTTCCTCGGCTGATCGCTCGTCTTGATCATTGCGTTGATCACTCTTTCGCTCACCCCATTCTTCTTCAGGTCGCGGATGTCTTCGTTCGTAAGCTGAAAGTATGAGTGAGTGGCCTTCATTTGGTTGATGATGACCTCATCGCCTACGCTGTCCCTCGCAAGTGCGATGACATCATCGACTGTCATCGGAGGTGGAAACAGCGTATCCCGCTGTACCATTTGCCGATGTTCACGATGTGCATAGTAGCCTGGCATGCATCCCGTGCTCAGGAATGCAACCGCCAGGCCGGCAACAATGAGTGCGTATTTCATATCCTTCGCTCCTTCCTCTAAATTTTAGCTCCTTCTGTTCTGTTGTTTGCTTTCGTTACCATCTTGAGAGGCTCCCATCACTGAAACAAGACCAGCCTATCAGTTGAACAAGTGTTGTGCCAGACTTCATTCCTTTGACAATCTCATTTTGCTGTGAGTTTAACAGGAGGCCAGGCAAAAATGTGCAGAAAAATCGACAGGTGTGTCCTGTTTTTTGAATTCATCTGCCCCTGCACGGCTGACGCCGTATATCGACTTGAATACGAGGCTGATGGGGGCTCTGATTCGCATCGCTCACTCAGGATCTTGGGTTAAAAAAAGGGTTCTGATGACCAGAACCCCCCATGTGTGCCGGAAAAGGCAATCCAACGCTCGCGACGCTGCGATTGTTTGCCGTAAGAATGCAATCTTACCGTGGCCACAACCATCCGAAGGTCCCCGCCGTAAGCAATGCATAGAGGAGTCCATCGATGGTGTTCTTAAGCGTCGTGGTCCATGATCGTTTGAACCAGATCGAATTCTGCCAGCCGGCAACTACATAGCACGCAAACGCTGTGACCCCTGCGAACCGGAACACTGCAAGATACTGTGCACCTGGTCCAAGTGCCCGGCCAGCCACGTACGCCGCGAAGATACCCACCACCACAGAATAGAAGAACCATTGCGTCAAGTTAGCAACCATTGACGGACGCCCGCCGGGCCAGATGGTGAGGAGCGCTCCCGGACCCTTCCTGACCTTCTCCTGGAATTCTGGTGAGTTCATTTCCTTGGGGCTGGCGGCGTGGGGCAGGATGTACTCACCCGGTGGAATATTGAGCTTTCGGAGTGTCTCCGCTAGAGCTTCTTCGTCCGGAAGTTTTCGAAGATCATTTGCATGATATCGCAACACCATATGAATCAAGGAACTTGCCACAAACACAATGACTGAGCAATATGAGC
>CAVUAC010000091.1:0-19846 GCA_963739335.1 uncultured Bacteroidota bacterium | reverse complement strand
ATCAATTGCTGAGTGAGCCAGCGCACAAAAGCTGCCCCGAGGGAGAGTCATTAATCACCGTCGGATTTAGACGGTTATGGAAGACCATTGGGAAGCCGGCAGGTATCGGGAATTTGTCCGGTTTGTCCGGCAAGTATCGTTTTTAATGGTGGCGTTATTGCAGCCATGGACTTTGCGGTCAATTCTGGGAGGCACTCTTTTTGGAATCCAGCAGCAAGGGCTCATCGTTCTTGTTATTCGGTGCACTACGAACGTTCTTGGATCATGGGTTTTTGCAGGTTCGCTCGGATATTTGATATGAAGCGTTCGTTAATGGTGTCGATCGCAATCATGGCCGCGGCCGTGCTTTTAATATATGTTACACAATCAGCGCTTGCATTCTATTTCGTGGCTTCTATGGCAGGATTCGCGATGGCAGGTGTGCAATCGGTTAGCCGAGCGATGGTTGGGGAGACCGTTCCGAAAGGGGAAAAGCGCCGAGTTTTTTGGATTTTACTCGGTGGCAGGTCGTGCATTATCGTTCTCGGCCCCTCGATATATGGTTGGGTGGCTGCTGACTTTGCCCACCGGTTTATGGTGACCCAAGGTCTGGATGCACAGGACCGCTGACCAGGCAGGTCTAAAGGCGGCATTGTTTGTGACTGGCTGGCTTTATGGTCGTCGGATTATTACTGCTTTTATGGATGAACGAAGCCAAAGCGATTGCTGCCGTAACCGAAGAAACCTGAGTGAATCTACGTTATACCATTAACAAACACAATAACAAGGTCTCGAATTACTAAGGTGATCCTATGTCTTCTGTGGCAACGATTCAATATCCGCGTCGTCGAGTGATAAGAACAATTCTACGTACGTTTTCGGGCATGATATTTCGGACAATCGCAGACATCCATATCTATGGCCGATAGAATTTACCCAAACGCGGCCCCTACTGGTAGTCACTAACCATTTTAGCTTTCTCGATCCTGCATTACTGATCGGGGTCACGCCGTGGCCGCTGGAAATCCTGGCCGGATTCCGATGCCCAACGCACCTCTCTGGGAAACGATCTTTCCGCGTCTCTCGGGTACTCGGCTGTCTTCCGCGGTGGTAATTCGAGGATGGCATTGCAGACAGCCGAAAATGTATTAAAACAGGGCGGATCGGTAGGATCTACCCGGAGGCCAGTGCTTCTGCACCGGTGTTACGATCGGCAAGACCAGGTGCTGCTTTTCTTGCTGCGCGCACAGGGGCACCGGTACTTCCAATCGGCTTGGATGGTATGATCGATGTATTTCCTCGCCTTAAGCATTGGAAAAGAGCGCGCGCGCACGACGCGAATCGGGTCGCCATCGGTCCCTTCATGGCTGATGATGGCTCTGATCATCGCAAGCAGTTGGATACGATTGGCCACAAGATCACGAGTATATCGCCGAGTTGATCCCTCCAGAATGCTGTGGGGAAGTATGCCGATGACCTGGCTCTGCGCGCGAGTGCCAGCGCTGTGGATACCTATCCCTGGGACAGTGAGCCAGAGAAATAGCTTATTCCGAGTCGCTTACCGCCGCTCAGTGATAAACTGGTGGCGGTTTTATCATCTGTGATCATAAATTACTGCAAGATCAAAGAATAACTTGAGAAGATCGGTAAGGACTTTGGTCAGTACGGTGTTTTGATACTATAGTGATTCCTGGCAAAGGAGAGTTGTTCATGGTTCCGGAAAAGATGATGTGGGGGTTGCTGCTTCACCTGAGCTACAATATGTGGTCAGACCTGATGCCGCTAGTAGTGGAACCTCGAACATATCAGCACCCAGCCCCATTTGCGTTTTGATGATCGCCTGTGAAAGTTATTGGCCGCCGCAAGCCTGCGATGTCTCAAGTAAACACTATTGTGCTTGATCTGGGTGATGGGATTCAGATATCACAGCCATCCAGAAATAGCTGTACAGGGTGCCCTGGGAAAGGACGTAAGCTCAAGGATGAGCTTCACAAGATACGAGCCTTGGGACTTTAACCTATGCCCAAGTTAAACTTCTCCACCTGCCATGATGCCTGGTTAGGTAAGTATGCACGGACGGTCTCCACTCCCATCTATTACCAGGTTTGTAACGATCTCATCGCTGAGGTGTGCGACTTGTTCGATGGGCCGCGTCTTTTCCATCTAGGGATGGGACGAAAAGACCGCAGAGCATCAACGGTATTACGAGTATGTAGTTATCCGACAATATCGACCTGCGGTGGCAGGACCTGTTGTTCTTATATTGATGCGGTGAACAAAGCGGGAGCGAGAGCGGGGTATGGTCCGATTATGTCTGGCATCATCCGCAAATGTTTCATCAAAATATGCCCGAGTCGGTATTGCAGAGTAACTGGTACTATGGACGTGCTAACTTCAGCACGACTTCCAAAGAAGCTCATGGCTATGAAGAGTTGGAAGCACACGGTTATGAACGTACGAACAGGAAGCAATTGTTCCGAGCCCGATAACATGCGGCTGACAGTGGAATACTGCCAGAACACGATTGCTCCAGAACGCCTACGTGGTTTTTTAATGTCCGTGTGGAAACCAACACTGGAGACATGTCGAACCCGGCATGAGCAGGCGATTTATAGCCTCGAGCAAGCAAAGCAGGCGTTCACGGCTAACCGCCGATCACCTGCTTTAGTTTGTGCTGCAAATCCCTATTCTCGGCTATCTAGCATTGTTAAAAGTTTAGACAAGGACGCTGAAACCCCCCTCCCTCTCCGGAGCACATGCAGCACAACTGTGCCTAGCTTGTATAGTAGCCGTCCAGTTCGGAAAGGGTCACATTCTAACCCGATTGATTTCCGGGGCAGTTGGAGCACCGAAGTCATCAATTCCGCGTTGCCTCATCATCCAAACCTAGATCATATAGACAGCCTACCCCGATCGGAACGACTCAGTTGGGCAAAGGAAATGTTAATATTCGCGACTCCCAGCATCTGCCCTATTCTGCCACAATCCCGGGTCGATCTTCGTGGAATACCGCAATCGAGCATTCGCCCCTGCAACACAGCATCGAGGCGGTGCGAATCCAGAGTGACCAGATGCGGTTCGCCTTGAATGATGGCACCGGATATTTGCATTTTCGGCATCCGGGAAGCGCGCACTTATCAGGTTATTATGTTGGCCGAGCTGGCCATCACGTACTTCTGAAACGACCAAGCCGCGCTGTTGGGCGTACACGAGGGCATTCACGATATTGATGGGTGCAGCACTAACAGGTTTTGCAACAACCCAGCCAGAAAAGCGGCCGTTAGGACCCTGGTATCGCAGTCGTTCGTAATCCTTCATAAACAAGTTCGATCTTTCCTTGTAGTGCTCCCCGCCACTGGATAAAGAAACTACCCATCCTTTGAGCCAGGTCGACATAAGGAAGTATAAAGCTTGCCATCTTGGGGGGCATAGACGGCAGGTTTACCGGGCTGGGACGCCATTCGGCCTTCCAGCACGTCCACTACCGATTGGGCGACGTCAAGTGATACCGATTCCTGCGCCTCGATAGTCGAAGCACCCAAGTGTGGGGTCACGACCAGGTTGGATAGGGCAATCAATTGGTATCTGTCACCGGCTTCTACCTCGAATACATCGAGTGCAGCTCCGGCAATTACGTTGGCCAGCAGCGCAGCTTTAAGCGCCGTTTCATCAGATCCATGATTCCACCGCGCGCACAGTTGATAATAAAAGCTGTGGGGTTTCATCAATGCGAGTTTATCAGCATTGATTAGTCCGTGCGTATCAGGCGTTAGAGGTGTATGCACTGATACAAAATCAGAGGTTTGAAGCACTTCATCGATCGTTAAAAGTTCTATTCCGCTAGAAGCAGCCCGTTCAGGAGAGGCATAGGGATCGAACGCTACCACACGCATTTCCAGACCTTTGGCTTTGGAAGCCACGAGTGAACCAATACGTCCCAAACCTACCAGGCCGAGGACTTTACCTTTGACTTCACAACCTTGTAGGGAGCTCTTTTCCCAGCGGCCGGCTTTGATTGACGATACAGCCTGGTATAGCCTGCGGGCTAAAATAAGCATCATGGCGATTGTCTGTTCGGCCACAGCGTTGCTATTACCCGCAGGCGCATTCACAACAATGATACCCTGGGCGGTGGCGGCATCTACATCGATATTGTCGACACCGGTACCTGCGCGACCCACCACTTTGAGTTTACCGCAGGCTTCCAGGACTTCCTGGTCACCTGGGTACGTGAGCGCACTACCAGAGCATCATAATCACCAATCATCGCCAGTAGTTCAGCGGGCGTGGGATTCTTGCGGACGTCTACCTGGGCATGCTGGCGTAGGATATCCATCCACCTTGCTCCAGGGGTTCGGTTACCAGGACTTTCATCGTGCCTCCCAAGATTCTATGTATGCTTTTACACAAAAAGTCTATTTATTATGCGCAAGGAACGCGCAGCGGAACTCCGAGCCACCTCTCAAACCTAATCGAGTGCATGGATCACCAGTCCGGTTAGCAGCTTTGGGTAGAAATAAGTGCTTTTTTGCGGCATGGTGACGAGATTCCGGGCAGCTTGCCACACTTGCTGTAGGCTAGTGGGATTGAGGATAAAAGCAGCTTGAGCTTGACCAGCGTCGACCCAGTCACAGGCTTCGTTTTCAAATATGGTATAACGCACGCGCTCACTTTGTGCCAAGCCATCAGTGTCGATATGATAACAAGGTTCCGAAATGAGATGCTGAAATACACTAACATCTAATTCAGCCAGGTCGGCTCCGCCCGTTAAGCTTTCAGGTTGTTGAGCTGCCTGGGAGTCACGCAAACGCAGCACCCAGCGAGAATTCCTTCCCAAGTATAATCCGAAGGACGGTGATATCGCGGTTATGCGGCGGATAGCGCTTGCAAGGCTCTGGCTATTCGCGGCTGGGGTAATATCAAAATCGAGTGCCAGCCTGGTAAGCAGTGTTTGTGTATCAATCCTGGGTTCCGCCGAGATAACTCGATGGGTCGGTAGAATGACTAGACCGGTATCTTGACCGCTGCCCAGGTACATCAAAACGTAATCGCATGGTTGTGGATGTGATGCGTCGCCGATAGCGTTATGGCGTTCGTCACGATAAACCAGAGCAGTCTCATAGCGGTGATGGCCATCGGCGATAACGACATCGCAGGGTGCGAGGAACTCTTGTAGCTCTGCAATGGTATTCGTATCGGTGATCGGCCAAAAAATCTGCCGCGTACCCTCCTGATCCAGCAAATCCACCGCTGGGACTTGCGGGGCCTGCAGCCACTGCGTTAAACGTCCCTTTGGATCGCTAATCATACCAAACACGGGGCTGAGTTGAGCCCGAGTCGCGCGCATCAAGTTCAATCGATCGGCTCTTGGAGCTGCACGGGTGTGTTCATGGCGGAGATTCGCTTCTCCCATCCTGCCAAAGCGAACTGCGCCGAAAAGGCCGCAGCGGGTATATGTCGTGCCATCAGCAAGTTGAAACTGTTGCCTATAACCATAATAAGCAGGTTCAGGGTCGGCAACCAGAATACCTTCCTGGCGCCAGGAAGTGAACTGTTCTTGAGCCCGTGTATACCAATCGGTGCCGGCATTAGCAGGAGTCACATCGATATGAGCGATGTTATACGGATCTTGTGCGACAAGCTGCGCTCGAGCGGCGGCAGAGATGACATCATATGGTGGAGCCAATACCGCCGGCCGGTTATAGGCTGGGCGTATCGTAATCCACGTAATGAGGCAGCACTTCAACCATGCGTATCTCCCTGAATATAAAAAACCAGCACCTCGACGAGTGTGCTGGTTCGAACTCTATGGTAATCCGTAACCAGTACGCACAGGGCGATGGCACATCGTGGCCTGGTTCGGTTGACGGGGATTGTAGCATGTGCCATTCGTCATGTCAAAGCGCGTTTCGTTCCTGGTATGTAGGGGCTATTTAACAACCATTTATCGGCGGAAGGGATCATTGACCTATCCCAATGGGGCTGATATAATTGACCGTCATATCTTGTGTGTGTGTATTGTGAAAGGATTGTAAGGATGGACGCACCATTGCTTATATGGATTGTTTCTCGGGTGCCAGCGGCGATATGCTTTTAAGCGCCATGTTGGATGCGGGTTTGGACCGGTCTGCGCTTGAAGCAGGCTTGGCTCAGATCGGAATCACCTCGTCCAGCCTGGTCATTAATCATCAGACGCAGCACGGCATTACGGGCACCTCTCTGACGGTTGAATACGCCGAGCGCGAACATCCCGTGCGCAACTTGCCGGTGGTGCCAGCTTTTAGAATCGAGTACTTTACCGGAACAGATTGTTACTTCTAGCCTGGCAATCTTTACCCGCATTGCTGAGGTCGAGGGTGCGATTCACGGCTTAAGCCCGGAAGAGGTGTACTTTCACGAATTGAGCGCCATCGATAGCCTCGTTGACATCGTTGGTTTTAACATCGCCCGGCGGAACTGGGCATCGAAGCCGTCTTTTCTTCTCCGTTACCCCTGGGTCACGGTTCGGTCCAGACCGCCCACGGCTTGCTACCGCTCCCTGCCCCGGCGAACTTGGCCTTGTTGGCGATGGCTCAGGCGCCGACTATTCCCTCGTCGGCGAATTTTGAGCTTGTAACTCCCACCGGTGCTGCCATCCTTGCGTCCCTGGCCGAATTCAGACAACCTGCCATAGCCATTCAGCGCGTCGGTTATGGACTGGGCCGTAAGGTGCTGCCGTGGGCCAATATCGTACGGGTTTGGATTGGCCACGAACTGGATTTGCCGGCAGCGGCGCATGGTGCGGAACCACATCACCATCATCACGCAAACCACACCCACTAGGCGCGAACAATTTACATTCCAGGCAAGGCGGATCGAGATGAAACAGATCGGCGGAGAGGATAGTGCATGAGCGCGTTAAATAGCATGACGTTACCCCGTTACGGCCCAAGCTTTGGCTGGAGCAATCGCTTGCTGCATGTTGACCTTTCTGATGGTCGGATTTGGTCACAACCCACATCTCCTTACTTACCCGATTATATCGGTGGTCGCGGACTGGCGACGAAACTGCTGCGGGATGACTGCCCGAACCGATAGATCCCTTTGACCTGCGGGCTCCGTTCATGGTCATTACCGGCGCCTTAACCGGCACTCGCTCTCCGTATTCCGGGCGCACCATTATCTGCAATTCAGTCCCCAGGCACACCCTTATAACTGGTTTACCCGCGCTAGTATCGGATTGGATTGGGGTGCAGAGCTCAAACAGGCTGGTTATGACGGCCTGGTTATCACAGGCGCCAGCGATCACCCGGTACAGATACTCATTCGTGATGATAACGTATCCATCCATCAACCATATCGCCGGACTGAAGGAGAAACTGAACAAAAAGCTCACCGACGCTTTCAATGGCCTCGTGTTCAACGGTCACCCGACGGAGAACATACCTCACATCCTCAACGTTTCATTCGACTACTCGGTGAATCCGCTCGACGGCGACGCGATCATCATGGGGCTGGATTTGATGGGAGTCGCAGTCACGAGCGGTGCAGCCTGCACATCTGGCAGCCTTCAGCCTTCCCACGTCCTGCTGGCAATGGGGAGGGACGAAAGGACCGCTCGCGCGACCATTCGCTTCTCTCTCGGACGCATAACGACAGCCGATGAGGTCGATTTTGCCGTTGAAGCTCTCAAGCAAGTTGTCGATAAGGTCCGAAGAGCAGCATAACCGACGCTTTGAGATGCGTCGGCTCACTCCTTGGGTTTTCAATTCTAGCAGGTTGTTGAAATTCTAGTTTCAAAGATCAAAGATGAACCGCAAAGACCGCCAAGAGCGCCAAATGTTTGAGGTTTTGTAGAAAAAGGAAACCTGAATATTTCCTTTGCGGTCCTTTGCGCCCTTGGCGGTTCGTTTTTCAACATCCTGCTAGGGCGTTGTGCGCGAGAATTCGCGTAGGGCGATGCCGTACCGCAGCCCTCGATCGCTGGCTGTAATGCCCCGGACTCCGAACCGCTTGACGGCTTCCAGCAAGACCATTACCCCTGCCAGCAGGATGTCTGCGCGGCCGAGCTGAATTTGCGGGAACGTCCGGATCATCTCCCCAACAGTTTTCGTCCTAAGGTGCTCGAACACTCGCTCGATGACTTCCAGAGTCAGGAAATGTCCGCTCACCCGTCGCGGATCGTAGGTGGGCAGCCGGAGATCGATGGCTGACAGCGTCGTGACTGTGCCGGCCACGCCGATCAGACGCGTTACGGGCAGCAGTTGGGGCAACGTGGAGACCCAAGACCGCACTTCGCTGAGGGCTTGAGTCATTGCGGGTGCGGATGGGGGAGAGGTTTTCAGGAGGCGTTCCGTGAGGCGAACACAGCCGATGTTCAGGCTCGCTTTGCGCATGACGGCGTATTCTCTGCCGATGGTGAGCTCGGTGCTTCCGCCGCCGATATCAAGCACAGCGTACGACTGCTGGCTGCCTGCTCGCAGAAACTCCGACACGGCGCCCCGATACGTCATTTCCGCCTCATCCTGTCCGGAGAGAATGGCAATTTCCAGCCCCACCATGCTTCTGATGAACTGGATAAACTCCGCGCTGTTGCTCGCGTCGCGAAGAGCGCTGGTGCCGCACGCGATGATCTTGTCGCAGTGAAGTGACTCAGCGGTCGTTTTGTACTTCTTCAGGAATCCCGATACCCGGCCGAATATCTCCGCATTGATTCTCCTGCTGGCGTCGACTCCTCTTCCCAGACGCGCAATGACTTGCTCTTCGTGGACAGCGGAGATCGTCCCATCGTCTGCAATGTCGGCGACCAGCAGCAGGATTGCGTTCGTGCCAATATCAATTGTCGCTATACGCATCGGCTTTTGTCAGTGCAACGGCAACCCATTCGTTTTCGCTCACCATCTCGAGCGGAACAATGCCCTGATGTGAGATAACATCCATAAAACTCGCAAGGTCTGAGGTAAGGAGTCCCGAAACAATCATGGTTCCCCGTGGCTTGAGTCGTTCTACGAGATACTTCAACGATGCTGTGATGGTCGGAAGGTCGATGTCGGCAATGATCAGTTTGTACGGCCCTTTCGGAAGTCGATGCACGTCGCCCTGCATCGTTCTTACCCGGCGTGAGACCCTGTTTCTCGCGATGTTCTCGACGGCATTCTCGACCGCCCACGGATCATTGTCCACTGCGGACGCGGAACCTGCCCCCAGCTTGCCTGCGGCAATGGCGAGGATGCCCGTGCCAGTACCAAAATCGAGCACCTTGCTTCCTGAGCGGAGGTATTCTTCCAGCAGAAGAAGCGAGAGCCTCGTCGTCTCATGATGTCCTGTTCCAAAAGCCATCTTCGGGTCAATGTGCAGGACTATTTTCCCCTTATCTTTTTTCCTGAGTTTTTTCCATGATGGCTTGATGATGATTCGCGGCGTAGCTTCGACGATGCCGACGCTCTTTTCCCAGACCTCATTCCAGTTTTTCTCTTCTATGGTCTTCGTTGTCCACGGGAAATGAAGGCCTTCGAATTCCTTCGAGAAGTTGTCGATGAGGGTCTGGAGTCTTTCCTTCGTCCCTTTCTTCCAGAGGCCGATGGGAAGATAACAAGAAAACGCGTCGTTTTCCTGCAGGAATCCTTCGAATCCCATCGTCGCCAGCTGACCGATGAGAAGATCCTGATACGAGGATGGCGACTGCACTGATACTTCAACCCACTGTCTCTTCTTCATCATCTTAGGAATCCGGTTGAAAAGCTGCGCATCTGATGTTCTCGACCCAATATTCTTGAGTCGGTGTCAGGAGTTTGCTCCTGACACCCCAAGGCTTCCGTCCGCCGCTACACGCTCCGCGGCGGGTAGTCCTTATTTGGCGGCATCGAGCGCCCTGCCCGGCCCATAGATCCGTGCCCACCCATTACCTCTGACCGTAACTGTCAGGACAAAAGTCCTGACAGCGGACGAAAAACCCGGCTGAGCAGCGGTGCCGCGAAGACGCGAAGTCACGAAATTCCTTTATGGGGATGAAGAAAAAGGCTCCTCTTAGCGTCTTGGTGACTTCGTGGCACATCTTGATGCTTATGGCCGAGTTTTTTTCGATCGGTGTCAGGAGTTTGCTCCTGACACCCCTGGACACTTGAGCACGCTGCTTGTGACTGTCAGGACGAAAGTCCTGACAGCGGGCAGAATGTCCCCTCTCGTGACAGGCATGCGGGGCGCGAGGGGAACGAGGGGTGTGTGCTCTTTTCAAGGTTCTTCGAAGACACGACACTAGCTCGTGGATGATGCGTATCGTTTTCGCAGAACGCTCTCAACCAGCTCGCTGTTCATCTCCAGCCAGTAGATCTGGTCCCGGTAGTTCTCCTGCATTTTTCGGTCCGCTTTGTTGAATCGCACGTTGAGCAGATAGATCAGCCAGATGATCCCGGCCAGGAGCGAGAGAGGCCCAAGGGCTGATACTCCGATGCCGCTCGCAGCCAGCGCACCCGTCGTGAGCGTTGCGAGCACGGCGAACCACAACGAAGTCCGTCGGATTTGAATCATGATGTGATAAATGGTTCCAAAGAAGAAAATCTTTTCATGGAACACGATGGGAATGTAGTTGTTAAGAATAAAGAAATAGAGCTGAAGAGCATCCGTTTCCTCGAGGACGGGGAGGTCGGACATTACCCGGGCCTTTGTCTTCAAGTACAGGCTCGGCTGGTTCTCCTGAAAGGCCTTGCGTCGCTTCGTGCTTTCTTTCGCGTAGAGGGTGAGCCCGGAGATCAATCCCACCGCGACAAACACAAGGAGGAGCTGTAGTTCTCCGGCGTCGATGCTATGCCCCAGCGCGTTGGCGACGGCCCAGACCAGACACATCAGGAGAGTTGCGAAATAGTAACCGGGGACAATAATGCGAAACGCTTCGTACGTTCCGAATGATGATTGGGATTGATTCATGGTCGAGATTCTTGGCGGCTATTGAGAGTAAAGAATGTCCATCAGGACCCGGCCGACGGCAGACAGGCTTGCGGCACTGCACTTGTCCGGAGTGTCAGCGAGCGTGTGCCAGTATTTATTCGACTCATCGGGATAGCGAAAGTCGATGAGATCAATCGTGGGGATGCCGACATTGTTCAAGGGGAGATGGTCGTCGGTGACCTCTTCTCCGAGTGCGTTGTTGAATGCCGGGATGTTCAACTTCCGCGCAGTGGCAAAGACGAGGTTTTGAACTTCAGGTGCCATCTGCTCAGAGCCCTGTTCCCGATAGATCTCGAGGTTTCGGTCTCCCACCATATCGATGTTGATGCCGAACCGGGCATGGAAGCCGGCCGGCAGGTTCGAAGCGAAGTACCTTCGACCCCGCGGAGAAGCTCTCCGGCTTTCCGGTCTTACCGAGGTCTTCGCCGTCGAACAACAGCAAATCGACTCCGACGG
Organism: uncultured Bacteroidota bacterium; assembly: GCA_963739335.1. Lineage (GTDB taxonomy): Bacteria > Bacteroidota > Ignavibacteria > UBA10030 > UBA10030 > UBA9647. The sequence continues at coordinate 8,488 of CAVUAC010000091.1, read as the reverse complement.
ACGGGGGCTTCATTCTCAGTCGTCGTGCGATCTCCAGGATGATTGCCACGCCGCTCGCGCCGTCGTTTGCCCCTGCAATAGGTTTGTCCCAATTCTTCTTGTCCGGGTCCTTGTCTGCCCAGAGCCGTGAGTCCCAGTGAGTGGAAATGAGTATCCGATTCGTGGCGTTGGGGTTGAATGTGGCCATCAGGTTTGTCAGTTGAACACGGTTGCCTGCAGGGAGAGTGAAGGCAAAATCCTGCGTCAGCACCGCGTCTGCATGCTTTTTCAATTCTTCGCGCAAAAATTTCAAACACCGGTCGTGTCCCGGCAATCCTGGGCCTCGTGGGCCGAACTGCGTTTGTTTTACCAGAAAACCATAGGCAACCGTTCCGTCAAACCCATCCCGGGCGCCGCTCGATTCCTTCGGCTGAGCATCCTTCACCTGCGAATGTGCTGAGAGCGGGATTGCCGCGAGCATCGCTGCAATCACGATGGATCGGACGATTGTCATGACACCTTTAACGTAGGGAAAAGTCCTTCGAATCTCAACTAGTGCCACTTCTACCAGTAGATCATGTGGCAACGCTATACCTTCGGCATATCCAGAAAGGCACAGTGCCGGTTTCCACTGACGAATCACAACTGGATATTCAAAATGATTTTCTGGAAACCGCACTATGGCTGCTGCGGTGTGCGACCAATGCGACTGAATCCAGCGAGAAGCGTACCGATCTTGTCCTGCGCCTCTTGATAGAGTCGCGTTGGATAAATGAAATTCTGCATGGACATCGAAAAGGCAAGCATCTCCCCGTCAAGAGTGTGGACATATCCTGAAAGCGAGCTCACCCCACTGATCGTCCCGGTCTTTGCTCTGAGATTTCCCTCAGCGGGGGTGTGCTTCATTCTCTTGCCTAGCGTTCCATCGACGCCCGCGACGGGAAGCGATTCGTAGAACGTTGGGAAGATTGCTTTCTGGTGTGACACTCCTTCGAGAAGCTGCACAATCATTTCAGCTGTCAAGAGGTTATAGAACGAAACGCCGGACCCATCTGCCATGTGGAATTTCGTCGTGTCGATTCCAAGGGAAGTCAAGAACTGATGGACAGCGTAGATGCCTGCTTGCGCTGAGCCCGGTGTCCCGCTTGAGACGGCGCCGAGTGTCTTCAGGGTCATTTCAGCAGTGAGATTATCGCTGATCTTGTTCAGGTTTATGATAGCCGAATCGAGGCGGCGGGAGTGTGTCGCGATTTGACGGGCATTCGCAGGGGCCAGACCAATAGATGGTTCTTTCTCGACAGCGATGCCCCGTCTCTGTAGTGCTTCCTGGAAAAGAGTGGCGGTGTACAGTTCCGGTTTCCACAGGCTGATCTTGCGCTTGACCGGACTGGTGCCAATCAACATCTCTCCATCAACGAGAATGGTGTTCAGGCGCTCCTTGAAGAGACGAGTAACCGTCAGTTGATGGAGGACCGTGTCGCCTACTGTTTTCGCCTTGTTCACCAGCGAGACGTACCGCGTATGGGGATCGATGTCGACATTCACAGAATCGGCCGGTGCCCGGCCGGGAGCGACGGTCACCTGGATGCAATTGTCGTTGATGGCAAGCGGAGTCAGGAATGGAGCGTCCGAGTCGGGTTCGTCGTCCCACTGCCAGCCGTTTCCCCAGGTACAGATCATCGAAAAAGGACGCGTCTCCAACCACGCCCCCTTTGATCGATTTGATCCCTGTCAACTGAACCTGTGCTGCGAGCGTGTCCAGGTCCGATGTTTTCAGATCCGGATTCCCATAGCCCTTAAGATAGAGGTTCCCTGCGAGAACTCCTTCGTTGGGTGCAGTATCAGCAAGCACAAAGGTCCTGAATTGATAATCCGAGCCCAGAACGTGAAGCGCAGTGGCCGATGTCAACAGTTTCATGTTCGAGGCAGGTCGCATAAGCATCTTGCTGTCGCGCTCGAACAGTACTTCTTTTGAATCGAGTGACAGGATCTTGACGCTTGCTCGGGCAGGAGTGAAGATTGAGTCAGAGAGAATCTGGTCGATGTCGTATCGAAGCGCGGCGACCGGATCGGACGGCCTCCCAGTGGGGAGAAGGATCGAGCACCCGGAGAGAAGAAGCGCCAGGAACCAGAATGTCAGGATGTGAAGATGGGTGAGGGAGTGCGAACGAGCGTCGATGCTGCTCTCCAAGGGAGATCTCCGGAGAAGTGATCGGGATTCTTGCGAAAGTCGAACAAATGTCATCCGAAAAAAGGTCAGATGCAAGATAGCACAAGCCCAGGGTGGTAGTGTCTTGATTCGAGAAGCGACGGGAACGGAAGGACTCCACAATTGCTCATGGGGTTTCTTGGCTTGTCCAGGGGACTGCTCATATTCCCAATAGAGACTCGGCTGGGATTTTCCATCTAGAGGAAAGCTTCTTTATCTTTTCGATGGAAAGCCTTCTCTTGTGATTGAAGACTTCGGAAACCCTGTTTCTGCCTCCCAGTATTTTCGCCAAATCTGCCGTCGTAAACCCCGATTGCTCCATTCTGAACTTGATGGCTTCCAGTGGGTCGGGCGAATCTATTGGGAAGTTTACTTCCTCGTATTTCTCCACCAGGATCGCAAGCACCTCAACGAAATTCGCCTTGTCAGTTCCGGGCTTCGCATCAAAATGCTTGTCAATCAACTCAAGAGCCATTCTGTAATCTTTTTCGGTCTTGATTGGCCTAGCAACGAACTGACTCTTCATACCTCCTCCGCATTGATCGCATCATACTCTTCGTGTGTTCCGATAAATCGGATAAATGCTATTTGTGCCCTGTAACTTATTCGTACAACCAGCCGATACTTGTCTCCGGCGATATTGAAAACGACTCTTTGCTCTCGGAGAATGCTTGCCGATCCATACAGTGCCTTGATCTGGTTTGGGTTTCTCCATGTCGCTTTCTTTGCTTCGGCGAACCATGCCTTCAGTGGTTGCTCTGAGTCTGTGTGCTCTTCCCAAAACTCACGCAATCTTGATCGGGCTATAACGTGCATACCTCAATATAGGATGTTCCCAATTTGGGAACAAGTGGAAAATGAAAAAAGTTCATCTGATCGCATTGCGCACCTGTTGGACACATCCTCGGCGGCATTCGCTGAGCATCGGGAGAGGTGACCACCAAATCGAGAAAAGCCCGTGGAATTCCATTTCTTGACTGCGCGGTAAAAAAGGGGTATATTTTAAACCGTGTTCGTCGTCTATTTCTGGCTGAAAGGTAGTTATGCTGGATTTTTTCAAAAAGCTGTTTGGTTCGAAGCACGAGCGAGACGTTCGGCCCTTGTGGCCAATCGTTAGCGAGATCAATTCCCATTTCGAGAAACTGAAGGATCTTACGGACGATCAGCTTCGGGAGAAGACTGTAGAATTTCGCAAGCACATCGAGGAAACGACCTCAGAAATCAAGGCTGAAATCGAGAAATTGCAGGCGTCGCTCAAGGAGGACATCCCCTTCAGTGAGAGGGAAGGGATCTACAATCAGCTCGACGACCTGAACAAGCAGCTCGACACGACCATTCAGGAAACTCTCAATGAGATCCTGCCTGAGGCCTTTGCCGTTGTCAAAGAGACATGCAGACGCTTGCTGGGCCAAGCCTGGGATGTCGCTGGAAACAAGACCGTCTGGGACATGGTCCCCTTTGACGTTCAGCTGATAGGCGGCATCGTGCTGCACCAGGGGAAGATCTCTGAGATGGCGACCGGTGAAGGCAAGACGCTCGTTGCGACGCTCCCGACCTACCTGAACGCGCTCCCTGGTCGCGGCGTTCACATTGTGACGGTGAACGACTACCTGGCTCTCCGCGACAGCCAGTGGATGGGGAAAATCTTCGAGTTTCACGGGTTGAAGGTTGGAGTCATCCTGCAGCCGATGGACCCGGCCCAACGGCGGGTGCATTATGCCGCTGACATTACCTACGGAACCAACAACGAGTTTGGATTTGACTACCTGCGCGACAATATGGTGGTCAGCGCAGAGGAGATGGTCCAGCGCGGCCACAACTATGCGATTGTCGACGAGGTCGACTCCGTGTTGATCGACGAGGCAAGAACCCCGCTCATTATCAGCGGTCCCGTCGCCGTCGATGACCATAAGTTTAACGAGATGAAACCCTATATCGAGCGGCTTGTCAACGCGCAGAAAAGCCTGATTGCGAAGATCCTCAGTGAAGCCGACCAGAAGCTGACGGCGAACAATCCGGACGAGGCCGGTGTGCTCCTCCTGCGTGCCGAGCGTGGCTTGCCGAAGAGCAACAAATTGTTGAAGCTCTTCGCTGAGCCGTCCAACAAGACTCTCACACAGAAGACGGAGCGGATCTATCTTCAGGACCAGTCCGCACGGATGCACGAAATCGACGACGAGTTGTTCTTTGCCATCGATGAGAAGTCCCACACCATCGATCTTACCGAGAAGGGTCGGGAGTTCCTCGCAAAGACGTTCCCTGGTCAGAACAAGGATCTCTTCATAATCCCCGACATCGCCACAGAATTCAGCCTCATCGAAGGCGATTCATCGCTTTCCTTCGAACAGAAACAGGCTAAGAAGGACGAGGCCAACGCGCTGTTCGCGGACCGAAGCGACCGCATCCACACGATTCAGCAGCTTCTGCGGGCATACTGTCTGTACGAAAAGGACGACGAGTATGTTGTTTCGGAAGACGGCAAAATCATGATTGTCGACGAGTTTACAGGACGTCTGTTGCCGGGCCGCCGATACTCCGAAGGACTTCATCAGGCGATCGAAGCGAAAGAAGGAGTGAAGGTCGAGCGCGACACGCAGACTCTGGCAACGGTCACTCTTCAGAACTATTTCCGCCTCTACAAGAAGCTCGCCGGAATGACGGGAACCGCCGAGACCGAAGCAGCGGAGTTCTTCGACATCTACAAGCTCGACGTCGTGGTCGTGCCGACGAACCGGCCGATGGTTCGAGACGACGAAGAGGACCAGGTCTACAAGACGAAGCGCGAGAAGTACAACGCGGTGATCGAAGAAATCGAGCACTGCCGATCCATCAGCAAGCCCCGTTCTGGTCGGCACGACGAGCGTTGAGGTCTCTGAAACCATCAGCCGGATGCTGAAGAGAAAGGGGATTCCCCACAACGTTTTGAATGCGAAACAGCATCAGCGTGAGGCGGAGATCGTCGCCCACGCGGGATTACCGGGAGCCGTGACCATCGCGACGAACATGGCAGGCCGAGGAACGGATATCAAGCTCGGTCCGGGAGTCAAGGAAATCGGCGGTTTGCACATCCTTGGCACGGAGCGGCACGAAGCACGGCGCATCGACCGGCAGCTGCGAGGCCGATCCGGCCGGCAGGGCGATCCGGGTTCTTCGAGATTCTTCCTCTCGCTTGAAGACGATCTGATGCGGCTCTTTGGGAGCGAACGCATCGCGAGGATCATGGAGCGGATGGGTCTCAAAGAAGGAGAGGTGATCCAGCATCCGATGATCACCCGCTCTGTCGAGCGCGCACAGAAGAAGGTCGAAGAGAACAACTACGGGATCCGGAAGCGGCTGCTGGAATACGACAACGTCATGAACCAGCAGCGCGAGGTGATTTATTCCCGGCGCCGACATGCTCTGTTGGGTGAGCACCTGCGCGACGACATCTTCGACATGGTGCGTGACATCGCGGCGAATGGTTACGGAGAGCTCATTATTACGCAAGGTGATATCGAGGTAATCAAGAACGAGGTTCGGGGCAAGTTCCTCATCGATTTCCAGATTACGCCGGAAGAATTTCAGCGCATCGGAGAAGACGGCGTAACGGACAGCGTGGTGAAGGCGGCCGAAGAGTTCTATCGGCGGAAAGAGGAGAAGATCGGCCGCGACATGATGGGGCATGCTCGAGAACGATGGCGATGCTGCAGGTGATCGACAACAAGTGGCAGGATCACCTGCGCGAGATGGACGATCTGAAGGAAGGAATCCATCTGCGCGGATACGGGCAGAAGGATCCGCTGGTCGAGTACAAGACCGAAGCTTTCCGGATGTTCATGGAACTGATGGAGCAGATCGCAGACGAGGTTGTGAATATCGTCTTCAAGTTCTTCCCGAGACACCGGAGCAGCTGCCGACCCAGCGGCCGCGGCGGCCCGTCCGGGCGCAGGAAATGGTGATGACGCACGAATCGGCTCTCGGCGCCGGGTTCGAGGGAAATCGGGAAGCGATTCCAGCGGGCGCTGGAGAGCAACCTCAAGCCAGCCGCGCCTCCGCAGAAGCAGCGGCCGGTGCACGTGGAGCAGAAAGTCGGCCGCAACGATCCGTGCCCCTGCGGCAGCGGCAAGAAATATAAAAACTGCCACGGAGCCTGATGCTTCGATTCGGCAACGTGAAAGTCCCAAACAGAGGCAACTAACTCGCTGACCATCACACTGGCCAAGAATCGACATGAAGAAAATCGAAGCCATCATCCGCCCCTTCAAGCTCGATGACGTTCGTGAAGCGCTTTCGGAAATCGGTGTCCGGGGAATGACGCTCACCGAAGTGAAAGGATATGGGCGACAGAAGGGGCACACGGAGCTGTACCGGGGTCAGAGTACAAGATCGATTTTCTTCCGAAGATTAAGATCGAGATCATTGCCGCGGACTCGATGGTGGACAATATTGTCTCGACACGATCATCAAGGCCGCGAAGACCGGTCAGGTGGGGGACGGCAAGATTTTCGTGTTCCCCGTCGAGGATGTCATCAGGGTCCGCACGGAGGAATCCGGAGAGGATGCGATCTGAGGCCGGTGGAGCCAGGTGATTACTTATCGGTGATTCACGATCGATCGTTGTTTGTTGGAGCGTTCCGTTGAGGGTATAACGGAACGTTTTTGTTTTCGAACCGTATGGATCAAACGTCATTACATAGTGCCGGGTATGTTGCGATCGTTGGTGAGCCGAATGTCGGCAAATCGACGCTTCTTGAACGCTCTGCTGAACCAGAAACTCTCCATCGTTTCTTCGAAGCCACAAACAACGCGCCAGTCGAGTACACCAACACCCTCGGCATGAAGTTCATCCTCATCCCGCCGGGCGAGTTCATGATGGGCAGCACGCCGGCCGAGATCGAAGAGGCGCTGAAGGTTGCGGGCGACGACAAGAACTGGCAGGACATGCATCAAGAGCGAAGCCCCCCAGCACAAGGTGATTCTCACGCAGCCGATCTACCTCGGCGTCCACGAAGTGACGCAGGCGCAGTACGAGAAAGTCATGGGGCAGAACCCGTCCCATTTTGCCGCGACGGGTCCAGGGAAGGACGCCGTTGCCGGCATGGACACCTCGACCCACCCTGTGGAAATGGTGAGTTGGAACGATGCCGCGGAGTTCTGTGCGAAGCTAAGTGAGAAGGAGAAACTGAAGCCCTTCTACTTCCGGGCTGGCGAGACCGTGACGATGCTGGACGGCACCGGCTACCGCTTGCCGACGGAAGCCGAATGGGAATTTGCTTGCCGGGCTGGGACGACGACAAAGTACTGGATCGGCGACAAGGACGACGACTTGCGGCAGGCAGGCTGGTTTAATGCGAACTCGGGCGGCCGTACCCATGCGGTGGGAGAATTGAAGGCAAATCCGTTCGGGCTGTTCGACATTCACGGCAATGTCTGGGAGTGGGTACAGGACTGGTGGGAACCGACGTACTACGGGCAGTTTCAGGAAAAGCCCGCACTTGACCCAAACGGCCCATCTTCCGCCGGTTCCCGGCGCGTGATCCGGGGCGGCGTTGGCTCGCACCTCGCGTCCGGCTGCCGGGCCTCGTATCGCTACGCCGACGACCCGTCGGCCCGTGCACGACCTGGTTTTCGGGTGGCGTTGGTGGTGGATATTGGCACTCCAACCTTCCGTAGTTCGGCCAATTCGACTGGATAGGCCCGTTTTCCTGTCGTTGCTCAAACAGAGCGACTGGCTTCTTCCGTATGGGTTCTGGTATCTTCTCGATCGCTTTGGCGACGCGTTTTCAGGTACAAGAACCGAATACATACTTGAATGTAACCTATTATCAGTTCCCGGTCAATTGCCTCACTTCACGCCAGAGGCCAAACCTAGGGCTTCCCAACATTAGAGTTCAGTTGCGCCGCCGAATCAGAACCGCAAAAACCCTAGAGAACAGAGGTCACTCGAGCCAACAGAGAGCTCAAGGCGACAACTGCAACGATTTGTTATGTTCCCCTGGCCCTACTTCCTATCTCTTTCTATAGGAATCTTTTCTGTTTTCGAGAGTGAGTATATAAACGTACTTTTTTTCCGGATCAACTGTATAGAACAATCTGTAGTCTCCAATCCTGTATCTGAATATAGACTTCAGATCGCCTTTAAGTCGCTTGATATTTGGTCCATCGTAGGGATTAACCCTCAGCCTTGGATACACATTCTCGATCAATTTGTTGTAGTACCGCGCATAGCTTTGCAATTCAAGCCCTTTTCTGAAGGTGCCTGTTTCAGCTATTTTGAACTCATCAGACGAGGCGATAGTTGCCCCGCTTAATGTCTCCCAT
>CAVUAC010000090.1:0-50558 GCA_963739335.1 uncultured Bacteroidota bacterium | reverse complement strand
GAAGGGGGACCGCGGCTGCAAGAGCGGCTGGACGCCGGGGGCGGGATGCCGGAAGGTGGCGCGGCATGTTCGCCTGCTCGGCTCCCGGCGCTTCGGCCCGTTGTTCGTCACCCAGTTCCTGGGGGCGTTCAACGACAAATTGTTCAAGACGGCGCTGATCTCCCTCGTCACCTTTCACCTGCGCGCCGGGGACCCGGTGGGGGCGGCGGCGCTGGCGACGGTGGCGACGGGGGTGTTCATCCTGCCCTTCGTGCTGTTTTCCGGCATCGCCGGATCGATGGTCCGATGCGCGCGACAAGGCAGCGATTGCGCGTTGGGTGAAGCTGGCGGAGATCGGCTTCATGGGGCTGGGCGCGGTGGCGCTGGGCCTGCAATCCGAGGGGCTGGCGCTGGTCGTTGTCTTCCTGATGGGGGTGCATTCGACGGTCTTCGGCCCGATGAAATACGCCATCCTGCCCCAGCATCTCGAGCCGGATGAGCCGCTGCTCGGCACCGGGCTGGTCGAGGGGGCGACCTTCGTGGCCATCCTTTTGGGCCAGATCGCCGGCCTGTTGCTGCCACCGGGTATCGCCGGCTGGGTGGCGCTGGGGGTGGCGGTGACGGGCTGGCTGTCGGCGCGCTTGATCCCGCCGGCGCCGCCACAGCCGGGCAACCGCATCGACTGGAACCCGTGGCGGGCGTCGCGGATTGCGCTGGGCAGGCGTTCGGACAACCCGCAGGTGCGCATCGCCACCATCGCGATCAGCTGGTTCTGGGCGCTGGGCGCCGTCTACACCAGCCAGTTCGTGCCGCTGGCCAAGAACGATCTGGGCGGTGACGAAGGTGTCGCGACGCTGTTCCTCGCCGCCTTTTCGGTGGGGGTGGCGCTGGGCTCGGCAATGGTCAGCCGACTGCTCAATCACCGCGTCTCGGCGCGGCTGGCGGTGCCGGCGGGGATCGTCATGGCACTGGCAGGCATCGACCTGTTCTTTGCTGAGCGTGCCTTTGGCGGCGCGGCGGGCGATGTGCGGGGGTTCCTCGCCGATCCGCGCGGCTGGCGGGTGCTGGCCGATCTCACCGTTCTTTCGGTCGCTGGCGGATTTTTTCGGTGCCGCTTTATGGCATTCTGCAGACGGCGACGGCGGCCGGCGGGCGGGCGCGGGCGATTGCCGCCAACAACATCGTCAACTCGGCCTTTCAGGTGACGGCGGTACGCCGTTGATTGTCCCATTGACTTCGACGACACCACCAGCGACGTACGCGTCGCCGTTGACCGTTCCTTCAATCAGAACTTCATCTCCAGCGGCGAAATACCACCCCTCATGCACTTCATTAGCAGAGAGGATAACTCGCCTCGTTCTTTTTTCTTTCCGAGACTGGCAGCCATCGCAGGCAATGATAGCGAAGGCAAGAAAAGAAAAAACAATGAGCTTCGTGTAGACAGCAGATCTTGAACCCATACAGCCCTCCTTTCTGGAACCTGAGAAATTGAGAATCAACTGTACCAGTCAGCTCGCGTGAGCGGAAGCCTGCTCTTCCCGCGATCCGGTTTTGCCAAGAGTGATTGATAGACATTGTACCTGCCCATCGCAAACTGACTCGCGGCGGCAGACATGTACAGTCTCCATGCGCGATATGTCGCTTCGTTGGGAAGCGACCGTAAGAGCTTCACAACGACGACTGCAAATTGCCTGGTCCGGTCTTTAAGTTGCTCAGACTGATACATGTGAATTTGTCCATTTGTTCATTTGTTCATCGAAACATCGACTCAATCACACAATGATTCAATGACTCAATGGTTCAATGACTCAATGATTCAATGAATCAATTATTCCGTTCTTCCTCAGAAACTCCGTTATCGCCGCATAGATCTTCGTCATCTCTTGTTTCGTAAACCCGCCGTGCTTGCCACCCGGGATGGTCACAAGCTCATTAGGCACCCCTGCCTTTGTCAATCCCTCATGCAGCCGCACCGCGTGATTGTACGGGACGAGCTGGTCCTTGTCACCGTGGACAGTGAAGATCGGCGGAAGACCCTTGCGCACGTACGTGAGCGGAGAGACGCGTTGAGCGATAGCCTCCTTGTCCTTCTGATTGCCCAGCCACCAGACTGCATAGTTTTGCTTGTTTGGTCCTGAGAGCAAATCCTTGACGTCTGCTATTCCATACCAGTTGATGATGGCGGCCACCTTTGGCTCGACCCCTGAGTAGTCCCACCCCGTGGGCATGTCGAAACCGTAGGAGGGATCAAGCATTCCCGTCATCAAGGCAAGATGGCCACCCGCAGAACCTCCCGTCACGATAATCTTGGTCGTGTCGAACCCATATTGCTGAGCATTCATGAATACCCAGCGCAGAGCAAGTCGACAATCCTCCACGGCTGCCGGCGCCAGCGAAACTTCCGCGAGCCTGTATTCAACGCTCACGACAGAGAGGCCCATTTCCAGGTACGGCAAGATTGCTGCAACAGATCCTTCTTTCGTACCGGCCACCCAGCCGCCGCCGTGGATATGAAGAACCGTGGGCGTACGGCCATTGGGATTGCGATGCGAGTAGACGTCGAGTTTACACTGATAGTTGTTCGCTGTTGAGTAGGTGATGTTGGGAACGATCCAGTAATCACCGACTGCATTGTATGTCCAGGAACCGGCGTTCTGCGCCAGCGATGTGCAGGGAGCAGCAAGGAACAAGAGAACGATGATGGCTAATAGACTACGTCGATGCATATGGAATCCTTTCATTGTGGTCGAGCAATTCATTCATTTGTTTTTCGATTGGCTCGATGACTCGGTCACCCATGATCCTTCCTCCCTCATTTCACTCCTGACGGAGTTCGAAATTGATGCCTAGATAATTGCTATAGACATATCGCTCCTAACGGAGCGAGTGGCTCTTCACGATTTTCTGAACCCCGTTAGGGGTGTGATGTCTCTAGCTTTCTTCCGATCAAATATGTCACAACTCCGTAGGAGTGACATATTCTTCGGCAGTTCAATCATTCGACCGATGACACCATCGACCAATCTTTCCATTATCGCAATCTCACCGGCAATTTCCTGATCCGCTTCCCGGTCGCCGCGAAAATTGCATTGCAAACTGCCGGAGCAACCGGCGGAAATCCTGGTTCACCGACACCCGTGGGCGGCGCTGTGCTGGGCACGAAGTACACCTCGACTTCTGGCGCTTCGTCCAGACGCAGGACTTCGTAGTTGTCGAAGTTGCTTTGCTCAACTCGTCCGTCGCGAAGCGTGATTTCGCCTTTCAGAGCGGCGCTGAGGCCGTAGATGATGCCACCTTCGAGCTGTGCCCTCACACCATCCGGATTCACCACCGTTCCACAATCTATTGCACAGATGACACGTTCCACACGCAACGCTCCACCCTTCTCCACAGAAACCTCAGCCACCTGCGCCACGTACGACTGAAATGAGTAGTGGTGTGCAATCCCTCGCGCATGACCTTTCGGCAGCGGTTTGCCCCAGCCCGCTTTGCTCGCGGCGAGTTCGAGCACACCGCGCAGCCGCTGCGTGTCAATCCAAACATTCTCTTCACCTGTCTCGGGAACCTTGCGCGGTGCGCGTAAGAGCTGTAGACGGAACTCGTAAGGATCTTTGCCCACAGCGGCCGCCAGCTCATCCAGGAAGCTCTGCACGACAAATGCCGTGTACGTGTTCGCTACCGAGCGCAACCAGCCACGAGGTGCGGCTGAAGCAGCAGGAGCGTACTCGACGCGGACGTTCGGCACGGCGTACGGAAAATCCGCGGCACCGGAAAGCTCCATCGCCTCGGGATTCGGCGAATCCGGTTGAAACGATCCCATAATGCTTGCCGACGCGTAGCGATGCAGCCATGCAATGGGCCAACCCTGCGCATCAAGTCCGCCAGTCATTCGGTGGTAGCTGGCGGGACGATAGAAACCGTGCTGGATATCGTCCTCGCGCGTCCAGATCGCCTGTACAGGCGCGCCGACAGCTTTTGAGATCTCGAGCGCATCTTCCACCTCAGCAGGGAACCAGCGTCTGCCGAAAGCGCCGCCAGAAAGCGTAACGTTAACACGAATCGCTTCGTCCGGCAGGCCGGTGATCCGCTTCGCCGCGTTGTGCACCCACTCAGGACCTTGTGTCGGCGCCCAGACCTCACAGCGGTCCTTTCGCACATCCGCAGTGCAGTTGGGCGGCTCCATCGGCGCGTGGGCAATGTAGGGGACCTCGTAGACAGCATCAACGCGCTTTGCAGCCCGGCGAGCGCGGCCTCGACATCGCCGTCATTGCGAAATGCTCTTGCCGGCTTGGAGGTCAATTCCTCAAACTGCCTGCGTAAACTCGCGGCGCTTTCCGAGGCGTTTGGGCCTTCGTTCCATTTCACCACGAGCGCTTCGCGGCCCTTGAGCGCTACCCATGTGTTCTCCGCTACGACGGCGATGCGCTCACCGATCTGAATCACGTGACGCACACCCGGCACAGCCTTCGCTTTCGTCGCGTCAAAACTCGCAACCTTGCCGCCAAAGACCCGGCAGCGAACCACTGTGGCATACAGCATCCCCGACACGCGCACATCGATGCCGAAGACGGCGCTACCTTCCACTTTCGACGGCGTATCGGTGCGCGGGACCGACGTACCGACGATGCGGAAATCCTTGGGGTCCTTGAGCGGGACGTCCTTTGGCACCGAAAGCTTCGCGGCAGTTTCGACGAGCGCTCCGTAGGTAAGCCGGCGGCTAGTTGAAGTGTGGACAATGACTCCCCCCTCAGCACGGCATGTGCTTTTCTCGACATCCCAGGTCTGCGCAGCGGCAGCGAGAAGCATCTCGCGCGCAGTAGCGCCTGCTTTTCGCAGAGGCCCCCACGATGTGCGTATGCTCGTGCTGCCACCGGTTCCCTGCTCACCGAATCGTTTGTCAAACGGCGCTTGCACAATCTCAACCTTGGACCAATCAGCCTCAAGTTCCTCGGCGACGATCATCGGAAGAGATGTGCGGACACCCTGTCCCAATTCTGACCGTGCGACCGTGATGGTCACTGCACCGTTGGTGTCGATTTTCAGCCAGGCATTCGGCGCGAAGGACTCCGCTGCTGCTTCCGGGGGTCTGTTAGCGTACTGTTTCGACGGGAGGTAAAATCCGACGACGAGTCCGGCACTTGCAGTCGAGACAACCCTCAGGAAGTCTCTGCGTTTGAGATTCGTGTTCATCGTACGTTCACCTCCTTCGCGGTACGGTGAACCGCCCGCCTGATCCTCTGGTATGTGCCGCATCGACAGAGGACACCGCTCATAGCTGCATCGATATCGGCATCTGTCGGATCATGATTCTCAGCCAGCAACGCAGCCGCAGTCATCATCTGACCCGGCTGACAGTAGCCGCATTGAGGGACTTCTTCTTCGATCCACGCGCGCTGGATCGGATGGCTTCGATCTGCAGAGAGTCCCTCAATCGTTGTGATCTTCTGGTTGACGACTTTTTCGACGGTCGTGATGCACGACTTCATCGCCTCGCCATCGATGATGACCGTGCAGCACCCACAAAGTCCTTCTCCGCAGCCGTACTTCGTCCCCGTAAGTCCGATCACATCACGCAGGACCCACAGGAGCGGAGTTCCCGGCTGCGCGTCCACAGTGTGTTGTTTGTTGTTAACGGTGAGTTTGTAGGTAGCCATGGGAGCCTTTCGGAAAATTCATGATGAGGAAATGCACTTTATGTTCATCTGGTTATCGGGTGATCTGGTCATCTGGCGATCGGCTCATTACTCATTGGCCTTGGCGGTTCGGTGAGGAGCGGATGACTCGTTGGGTGTTTCAATTATCGATGGGCGCGATCGCCCAATCACCCGATGGCTAAATGACCCGATGATTCATTCGAAACCATACCCCAATCCAAAATTCACCTGAAACACAACGTTATACAGATGCGCATCCCCATCTTTCACAGGCACATTTGCATAGGAGGCAGCCGCCATCGCCTCTATAGTAAAGAAGAGCCCGTCCATCAGACGAAGCTGCTTGCCGGCACCTGCGATGAGTGCGGGACCACTCACGTAATACCCCATTCCAAAGATTCCCTGATCTTCCGGAAAAGGCTTCCCCCGTATCGTACTCTCAGGATGCGCGAGCGCGATTCCTGCTCCAACTCTGACGACATAGTCACTCAAGAGCCATCCGCGATTGATTGTGACCAGGTTCAGGCCGTGACTGAGCGAAAATGACTGAACCTCCGGAGGCACATTCTCCAGATACAGCTTGTGATGGATCGCCTGTAGTTCCCACGAGCAATTGTCTGACCAACGCGCAATCCGCCACATCCAACAGACGGGAGTCACGAGCGGCTCGGAGCGGTATTGCGCTGTCAAATCGATATCCGGTTGACCCGACTGCCGAATGACAAGGGGCAAAGAGAGGTTGCACGGCAGCATCCCACACAACTCAAAGCTCCATTTCTGCTGGGCATCAGCTTCGGTTGCATACAAGAGCAGGCCAACAAAGAACAGCGCTGGCTTGAACGGCAACCGCGGCCAATCAAGACTGCTCATCATCATGACACCAGGGACACACTTCGACTCCGCTCTTGCGCAGATCGCCGAACACATCCAGGCGCGGCAGGCCTTGGACCTATGCGACGACGGTGTGCAAATCCCAACAGGGACGCGACAACGTCATCACGCGACGAAATGCTGCGAGGAAGGTACCAAACGGTCTGGTAGAGCCCCCTTTGTTCTTGGGCGAGCATTGGGGACCCCATGGCGGTAGCAGGGGTGTCGATCATCAGTCTGTCCTCGTGGGAGTGGACAAGCACTGACGCACTGGCGGACAAGCTACATCAACAGCTAGCCAAAGTCAAACCCTGTAAATAGGAATGTCTGCTACAATCGATGTAAGTTCTTCGATTTCTTGACGATAGGATTGTTCAGAATCGAACGTCAATTCGCGGTCAACATGTGAAGCTGCCAGAGTTCCCTGTCGCTGGTATGAAGAAATGGCATCAGAGCCAGTTTCCCCGTCTGACCTATGTTTTTCGCCAGGGATCGAAGCTCCGCAAATTTCTCGGCAACTGTCGGATCATGTGGAAGCTCAAATCCCGACTGCCTCATCAGGAGAATTCCCTTGGCTTCAATCGACAGTTCAACGTGGATGCGCAGATAGCAGATCATGTCCACGACGACTTCAGGATTGAACTTCGTCTGCAGCGACTGCAGGTATTTGCCGACGGGAGTCTCCAGCAGAAACCCCGACGTCAACATTTCCAGAAGCTCCTGGTCCGAATCAAAACCCACACGAAGCCATTGTCGCAACGACCTCTCGCTACGCTCAAACACGGCGATCATCACTGCCGGCAGAAGGACGATGATACAGATCGTTGTGCCGATGACCCCAAAGAGAAAATGATTGTAGAACGAATGGAGCACAACAGCGATTGCGTAACCCGGAAGGAAAGCCGCTACTCCTTCCGAGGACACCCGATCGGAAATGTTCTTGAACATAATTCCAAGGATTGCCGTTGCACCTCCGTGCATGATCGCAGTTCCGAAGCCGCGAATGATCCAGATCAGGAGGTTCGCGTCCTGCAGTCTTTCCACATAGTAGGCATTCTCTGCGAGCGCGAATCCGGCTCCAATCGCGAAACCGAAAATCGCCGCGTCTACCATGAAACCGACGCGTTTCAATCTAATCAAATAGATCAGATAGAGTGACTTGATGAACTCTTCAACGAGAGGAGCACAATAACGGCGAAACATGCCATCATCAATCCCCGTTGCGCTTCGAATCGAGTTGTTGATCGCAAAGCTCACACCCCCCGCAAGACATCCGACGGCGATCGCGAGCGCAATCGCCCTGAACCGAACAAGCTTGTAGCTGTCGAGAAAGACCAGCGTCGCCAGGAACACAAAAACCGGCAGCACACTGACTGCGAGATTGACAAACGAGATGGCAGCGAGAAGTTTCACATTCAATCCTTCAGATTGCCCAAGCGGGCCCGAGCGCGCTTTTCTCCCACCGTAGCCTACAGTATCTTCAGCGAAACCATGAATTCTTTCGTGAAGCGTTGATTCTGCTGAGCAGCAACCGCACACCCAAACGAAAGCGTGGACTCAAGCGACGAGAACAGTACCAACCGAAAATCGATTTGGCCGCCGATATCTCCCACAGCCTGGCGTTCGGACGACCTGTCGAAGTTCGTGGTAATGGCAGACGTGAACAAACCAATCCGCGCCCAGTTGCAGTAGAAGCTCGGTACACCGAATCTCCGGAAGCGGATGGGGGGTAAATCCCACTCCACCGTCCCCCGCGCGAACAGGACTCCTCCTATATTGTCAATCTCTATGCCCGGGAAGCTGTACTCCTCCCGGTATCGCTTGACTTCCTGATGATCAACCCAGTTGTTGCCGAATCCGCCAAAGTAGAAGCCGGAAAACGGATCGTTTCGATCCCCAAAGGAGTACCCGGCCGATCCACGCAGCCAGATGGACGAGTGGTTGATGGGCAATAAGGTTCCATATGCGCCATTCGTATGCAGACGCGGGAACAGCTTCCCGTTCGCAAGGTTCGTATGCGAGACCAGCTGCCAGACCACTCCTCTCTCGTCCTCCACGGCACCAAGAGACTTCATCGTGTATTGGTAGTTGAAGCGCGCGTTGAGGGAGAGGAACTTGTCATACGAAGTCTGGACATTCTGGAA
This sequence comes from uncultured Bacteroidota bacterium, assembly GCA_963739335.1. Lineage (GTDB taxonomy): Bacteria > Bacteroidota > Ignavibacteria > UBA10030 > UBA10030 > UBA9647. Next base: position 41,911 of record CAVUAC010000090.1, on the reverse strand, counting down.
CTCTGGCAATCGCTCGAGTCCCCAATACCCGCTCAGCGCAACCCGGTATTCCATCGTCTCGGGCTCGTCGAAGATGAGATAGTTCCTGTTCTCGAGCGTGAGCGAATACCCCTTCCGGCTCGTCTTCGTCGGCCCAACAAGATCATAGAAGTCGGAGGCGTTGTAGGCTGCGGCAATTCTCCACTCCCAGAAGCGATAGTTGAGCGCCGCGTGTACGCGCTCATCCTGGGGCAGGGCCCGGTTCGGAGTGTACGACACCGTCAGGTCCCCGCGTGTGAGCATTGTGGGATCTGCGAGATTGAAGCGCAGCCCGTAGGCCGGGAAATCTTTGTATCCCTCGGCGACCGGGTACAGCGACGCCAGTCGTAAATTGCCCGCGGGAGAATAGCTGCCCTTATACGTTGTCAGCGAATCGATGTTGATGCTCCGAAGAGCCTTCGGGTCGACTTGCCACGATCGAAGAACCGGATAGCGTTTATACACCTCATTGCCCAGAAATCGAATCGCACTATCGGCTGCCTGCTTGTTGGCAATCATCACCGGCTCGAAGCCTTTTCCTGTGAAATGAAATGCGACGAGCGAGTCGTCTGACACAGGCACAGGACGGAAGAATCCCGATTCGGCATTCGTTAGCGCGCTCATATCCTTTTTCTCAAAATCATACCTCATAATATTCGACACACCGCTGTAGTAGGAATTGCCGAAGAGGAATTTGCCGTCGGATGAAAAAACAAAGTTGGCCGGAGAGTACTGGTCGAAATCGAACAAGACCTCGTAAGAACCGTCCCCCTTTTTAAGCTTCTCAGTGTCCATCTTGATGAGCAGTAAGGTGCCATCAGTGAGGGCCAGAGCCCCCGTAAGCATCGAGCCATCCGGCGAGATATCGACGTCGTACAGGTCCTTGGGATAGTCGAACAAGTAGACCTGGTTCGCTTCAGTATAGGGATGGGGGATTCTTATGATCGAGGAGTAGCCGTTGAGATGCCGAACCCCCCAGAGGGATTTGTCTTTCTGATTGAACGCAAGATCCCCAACCCGGACTTTTCCCAGGAGCAGTCTCGTTGCACACGTCGCCACGTCAAGTGCATAGATGCTTCGCTCGTGATTATTGTCTGTGGTATAGAAGAGCGTGCGTGACGATGGATCGTACGCCAGCGAAGTGACGTAGAAGAGAGCTGCACCGCGAATGTCCCGAAGCTTCTTGAGCGCACCGGTTTTCACATCAATGGCGGCTATGTGCGCGGTTTGCCCGGGATAATTGATGGCCACATAGAGCGCTCCCGCCAACGGGTCGTAGAAGGCACGTGACACGGATCCGAGACCTTCTTGCGCGATCGGACGGAACTTCGTCACGGGATTCAGTCGCACCGAATCAAGGTTCGCCTTTTGCCATGTGCGTTCCCATTCGATCCAACGGGACCATTCCACATCGAGCGATGCTCCATACAGCCGCTCGAATTCGGAGGAGAAATTGCTCTTGCTCGCGTCCGATTGTCTGAACCAGTCGATCAGCTTGTCGGGCCCATACTGCAGAGCAAGGTAGCTGACAAATCGGGTGCCGTAGAGGTAGGAATTCGCCCCTACCTGAAAGTCTTCCTTCGTCCCTTCCGACTCGAGACCGACGACATCGTAGAAGAACGCGCTGTCGCGCACCTTCGTCCGGAAGACCATTTCATCGTACGGCCCCTGCGCGCGCCCCAATCCGCCCCCCATCCACGTTTCAAGAATGACTGCGATACCCTCAATGAACCAGCGTGGAGAATTCCAGCGGGGACTCGTCAGATAGGCGTACAGCATTGATGGTGGAGCTTCCGCGATCGGCGCAACCTTTCCGAAGAACACGTGCCTGAAAAACCTGTCGCTCGATGACGGCTTGTCCATGGTGGCGATGTGGGCAAGCTCGTGATTCATCATCATGGTCATTCGTTCCAGAGGAGGCATCGTCTCATACGAATAGTTGAACGGAGCAATCCCAATACCGAGAAGGTTGAATGGCACCGTGTTCGCACCCCCCGAGCCGTAGTCGCCGAAATCCTGGAGGATCAACGTGACTTTCTCTGACGGGGTGTAGTCGAAGAGCTTCTCATGAAATGCCAGAGAGTTGTGGAAACTTGCGGCGAGGTGCGGGACGATAAATGCGTGCGCCTGAGTGTAGTAGATGAGTCGGAGATCTCTGGTCTCCAAAGAGTAGAATTGCGCACGCACAATGAGGGGAAGCGACAGAAGAATGAGAACGGCGACGCGCGGCCTCAGCTTCATAGGCGAGATCCCAAAGTAAAAGAGGTTAGGATGCGCACAGTCAGGATCGTACGCAACAATGCGCCTGATCCCGGGATGGACCAGCGCACACGATGTTCACGCAATGCAAGGTGTAAAAAAGGTAAGGAGATGCTGTCATGAATGCAACAGCATCTCCTGCAAGCTTCATGACAGAAGTCCGACTTCTTTCAGAGACGAGCCATCGAGAAGTCGGACTTCTTAACTAAGGGTACCGCAGTCTACTCTTGGTAGCGCAACTCGCCGCGCGACAACTCAGCCCTCAGGTCAGCGTTGTATAACAGGGCACACAGATCAGCGCTGGCCAGCATTGCCTGGACATCAGCATAGGACAAGAGAGCCTGCATTCCAGCATTCTGCAACGCAGCCTGGACCTGTGAGTTTTGTAGCGCTGCCTGCAGCTGTGCTTGCGCGAGTCCGGCACGCAGATCGGCATTGTTCAAAAGAGCATACATGCCAGAGTTTGCCAAGGCGGACTGCATCGCTGCAGAGCTTAGTGCAGCCTGGACGCCGACATTCATTAACTCTGCTCGCACTTCAGAAAACTTCAATGCGGCCTGTAGGTTCTGGTCCTTTAGCGCCGCTATGAGCTCCGCATCTTTCAAGTTCGCCATCAACTCAGCATTTGTCAAAGCCGCTTGCACCTCCGCACCCGCCAACTTGGCGCACAATTCAGACTTGGCAAGCGCTGCACAAACAGCCTGGTTTGCTAATGCAGCCATCATACTGGCATTGCTCATGAGAGCCTGCACTTCAACTTTGCTCAGAGCAGCCTGGAGTGCTTTATCCGCCAGCATCGCTTGAACACCCGCCTGTGCAAGATCGGCACGCAACTGGGAATTCGCAAGCGCGGACTGCATACTTGAATTCGACAACATGGCCTGCACACTGGCGTTGCTCAAGAAAGCAGACACTTCAGACTTGCTCAAAGCCGCTTTGAACTCGGGGTCCTTCGAGAGCTTCTGGAACTTGTCGCTCTGCAAGAACTTCTGGACTTCCGGGTTTTTCAAAGCCAGGTCCTTGTCCTTTATCTGATCGGCCCGATACTTCTCAGCCTTCTGAACTCCAGTGATCGTGCCGGAGACATCCTGCTGTTTGACCGGTGGGTAGAAGAACGTAAAGTAACCGACCAACGCGATCGCGATAATTGCGACCCCGATGATGAGCGGAAGTCTTTTGTTTCCGCTGGGTTGGTTCACCTGATTCTCCATATTGACCTCACTCTATTATGTTGGGGGGAATGGTGTGGGATTAATAACAATGTGGCCTTTCACAGAACTACAGGCTCTAGCTGCCAAAGTTGGAAAAAGTTGCGCCGTAGACTGTTCAATCGTGGGTCCTGAGCGAGATGCTTTGAACCACAGTTCCACCCTTCAAAATGCGGCAATCGAGGGCATTTTGAGGTGCGGCTGCTTCTGAGTATGTAACGATACTGTGGTCGCTTTTGATGCCGGTAAAGATGACCCTTCCGCCGGTAGCGATAACGTCATTTGCGCTCCCATTGATCCTGCTCACTCCCACAAACGTCAGCTCCTCTTGGTCAGCGCTCAACTCCAACCTGATGTCTTCTGGCGATGTTACGGAAAAATCGACCAAGATCTTTCCCTCACTCTTGAAGGTTTTAAACGTCCCCTGAAGCCCCTCACGCTTAACCGAAACGGAGTCGATCTTCTGAAGGTGCGAAAGATCGGAGAGCAGGATCATCGACCCGGTCAGTTTCGAGACCTCCGGCCCTTCTTCCTGATGCGACGGGGTACCGAAAATGAAAATAAGTATGCCGACACAGAGACCGGCCGCGAAGACCAGGGCATATTTCGGGAATGGGCGCTGCCGGAACACCTCCATCACACCGTCGATCCATGCGAATCGCGAAGCGTTCAAGGGCCGGTCGAACTTGATGGAGTTCAGGATATGGGTTTTCAGATATGATGGCGGTTGGATTTCTTCAGCGTGTTTCAACGCGCTCGGCTGTGCGAAGGAGGTCCTCGTAATATGTCAGCGCTTCGACGTTCTCGCTGAGGTACTTCTCGAGTTCCTGGCTCTCGGATTCGGTATTCAGGCCGTCCAGTTCTTTGTTGATCAATTCTACGTATCGTTCTTCTATCATCCCATCACTCCATTATGCCGTTATTCCATCATTCCATCATCACGTCATTCCCTCATTCCAACAGCCCCGATTTCAATAAGAGATCCTTCAGCATCTGACGGGCCGTGAACAATCTCGATTTCACTGTTTTTTCCGGTATGTCGAGGATCTCCCCCATCTCATCGTACGAAAGATCGTGGAAGTGTCTCAGCACGATGACGATACGATACTCCGGCTTGAGCTGCAGTATCGCATCATCGAGCTTTTCAATCCGTTCTGAAGCTTCGATCTGTTCCTCGAGCACTGGACCTTGCGAAACGTCTTGATCGCCGAGCAAGTCATTCCGTTTCTTCTGTTCCAGAAAATTGAGGGAAGAGTTGACGGCAATCTTGTAAAGCCAGCTGAAGAATTTAAAGCGTTCATCGTAGGATCGGAGGTTTTCGTACGCTTTGATAAAGACCGTTTGCGTGAGGTCCGCGGCGTCATCGAGGCTGCTGACCATTCGCAAAGCGACGTTGTAGATGGGTTTTTGATAGCGATCGAGTAGTGTTTCGAACGCTTTCTTCTCGCCCTTCAGACACCGCCTGACGAGGTCTTTGTCGTCCGGCTCTTGCATAAATACAGTCGGAAATGAGAAAAGTTGGTGTTATTCTATCTCAAAAATGAGATCGAAGCGAGCAATACGGAAAATCTCCCGAATATGGCCGGAAACGTTCCTGAGTTTGAGTTTGTGGCCCTTGTCGCTGAGGCGCTTTTGGGTCGCCATGAGGACGCCCAAACCGGCGCTGGAAACATAGACGAGGTCCTTGAAGTCGACGGAGGTGGTCACGGTCAGCTGGTCAAGAACGGCCTTCGCCTTTTCGACTTGGGCGGCGTCGAATCGGCCAGACAGGTATACTTCGCCGTTATCGCTCAACCTGATGTCAAACATTCTTCCTCCGGAAATTCTTCTTCAGGGTGACAATGCTGGTACGATCATGGTACTGATACTGCATATCATCTACAACATGCTTTGTCAGGAAAATACCCAATCCGCCCGGTTTTCGGTCTTTCAACGATCCACTGAGATCCGGATCCGGCTTCTTCGTCAGGTCGAATGGCTCTACATCGTGGTCGACCAGCTTCAGGACAAGGGTGTCGCCATCCGTGTGGAGTTCGATCGAGATCTCGTTCGCATTCGCGGGGTGGTATTTGACGGTGTTTGTGAAGAGCTCATCGACCGCCAGATCGAGTGCACGCTTCGCCTCATCGTCGATCTTCTCCTGTACGACGAAGTGGTCGATGAAGTCAAAGATCTTTGCGAGCGAGTCAAGATGTCGTTTGAACTTCCGCTCTATGGCGGGCACCGGGTGAGCTCCCTATGAAGGGGTGGTGGGAAGTATATCCATTTTGTGGGTCTTGTTCAAGGGAAGAATTGGGCACACTCCCCGGGGGGCAATTGATGCTTGATGCAGCAGAACCCTCTGGTGGCGAGGATCTTCACAACCCCATATCACCAGAGTTCTATCTGATCAAGAGCATCTTCTTCGTGTCGACAAAACCATTCGCTTGAAGCCGACAAAGATACACGCCGCTGGGCAAGGTGCTGGCATTCCACGTCACGTTGTACGTTCCGGCGGCCTTCACCTCGTTCACAAGTGCGGCGACCTCTCTCCCCAAAACATCAAATACTCTCAGCGTCACAAATTCGCAATTGCCCACTCGAAATTCGAAATTGGTGGTCGGATTAAAAGGATTGGGATAGTTTTGATACAGTGCAAACTCGCGAGGCACATCGGCACCATCGCTCACCGACACTGCCTTCACCACTGGCCGCGCAAGTTCGGCGATGGTTGCCAGCATGAGCCGTGCTGCCTGCCGGAGCAGGCCAGGTTTGAGCTTATCCGCCGTGTCCGTTGGCCTATGGTAGTACGGGTCCTTGCCGCCCCAAATATCATTGGCCGTCCCTTCAGCAACTTCCAGAGCATCGATGCCAGCGAGCGCAAAAGGCCCGTAGTCACTCGCAGCAGTGTTGTCGACAAACGGCGCCAGGGTCAGTCCAATCCTGTAACGCTGATTATAGACCTGCGCGGAGTCAACGAGACGATTCCACGAGAGATAGCTTCCGATCGCGAGGTACGAGGTATCCGATGTCGTGGGATAACCAAGCATATCGCCATTGACAGCCGCGATGATGTTGCCCCCCTTCTTCATTGCCTCTGAAACATAGTGCGTGCTCCCAATCATCCCGAGTTCTTCCGCGGAGACGGCGAGAAATCGTATTGTGGACTCGAATTGAAAACTCTTGCAGATCCTTGCCGCCTCAAGAACTGCGCTTGTCCCGGTTCCATTGTCGTTGGCCCCGGGGGCGATGAGCATGGGATCCTCCCAACCGTCGTTGCTATCGTAGTGCGCGAGGATGATAATCTCCTTGCCTGGCGTGACAAGACCAGGCAGAGTGGCAACGATGTTTCGTGTCGGATGAAGCAGTTGCTGCGGGACATTGGTAGTCTGTTCGATCCACGTCTTTCCGTTGTCTGGGCTCGTGAGGATCAAGCCCATCGTGCCGCAAAGGCTCACCCGACCGTCACGAGAAGCTTTGATTTTCTGGAAAGAGTAACCCCACCCTCCGTTTGGACTCGCATACGGTACCTGCCAACTCGTTCCGCCATCCACCGTGCTGATGACATAGCCTGAATTATCCACAATCCAGCCGCGCGAATCATCAATGAAACAGACTCCCGTGTAATATCCCGTGCCAGTTCGAGGGGCGCGCAACCAGTTCCACGTCGCTCCCCCGTTTGTAGTCTTTCCGATGAGTCTGTACGGACCGACGACCCATCCCACTTGTGAGCTGGTGAAGCAGACCGAATAGGAATAATGCGGGTTTAACGTGTCGATTGACTGAGTCGTCCAGGAGATACCGCCGTTGCTCGAATGGATGATAAGCCTCGAGTCCCCAACCGCCCACAGGTTCAGTGAATCCACTGCTGCAACTTCCCGCAGCGTGAGAGAGGTCGGGACCGACCACGACCACGTCGTGCCTCCGTTTGATGTCCGGACGACGACGCCGTTGTCTCCGACGATCACGCCGAATCGCTCGTTCGCGAAGCTGATGCCATTAAGAGTATTTGAGACGATTGTGTACTGCTCGCGCCAGGTGTTCCCCCCATCGGTGGTATGAATGATAGTGCCACCGGTACCGACGGCCCACCCAAGCTGTGCGTTCACAAAACAGACTGCATAGCATTGGTAGAACCAGTGCGAGAAAGAAGGGATGGGAGCTCTCTTCCACGTCGCTCCTCCGTCTGACGTAGTCAAGATCACTGAATCGCTCCCGACGATAACCATCCGTTGTTGGTCGATCACGGCAACATCATAGTAGTTTTCGTTGCCGAAAGTGTACCGGTCGGACTCAGCCCCAAGGCCCTGTCGCGTGAATTCATTCAAGAGATATGCTGCCGCCGAGTCTCGCTGCGCCGTGTACTGGTACCGGGTTCCGAACGCCTGAAGCCTCCGGATCGTCTTCATCATGCTGTCCGAGGATACTGCGTTGACCATCTGCTGAATGACATTCTGCTGAGCAGAGAGGCCATTCGTAACGACGAAAGCGAGAAGTATGATTGCGCGCAACTTCACCTTCGCTCGAGCCTTGGAATCCACCGACATCTTCCTGACCAGAGATGTTTGCCTCATCGTGCACTCCAATGGTTCATTTGATCAACACAAGTTTTTTCGTTTCGACATACGTACCCGCTTTCCCGCTTCCTGCAAAGTCAGTCTGCATTCGGCAAAAGTATACCCCGCTCGGAAGAGTCCTTGCGTCCCACGTCAGTGAATAAGTCCCCGGAACCCTGCGCTCGTTCACGAGAATCGCAACCTCTCTCCCGAGGATGTCAAACACCTTCATGCTTACAGAGGCCTCGTCTGCAATCGTGAAGCGAATATTGGTCGCCGAATTAAAGGGATTGGGGTAGTTTTGTTCAAAGCGGTATGTCAGCGGAAGGTCAGAACCTTTTTCTTCAACCGAAGCAGTCATCAACTCTGAGAGAGGTCGGCGCCACACCTGACAATCTGCCCCTACTACGTAGAGATATGTCCCATCTGAAATCAGATTCCCAACGCTCGAAACCGAGAGTCCTTTGTTCACGGGAGTCCAGCTCATCCCTCGGTCTGTCGACCGGTACACGCCATCCGAGGACGATGCAAAGAATATTCCTACGGTTGCCACTAACGATCCGATGTAGGGATAGGGGGTGGATAGCCCGGAATCAACGGGCACCCACGTGTTACCCTTGTTCGTGGAACGATACACACGATCCGACCACAGGAAGAGGGTCGAATCTGCGCCAAGAACCGTGTTGGCGTAGCCGCTGAAAACCTGAGTCCAGAAATTTCCGAGGTCTGTCGAACGGTATACGCTGGTCGGGGAAAAAAAGGATGCCAGCAAAACGTCGCCGACAGACCAAAGCCCTCCGCGGTTTCTGTCCGCGAGTGGAGGATTGACCCAGGTCCACGATGCTCCATAATCAGTCGACCGGAAATCACCCTCCATTCCCGCCTGCACGAAGAGCGTCGTATCAATCATACAAAGATCGTTGAGCCAGTAGAGCCCATTGCTCGCATCCGTCCACTTCAACCCGCCGTCGGTCGAGCGCCATATCTCGTCCCCGGTCCGAATGAACATGCCTCCCCTACCCGTCAGAATCTCGTAGACGGGTGAACTGTACCATGACCATGTTGCCCACGTCGCTCCTTGATCGGTGGAACGGAAAAGCACTTCCGCTCCTGCGTAAAGAGTCGACCCGTAGCATGCCAGACTTTGGATAGAAGTGTACTTGAACTCTGAGCTCAGCTCCGTCCAACTGGTTCCAAGATCAGTGGAACGGTAGAGTCCCCGGGAGGTCCCCACGAACAAACTGTTGTCATCGGCTCTTAGAGCATTAGCGGAAAAATTCGAGGCAGAAATCAAGGTATCCCAGCTCAGACCGCCATCGCTCGAACCATAGAGTCCTCCATACTCATTCCACGAGCCAATAAAAAGGTGCGGGCCGTGGGACAGAACCCACTCCGCGTAACCGGGATGTTTGACTCTGATCCAAGTCCCACCGTTATCCGTGGTCATGAACAAGTCGCCTAGAGTTGCGTACAGGTCGGAGCCTTGAACTGCAAAACTTCTGCATCCAGAGTAACCCGGGAGGCCGACATTGACAGGCATCCAATGATCACCGTTGTCCAATGATCGATAGACGCCATCACTTCCAGTGCCAGCGAAGAGAAATCCGTCTTTCGCGGCCAACGCTTGCACTCTTGCCCGGTATGTTCCCGGCAGACCGTTGCTCACGCGCTCCCAGTTGCCTCCGTTGTTCCATGATCGGAATGCTCCGCTGTCGGTGCCCACAAAAAAACAAGGGCCGCTTGCGAGAAGTGTGCTTGCACGTTTCGTCAATAGGCCGTCGTTTGCAGGAAGCCAGCTCCTTCCCTTATCGTACGATCGCAATACTCCCTCACTCCAGGATGCGGCGAAAAGCATATTTCCGACGGATATGATAGTTTGTGGATTCTTCAGATCTTCGTCGACTACCCATGAAGCTCCCGCGTCCGTAGAATGCAATATACGACCACCTGCACCGGCGAAGACTGTAGATCCAAAGACGCCGTAGACGGTGCAATATCCTCCCTTGGGCCCGCCTGTCTGCACCCACTGGGCGTTCAAGCTGAACGGTAACAAGAAGGTTGCTACGAGGATGGATCGAAGGAGGGGTCTCCCGACTTGGCGCAATCCTGTCTTACTGATCATAGGATCCCCTTGAAGAGATCTTCGCGAGAGGAACTACGCACAGTGCTACGAAGAGAACATCCGCGAACGACAATCAAGACACTCATGAGCTGGACTGATGGTGATGCTCGTGGATGCAAATTTGCGAACCTTTATCGAAAAATCAATTCACGCCATCTTGTTCAAATTCCTTCATCATATATTGAAAATACAATCCGGCCTCAGAGAAGTTGGATGCGAAAGCACCCGCACCAGCAAAAAGGACTTCGATGAGGCCGAGCAGTGGAGGAATTCTCAGTTGCGCGAAAAGTCGCCATATTTCAATATTCGGGATACAGAGACCAAAGGGGGACTCTAATCTGTGCCACAGTGCCGAGGCTTCAGTTGGAAGTTGCAGGCCGCTTGGAGGCGCCGGAACCCGAGTCGTCTTGCGAACGCATCGCAGCGGCGAGCCGCCGATCCAAGGCATAGTAGTCCGGCCTGAATTGCACCGACCCATCCATCTCCTTCCACACCGTGCAGTAAACAACGTGGACGCGAATGGATCGTTTCAGTGTGAGAGTTTGCTCCGCTTTTCGTGCGACGACGGTGTCAATGCGCTCTCGCGTCCAATCAGGAAACTCTCTCAACACGTACTCGGCGAGATCAAAGGGCTCCTCAAGCCGGATGCAGCCGTGACTGAACATACGAACGTTCTTTGGAAAATCCTCACGGTACGGAGTGTCGTGCAGATAGACGCTGTATTTGTTCGGGATGATGAACTTCACCTGCCCCATGATGTTCTGCGGTCCGCCTTCCTGACGCAGGAAGAAGTCGATGTCTTTCGGGTCCATCTCCTTGATGTTAATTGTGCGGGGGTCGGTCTGCTCAAGCGAGTCTCCTTTCCTGCGCCAGAGAGTCATGTTGTTGCTGCGCAGGTAGTTCGAATCGGCCTTCATATAGTTAATCAACTCCTTCGACAGAATATCGTCCGGAGCGATCCAATGGACGTTGAAAAGGACGTGCGTCATCTGAGCACTGAACACCGGCGTTGGCCACTCCGGCAGACCAAGCACAACTTTCATCGTCATCGCCTGTTTCCCCTCCTCTTCAACAACGAGGCGGAAATCGGGAATGTTGACGACAATATGTTTGCGTCCGAGATGGGGCGGCATCCATCGCCATCGTTCGAGATTCACCTTGATTTGCTCAATGCGTTTCTCAACCGGGACGTTCATCGCAACGAGAGTCATGCTGTCGACGATGCCAGTTCTTTCGAGCCCATGCCTCTTCTGAAATGCACGCACGGCATCGACCGCCGTCGAGTCAAACTGGTCACTGCTCCACCCGCTTCGTGACGTGAGATCGCCCGATGCCCAGAGACGATTCCTCAGAGCAAGCACACGCTTGCCTTCGTCTCCCCCCTTCAACGGAGGTCCGGAAGGAACTGTCCCCCAGCCCCCTTTTTTCGCCATCGCTTCGAACGAAGAAAGCATCTCCCGAAGCCCTGAGTACCACGAATGCTGCGGCAGCAGCGACATGAGGCCCGCCTGGATCGTGTGCGACTGGAGAGATTGTTCAAGAAGGCTGTCATACTCTGCTCCGTTCAGGCCGACGAACCAGCGTGCCCGTAGTGAATCCCGATCGATCTTCCCTTCTGTAAGATGGCATGCGTAGAGCAGGTACGCGTCGGTCAGCAGCAGATCCAACTCCGCACGAAGAGCGGGCTCGATGGGTTCTCTGCCTGTGTAGTCACGGCGCAATTCACCAAGAACTGAATCGATCGCAGCAAGATGATAATCCTGAGGTCTGAGTCCTTCGCGACCGGCTCCATTGATCGCAGCGAGGAGAGAATCTGCGTCCAGGAGGATGTTCCTCTCGGCGCTCCAGGCAGATTTGTACCGATCGTCCCTCATAGAACGCACGGACCCATTCGGAGGAGAGAATGGAGTCGCTCCTGATCCTGATCGTAGCCGGAGTACCTGTCGCGGTGAGCCGATTTCGGAGTTCCTGGGAGATCGGGTCCTGCGGAGGTTCTTTCTGTCCACACCCGTTCAGGGTGAAGAACAAAAGGAAGGAAATTGGAAAGAATAAGTTGGCCAGACGTCTCATATCAAGCGTGCAGTCCGAAATACCTCACCCCTGCCAGAAGTTTTCATCCATCAACAGATCGGAGGTGCTATTGCGGTTGTGCAGGGAAGGCAGTTTTACTGCGCCTTCGTGAGCCGGTGCTTGTTGCTCCCGTCGGCGTTCATCACCCAAAGCCCACCGTCGCCTAGTTGCGTGCGGGTGTAGACGATCTTGGTCCCATCCGGGCTCCAGGCCGGATAATCACCCCCATCGTCTGTGATCTTCGTGTGCTTGTTCTGATTTATGTCGAAGCTCCAGACCTGTGCATAGTCGTCTGGCCGAGCCAGGCCATAGACAATGGTATTGCCGGTGGGACTGATGGGCGAGAATCCACAGTCGGCCACCGTACCAAACGCGCCGAGCGTCCTGGTTGCAAAAGTCGAGATGTTGACTGCCCTGAAACTGTAGATGGAGTATCCGGAAGTCGGATCGTATAACATATCCAAAATGACGAGTTCTCCCGTCGTGGGATGCCAAGACGGGAAGTTTCCGTAGGAGAGAATCTGCGAGGCAGTCCCCTTGCTGACATCATAGATCCAAATGCCGACGCCCGCTATCTGGTCCACGCACGCAATCTTCGAACCATCCTTCGACCACGCCGGGCGGATCACTCCAGTGCCATCGTTCAGGAGCGTCAGACTGTCACCGTTCGGCTTCATCTTGTACAGCGCACGGCCCCGATACAGTGCCAACCAGTTACCGTCCGGCGACCACGCCACTCCTACTCCGTCCCCCGACAGGATCTGATGGGCATTCCCACCTAAAGAATCCACGACAAACACTCCGGGCGCACGGGTATCAACCGAAGTATATGCGATGTACTTTCCGTCGGGCGACCAGCTGGCCCGAATATGGATGTAGACATCCTGCGGCGCGGCTGTTGGCTCCTGCGGATTCGTACATGAAGAGAGAGCGAAGCATGCAGCGAGGATGCAGATGAGTGCAATTCTGGAGCTGATCATAGGAAAAGCGAAGTCTCAGCAACGTGTTATGAAGTCAGCACGGGACCACTGCGATGCAACAGAAAGGTAATCTGTCGGCCTGCCAAAGTCAAATATGCTGCACTTGATAGAGGCTGGCGAGCATTCAGTCCCTGCTCGGATACGACAGTTGCAACGCCTCGTCGACCATGGCAAGATAGTTCTCCCCTGGCACATAGCTCGGTATCGAATTGCCTGAGCCGACGGCATAGCGTCCCCGTGATCCGCACGTCTCAACGAGAAAGCGGGTTTGCGCACGCACTTCCGCCGGTGAGGAAGCACCGAGGATATTGAGATCCAAGCCTCCGAGTACAGCGATGCGCTTTCCGTACTTTGACTGGAAATCCGGCGCAGGAATAATGTTGTTCTCGAACGAATGCTTGCCGTCGATCTTGACGTCGTCGATGAGGTCATTCATGATCTTTTCCAGGTTGCCGCATGAATGAAGGAAGTACGGCAACCCCCTGTCGTGCGCCAGCACGGCAAACTTCTTGTGCCAGGGCAAGAAGCATGTCCGGAGATCTGCAGGAGAGACCAGTGTGCCGACATTGTATCCCATGTCATCACCGGGGAAAACCGCCATCAGGCGATCGAGATCCAGAAGATGCAGATAGAAACTCGTCATAAGCTCGCCGAGCCTGTCAGCGACAGCTTTGATAAGGGCCGGATCGCTGATCAGTGCGGAGCAGAATCCCTCGAGTGACATGAGCCACGTTACATGCTCGAAGACCCCGCCTCCATGTGATGAAATCAGCCCCATTCCATCTGGCAGGTGTTCATTCAAATACTCGTATGCAAAGAAATCGAACTCCTCGACCTTCGGCCAGCGGATGCGCTCAAAGTCATCCCAGCCTGAAAGAGCGCTCTGGTGTTCATTTGCCCATTCGCGTGACTGCGGTGAACCCGGAGCCGCGTCAGGGATGATCAGCTTTGCTTCCGGAAACTCGAGGCTTTGCTCGAACCGGACGAAATCGTACCCCATGCGATACCAAAACTCGATGAAGTTGTCCAGGTAGGCTTTCTGAGACGCCCGGCCCGGGCCAAAGGGAGCCCACCGCCGCCCCAGAAGCCCCTCAACGACGGGCTTCATCACGACGTCGTCCACGATGTACTCGACTAGCGGTGTCCGGACTTGCAGCCTGCGGCCCATCAGGATGTCGATGAATTCAGCCGCGTCCGGTTTGGGATGAGCGAGGGGGAGAAGAGTTTTCATGGTCGTAGGATGTTCAGGGGTCAGAAGACAGAAGTCAGAATCCAGGAGTCAGGAGTCAGAAGACCGAATTCAGGAGTCAGAAGTCAGAACCGCCTGCTACATTCATCATTCGTTGATCGATATTCGTCATTAACAAAGCCATTCACCCCACCTCCCCAATGTACAAGAACGCTCTCCCCTGAAATTCGTTTTTGTGGTCGAGGCAATCGATCTCGCGACATTCCCACCTGGCGAGTCCGAAAGCCTGTGAGAGCTGGTCAGCCTGCTCGAAGAACTGCGTGTGATAGTTTTCCGCATAGAGACGGAACTTCTGCTTTGGCGTCAGCACAATGATTTTTCGTCTGGCGACGCGTTTGAGCTCTGCCGTTGCCTTCTCAAGATCCTTGACGTGTTCAAGAGTGTGGCAGCAGGTGACATAATCGAATGATTTGTCGGGAAAGGGAAGCGACTCTGCAAAAGCTTCCCGCCAGGAAATCGCTACCCCTTCCTGTTTGGCCCGCTCCCGCGCGCAATCGAGGGCTTCGGCGCTCACATCAACTCCGGTGACGTCAAACCCCACTTTCGCCAACCGAATCGCCAGCGTGCCAATCCCAGCCCCCACCTCAAGCACCGATCCTTTGTTGCCGAGAGCTTTGAGAATCATCTCCGCATCGGTCTCCTCAACGCAATCGTTGCTCCTGTGCTTCCAGGCCTCGTCGTATGCCCGTTTCCATTCCTCATCTGTAAGCGTCCGGAATTTCTTTCTCCAATCAACATCGAACCAACTCCCGTACTTGCGGCGCAGAGTCTGCCGGGCAAAGAGCCGTTGATTGACGGCGCTAAGAGCTTCTCTAACACTCCGTGGGAGCCGGGATTTTATTCGGATATATAATGTTCGCAGACGAGACATCACTCCTAACCTCGCTAGAACTCGTCTCAAAAATCGGTGTCACTCCCGAATGTCCGTCTCGATTCGATGAATCGAGACGAGTCCGTCACCTTCGGTGACGAGATCTCGTCCCAATTCTTGCGATGGAACCTCGTCCCGTTTCGTGGGACGAGCTTCTATCGGGAGTCCAGAATGCGCTGTCTGGATTCCCGCTTTCCCGCTCAACCACAGCGGGACGCACAAAACGCGAAGACGTGCCTGCACGCCGAAGTGCAGCGTTTCGGCACGCAGGCGTGCGGGAATGACAACTATTCTTGTGGAAGGATTTTTGAGATGGCTTAACGTCAAGCTACAGAGACATTGCTTGAATTTCAAGGCGTGGTGAACCTTGCGGAGGGTCGGAGGGGACAAGAGGAATCCTTGCGAAGGGTCGCGGGAAGTGCGCGGGGAACCTTCGCAACGTCTTTCGTTGAGGATCCAACGCCGGCTTTTGTGTCAGTTCCAAAGCACGAAAAAAGATTCAAGTGAAAAAGACTTCACCGGCTGACAGTGTCTGATGTCTCTCACGGCCTATGGCTTCCCGTTCAGGAGTGCTTCGATTGTTCGGATTACCTCTTTGTCGGTTGGCTTGACAGCAGATGGAAACTTCTCGACGATGTTCCCCTGCTTGTCAACCAGATATTTCTGAAAGTTCCATTTGACATCGCCAGGACATGGAGAGTCTTTGGTGATGTAAGAGTACAACGGATGTTGATCTTTCCCTTTCACGCTGATCTTGGAAAACAGGTCGAAGGTGACCTCGTACTTTGACTCGCAGAAGTTCTTGATCTCTTCATCTGATCCGGGTTCCTGCTGTCCGAAGTTGTTCGCGGGAAAGGCAAGGATTTGGAAACCCTTGTCCTTGTATTTCCGATACACTTCCTCCAGTTCTGTGTACTGAGGCGTGTAGCCGCAGAACGAGGCGACATTCACAATCAGCAAGACCTTGCCCTTGTACTCTGACAGGGAACGGTCGTTACCATCGATCGTCTTCATGGTGAAATCATAAATGCTCTTCTTGTCAACAGAGATCTTCTCCTTCTGTTGAGACAGAAGCACCGTTGAGTGGATCAGAATGAAGAGAAGAGGAAAGAAAAGGGTGGATCCTGTCATAGCCCCGCTCCTTTAGGTGCACGAATGAACGAACTTAGGGAACGTAAGCTATAACAAGCCCACCCCGAGAGAAGTTTCTGACAAGGGTGAGAGCGTGAGCGCGCTCACACCTGCTGAGGCGGGGAGGCGGGTGCCTCTGGAACAATGATCCACGCGATGATGTAGCCCACGAAGAACGGCACGAGAGCCGTCGCAAGACCGCCAACCACAGCGAGGAGTCTTATGATCGTGGGATCAATGTTGAGATATTCACCAAGGCCTCCACAAACACCTGCAATCTTCTTGTCTGTGTACGATCGATAAAGGCGTTTCATAGTTTCTCCCGCGCAACCATTAGTGTTCAAGTAATCGTATCGTTCCTTTATCAGACTTCACGCGCAGAACAGGCCCCCCTCCGTTCACCGATGAGCGGACATCATAATCGCCATGCCGACTTCGCCGGCCGCCCCGATCAACGTCAAAATCCGAGTCGAACCTCGCATGCCTCCCCAGGTCCGCTTCAAGATCGAATCCCTTCCCCCGCGGGAGGCTGAGATCAATTCTCCCTTTGTACGTTTCCACGCGACTCCTGCCTGTCAAGCCAGCGAACTCAATCCTTGCGCGTCCTTTGTACGTCTCAAGATTCACCGAGCCGGTCAGCGTTGCTGCATCGACTTCACCCTTGTAGGTTTCAATCTCGAAGTCCGATTGAAGATCAGTGACGGTCGTCTTCGATTTGTAATCCTTGATAACGAGACGCGCCGTCCGCGGCATCTTGATGGTGTAGTGGACGAAAGGCAGATTCCCCGAATCGTCACCAAAGATCCCGAAAAACCCCCGATCGCGGTGTCTGACCCTGTCATAATCACTCTTGATATGTGCAGAGCTCGAAGACAAATCGATACGAACCTCCGTATCCTGGACCGACTCCCGCTCATAACGATCGTAGCCATCTGCCTCGATGCGGGCGTGGATTTCTATCTGCGGCTTGTCCCACGTTGAAACTGCTATGCTCCCCTTGTAGGTATCGATGGACACTCGGCCGTCTTTGTCAAACGCACCCGATTTTTGAACTTCACGAGCTTCCTGCGCTTGAACGGAGGCGACGAACGTCGCAACAAAGAGCAGAACCGAGAACATTCTTATTGTCTTTGCCATTGCTGTTGACCTCCCTGCCCTGAGAATACGCTTATCTATAGCATTCCCTACGAGTGCCGGACATTGGAAGTTTCAGGAATGGACCTTCATGTCACGCCCCCGCTCGACGAAGATTGATGAGGATTTTTCTTTTTAGACCGGAATTCTTCAATCGTACCCGTCTTTTCCCTCATGCTCACCCCTGTTTGCTTTCCTTCGAGATTATGATAGCTTTGTAGTCGGCTACCGTGCCCACCATTGACAGATCAATTTAACCCGTGGGATGCGGGATCGAAACCTCCGGATTCCGCGATTTGTGCGTCCGCCGCGCTTGACCTTTTGGCGGAGCAGTGGCGATGAAGCAAGTTTTGGTGCAATGAGATGGACGCATGCTGGAATGCTTCCTTGTCGTCGCCACTTGACGGAGTTTTGGTTGCCGTAAGATCACGGTAGCCCTGAGGCATCTTGAATGAGCATAGTTCTGAAAGGCTCACGATGAAAAAAGCAATAGTCTTTCAAATCCGATCGAGTATCATTCGCATCGTGTTTTGGGCACTTGGAGCTTCGTTCTTGGCGTGTAATCAGCCGTTTGATCCACGAGGCCCATTAGAGAGTCAAGTCGTGGTTTTCTCGGTTCTCTCCACGGATCGCAATGTTCAATTCGTACGTCTTGAGCGAACCTACATGCCCACCGGTTTTGATGCGCAGGCGTACACATCGGACAACTTTGTTCCCAATGCGTCGGTGACCATTCAAGATTCGAGTTCAAAGTATATTCTGCGGGACACAACGTTTGCCAGATCAGACACGTCGCGATACAAGTTTCCTCTCCGCGCGTATTTCGTCAGGCCGCTCGCGATCAATTATGGAGCAACATATCAGTTGACGGTTCGGTCTCCTCAATTTGATGAAGCGTCGACATCTATCGTGGTGCCAGCCAGGCCATCGCTCTCGATGGACGCCCTTACGAGCGAGGTTTTGAAATTTCCTACCTCACATCTAGACAGTGCGTTAATCACTTTCACGATCGACTTAGGGGCTGGAGCCAAGGGCTGGATTGGCCGACTCTATGTCTGTTATAAGGTTTTGAAAGAGGCCACATGGGTTGAGGAGCGGGTGGAAGTGCCCGTTTACTTTATCTACCCGACAGTCTTTAATGATGTTGCCTACGGTCGGCTGACCCAAGCTGGATATAAGAACCGATCAGCTTCTGTGTATCTAAACCTTCGATACCGAAAGACCCTGGTGCAAATAGGTTACGAGAGATATCCAAATTCCAAGATTACTTTTACCCGCGCTGTTTTCGAACTAGTTCAAGTCGAGCAAAACCTCTACAACTATTACGAAGTAGTGCACGCTGCCAACGACCCGTACTCGGCGCGGTTGGACGAGCCAATGTACACCAATATGGTGGGTGGCGTAGGCGTTGTGGGGGCGTACACGCTGGATTCTCTCGTGCAGACTCTCCCTGACAACTTTGTTGGGAACAGACAGTAGTTCATCCAAGGGGCACTGGAAATGGCATCCGCATCTGATACATGCCTGAAACGACTACAAGTGCACTCACGATTGTGGTCCATCATCGCGTCGTTTTCTTGTTTGCTGGTGATTTGCTCGGGCGTAGTAGTGGCTCAGACAAGCGACGTGTACGGGGTCGTGACAGACAGCCTAACGAGGCAACGCATTCCCTTCACAAACATTTCGGTGGTCGGCACGATGAGGGGCGCGGCAGCGAACAATATTGGCTTCTACTTCATTTCCAAGTTGCCACCAGGCACGTACGAAATCGCTGCGAGCTCGATCGGCTATGCCAGGGTTGCCAAGACGGTCGTTCTCCGCGATGGAGGATCGGTTGAACTCAATTTTGAGCTTGCCGCCGTGCCGATCCAAGCCAAGGAAGTGCTGGTTACCGCACCACGGAAACAACCGGCAATCGAAGCGCAGACGACAAGCGTCCATGTGCTTGAGAGAGAGGATCTGAGACTCGTCCCTGTGGCGGGCCAGCAGGATGTGCTCCAGTCACTCAAGATCCTTCCGGGGATCGTCTCCACAAGTGACGTCAGCTCCCGATTCTATGTCAGAGGAGGAGCTGGAGACCAGAACTTGTTCATGTTCGACGGAATCCGGATCTACTATCCGTTCCACGCTCTTGGTATCTACAGCGTGTTCAGTCCCGAGGTTGTCGACAATGTTGAGGTGTACACGGGTGCGTTCCCACCCGGATTCGGACGGAAGCTTTCATCTGTGGTGAACATCACAGCGAGGGATGGCCGGGCCGACAGAATTGCAGCACGGGCCAACGCGAATTTCCTATCGTCGGAATTTGAGATCGAAGGTCCCGCCATCTCCCAGACTTCTTTTGTGATGAACGGCCGAAAATCCATTTCCTCACGGACCTTTGGCAACATAGTTGGCCAGGATGTTCCTCTCTCCTTTTATGATTTCACCGCAAAGCTTTCTGCACAGCCGGGCGGTGTGTCGAAATTCGACATCACGTTTCTCAACAGCGGTGACAACCTGACCTCTCGCAATGCTTCTGAACCGGTCTATTCGTGGAGGAACAACGGCATCGCAATATCAGCATCAGGATTACCGACTGACAAGATGTTTGTGAACTGTCTTGTCTATGTCAGTAGCTACGCGGCGAGCAGAAGTGAGGCCACATCCGGCTCTACCACCGCAGCTTCAACGTCTGTGAACGAGCTAGGTTTGCGCGCGAACGCCACATTTTATACAGGGCCGGAGGACCTTTACTATTTTGGTTTTGATTTCAACTTCCCCAAGCTTGATTATGCCTTTACCAACAGGCTCGGTTTACAGCAAGACCTGGTGAGTACGCCGCTCGAGGTTTCAACGTGGGTAAGATATTCCACTGCAATGGGGCCCCTGACACTCGACGGTGGTATTCACGTCGAACTTGGTTCTCTTATTAGTGGAGGCGATCCGCTCTATGAGATTCAGCCACGCATCAATGCGAGTTATCTCCTCGCAGGAACATGGAGAGCCAAAGCGTCATTCGGACGGTTTTCCCAGGATATGATTACCGTCGATAACGAAGATGATGTGATCTCGATTTTTGATGCCTGGATTAGCGTACCGGAAGGCCTTAAACCCGAGCAAGCGGACCATTACGTTTTGGGGATTTCTGGCAATCTCACAGAGCAAGCGACGATGAATCTCGAAACGTACTACAAGCGGTATAATTCTCTCGTCGTTTACAATCGGGATAAGATTGACGCCTCTGATCCGGATTACATTACAGGAAGCGGCAGCTCGTACGGCGCAGAGCTCACGCTTCGTTCTCATTCACCATACGTCGATCTGTATGCGGTCTACTCGCTCAGTTGGGCGAAGATCAATAATGGGGGTTTTGTCTATTATCCACGCTACGACCGACGCCATCATATCAATCTGATGGCTATCGGACATCCTTTGAAGGGACTGACAACGACAGTGAGGTGGGAGTATGGGTCGGGATTTCCGTACTCTCAGACCGTGGCATATTTCGACCAACTGTCGATGGACAATGCGCTGCCGGGACAGTTTGAAAGCGAGACCGGATCGTCGTACATCATGCTCGGACCCAAGAACGCCGTCCGGCTCCCACCATATCACAGGATGGACATCAGTGTAGTGTACAACTTCCGTGTGATTGGATTGGATGTGAACGTCGGGGCGGATTTGCTGAACGTATACAACAACAAGAACATCTTCTACTTCGACCGGCGCACCGGGCAGCGGGTCAATATGCTGTCTTTCTATCCCTCGGCGACGCTCACGATACAATACTGAGCGTCGGGCCAAAACTTCACGAAAACCAGCTTTGGCATCCTCAGCATTCCCAACTCCACAGATCTTTCGTAATTCAGAGCTTCAGGTCCTTGCCCGTTATCATTTTCGTGATGTAGATGATTTGACCGGCGTGGAGCGCAAAATGGTCGACGACGACGGCGATGACCTCGAGGTACGTCCTCTGCTTTTCCTGGACGGTCGTGATGTCGAGGAGACGGTTCGGATCGAATCGGGCGAGTGTACCGTCGGTTTCCTGGAGTGCCGATCGCAAATCGCGGCTCAGTTGCTCTTTCGTGATGTGCTGACGTTCAGCAAACTCGCGAGGTTTGTCGCGCGTGTCCGGCGTGCCGCCGACCCCCGCAAGAATGAACTGTTTGAGATTTCCGGTGAGATGAAGAACAAGGTTTGCTACGCTGTTGTTCGTCTCATGCTGACGCCACCAAATTTCATCATCAGACAATGCGGCCACGCACTTCTCCACGCGTGGCCAGTAGTGGTTCATCAGACGGAAGCGACACCATTCGACGTACGCCTTTCCCAGATCGTCATTCATCGCTTGCATGCACCTTTCGCAATTTCTTCTTGTGGCCGTGCATTTTCTTCTGCTGGACCCGTCGCTGCTTCGAGGACTCCGTGGGGGATGTCTTGATCCGTTTTCTTTTCACCTTGAGCGCAGCGCGAAGCACGCGGACAAACTTCTCAATCACCAATTGCTTGTTTTCCCACTGGCTGCGCGATTGCTGCGAGCTCAGGTGCAATACACCGTCAGCATCAACCCTGGTACCGAGCTTCGCCGTGATGAGTCCTTTCTGTTCATCATTCAGCGAAGGTGAGCGAGCGACATCGAAGAGTAGCTCGACACGCGTTTCGACCTTGTTGACATTCTGTCCTCCCGGTCCACTGCTCCGGGACGTCCGGAAATGAAGCTCGGAGGATGCTACCGCCACCGCCGTCGTGATATGGAGAATAGAGTTCACCACGCTCCCTCCATGCTCGCTGCGACTGTCACCTTGATGAGCCCGCCCGATGCAGATGCTTGTTGAACCACGCGATCATCCGCTCGCCGATGTCCTGAATGAACTTCGGTTCCTGCGGACCGTGCGGAGTGCGCGGATAGGCGATCATCTCCGTCGGACAACCCAATCGTTGAAGGGCATGATAGAACTCGTAGCCCTGAGATGTAGGCACACGGACATCGCTCAATCCATGGATGACCTGCGTCGGTGTTGAGACACCCTTGATGTGGAAGATCGCCGAGTGTTTCATATAGACTTCCGTCCTATCCCACAATTCACCTTCAAAATACGAAGACAAGAAACTCAGGATGTCTGACGTTCCTGTCATGCTCACAAGATCCGTCACACCGGCACCAACGCTCGCTGCCTTGAACCGCTTCGTTTTTGTCACCATGAAGGATGTCATGTAACCCCCGTAGCTCCACCCGCACACCACAAGGCTGTCGGGATGAGCAACCCCCATCTCAATCACCTTGTCCACACCAGCCATGTCGTCCTCATAATCCCCAAAACCCCAGTCACTGATGTTGGCCCGGCGGAATGCAGCACCATAGCCGCTGCTTCCCCGAGGATTCGGCTGCAGAATCGCGTATCCTTGCTGGGCAAATGCCTGCAGCGGATAAATCGAACCCGAAGCTGTATAAGTTTGTGTGAAGACTCCTGCCGGACCTCCGTGGACGTTGAGAATCAGCGGACACTTTGTCCCCTTCTGGTACCGTACAGGGTACGTCAAGAGCCCCTCAATTTCTTTTCCATCTTTCGATTTCCAGCGAATGAGTTCCGTCTTCCCCAAGGCAAGCTTCGGATAGTTCGCGTTCACCTCTGTGATCTTCTTAGGCTCGAACTTCCTGAGATTTGTCACAAAGACATCGGGCGGAGTTTCCGAAGTCTGGTGGATGAAGGACATCACGTCTCCCCGCAGGCTGAACGAAACGCCGGAGTAGTTCCCTTCGCCTGGAGTGAGTACCTGCGGCTTTGTCCCATCAACGGGAACCGCAAAGACTCGATTGACCGTCCGATCTGTCTCGCTCACGTAGAACGCCTTCCCATCATCAGCCCACGCGAGCATGGCAAAACTCCGGTCCAGAGTTTCGGCAAGTTTTCTCGGTTCGCCACCAGCAGAGGGAATCACATAGAGATCGTATGTCCTAGCCCATTTCGTGTCCCCCTTGTCGGATGCGAAAGCAATCCACTTCCCATCCGGAGAATACCTCGGAGATGTGTCCGATCCCTTCCACGTTACGAGCGGCCTGACGGCTCCACTATCCGATGGGACAGTCGAGATATCCGTCGTTGGCCACACATCGACGGACGGCGTGGCCTGATGCGCAAAGACGATTACCTTGCCATCAGGCGACCAATCGAATGACGTGATGTGGAAATTGCCGCTGCTAAGTCGGCTTGTCTTTCTATTTCCTTTCGAATCTTTTTCCAGCGAGACGGTGTAGAGATGTGCGTACTTGAGATCGGCATCCTCGACGACCATGTCCCGCTTCTCCTTTTTCGCCTTTTCCTCTGCCTCCGTCTCTGCATCATCCATCGTGTAGGCAATCCTCTTCGAATCGGGCGACCAGGCATAAGAGTTCACCCCCGCCTTGGCATTCGTCACCTGTTCCGCCTCTCCCCCCGTCATCTTCATGACCCACACCTGATTCTTGCCGCTCGCTCCACGCGAGGAGACGAAAGCAAGGCATTTCCCGTCGGGAGAGAAAGCAGGGCTCGTGCACGACTTATCGCCGTACGTGAACTGATAATTCAGTTTCCCATCGTCCGACACGACCCAGATTTGGGTCAGGAATTCTGATTTCTCGACCTCCATGAGTGGTGTTGAGACGGTATAGGCAATCCATTTCCCGTCAGGAGAGATGGCGGTTCCACCCACTCGTTTGAACTTGATCATCACTTCGGGAGTCCATCCCTTCGGCATGTCCTGCGAAGAGCTCGGAGACACGAAAGTGAGAAGCAAGAGAAAGATCGAGCCGAAAAGAATCCACAGGCGTTTTGACGCGCGATTCATGACAACCTCCTGTATCTCAGTGTTTGATCAACTGGAATGAATGTAAGGAAAGCTTTGAATATGGAAAAGGACAGCAGATATCGAAGGGGGGCACGCCCGCAGCGCACCCTACCTTCGAAATCCGGAGTCCGTTATTCGGTATTCGATATTCACCTAGAGGATCAGTATCTTTCCACCCTCCATCACCTTCCGGTCGTCGAACCAAACGGTGGGTTGTTTGATCAAACCATCGAGATGGCTCGCCACGCGGACCGTCCCACCCATCGATTTGTTATCGCCAAATGCGATGTGAATCGTGCCCATGACCTTTTCATCTTCAATGATGAGGCCGGTGAGAATTGCCTTATCGTTAGTGCCGATGCCAAACTCTGCGAGGGTCCGTGCATCCTTGCCGTGCGGCTCCAGCAGCTCAACAAGCCTCCTGGCTTCAGACCCGCCGGTGATGGCCGTGGCATATCCATCCTTCACGGTTATCGTAATCGGTTGGTTCACCATGCCGACGCCCGCCATCGAACCATCGACAACCACGACGCCCTGTGACAGGCCTTCGAGTGGTGCCAGATAGGATTCGCCTGTTGGCAGGTTACCCCAGAGCCCTTTTTCGCGAAAGAGCCCCGAACTTGCCTGTGCTTTCCGCCCTTTGACCGGAAGTGTGACGTCGGTTCCGGACGGGGCCTTGACACGTATGACACTGGCCTTTTCCATTTCATCGCAGATGCGGAATGTCCGCTCAGCAATCTTGTGATAGTCGGCGTTCATGCAGCGAACCATGATTTCCTCGGTCACTCCGGGCAGCGTGGCAACGCGCACCCCCTTTTCGCTTGCCGCCCGACGGGAATCTGTATGCGTCAATGATTTGGAGGTCGGGCAGAGGACGACGTCGACCATCTTCATCAGCTCCGCGATTTCTTTCGGCGGCTCTTCACCATTGGTCTTCCGCGGAAGCATCTCGATTAGCATGGCCTCCGTTCCGAGATCCTTCGCGGCTTTCCACAGCGCATAGCCGATGGTCCGGAGCGGCTCATCGGTGACAATGAGTACCCGCTCGCCTTGTTTTGCTCCCATGCAATCGCGAACGGCGATCTGGGCAGCGGAGGAGAGAGCTGGAGAGACGTTCATAAGATTGCCGATTGTCAATTTCCAATTTACGATTGGTGGTCAAGCTTTCGATTCATTGCTGTTTTGTTCCGGCGAGCCGTGATCCTCGATGCAGCAAAGATTGCTGCCAACTCTTTGACCTCTTTCATCAAGGATTCCTGATCAACAGAACTGGATTTGCCTGAGTCAACAAGCATCTCAAGCCAGAACTGGGTTTCATCAGCCTCCTTTTCAACAACACCCAGCTTGTTGATGAAGTCAGGGCGGGATCGTGCTTTGCACGCAGCGCGATAGTTGGCCGCGACGGAGCAGGCAGAAACGTACTAATTGCTTCCCGATCACATCAGTCGTTTGACTCTTTGGGAGTTTCTCAACGAGAGTGATAACATCGAGTGCCATTCGCTTTGATCGCGATTTGAGTTCCTCGGCGTTCATTCCGTATTCTGACCTTTGCAGGTTATCAATCGGCAATCGAAAATTGGCAATTGGAAATGCCCGTGACTTTTGCAGCGTTCCTGTCTTTTTCCGTCTAACGTCTCACGTTTCACTTCTCAGCAGCAATGCTATTTTGATCCTGCCCTGATTGTTTCCAGCCCGTGCGCATTCGGTCCCATCTCGTTGCGCCGGAGCAGCAGCGCAAAGATGAATCCGAAAATGCCGAGCGACGAGAAAATCCACATTCCGAGATTGTAGCCGCCGGGATTTGTCGCACTTGCAGCGGAAAAGTCATTGGCCCATCCAATCAGAACATTAAATCCAAACAAACCGATGTTCTGTATCATTGTCATCAAACCGTAGGCGGTCCCGAGTTTGGATTGGTCGACGATGTAAGCGACCGATGGCCACATGACAGCAGGAATGAGCGAAAAGGCAATCCCCATCATCGACATGGGGATCACGAGATACGCGGGTATGACCGAATGGATGTCAAAGAAATCCAGATTCAAGGTCATTGAACCAGAGAAGCCCAGCGGCGTGGCAAGGTCGACTTTATATGCCATGATAAGATAAACCGGGATAATGAGAAGCGCTCCGAGCATCATCAAGAGTGAGCGCTTTCCGATTCTGTCGGCAAGCAATCCGAAAAGAGGCGTGAAGACCATTGCGGCAAGCGTCAGCATACTCGATAGATTTCCGCCGACCTCCCTCGTTGTCCCATGCGCCTCCTGAAAGAACTTGATGGCAAAGGTCTGGAATGGAAACATCGCCGAGTAGAACGTCACGCAGAGCGCGGTGACATACCAGAAGGAAACGCCAAACCTGAAAATCTGCTTGAGCTCGATCTTGTCTTGCCCCCCCTCACTCGGCATATCGAATCTCCGATTGGCCACAACGTCCATGAAGTAATACACCAGAATGCAGACCACGGCGAAGATGCCGGCAGCAACTGTAACCCACAATGGCGACTGCCAGTAGTGATACAGGCTCCTGCCCCAGGTTGGAGCATTCAGGGCCATGAACGATCCGAGCCTGGCAACCGTGAGGTTCACACCAAACGCGAACGACAGTTGCTTACCCTTGAACCATCGGGCGATGATTGTCGTGATTGCGACAATCATCGACTCGGCGCCGAGGCCAAAGATGAGCCTTCCGGCGGCCATCGTGTAAATGCTACCTTGCACCACTGTCACAAGAGCCCCGAGCATGATCAGCACGGTGAAAATGAACACCGACTTCCGAGTCCCGATCCTGTCAATGATGATCCCGCCCACCAGCACCATGATGATGTTCGGGAAACTGTAAATCCCGTTCAGCAGACCGATCTCCGAATCCGAGAATCCGAGTTGGGATTTGAGCAGATCAGCGAGCGGGCTGATGCTGTCGTAGATGTAGTAGTTGCCGAACATCGACAGGCTGATGAACAGCAAGACCATCCATCGGAAGAGCGCTGACGGCTGAGGGCGGGGATTACCAGCAATGGGCAGGGTTGATTCCGTCATATGTGTAGTTCTAAGAGGTTAGATGTGAGAAGTGAGAAGTTAGATAGCGAAACAGATGCCTACCGCCTCTGCCTCTTGAACCGGATCACACCGCTGAGAAGAGAATCGGCCGTTTCAAGGTGAGTTGAGAGCAAAGAGGCAGATGATGAGTCAAGGAAACCTAGAGAAATGCACAACTCGATTTGCGTATCCAACTCACTAAGAGAAGCTCCAGCAATTATTCTAGAAGTGAACCGACTCTCTGTTACTTTGCCGCGCGGACCCTTCGGCTATGTTAGACGGAATGGGGACTACCGCACGTCTCATTTGACGGATCAGTCCATACTCCTCAGAAGGAGGCAACGTCGCCGTGACCCTGTAAACGAGCTTCACAAGCTCCATCGCCTCCTACCAAGCCTTCAACTTTTTGTGGGCCTTCTCCACTGAATCATCTTCCGTCTACCGTTTCACGTCTCACCCTCTATTGAATATTCTTCAAAATCCCGTGCAAGAAGTTCCAGAACTTCTCAACCGTATCGATGAAGATTTTCTCATCCGGTGAGTGGACCGCCTGGAGCGTGGGACCGAAGGAGACCATATCCATCCCGGGATATTTCTCGCCGATGATGCCGCACTCAAGTCCGGCGTGGATCGCTTTGATGGCCGGCTCCTTGCCATAGAGCGACTGATACGTCGCCTTGGCCAGCTTCAAGATGGGGGAATCGAGGTTTGGTTTCCAGCCCGGGTATCCATCCGGCTGCTCGACCTTGGCGCCGGCGAGGTCGAACACTGACGCGACGGCCTGGCAGATTTCCTGGATCTCCGAGGCGACGGAGCTTCGCTGGCTGGTCACGAGGACAATCTTGCCTTTCTCCGTTCGAATGACTGCAACGTTCGTCGAGGTCTCGACGAGATTGGGAATGTCTGCACTCATCTTGATGACTCCGTGCGGAAGGCCGGCGATCGTCTTCATCAGCACTGCCTGCTGCTGTTTCTTGATCACTTTCCCCTTCTTCATGTCCTTGCGCACATTCATCTCGACAACCAGCTCCGGTTCGACGGTTGCAAGCTCGGCTTTCGCCGTATGTTGGTACGCCGCTACGATTCTCTTTGCTTGTTTCATCTTCGCGGCGGGGACAAATACCAGCGCTTCTGCCTCACGCGGGACAGCGTTGCTCTTGTTGCCGCCCTCGATGCTAGCGAGGCGTACTCCATACTCGGCGAGCGCGAGGAGAATGCGGTTCAGGATCTTTATGGAATTCCCGCGGCCCTTGTCGATCTCCAGACCCGAATGCCCACCCTTCAAGCCTTTCACGTGAATTGTTGCCGCGACCGTTTTCCCCGGGGAGTTTTCAAATGCCGCCTTCCACGTCCCGATGGTGTTCTTTCCCCCTGAGCAGCCGACGTACAATTCCCCTTCCTCCTCGGAATCAAGATTCATCAGGGTCTTGCTCTGCACAAATCCCGACTTCAGATTCGCTGCTCCCGTGAGGCCGGTCTCCTCGTCGATCGTGAAGAGCAACTCCAGCGGTCCGTGCACGAGGGACTTGTCCTCCATGATCGCCAGGTTCGTGGCAACCGCGATGCCGTTGTCGGCACCAAGCGTCGTGCCACTGGCCATCATGACGTTTCCATTTCGGACAAGTTCGATGGGGTCCTTTTCGAAATCGTGTACCTTATCCTTGTTCTTCTCACAGACCATGTCCAGATGGCCCTGCAGGCAAATCATCGGGCGGTTCTCATATCCCGGGGATGCCGGCTTGCGCACAACGACATTCATGACCTTGTCTTGTTTCGCCTCAAGCCCGTACTCCTTGGCTTTCTGCATCACATGGGCAGCGATCTGCTTTTCGTTCTTCGAACCGCGTGGAATCCTGCTGATCTCGGCAAAGTGCTTCCACACGCCTTCGGGTTTCAAACCTTCGATGGGGTTTGACATTGGTTGTTCTCCTTAAGAATTCATTATTGCTGAACATCGATTTCGCATGAGTACAAATTCACAAGATCCGATTTCTCCAGGGTCAGCAGAAACGTGCGGATCCGATCATGGACAGACTCGGTCGAGCCTCCGAATGTGGCTTTCATTCTCTCGGCAATCGCTGCGACCGTCGTTTTTCCGTCGCACTGTTTCCAGACGAAGCTTCCCAGCGTGTCCAGTTTGACTCGCATATGCGGAGAGCGCAGAGCGCGGCATGAGCCATCGCACCAGGAACTCGTTGCGGAATCTGGGGACGAGCACCACAACGTTCCCGTTCTCCGC
The DNA here is from genome assembly GCA_963739335.1 of uncultured Bacteroidota bacterium. Lineage (GTDB taxonomy): Bacteria > Bacteroidota > Ignavibacteria > UBA10030 > UBA10030 > UBA9647. The sequence continues at coordinate 12,250 of CAVUAC010000090.1, read as the reverse complement.
TGTTTCCCACGGCGTACGCTGTGCCGGCATGAGCTCAAGTAGGTTGACTTTGCCCCTTTTTCTCATGATCGAATGCAACATCCCCTCTATCGACAAAACGAGCGGAGCAAGCTTGACGGCGTTACTCCGCTCGACATTTGCAGAGACTTGCTCTCTACATCATCGCAGTCGGCGGTGCCGGTTCATCCGGTGATCCGGCTTTGCTCAACGGCACGAGTATGAGGTACGTCGCCAATACTGCGAAGAAGGCAATGGCGAGGTACGGTGCAACGTCGTTGAACCATTCCAGAGCCCAGAACTCAGCTGGTTTGCCCATCCGATCATTGATGAAGACGACAGCAGCGATGAGCAATCCCATAAGCGCCTCGCCTGCGATCAATCCGGAAGCAGCGAGAATGCCAGCGTTCTCCACGCGTGCTTTCTGGGCATCGTTGTAGCTACGCTTCTTCACTCTTCGATCGACAACTCCGCGGATTACGCCGCCGACGAAAATCGCGAATGTTGTCCCAAGCGGCAAATACATTCCGACCGAGAACAACATCGGGCTCCTGACTTTGATGAGGATCATGGAAATGCCCATCGCAATGCCGACGATCACAAGCGGCCAGGCCATCTCGCCGCCGACGATACCCTGGGATAGAGCTGCCATCAGGCCTGCCTGCGGCGCCGACAAGTTCGCGCTCCCAAAACCACCACTTGCCGGATTTTGTGCAAGGTCGGAATTATGCAACACATAAAGCGGGAAGAACATTACCAATCCAGCCAGGATCACGCCAATGATATCTCCAACCTGCATTTTCCATGGCGTGCCGCCGAGTATGTGACCGACCTTCAAGTCCTGAAGCATCTCGCCCGCGACAGCGGACGACACGCATACAACGGCCGCAACCCCAAGAACTGCTGCGACTCCCTGGCTTCCTGAGACGCCGACAACTACCATGGTCAGTGCTGCAACCACGGTGGTCGCAAGTGTCAATCCGGAAATCGGGTTGTTCGAAGAACCGATCAATCCAACCAGGTTACCGGAAACCGCAGCAAAGAAAAATCCGGTTACAAGCATGACCACTGCCGCCAGAATTGCGCCCCCGAGGACCTGAGTGAAGTAGAAGTACAGAGCGATCATGAGTACAAAAATCACCGCAATCCCCAGAAGCACAACGCGGAACGAAAGGTCATGCTCGGTGCGTATCGTCGTTGCGTCTGCGCTTGCTGCTTTACGGACATCTGCGACTCCTCGCTTGACCCCGAGGATGAGGTTCTTGCGCATTTTCCACAAGGTGTAACAAGCACCGACGAGCATACCGCCCACAGCGATCGGCCGCACGATGAATTTGTAGAGGTGGCCTGTGAGTGCCTCCCAGTTCTGAGTTCCATTTGCGGCAGTGTATTTGTCGATCATATGGGGACCCACAAAGAAGACAAGCACTGGAAGAAGGAGACCCCACGCCAGAAGTCCGCCGGCAAAGTTAAGTGCGCCGAGTTCAGGACCGATAATATAGCCGACACCGATGTAGGCCGGAGTGACATCGGGAGCTGAAAATGTCGTGATCCCACCTGCCTGGACGACATTGGAGTCTTTCGTCAATCCGAGCCGGACAAGGCTTTCCTTGATCTTCCCCATGGGAATTTGAAAACTGTTTTTATAGAAGAAGACGCCCAAGCCGTCTTTGAAACTGATGTCGGCCCTCGACAGCAACTTGACCAACGCACCTACCCCCATCGCCTTGAAGAGTTGCATCGCGGCTTCCATCCCACGCTGGCCGGCCTTGTGGATTTCGCTGGCCGCGACCGATTCGGGAAACGGAAGCGAGGTGTCTTCGACCATAACCTTGCGGAGGATCGTGACGAGCATGATTCCAAGGATGCCACCCAGAACCATCAGGGCACTGGCAGTCAGGTATCCGTCAGCATGTTTGAACTATCGAACTTCCACAATTGAAGAATGACGAAGCCGGGGATCGTGAAGACTGCTCCAGCCGCCACCGATTCGCCGATGGAACCGACGGTTCGAGCAAAGTTCTCTTCGAGAAGCGATCCTTTATAGATGCGCAGGATGGCCATTCCGATGACTGCTGCAGGATAGGTAGCAGCGATCGTCATTCCTGCCTTGAGACCGAGATAGGTGTTCGCCGCTCCGAGGACCACACACATCACCAACCCGATGATGAGTGCACGGAGCGTGAATTCCTTCATATCGGTCTCGACGGGCACGAAGGGTCTGAACTTCGGTTCCCCTCCGCCACCGCTCTTGATTTCTGCCATAACCGTCTCCTTACTTTTGTGTTTGAGAGAACTGGTTCAACGGATAAAGATTGCTTTCGTGATATACCATGCCATCGCGGGGTTTTCCTTCAGCCGGCGAGTCGAGTACGCGTACCATTGCTCGCCATACGGGACGTAGACGCGGAGCCGGTGTCCATCGCGAACGATCTGCTCACGTCGGGCTTCCCGCACTCCTAGGAGCATCTGGAATTCATACTGCGTCGGTTTCAATCCAAGCCGTTGCACGAGTTTGAGGGCGCCATCGATCAGATAATCGTCGTGCGTCGCGATGCCAACGTAGGACCCACCATCGAGGATGATCTGCAGGAGCTTCAGGAAATTGTCGCGGATTTCCTGCCTGCCCTTGAAGGCGATCGAGGGAGACTCGTTGTAGATGCCTTTGCATAGACGAATGTTCACACCCTCCTTCACGAGAGCGCGTACATCGGCCTCGCTGCGGTGGAGATAGGACTGGATGACGACACCGGTGTTCGAAAAGCCATCCTTGCGGAGCCGATCATAGATTTTGAGCGTTGCGTCCGTCGTCCGTGCGTCTTCCATATCGATGCGAACGAAATTGCCGAGCTTTCGCGCTTCTTCAAGAATCGCGCGGATGTTACGGAAGCACAGCTCTTGATCGATGCTTATTCCGAGCTGAGTCGGTTTGATTGAGACATTCGAGTTGAGTTGGTTCTGGCTGATCGCCTGAAGAATCGGCAGGATACTATCACGAACCTGTTGAGTCTCTGATGCATCCTTGATGTCTTCGCCCAGAAGGTCCATCGTGGACATCATGCCCGCTTGATTGAGTCGCTTGACTGTTTGCACACCATTTGCGAGCGTTGTCCCGGCGATGTAGCGGCGCGCCACGCGACCGACAACAGCCTTCGGGATGAGCGGCATTGCCGTCACAACGAGCTTATTCAGAAGGGACATAGTAAGGTTTTCAAATGAGTAACCAACGCGGAAGGACCGCAGCGCAGACCGGACGTGAGCAAACCTCGGTGCTGCAGACCTGATACGGCGGAAAAAGATAGCCACACAACCCAAGAAAAGCAACTAAAAAGCCCTATGATTGACCCTCTTCTGGACTTCGATTGTGCTGGCCAATTCCTGCCGCCCTCGTGTCTTGCGATTTCTACTCCAATCCACCAACATGGATGTCCCGAGGATATTCCACAGAAAACTTGAGCTTCAATGTACTTTTGTCATTCGGCTTCAATTGCAGGTCCCACTTCAAGACTCCCATTGCGTTCGCAGGCATCGCTTTTGGTTCTGGTTCGATCTGCTCAACAAGAATCTTCTCGTTCTTAGAGATCGGAATCTGATCCTGGATCGAGATGCTGACACTCGTTGTCTTCAAGTTCTGCACGCTCGTGAGAAAATCATATGTCACTTTCACCTTTTTCGTGAACGTCCCAGTGTATTCCGTAAAGCGGTTGAGCAATTTCCTGTCTATCCGGATCCCTTCATCGACCCCCAAAAACGCATCGAACTCCTCCTGTGGAAACGTGGTCTTGATTGCGGAGGTGGCGACGAATGAATTCTCGAAGAACACGTTCATTGGACCCGCGAGGAATGGGAACTCCGTGTTGTTCTTCGCCTTCCCATTCAGATAAGCGACGGGCAACAGTTTGGGCACGGCGACATATTGAAATTGCACGGGCAAATTCCCGACCATGATTCCTACTTTGTGAGGATTGTTGTCACTCGGGATATTGGGCCTGGATGGAATCTTGAAAACGGCTGACGTTGCCTGTGTCCTGACCTCGGCGGTTTCAACCTCGATGTTCCTTGCGGGAGTCTCCACACCCTGAACCCGTTCTGCCATGACAGCCACCGCATTCACTTGAACGGCTGTCTCCGCGAGCTCAAAGTCAATTCGGCTCGACATGGTCTGAACAACCTGCACATTTCGAAGACTGCAAGGTTGGTATCCTATGTACGTTACCTTGACGGTGTACGTTCCAGAAGGCACATTGTGAATGACGAAGTTACCGTCCACATCAGTTGATGCTCCAAGGCTCAGTCCTTCGACAGCCACGTTCGCCCCGACAAGAGCCTGGCCAGAGCCTCTTTCCTTAACGCTCCCTCGGATGATACCACCCTGTCCCACCTTCTCAATTTGCATCCGCATTCTGGCTGTTGATCCGCCCATGGGGGTGGCCTGCGGTTGCGAAATGTCGAGCACCCATGGATAGAGTTCCGCGGGCACGCTTTCAGACGCAGGCTGAGCAGTCGAAAGCGTCAGCTCGATATTGTCCCAGTCCTCTCCCGTTGCCTGCCACACGGATCCCGAGTAGGCGAATTGCATGAATGCCGACTCAGGACCAACCCTCGCTTCGTATTGTGGACTCCAGCTCGCTCCCGGCAGAAGGTACGAAAGGTCAAGCTTCACGAACCCAGGGCGAGCAACGTCCAGCTCCACGCGCACCTGCTTCATGCTCTTCTTCGAATAGCCTCTGGACTGTGCAATTTCGTTGTTAATCGTGCCTATCTTGCCCCTCACCTCCTCGAGCTTTGAATTTGTCTCAAGCATTTTGCTGTACCCCAAGGTGAGATTCTTCTCGAGAAACGCGAGCATCTTGTCCCACTCATCGAAAGAGGACTTCTGGCCGGGAATCACGCTCCTGACATCACGTGGATAGTATGTCCTGAGAGAATCTACAAGATTCATCTGCGAACGAAGAATGCTCTGGCGATTCACCAACGTCTGTTCTTCGTACCTCAGTTGCTTCAGACGATCCTGGAGCTGGCGAACTCGATCTTCGGGGATAGTATCAAGAAAAACAGTTTCGATCTTGACATCGAGAATCTTTGCTGGTCCTTCTGCATCCCCCGTCACCCGGATCGACTGATCGACAAGAGTGACAGGGAGATCCACGAACACAACCGAATAAGCACCTAAGGTTAGCTCCTCCCGAGTTGTCCTGGTCACAAGCGCGCGATCCGAATAAACTGTCACCGCGGTGACTTTCGATTTGACCTTTCTCTCAGAAGAGAAAGCCACAGCAAAGAGAATTGAGGACAGGAGAAGGATGTTTCGAAAGCGTCGATTCCATAGACAAGTGTTCATGATGACCTCCGCGAAATAGAGTGAGAATCACCGTCGACATACTCATCCAAGAGACATTATGGTGGAGGACCCGCATCATACCGAGCGGGCCCTTCTTCAGAAGTTAAGAACAAAACCCAATTTCGGCTCAACTCGTCTCTGAGGCTCATAGCCGACCACGTTACCGGACTTTTCGTCGCGGACTTCTGTGAACGTCCACTGATACAGCATCGACACAACCAGATACGGGACAGGCTTGTAGCCGACCTGAGCGTACAAAAGTGAATTGTTGTCAAGTTTGAAAATCGAGCCGATGTTCTTCTTGTCATATCCACCGCTCAGAAGAATGCCGGGAAGAGCTGTGCCAGTCTGCAACTCCAAGTGAAGCGTCCCCGTGTTTCTGACACCAACAGGCGACTGATATCCCCCGATGATGTTGAATGTATTCAAGACGCTGATGAAGATTTCTCCGAAATACCCGTCATACGATTGCGCGTTTTTCAGGAGCTGCGCCTTGCTCATAAACCGATTGGTGTCAAGAATCTGGTATCGTTCCCGCTCGTAGAAGGCGTCGAAGTAGGAAGGCAGAAACTGATCACCCACGAATCGCCGCTCATATTTTGCGTCGATCGTAAACAGTCCAAGACCCCGCAGCCCGAGACTCAAGCCAACCGCAGCACCGCTCCCGTGCGAAATGATCTTGGCATAGTCGGCATAAAGCGTCGAGCGGATGATCTCATGCGAAAGAAGTGGCAAGCCGACGTCAACGCCGACGATGGAGAGCGCTCCGCCCCCTTCGGCCAGCCGCGTTGTGCCGACTGAATCTCCCCACGTCTTGTTTGCATTCGCGTTGAAGTCTGATGCCAGCGTTGCTCCAGTCTCAAGACCTCCGATGACGGGGATGGATGCTGCATCCGTGAACTGCAGAGGTCTGACGTATCCGCGGAGACCCAGCAACGCTGCGCCGCCGACATCACTATACATTGACTCGAAACCGACCTTCTGGAAATCGGCGTCGAACTCAACCCCGACTTTCCGCAGATCGTAACTTGCCGAATTCCGGTACATGTACACGATGTAACCATGACCAATCCGGGAGTAGTCGAGCGTCCCTAACCGTGCATAGAACGGTTCGTTCTTGTTGCCATACCGAACATAGCGAATCAATCGCAGGTAGCTGTAAGCATCTTTGAAATCTTCGCTCCTCACTTTGCCGTCTTCACCAACGCGGATATTGAGGTCGAGCCCGATGCCGATTTTTCCGAACGAGAGCTCAGGGAAGAGATGAAAAAGATAGTATGGTTTTCCGTCGATGATGGTCATCCCTACTCCGCCGGTGACCATCTGCTGATTGGTCAGCATCGCAAGCTTCGAGGGTTGCTGCTGCATTGTCTGCGCAAGAAGAGGGCGCGGAGAGAGCAGGGCAAGCAAAAAGACGCCAGCCAACCAGAGATGCGTTCTCAGGGTTTTCACATCACACCCCAAAGAGAATCCGGCAGATGAGGACCGCACCCAACATCCCAAACAGATCGGCGATCAATCCGGCCGGAACTGCATGCCGTGTATTCTTATTTGCACCGATCCGAAATAGACGGCCAGGACGTAGAACGTCGTCTCGGAACTCCCATACATCGTCGATGCAAGGATGCCAATGAACACCCGTCACGTCCATTTCATCCATTCTTAGGATTTGGTATATTTCCCATACCTCCTTATTTTTCTCATTTATACCGGGCCAACAGCGCTCGCATGGCGGGTCTTTTTTAAGGGCAAGAAATCTTTCTCGACATTCATCACATGATTCCTCTTCCTGCCCAACTATCCACTCTGCGAGCGCACGGAGTTTTTTAATTCTTCCTCAAAAATCTTTTTTTCCTCAGTGAGGAGCTTATCAGCCATCTCGGTGATGAAATCCCGCAATGGTTGCCTGTTGAATATCTCTTCTCTTATCTCATCATCATTCTTTGCCCCCTCTACCTCTATTCCCTTCCAGGCTTCCAACATGTGAGAGAATGTAATCCAGAAAAGTTTAGCATCATCATAATCATCCGCAATTTGAATCTTGCCATCTGGTTCTAATATTGCCACTTTACCCCTTTTGCATGATTCCTTAAGAGTCAAATATTGTTTCCCGTGAATCGACCTGATCTTAAGGGAAACTCCTCCAGGGCAAATCTCCTCAGGCACATCACACCAGACACCTTCATTAAACTTCTTGAGTTTCAACATAAATCATCCTTTCTAACCTGTAGATTGTGCAATAATCGCCGTCGATGTTCCGGAGCACATCACAAGGGCCTTATAACCATAAACATCAAAGGTGACAGTTCCAAGTTCCTTTGCCCCAACCGAATGTTTGAAATTTCCGAAATATGCCCCAGAATCCGTAGAACCCGTGCTGATGCAGTCTGTTGAACAACCTGGCATATAGAAATTTCCTGTCGTTGATCCACCAACAAAGAACTTACAATCATTTACTTTCACGCCGGAGAGAAGATTGCTCCAAAGAGTTATCTGACTTCCACTCCCTGTCGAGGCATCATAATATCCCTCAACTGATCCACTCCAACTCATTCCAACCGGAGCATTGGCAGCCCAATAACTACCAAAATAAACGGCTCCAACGGTTTCATTGGTAATATTGAGAGTCCACTTCCCAATGTAATCGATACCCGTAGCCCCCAATCTGAAACTTGCTAAACGACCACTAACAATTCCCCATCCAGACATTTTATTCCTCCTTTATAGGTCTTCGTAAAGAACCGAGAAATCCAACACGGATAGATGAACTTCAAGTGTCGAGTCATAATCCGAACGTGGTCCCGATTCCAGATCGACCTGTTTAATTGCTAAGGACCCATAAGTCCCGTTTATTCCCATTACCGCATCCCTAACTGCCCTTCCAATCATGCCTGCTGTCGCGATACTCGTGGAGAGGGCGACTACATTAATCGTTGCCTTTCCTACCTGAAGATCAATCCCTATGCAAGCTAATCCTTCGCTTCCTGTTCGAGCGAAGACGATGGAAGGATAATTTACGTCCTCTGGTAGGATGGCAGGGTATATTCTTGTCGAGACAATCGCTGTCACAGGTGTTGCACCTGAAAGAACCGAGTAAAAAACCTCTTCTACCGTATCCATTTTCTTCTCCTAAAATGAGAAACCAACGGAGCCAATCGATGTCCCCATCAACTCCGCCTCTATCCTTTTGGCAAGTTCCTCCTGAACCACATTAACGATTTGTGGTATGTTTGGTTCCCATGATGGGACCAGAAATGGGTGTGGTCTCGCTCCCGGATGCATAACCGATTTGACAAATTGTCCACCATAAAGTTTTAGGGATCCTCCTGCCTTTTTTGGAACTATCATGTGAGGTTTCGTTCCATATTCGACCATGATTGCAAATCCCCCACCCTTCTTTTTGATCGGTTTCACACTGAAAGCAGTCGTCGCTCCTGGGGGCAACCGACGGGCCTTATAAATACCGATACTTCCCGCCAATTTGCCAGTCTTCTTCGGTGCAAGTGCTATCTCCGACTGCTTCACAATCTGCAAACCCTTTTTTAAAGCCGCCTCAAGATGCTTTTTAGCGAGATTTTGAGGAAGCATCCTCAGACCACCTTCGAGTTCCTTGAACCCATGGAGTTCTATATTTATCAAGTTGGTCATGTGACAAATTCCCGACACATCAAATTCATTTCCGAATTCTTCTCCTCGGGGTTTATGACAGAGAGGATATCAAATACCCTCGATCCGAACTTTATTCTCCAGTCCGGCCTCACCCCTTTGTAATAGCGAAGTCTAATACGATGGGTTACCTCAGATTGAACCTGATAAGCGAGGAAGTATTCTCTCCCCGATATCGGTTCAATTGATCCCCACACAGTTGCTTCTGTCCGCCAGGTGATGGTCTCCTCACCAAAAGTGCCCCGTGATGCAACTTTTGTTTGAAGATCGATTCTATGTCGTAATTGTCCTGATCTCATATTTTAAATGTCCAATCAACGTAGTCAGAATAGAGTCGACTAAGAATGGGAATCTCTATCATCGTCCCCGCTCCGAGAATCCTTGGCTCCCTGTGTTCATACATGTCGGAAATATCAATCTTCATTCCCTGTTTTATAGATTCCGGGATTGCACTTACATCAGAATATCCACAAATATAGGTAATGGCGATTGGATTGACTGTATTCAAGGTGACAATCGGCCATGACTGGCCATAATTTAGGACTATCCGCCCTGGTTCACTCACTATATCCTGTATGTAGAGTCTGTCTCCGGGTGGCTTGCTTCCTGCTGGCCGGGGGGCTGCTGGCTGGTTCACACGCGGCGGGGCAGACCACTGCCCCCGCGACTTCCGCCCCGGCCACGCAAGGGGCATCGCAGCCCGCATGGGGGCCTCTGTGCCCAATACGATCATCACCGAGATTCGCGCCCTCCTGGCCGTTCCCGACGCGGTGCAGCCCGCCGCCGAAATGGCGCGGAAGTGCCGTTCCGCTCACCCTCGGCACACAGGCCCAGAGGGAATACCCCAACGCTGAGAATCTGTATGTCGTCCAGGGCATGATGCTCACGGCCGCCCAGCGATTGGCCACGCTGGACGGCGACAAGGAGTCGCCCAAGCGGATCGTGGAAATCGCCAATCGCATCGTAGCCTCCAATGCGCCCGCGGAGGCCAAGGCCGCCGCCGACTTCCTGCTGACGGGGGCCGACATCGCCGGATCGGATAATGATCCGCAGGTGGCCGCGAAGATCCAGCGATTCCTTTCCCGCTACTCCACACGGCGAGGTCCGCCAGCCTGATCTACGCCACGATGCTGGCGATCCAGAACGACCAGTCTCGCATGGCCGGGAAACTTGCCGACGAACTCGCCAACAAGCATATCGACGAGCCCGGCGTCCGCGGGTTCCTGCGGGCGGCTGGGCCGGCGAACCGACAAGGGCCGATCCTTCCGCGCCGAACTGCCGCGCTGGAAGGCGGAACGCTCGTCCTGCCCAGAGACATGTCCGGCAAGATCGTCCTGCTCCACTTCTGGACGATCAGCGCCACCTCCGCCAAGGCCGACGCCGCCGATCTGCGCGAGTTTCTACACCAAGTACAAGCACCTGGGGTTCGAGATCGTCAGCATCAGCATGGATCGCTCCCGCGGCGAAGTCGAGCAGTTCATCAAGAACAACGGCATGGTGTGGACCCAGGTCTTCAGCGGACAGGGGCGAGACGACCCGTTCGCCAAGGACTTCGGCGTGACGACCCTGCCCTACTACTGGCTCAACGGCACGACGGGCGCGGCATCGGCAACGACTTTTACGACTACGGCCCGGGCCAGTCATGGCCCCCCTACACCGAAGGGCTAGCATCCGCAATCAGCAGCCCAAGCGGCGAATGCTCCAGTTCCACGCCGCCGGCACGTTCCTGGTCTGCCCCGCTGGGGCAGTCCGGCCAGGTCGAAGGCGGCGTCCCGAAAACCATCCTGGAGGCGATGGAAGACCAAGTCGTCTGGCCGGAAGGTTCCTCCGACGACGCCGCTCGAATCAAGCAATACCAGGCGGTGCTGGACCTGGGCGAACAGGCCATCGGCAAGCACCCCAGCGCTCAAACCTGTACCTGGTCCGCAACCGGATGCTCAGCGCCGCCGCGGGGATGGCGCTGCTGAAGGAAGACGAACCGTCGCGCAAACGCGTAACGGATCTCGCCCAGGCCGCCCTGGACTCCAAGCCCCCAGCCGACGCCAGGCTGCTGCCGGAGTTCCTGCTGTTGCAGCAGAAGCTCGTCTCCGGCGCGATCGCCGGCGACCAGGCCCGAAAGGCCATCCAGGCGTTCATTGCAGCCTACCAGGACTCCCCCCTTGCGCCGTCAAGCCTGATTTGCGCCTCCATGCTGGCGTTGCCCGCCGGCCTGGACGACATGCGCGAAGGGCCCGCTTCCATACTGGACAAGAATGCGCGGACGCGCTTACGTCAGGGGCTTCCTCCGATGCGTCCTGGGGCATCACCCCGACCAGGGCAAGCCTTTCAAGGCCGAACTGACGAAGCTCGACGGAACCAAGCTCAAACTGCCCGACGACATGCTGGGCAAGGTGGTCATCGTGTGCTTCTGGACCGCCGCCGGAAAGCAGGGCCTGCCGGACGTCGCCAATCTCCGCAAACACGGGTATATCGAGGATGATGTGGCCATTGTCTGCATCAACCTCGACGCCCAGAAGCCCTCGGACGACAAGGCCAAGCCCTACGGGTTGCCGCTGATAAACACGTGGTCCGGCCTGGGCAGGCACGATCCGACAGCCGAATATAATGGCCCGGGTCCTCCCGTTCTGGGCCGTCGGACGCGACGGCATCGTCTTCGCCGACGAATACTATGGAGACATCCCCTGGGCGATGCAGCAGTTGCTCACCAAACTGCGCCCCGCCGAGCCGCCCCTACGGGCGTCCGTAGGGACGGATCCCCAGGACTCCGTGACCCCACATCGCAATAGGCATAACCGGCTGAGCGACTATGGCAGTGGAAATTCTGGCAATCAGGCATGGTGAAAGCGAAGCCAACGCGGGCCGTTCCTGCGATGCCGATTGTCCGCTGTCGGAAAACGGCCTGAGCAGGTCCGCCAACTCGCGCGTCAGCTTTCGGGCCACCACTTGATCGCATTTACCGGCCTGACCAGCCCGTATCGGCGAGCGATGCAGACGGCGGCGGAGATCACCAAGGTCATCGGCTTGTCCTTCACCGTGGAAGAAGCGGTCAGGGAATGGGCTGGGCCGCCACGATCAACGGCAGGTGCTACCCCGCTGAGTCAGGCGAGCAGTTGGCCGAGCGGCTGGAGGATTTCCTGCTGGCGTCATGAGGGTTGGAGTTGGTGGTAGTATCCCACGCTGCCCCGATAGCGGTGTTGACTCAACTTGTTCGCCGCGAGGCGGTGAACACATTCGTAATTCTGTCCC
>CAVUAC010000089.1:0-67830 GCA_963739335.1 uncultured Bacteroidota bacterium | reverse complement strand
CGGCTCCGAACACTAATGTCCGGTCTTTTGCCGTCTCGAGCACGAATCTCTTTGCCGGGACAGATGGCGGCGTCTTTTTTTCCACCAACAACGGCACAAGCTGGACTGAAGTCAATACTGGTTTGACGACGGGCATTTCTGTCCGGTCTCTTGCGGTCTCCCCCGCAGTGGCGGGTCCGGCACGAATCTCTTTGCCGGGACTAATGTCGGTGTCTTTGTTTCCACCAACAACGGCACAAACTGGACTGCAGTCGATGCCGGCTTGACGAACACTTATGTCTGTGTCTCTTGCCGTCTCCCCCGCGAGTGGCGGGTCCGGCACGAATCTCTTTGCCGGGACTTGGGGCGGCGTTTTTCTTTCCACTAACAACGGCACAAGCTGGACCGCAGTCAATACTGGCTTGACGACGAGCATTCCTATCTATGCTCTTGCCGTCTCCCCCGCCAGTGGCGGTCCGGCACGAATCTCTTTGCCGGGACTAATGGCGACGGTGCCTGGAGACGGCCGTTGTCAGAAATGGTCACTGGTCCAGCGACAACGATTGCCCTGGCCTCAGGCAACAGTCAGGCGGCTGCGATCGGTCCTGCTCTTTCGAATCCATTTGTGGTCACGGTGACGGATGCGGGAGGCCACCCTGTATCGGGTGTGAGTGTTAACTTTGCTATTGCCTCCACGCCGACTGGAGCAACAGGACAATCATTGAGCACCGCTGCAACCACCACCAACAGCAGTGGACAGGCTTCAAGTGTGTTAACGTTGGGGAATAAGGCAGGGACGTATACGGTAACGGCAGCATCGAGTGGCTTGAGTGGGAGCCCAGTGACCTTCGCGGCAGCTGCGACTGCCGGGGCAGCGGCAACGATTGCCCTGGTCTCAGGCAACAGTCAGACGGCTGCGATCAGTCCTGCTCTTTCCAATCCACTTGTCGTCACGGTGACGGATGCGGGAGGTAATCCAGTCTCAGGTGTGAGTGTCAGCTTTGCTATTGCCTCCACGCCGACTGGAGCAACAGGACAGTCGTTGAGCACTGCTACGACCACCACCAACAGCAGTGGACAGGCTTCAAGTGTGTTAACGTTAGGGGATAAGGCAGGGACGTACACGGTAACGGCAGCATCCAGTGGCTTGAGTGGGAGCCCAGTGACCTTCACATCAACAGCGACTGCCGGTGCAGCGACAACGATAGCCCTGGCCTCAGGGAACAGTCAGACGGCGGTGATCAGTACTGCTCTTTCGAATCCATTTGTGGTCACGGTGACGGATGCAGGAGGCAATCCTGTATCGGGTGTGAGTGTTAACTTTGCTATTGCCTCCACGCCGACTGGAGCAACAGGACAATCATTGAGCACCGCTGCAACCACCACCAACAGCAGTGGACAGGCTTCAAGTGTGTTAACGTTGGGGAATAAGGCAGGGACGTATACGGTAACGGCAGCATCAAGTGGCTTGAGTGGGAGCCCGGTGACCTTCACGGCAACAGGAACAAATCCGGCTCCGACATTGTCCAATATCTCAATCAAGCAAGCCGGCACGGGGAGCAGAATCAATGTGACACTCACCGGGACGAACTTCCTTCAGGGTGTCACCACGGTGAGCTTTGGAGCAGACATCACGGTCAATTCACAAGCGGTGACCAGCGCGACTCAGATTGCCGCCAACATTACGATCAGCAGCAGTGCAGCGACCGGTGCACGGGATGTTACTGTAACGAATCCGAGTCCTGGAGGAGGAACGGCCACATTGACGAGTGGATTCACTGTCGACACGTCGACTCCTACGAGCGTCGAAAGCATGTTGACCGCGATTCCCCAAGAATACATGCTCTGTGATGCCTATCCGAATCCGTTTAACCCATCGACCACGATACGGTACGGAGTGCCGGAACGAAGTCACGTACGGTTGACAATTATTAACGCCCTTGGACAGACAGTGGCGGATCTCATCGATGGGGAGCAATCCGCCGGTTGGAACCAGGTTGTGTGGAATGCCAACGCTTCCTCTGGGCTCTATTTCTGCAGACTGGAAGCAGTATCTCTGAGCGATCCGGGTAGACGATTCGTCGCGATGAAGAAAATGTTGTTGCTGAAGTAGCGAGTTTCGGAGGGGTCTTTATTCAAGGCATCAATGGACGCTGGCCGGCGGGGGGAGGCGTCCCAGAGAATTCGGCTTGTCTCCGGCGTCCTCACCGTCTGCATACTGCAACCTGCTTGCTGCCGGCTTTTTCCCCAATTTACCGAGGGCCGATTCAATAGTCTGCAAGTTGCCCCGCTTCAAAACAGCGGGGTGCAGACTACGCATGTTCTGCCAGCTGCCCGCTCATTCCGGAGTCCTTAGAGAGCAGATTCCTCACGCTTTAACAGTCTGCAGGCTGTAGTCTGCTAACTGCGAGCTCAGATCCAAAAATACCGCGTTCTAGGTAGTGCACTTTTCTAGGTTAGAATGTACCTGTACGGGGGGTGCATGGAGGATGACCGTCACCTCACAGAGCGCCGTCATGGGTGCCGGTCATCTCGATGAGCCTGGGTTGGAGTAGGTGCCCGGCACCTACCTGAGAACTGCCTGTGAGGTGCCGGGCACCTGAGCCACCCTCGGACGTGGTCGATGGACTTCACGTTTTTTCCCCCGCAACCTTCGGAAGGTCGCCCCGCCCTAGGCAAGGGTCGGGATGCGAGATGGAAACGAATAGGATCACAAATATCGCCTCATACATAGAAAAAATAGATGAAAAGGTATATGATTAGAATTGCGTTTACGCGGACGTTAGCACACATTTTACAAAATTGGAAGATTTTATGAAAAAACGTATTTGGATTATATTTTCAATATTTTTATCTGCATACAGTTTTTGTCAGGAAAGAACTTCTGTTGAAATAACAAGGGGTCGGGAACGCTACCTCATGGATTTTGGCTGGAGATTTGCTTTAGGTCATTCAACAAATGGCTCAAGCTGACCCCGACTTCGTCGGGGCAAGCGGAATGAGCGCGGGTGTAATTAGCATGGCTTGCTTGGGTCGAGTGAATTTGGAAAATAATCTACATGGAACTTCTTTTGTGTACAACTATTTTGAAAGTTCACGCCGCCGCAGCTCCCGCTACAGCGGGATCCTCGATTCGACCACGATCCCGCTAGAAAATCAGCGGCGGGATTAGCGGCCATCCGTTAGGCGGGCGACCAAGTGATATGACTCGCGGAGAACTTCTACAATTAGTGTGCTATGTGTGGATGGCATCAGAGTTGGCCCTACTCATTCTTCGGCGATCGAAGCAACGGGACCAGAACCGCGATTCGGGCTCGGTTGTTTGGCTCAACCTCACTATCTATGGTTCGCTTTCACTTGCCATTGCATTTGCAGTTTCAGGCATCGGCCACTTGCAGGACTACTTCTTCTTGCTCCCCTGGATTGGGCTGTTTCTTATCATTGTTGGGCTCGGCATTCGTTGGACAGCTATTCTAACATTGAGGAGGTATTTCACAGTAAATGTGGCCATCCAATCAGGACAACGAGTAATCAAATCAGGCCTATATCGATTTGTCAGGCATCCCTCCTATTCTGGCACAATACTCTCGTTCATTGGACTGGCACTGGCTCTCGCCAATTGGATAGCGATTGTCGTTGTTTTGGTGCCGATCAGTTTCGCTTTTGCAGAGCGGATCCAAATTGAAGAACGAGCGATGACAGAGGCCTTTGGATTAGAGTATTCGGAATACTGTCGTTCTACATGGCGCATGTTCCCATGGATATATTGAAAACGTAATGGGTGTCGCCCGCCTAACCATTGGCTCCCCGCTAAATAACAGGGGGGGTTCGCACAATACGCTCAACAAGCTGAACGGATGAGCCCGCCAAAAGATAAAGCATGGCGGGCAAGCGTGGTACCTTAAGCATGGGTCGTATAGGTGCAGTGCAGAATTGAAAGTGAAGAGAATGAACTTGGTTCGGACAGTATCCCGAAGGGACGCCTTCGGCGCATTTTGAAAGTTATCGGTGCGGCAGCTCCCGCTACAACGGGATCCTCGATTCGACCACGATCCCGCTAGAAAATCAGTGGGATCTGTCGAATCGGGTTTAGCGGCCATCCGTTAGCTCGCAGGGGATCATGGCAGCAGTCAGGAATACCGGCAGAACAATACGTCCTTATGTACACGACGGACTCCATGGCTGCTATTCAATGAATATGGGGAGACAAATCGCGCAGATGACGGTTTATCAAACTTTTTCTAAAATCAACCGGTTTTTCTTTGAAGAATTGTTCTCGACATTTAGGCAGGACAAGCTTAAATTGACACAATTTTGAATCCACCTATTCAATAAACCACAAACTACAAATCAAGAGTCGGATTGCCTATGACCGAACGCATTTCATCCACGCTGCTCCAGCTGAGCACCATTGACGTGGTCATCATCGGAGTTTATTTTGCGCTGGTGCTGGTGATCGGAGCCCTGCTGAAAAAATACACCAAAACCGGCGAGGATTTTTTCATGGCGGGCCGTGAAATGACCGCCTGGGTGGCGGGTCTGAGTTTCGTCGCCGCGAACCTTGGAGCTTTGGAGCTCATGGGATGGGCGGCGGCCGCCTATCAGTACGGCATTCTCGCCACCCATTGGTACTGGGTCGGCGCGATTCCAGCCATGCTGTTCCTTGCCGTTGTCATGATGCCTTTCTATTACATTTCCAAAACCCATTCGGTGCCCGGGTATTTGAAGCTGAGATACGGCGAGGCAGCGCGTTCGCTTTCGGCCGTTTCCTTCGGCTTCATGACCGTGTTCATGAGCGGCATCAACATGTATTCCATGGCGCTGGTCATGAAAGTGGTTTTGGGATGGGACATCCATTTCAGCATCTGGGTGTCCTCGCTCACCGTGGCTATCTACGTCGTACTCGGCGGACTGCTTTCCGCCATATTCAACGAGGTGCTTCAATTCTTCCTGATCTGGCTCGGCTCGCTTCTGATTCCGATCATCGGGCTCATCGAAGCCGGCGGATGGAGCGGCCTCGTGGCGCGCATTCATGCGAATTTTCCTGGCGGCGACTACACGCACCTATGGAGCACCATGGGCTCTTTCTCGGACAATCCCATGGGCATCCATTGGACCGGGATCGTGATCGGTCTCGGCGCGATCATTTCCATGGGGTATTGGACGACCGACTTCCTCGTGGTCCAGCGGGTGATGGCTGCCAAGAACCTGCGCTCCGCCAAACTGGCGCCGATCATCGGATCTGTATTCAAAATGGCGGTTCCGTTCATTGTGATCCTGCCCGGATTGTTAGCCCTGGGGCTTCTGCCCTTCAAGCTCGTCGGCGAAACCGAAGCCATCGCCACAGGGGGTCACAGCTACAACGAAGTGCTGCCGTTGATGCTCGGGCGCTACTGCGGGCCAGGTCTGCTGGGCCTTGGCATCACCGCCCTCATCGCGGGATTCATGTCCGGCATGGCCGGCAACGTCAGCGCCTTCGCCACCGTGTGGACTTACGACATCTACCGGCCTATCGCCAAAAACAAGTCGGATGCCCATTATGTGAAAATCGGGCGCTGGTGCACCATCCTGGGCGTATTGATCAGCATCGGAACAGCATACGTGGTGATGGAATTCAAGAGCATCATGGATTACGTCCAGGCGCTTTTCAGTTTTTTCATTGCGCCCTTGTTCGGAACCGTGGTTTTGGGAATGCTGTGGAAGCGGACCACTCCCGCGGGCGGATTCTGGGGGCTTTTGGCGGGGACCGCATCGTCTATCAGCATGTGGGCCTGGGTCAAGCTCGATCCCGGCGCCTTGAAGATTATTGCGCTCTCCAGCTATGCCAAGGACATGGCCGAAAACATGTACCGCGCCCTCTGGAGCTGGGTCATCTGCGTGACCGTCACCGTGGTGGTCAGCCTTGTGACCAAGCCCAAACCGGACAATGAGCTCGAAGGATTGGTGTACGGCCTGACGAAAATTCCCTCGGAGGGTCAGTATCCCTTCTACAAACGTTCGATATTCTGGGCGGGCGTCGTCTTTGCGATTTTTATCGCCGTCAACATTATCTTCTGGTAAGGTGGAACTATGACAAAACAACATCCCTTTGCGATCTGGTTCGTGATCGGCCTGCTCTTGGACCTGTACGGCCTGATGATTCTGGGCGCGGGTATCTACAATTATTTCGTTCCCCCCGCCAAGCTGGTCGTCATGAGCTACCTCCACGCCCCTATATGGTGGGGTGCGCTGCTCATATTAATGGGGGTTTTTTATACGGTAAAGTTCTATCCCAAGAAGGAAAAAGAATAGCCAAGACTGTTTACACAAATACTGCGTAATGTATTTACTGTTTGTTTTCCCAGGACTGTGAGCACCCCCAAAGGGATTCGAGATCTTCGCCTCATGACATTCATACCGCAATGCTTCTACAGGATTCTCGGTCGCTGCCCGGATCGCCTGCGAGCTAACGGCACGCATTACTACGTTCACTTTTTGCAAAGGCTATGTTCAAACCTGGTTTCGCTTAATCATATATAGAGTTCAATCCACCCCGTTTGGTGCGTGTTGGTTGCTTCGCTTATCTGATGGCACCAAACGGGCCGGCGTAATGCGTGCACACGTTAGCTGGCAACACTCATGACCGGGACAATACTTATGAAAACCGCCTGGCTAATATTATTATCTACGATGATGTGCGGACCTCGCCTTTTGGCGTAAGATCGACGCTCCCACTTGCCTATGGAGCTATGAATGCAACCTTGCATATCTGCAATAGTGTTTTTCCTTGCCGTTCATCTTGCCTCGTGCAATAAAGAGAGAATCACCCAGACGGATGATAAATCCAGCACATATAAGCTGGTCTGGTCGGATGAATTCGAGACTGATGGGCCGCCAAATCCTGCCAACTGGAGTTTTGAGCAGGGTTTTGTCCGCAACCAGGAGCTGCAATGGTATCAGCCGGATAATGCTCGCTGTGAGAATGGCTTGCTTGTCATCGAAGCAAAACGGGAGCGTGTGCTGAATCCCAATTACAACCCCGGGAGCCTAAGCTGGGATGAAAAGAGACAGTATGCCGAGTACACCTCGTCGAGTTTGCTGACGAGGGGCAAACACAATTGGATGTTTGGCCGCTTTGAGATGCGCGCCAGGATCGACACGCGTCCCGGCCTCTGGCCCGCGTTTTGGACGCTGGGAGTGAATGGTGACTGGCCACACTGCGGCGAGGTGGACATTATGGAGTATTACCAAGGAACAGTTTTAGCAAATATCGCCTGGGGTGCTGAACAAAAGTGGCAGGCCATATGGGATGATTTCCGCAAACCGATCTCTGAATTGGGTGGAACCGACTGGGCTAAGAACTTCCATGTGTGGCGAATGGATTGGGACAGAGAACGCATCAGCCTTTACCTTGATGACGTACTTATGAACACAGCCGACCTTTCTGACACTTTTAATCGAGACACTGAAGGAAAGAATCCTTTCTGGCAGCCGCACTCTATCATCGTCAACCTCGCCATTGGCGGAACGGCAGGAGGTGATCCTTCGCAGACAATTTTCCCAGCATACTACGAGATTGATTACATTCGCGTTTATCAAAAGTGAATGGATTTCCTTTTGCCACATGAGGACTCTTGACAGCAATGAAGAATGCAAAAATCAATATGCAGACGCCGGCGTTCTGAAGACCAGGTTTACGATTCACGTTTTGAAAAACCGGATGACCGAAGAAGAGAGAATGTCATTTGGCCGACAGTTTCCATGTCGATTTGAATGACACGGGCGACCTGACCAATCGCTCCCCGCTAAACAACAGCGGGGCAGGCAAGAAGCGGGACAAAAAGCGTTCGTGGGTGATATTGGAAATTGAGCTACAGGCGCAAGATCGTCAATTGACAATTATCTCTTCGGTCTCACTCCGTTCGAAGGCCTGCCCGCCTCGATGGTTCCAGATTGGCAGGCGGGGCGGCGACACTTTTCGGCCGGCCCTCTAGATGTTCCCTCAGGTGTGACCGCGAATGCGCTGACCATTCGCTGCCAAGAATGAAAACCCCAAAGGGCGGGTCCCAGACGCCTACACCTTCCGAATCCCTAGAAATCTCCCTGTGTCTATGACCACTCTTCTGTTCGGTCGCTGAAGCCATTAAACCACTTGACAGATGACGTTCGAAAGATTATATTGCAAACGATTGCGGGAACGATTGCAGAAATGAGGCACACGACATTAGTCGACATTGCTCGAAGACTTGGAATCTCCCCCTCCACGGTGTCGCGCGCGCTGTGTAACCATCCAGACATCAGGAAGGAAACGAAAGAAGAAGTCAGGAAGGTCGCGGAAGAGCTGCGCTACTCCCCGAATCCAATCGCGCGAAGTCTGAAGAGCAATCGAACGATGACAATCGGCGTCATCGTTCCTGAAATCAAACACGACTTCTTCTCATCTGCCATCAGCGGAATGGAAGAGATTGCTTACCATTCTGGCTACACGATCATCCTTTGCCAGTCAAACGAAAGTTTCGAAAGGGAAGTAGTAAATACAAATGCTTTGATGCACCATCGGGTGTCCGGAGTCATTGTTTCGATCTCACAGAACACAAAATGTGGAGATCACTTCCAGGATCTCTTGCGTCGCAAAATTCCTTTGGTGTTCTTCGATCGCGTCTGTGATGACGTCGTAGCAAGCAAGGTGGTGATTGACGATTACAAGAGCGCATATGGTGCGGTCACTCATCTTGTCGAAAGAGGATACAAGCACATCGCTCACTTCGCCGGGCCAAAAGAGCTGGGGATCTGTATAAAAAGACGGAATGGATATGTTGATGCACTAAACCATGGGCAGCTTGAGTTGCGGAATGAGTTTGTCCGATACGGCGGATTGCACGAACAAGACGGATATAGTTCGATGGACGCCTTGCTAAGAGAAAACATGCTTCCGGATGCAATCTTCGCTGTGAACGATCCCGTTGCAATAGGTACCTTCCAGAGAATAAAAGAGGCTGGATTGAAAATTCCCGATGACATAGCCATCGTAGGATTCTCCAATAATAAGATCACAACCCTGGTGGATCCGCAAATAACAACAGTCGATCAGCCTTCATTTGAGATGGGAAGAAAGGCTGCTGAAATACTCATCAGTACCGATTGAAGACAAGACGGTTGAACCAAAGACACTGGTTCTCGACGCAAAACTCATCGTGCGAGCATCGACTTGAGTTTTGTCCCATGTTTCTGCAAGTGTTTAGTGCAATCACCTTCTCGGGACTAGAAAGCAGTTTGTGTTGAGACGGCCATGAAAATTGCTGATTCAGTCGAAGCAAGATTCAAAGAGCTATTCAGGGAACAACCGCTTCTCATACGATCACCCGGGAGAGTCAATCTGATTGGTGAACACACGGACTACAACCATGGTTATGTTCTTCCGGCTGCCATCGACAAGGCAATCTACTTTGCCATTACTCCGCGCGACCATCGACAGTTCAGAGTGCATGCGCTTGATTTGCAGGATGAACATCATTTTAGCCTCGACGCCCTACAGTTCTCACAGAAAGGATGGCCGAACTATCTGATGGGCGTGATCGGTCAATTCGTCAAGGCACGCCACGACATAGGGGGGTTCAATTGCGTCTGTGGAGGTGACATTCCGATTGGCGCGGGATTGTCATCTTCGGCGAGCGGGACAAGGTTCTCCGGATCGATTGCCGGTCGCTGGAATCTCGTTCGTATCCATTTGATTTTCCCAACATATCGATCGTTCTCTTCGATACGGGAGTGTCCCATTCGCTGGCCTCAACCGAGTACAATCGAAGACGGGAAGAATGCGCGGAAGGTGTCCTGGTGGTTAAGCACCGGTTCCCACACGTGACACATCTTAGGGATGTGAGCAGTGCAATGATCTATGAATTAAACCGAGAGATAAAGCCTGAGATCTTTCGACGGTGTAGGTACGTCATCGAAGAGAACGAAAGGGTTCTCCGCCCCGCTGCGGCACTGGAACAAAGCGATCCTGCAACATTCGGATCGCTGATGAATTCAAGTCACGACGGACTGCGCAATGACTATGAAGTGAGTTGTGCCGAGCTTGATTACCTGGTGGATGCGGTGAAGGGGAGCCCGCAAGTGTACGGCGCGCGAATGATGGGGGCTGGTTTCGGCGGATGCACTATCAATCTTATTGAAACGAAGGAAATCGGACGTATAAGCGTGGAGGTCGCAGAAAAGTACAAACGGCGGTTCCAGGTTGACCTGAAAACCTATGTCACGGAAATTTCATCTGGAACGCATGTTATCCATGCGAATGAAGAGGTCGTTCCAGCAAAAAGAGGCCGATTCCCGGTCGCCAGATAATTGTCATACTTCTCATGCATGAATATCTCGAACAGCAGAAAATGTTGAACGACCTGCGCAGTCGTCGTCAAGAATTGAGATGGGAAATAGCTTCATCCAATCAATGTGTGGCATTCACTGGCGCTTTGTGACCCTTTGGAGAACGATGAACCGAGGCCAACATGTGATGAGAGGACAAAAGGATTCGGGCACGGTGGACCTTGATTTGACGTGCGGCGACATCGTCAGAATTCTGTGGCATACCTGCTCGAACATTCTTGAAGATCACCCATCAAGGAGGGAAACATGCATATTCTTACTCATTCCAATCGCAGTAAAATTCCCTGTGTGCTACTCTTAGCTTCTCTCTTCTCTTTTTGTTCTCTCTTTGCTCAAGGATCTGGAGCCATGAAGGGGCGCGTGTTGGATAGTGAGACTGGCGAGTCTCTTGTAGGGGCGAATGTCGTGATTCAGAATACCAGCCTGGGTGCTGCAACAGATGTGCACGGCGATTTCTATGTACGGAATATCCCTGCTGGTACTTGGACAGCAAGAGTATCGTACCTCGGCTATGCTACAATTACCCGCGAGGTAACTATTACCGCGGGTGGTATTCTCGAACAAGAATTCCGATTGAAACCGCAGGCGTTACAGGGGCAAGAGGTAATAATAATGGCTCAGGCTCGAGGTCAGAACGCAGCCATTAATAAGCAATTGTCTTCCCAAAATGTTGTGAACGTAGTTTCGGCAGCTCGCATCCAGGAACTCCCGGATGCAAACGCAGCAGAATCAATCGGGAGACTGCCGGGCGTTTCGCTCGTTCGGTCGGGCGGCCAGGCGACACAGGTCGTCATCCGCGGGCTTCAGCCGCAGTACAACACGATCACGATTGATGGAGTACAAATACCAGCGAATGATGCAGGCAGCATTTCTGCTAGTGGTGCTTACGCTACGCCTACGAACAATCCTGGTGGCCGCGCGGTGGATTTGAGCATGATTTCATCAAACTCGCTGGAAAGTATTGAAGTTTACAAGACGGTTACACCTGATATGGATGCTGCCGTTCTTGGGGGCACAGTGAACTTCGGGATCAGACAGGCAAAAGGAACTTCCACCGGTGTGCCTTCGCTCTCTCTCCTTGCTCAGGGAGCATATAATGATCTGATGAGTGCCTATCATGATTACAAGTTTGTCGCGAGCGTCGAGCAAAGATTCTTCGACGACCGTCTCGGCGTATTTGTCCAGGGAATTGCGCAACGGCAGAACCTCACTTCAAACCAACTCGGAGGATCTTACTATCAACCCAACAAGCAGGACAAGCCCGACTCCATAGTCCTTGGCAGTCTGAATCTCACATTTTCCCCGACCGATCAGCGGAGATATGATGGAACCCTGACATTGGACTACAGACTGCCAGACGGCAAGATAGCTCTTGTGAATTTGATAAGTCATGGTACCACGCGAAACGAATCCCACTCTGAAACCTACAATCTCGCGACCTTCGGGAATGACATACAATTCGGAACACAGTCGTCATCGAATGAGCTCAATGTTGTAACAAATATTTTGGAATATGAGCAAACTGTAGGTTCACTCAAGATGGACGTGAAGCTCTCCAATGTGTACTCGGATAATCGCACTCCGAGTGGTTGGAGGCTGGTATTTGATCAGCTTTCAGCCGGGACGGGTGGCATACCGAATTATCAAAATCCCGTACAAATCGCTAAAGTAGCTCAAGACTCGATTAACTTGAACAATATGATATGGCAGGGCAATTCGACGTGGAGTAGCTTCAGCAAACAGGACGACAAACAAGGCTCGATTGACTTGGAGGGCAATTTTAATCTGTGGGACTTTGTCTCTGTCACATTGAAGGGGGGAGGGCAATACAAATACACGACCCGTTATTACAATTTTGATGATGGTTTTGGCAGTTTATTTAGTGGTGCTGCCACAGGATTTCGATTATCGCTCGTTCAGGCTCTCCCGTGGCTGACGCAACCGCCGTATAATTTTGATCCTACCGGCAATCAATATTTCTATGTTCATGGGTTCTATGATCCAAATATGAATTTTGGAAAATTCCTTAAGGGTGATTATGGAATGTTTTCCGCAGTAAATGCGGGCGTAATCGATAAGATCATGAATCAGATAAAAATCCTGGGTGCGGCAACGACGCAACCTCAAACAGTCCCCAGTTACCTTCCAGATCAGTACGGCAGCATTGCTAGTGATTACTCCGGAAATGAATTCAGGAGCGCAGAATATCTCATGGCAACAATTAACATCGGTCCTCAGGTAACTATTATTCCCGGTGTTCGGTATCAGGGCCTCAAGACCTCCTATACCGCTGCACATTTCATAGGCAATGCAGATGCCACGAATCCATATCCATCCGAACTTCTTCACACTATGGTAACACAAGACGAGTACCATGGATATTGGCTGCCGGATGTTGGTGTGAAATATGACCCACTCGAGTGGCTCAGCATTCGCGGCTCGTATACCAGTACACTCGCTTATCCGGATTTTAGCCAAATCATACCGAGAGAGGATGTTGCCAGCAACAGTGGTCACTGGGTGGTCTGGAACAATTATGCATTGAAGCCAGCCCATTCGCATAACTACGATTTTCAGGTGGCCGTACACGACAACAGCGTTGGACTTTTCGCAGTCAGTCCATTTCTGAAGCGTATTGATGATCAGATATTCGGCCAGGCAACGTACATAGCCGATCCTTCGGTGTATCCCGGAGTTCCCAGCTATACAAAGACATTTTCGCTCTCCACTTTTATTAACAATCCAAACCGGGTTGATGTCTGGGGAATTGAATCTGAGTGGCAGACGCATTTCTGGTATTTGCCCGATCCTCTGAACGGATTAGTTCTGAACGTCAACTATACGCACATATTTTCCAGTGCGAAGTATCCCTACAATATCACGGTGCATTCGCCGGTCTATCCTTTTCCAACGACACATATAGATACCACCTACACCGACAGACTCATACAGCAGCCCAATGACATTGTTAACCTTTCGCTTGGATATGATTATGGTCAGTTTTCTGTATTGGCCTCCATGATATACCAATCCCACGTCTATAATGGCACAAACTTCTACAACTCACTTCGCTCTGACAAAGGAAAGTATTTGCGGTGGGATCTTTCCGTGAAGCAACGATTACCGTGGAGCGGCCTTGAAATATACTTTGACTTGAATAACCTCAACAGCGAAGAAGACATTTACCTAGTAAGAGGTTCCGGCTTCCCGAATTCAGAATCTAATTATGGCTTGACGGCCGATTTAGGAATTCGGTGGAGGTTTGAGTAAGACAATTCATGGTAAACATTAGAGGTTTGTAAAGAGCTGCAATTAACTTGACCATAAACTTAAGCAGAAAGGAAAAACATGATGAAAAGAACATTTACCTGAGTTTCTTCCAGGATTTACTGTAGGTAATCAACATCAATATAAACTTCATTGAAAGGATGTTTATATGAAAGCAATACTTACTTCAATGTTCTTGATGGCTCTGATAGTACTGTGCATAGCGCCATCAACGTCGTTTGCGGTACCTGCTGATACCGTCGTCGTATCGGCATTGCCGCCGGGCAACTTGAATAATTTCATAAATGCGGATACTACTGGCGCAGGATTCGTCAAACCTAATACGGTTTTTCTCTTGAAGCCAACTGGCGCCCTGGACACTGTTTATTGGATGACGGCACCAATATCAGCGAAAGGAAGTGTTACTATCGTTGGCTACATCAATCCGACTACTGGTCACCCTCCGGTCATCGCACCGTCTATTGCAGGGGACAACTCGTCCATCGGCAATTTTTTCAGTCCACAGGGTAATGATACACTCTCGCTGAAGGGCTTGTACTTCATGGGTACACGTACTGACACCGTATCGTTCACAGGCCGTTTTGTATCTCCGTCTGGCGATAACAATGTATTCGTCTTTGACCACTGTATTCTCGAGAATATTTCCGGTGCCGGTACTCCGAACCTGTTTGATACCTGGAATCATGATCACAGTAGTTTTTATGTCACCAACTGCGAATTCAGGAACAACCAGGATGACAATCCACAGAATCCGGGCTTTGCATGGATAGATCCGGGGACTTACCCGTGCGATACTGCAAAGTTCTACAATAACACTTTCTTCCTCACAGGTGGATACGTTTTGGGTTCAACAGGGTACGGTTGTACATTCCTGGATTTCCGGCACAACACCATATTTTTTTCAGGGCAGGGAGGAGCCTTCGACTTGTACCAGATGCACAATGCAGTTATAAGTAATAACATATTCTTCAGCGTTTCTTCGGCAGCCTACCCCACCTCATGGTACAACAACACCCCCGGCAGTTGGGGATCCGCGGTGATCCCATTAGATTCATTGCGTTCGCTGGCGGCGGCTCCTTACAACATGAAGGAAGCTGACAGGCACATCACGATTACAAACAATGCTTACTTCTGGCCACAAGAAATCGTGTCCAAATGGACACAACTCAATGCTGCTGGTATCGCGGGGGTCACCCCGCTTCGCGCGCCAGATTTCATAAACGCACAGCCGGGTATGCTGACGAATAAAACTGCATGGCCCAACATTACTGTGGCGAACAATGACAGCGTCGATCCGGGATTCAATGCCACGCTTGCGCAAACAGCGGGAAGTAAGATGGCTGCCTTTGTTGATACGTTGTGGCACCACAACCAAGCGGGTATAGGCATTCGCCCCTATGTGTATTCTCTTTATGATCCTCCGACGTGGGATGGCGTGCCAAGCACCTGGAAGACGGTCAAAGGCAATACCTACTATGGTTACCCTGTGCCCGAGAACCTGCGCTACTCCAACACGACCCTGCAGACTAAGGGGAGCGACGGAAAACCGCTCGGCGATTTGAACTGGTTCCCTGAGCAGATTACAGGCGTCGAGCAAGTCACGAATTCAGTACCGTCGAGCTTCGACGTGAGTCAGAATTATCCGAATCCGTTCAACCCGTCCACCAGCATTAAAGTCAATCTCGCACATTCCGGTGTGATGAGCCTGACGGTTTACAACATACTGGGCCAGGCTGTGCGGGTGGTTGATGTCGGATTCAAACAGGCAGGTGAATATGTTTATGATGTCAATATGAACAATTCGGCCAGCGGTGTCTATTTGTATACACTGCAGCAAGGAACAAATTCCATCACCAAGAAAATGATGCTCCTT
Source organism: uncultured Bacteroidota bacterium (assembly GCA_963739335.1). Taxonomy (GTDB): domain Bacteria; phylum Bacteroidota; class Ignavibacteria; order UBA10030; family UBA10030; genus UBA9647. Next base: position 52,328 of record CAVUAC010000089.1, on the reverse strand, counting down.
AAATAAGGCGCTTTCTTCTCTTTCTGTAGCGATGGATCAAGCCTGCAGCCCATCACACGGGCTGCAGGCGTTTCTTTATTAGTCCTCTTGTCACGCATCTTGATGAGGCAATGAGGATCGAAAAGTTCTTAAGGCTACTCCTGATAGCAAACAGACGACTGAGAGAAGGATAGATCTTTGGAGTTGATTTCGGCATTACGGGAGCATCCAGCCGGAAGTGAATTTGAGAAAGGAAAACTCCTATGCATTGGAAGCTGATTCCGTTTTGTGACATCCTGAGTGTTCGAATGAACACAATACTAGCTGTCTTCCTTTTCGCTTGTCTATTGTCCATGACCGCATTTTCGAGAACCACTTCTGCCGGCACAAATACGAGGAACACTGAGAATTTTTGCAGGGCATGGCACTTTCATCTCGGAGATGTTCAATAGCGAACACCATGAGAATCCGAATAATCTTTCGACACATCCTAGGGTGCTTCACGGTTTTTGTCTTGTTCGGGCTTTCACCAGTATTGGCGCAATCAATGCCGGGAAAAGGCACTCTCTTCACGATCGATGCGGGCAAGCCCGCTGCCACACCGGAAACAAGCTACCTCGAAATGGGGAGTAAGGATGCAGGTCAATCGCCGGGTCGCAGTACGCTTTCGGTGAATAGTAGCTCCTTGATGCTCGACGGGAAGCCGTGGTTGCCCGTGATGGGGGAGTTTCACTACAGCCGCTACCCGCGGCAGTATTGGGAAGAAGAAATTTTGAAAATGAAAGCGGGCGGAATTCGGATTGTTTCCACCTATGTTTTCTGGATCCATCACGAAGAGATTGAGGGACAGTTCGACTGGACAGGTCAGCGCGATCTTCGGAAATTTGTCGAGCTGTGCGCTAGGCACGGAATTTTTGTATATCCGCGTATCGGTCCGTGGGCACACGGCGAAGCACGCAACGGCGGTTTCCCCGACTGGCTGCTGGCCAAAAGCCAGACGCGTGTGAGTGACTCCACCTTTCTCTCCTATGTGCGCACATTCTACAATGAAATCGCCAAGCAGTTGAAGGGATTACTCTGGAAAGACGGCGGACCCATTATCGGTATCCAGATCGAGAACGAGTATGCGAACCGCGCTCCGAACGGCGGCGAAAGCTATTTGCTAAAACTGAAGAGTATGGCGATCGAAGCCGGACTTGATGTTCCACTCTACACCGTGACAGGATGGGACAATGCCGTTGTTCCTCCCCATGCCTTCATTCCGGTGTACGGCGGTTATCCGGATGAACCATGGTCCGGAAGCAGGCGAGAGCTCCAGCCGGATCCGCAAGGTGTCTTTCAGTTCCATGTGGCGACGCCGGTGGGGACCGCTGGAATCATGCAAGGTGTGTCGTCGGCAACCGAAGACGTGCAACACTTACACTATCCGAGATTCACTGCAGAGCTGGGCGGGGGTATGGAAGATACCTATCACCGTCGCGTGGTCGTTTCGCCGGATGATATAGCATCCCTGACCCTCAGTGCACTGGGCTCAGGTGTAAATCTTGTGGGTTACTACATGTTTCAAGGGGGCGCGAATCCCGACGGAAAGCTCACGACGCTCCAGGAATCACAGGCGACTGACTACCCCAACGATGTCCCTGTCATGTCGTACGACTTCCAAGCTCCACTGGGCGAATTCGGACAGATGAGTGGCACGTTTAGCAAGCTCAAAGTTATTCACCAGTTCATCCACGATTTCGGGGCCGATCTTGCTCCGATGACAGCATTCCTCCCCAATATTGTTCCTTCCGGACCCCGCGACACCACTACGTTGCGCGTTTCCGCACGAGCTGAAGGCAACCGTGCGTTTCTCTTCTTCAACAACTATCTGCGGAATTATCCGCTTCCCGAACAGAAAGGGGTACAGGTTCACCTCAAGCTCCCTTCAGAAGAAATCTCGATCCCGAGCGAACCGGTCAATGTCCCTTCGCAGTCGTGGTTCTTCTGGCCGGTTAATCTCGATCTAAACGGTGCTCTTTTGAAGTATGCAACAGCGCAGCTGTTCGCAACAATGGCCAATGGAAGGGATTCGGTACTATTTCTTCATCGCATCCCCCAACGCAAATGTGGAATTTGCTTTTGATCCATCGACAATCGATTCGTTGCACGCAAGATCAGGAATAGTGTACCGCAGCGATGGCCGAATGTACGTTCGGAAAATTGTTCCGTCAACCGCAGAGGCAATGGTGGTGAGGACCACCGGGGGGAACGACGTCCATATCGTAGTGCTTACTCAGAAGGAGGCGGAAGACTCATGGAAGTTACGGCTTAACGGTCGTGAGCATATGTTGATCACGCCGGCCGATGTATTCGCTGCAGGTGATAGAATCCATTTGCGATCACGCGACCCAAAATCGTTTTCAATTTCAATTTTCCCTGAGTTTCATGGGAAACTCGGTTCAAATGTGACCCTGAAGAAAACAGCAAACGATGGCATGTTTGCACATTATACTGCCTCCGTTAAGGTGAAAAGCATCGCAGTACATATCAAGCAAGTCCGTAACGCGGGGACTGTACCGTCGGTGAAGATGGGGAGGGTGTTCGACTGGCGCAATGGCGCCGTGGCGAGTTCTCCCGATGATTCGACATACGAAAAGGCTGATGTCTGGCGAGTAACGTTGCCAAAGAACATGCCGCCGGGTCTCAGCGATTTGTTTCTCGATATTAACTATGCAGGCGATGTGGGGAGACTGTACGAAGGGAAGCGATTGCTAGACGACAATTTCTTCAATGGAACAACGTGGGAAGTCGGTTTGAAGCGATTTGGTCCAAACGTGTGGTCGAACGGACTCAATCTGAATATTCTCCCGTTGCGGAAAGATGCACCCATATATATTCCACAAAGCATGTGGCCCGCTTTCAAAGGAGCGACGCAGGTCGCTGAAGTGAAGTCGGTTAAGGTGTCACCGGAATATGAAGTGACTTTGACAGTCGGGAGCGGGGTGCTCAACCAGCCGCAGGGGTTCGTTCTCGGCGCTGATATTTCAGCACTCGACGCACCTCGCCGGGGCAGATACGCACGAAACCTTACCTACCAGGAAAATGGAAAAACAAGCGACGAGTTGACCATCCTCTCGAACCATGGCTGGAAAGCTTTTCGCCTGCGAGTGTTTCTGTCACCTGTCAGGAGGGCCCCGGACAATTCGCTGGAGAACACAATCCCGCTCGCGAAGCGAATCAAGGATTCCGGATCACTGTTCCTCTTGGATTTCCATTTCTCCGATACCTGGGCCGATCCACAACATCAAGATATTCCGGTCGCGTGGCAGGGATTGAGTTTCGATTCACTGGAAAGCCGGGTGGAGGCGTACGCGAGCGATGTCATCACGCAGCTGAAGAATGCGGGCGCGATGCCCGATTGGGTTCAGATCGGCAACGAGATCACGAGGGGAACATTATGGCCGTTGGCGCAGGTCCAAATTCCCGGATCAAAACAGTATAATCCACCTGAACCGTACGATGAGGCAAAACAATGGGACCACTTGACGCGGATTCTGAAGGCGGCCATTTGCGGTGTGAGATTTGCTGCCGGAAACACGCCACCACACATCGCAATTCATATCGACCAAGGCGCGAATTGGCCGGTGACCAAATGGTTCTTTGATCACCTGGAAGCAGCGCAAGTCGAGTATGACATTATCGCTGAGAGCTTTTATCCCGAGTGGCACCACGGCACGCTGGAGGGACTTTGGAATAACATGGCGCAGTGTGCAAACCGATACAACAAGCCTTTCCTTGTCGCGGAGACTGGATACGATAGTACCAGGGTGAAGAACAACGAAGATATGTTGTGGCCAGTGACTCATGAAGGACGATTGCAGTTCATGGCAGATCTTATAAACACTGTCAGAAAAGCGCCGCAAGGAATCGGCGTTCTCTATTGGGCGCCCGAGCGCGGTGCGTGGAACGACGACGGTAGTCCGGGTCCAACCGTCTTCGTTCTGGATTCTTTGTCGTCTCTCACAAAGCGTCCCCAAAGTCATGCGCCGTCAGCAATTTATCCGTAGATCACCCTCAGTCAACATTTGCACAGGAGAAGACATGAAGACTTCAAGAGTATCGCTTTCGACAATAATCGCATCGACCCTCGTTGTCTTTCTACTGTCCGTCTGCACTCCGTTCCCAGCCAGAGCCCAATTTGCCAACGGTGCCGATATCGGCTGGTTATCGCAAATGGAGGCGCAGGGGTACGTGTTCAAAGATAATTCGGGAGTTCAAAGGAACTGTCTGGATATTCTGAAGGGAAAGGGGATCAATGCTCTTCGGTTCAGAGTATGGGTCAACCCGAGAGCCGGCTACTGTAGCAAGAAAGACGTCGCATATATGGCACACAGGGCAGACAGTGCAGGTTTCAAGGTGATGTTGGACTTTCACTGTAGCGACACTTGGGCTGATCCTGGGCACCAGGCAAAACCTGCCGCATGGGTAAGCGACGCGCTTGCACAGTTGCTTAGCCACCTATATGACCATATCTACGGGGTGTTAGATACGCTGAAATCAATCGGCGTAGTTCCTGCGTGGGTGCAGATCGGAAATGAAACCAACGACGGGATGTTGTGGGAGACAGGAAGAGCATCGACACACATGAGCAATTTCGCCCAAATGATTGACACGGGTTACAGTGCTGTCAAAGCAGTGGACAGCACAATCCAGGTCATTGTTCATCTCTCCAACGGACACGATGACGCAATGTTCCGGTGGATGTTTGATGGGCTGAAGAACAATGGGGCCAGGTGGGATATCATTGGAATGTCGGTGTATCCCTATTGGGCCAATTTGCCTTGGGCTACCGAAGATAGTCTGGCTATCATTACGATGAACGATATGATCGCCAGGTATCAAACGAAAGTCATGGTGGTTGAGACCGGATACTTGTATAACCAACCAGTCGCAGCTAATCAGTTTCTTCTTGACCTCATCGCGAAAACAAAGTCAGCAGGCGGATTGGGCGTGTTTTATTGGGAGCCTGAGAGTTATAGCTGGCAGGGATATCAACTCGGAGCGTGGGATCCTGCAACAAAGCAGCCCACCGTCGCCATGGATGCCTTCCTGGGTATCCATGCCACTCTGGTGAGAAAGATAGAAAACAACAATCCTGACTACAATCTCAACATCTATCCCAATCCTTTCAACCCAAGCACAACTATTGAATATGATCTTCCCAGATCGTCAAGTATAGCGATCGTTGTGTACAATGCGCTTGGCGAAGAGGTGAGCCGGCTCGTCGATGGTTTTGAACACAGCGGTCATCACAATGTAGTCTGGTCGCCGAGGAACGCTTCCAGTGGGGTATACTTTTGCAGAATGAGCTCCGAGAGCTTTGCCAAGACGGAGAAAATTGTGCTGTTGAAATGATGTTGTCTGAATCCTTCCAAACCAATAACCTCCGAAATCAGCAGATCAACAGTTTGATCATGAGACGAAAGTTCCGGGTGTGCGTGTTGCTTCTTACTTTCAGCGCAATTCTTTTTCCCCAGAGTGGGGGTCGCGACGCCGAAGGCGTATACGTTGACGGTAATGGAGTCTTGCGATGGAAAGCGTCTCACACCGAAGTCAGTCTCTTTGGCGTCAATTACACAGCGCCATTTGCATATGCCTACCGGGCTCACAAACGGCTCGGTTTGTCGATCAAGAAAGCCATTGATCTCGATGTCGATCAAATGGCTCGGCTTGGTTTTGATGCGTTCCGTGTCCACGTCTGGGATAGAGAAATTTCTGATTCGAGTGGGAATGTCCTTTCCAACGAGCACCTGGATCTTTTCGACTATCTTCTGGCAAAACTTGGAGAACGTGGAATCAAGATCGTTGTTACTCCCATTGCGTGGTGGGGGACTGGCTGGCCGGAGCCCGACGTCAAGACGCAAGGTTTTTCACAGCACTATCCGCGACTCGAATTGATCACCAATCCAAGGGCCAGAATTGCCGAACGGAACTATCTGAAACAATTCATCAATCACAGAAATCGATACAGAGGTTTGGCGTACAAGGATGACCAATACATGATCGCCGTTGAAGTGATCAACGAGCCAACGCACCCGCAAAGTGGTTCGGAGGTAACCGACTACATCAACGATATGGTCAGAGTCTTAAGGGAAGCAGGATTTGCAAAGCCGATCTTCTACAACATCAGCCAGAATTGGAGCGAAGTGCAGGCAAACGCAGTCACGAGGTCGGAGGCTAATGGTGTTTCCTTTCAGTGGTATCCCACGGATCTCGTCCACGGTCGAGTGCTTACCGGTAACTACCTACCCAATGTGAGCAACTATGTAATCCCGTCAGCGGGCGTCGTCGATTATGGGAAGAAGGCGAAAATGGTTTACGAATTCGATGCTGCCGATGTTGGCGGCTCGTACATGTATCCCGCCATTGCGCGCAGTTTTCGCGAAGCAGGAATGCAGTTCGCAACGATGTTTAGTTACGATCCCACTCAGATTGCGTGGAGCAACACGGAATATCCGACACATTTCGTGAACCTGCTTTATGCACCATCGAAAGCACTCAGCTTGATGATCGCAGCCAAGGCATTTCGGAATCTCCCCAGGACAAAATCATTTGGCATATACCCGGAGAACAATAGGTTCGATGATTTCCGCGTCAGCTATGGCGAAGATTTGAGTGAAATGAATGGGATGTCAGAATTCCTCTATTCCAATCAGTACGCGGAGTGTGCCGAAGGATCCTGGCTCATTGAAACACGTGGCGGGGTGCGGCAACTCGCCGATTGTACGCTATGACGGAACGGGCGCGTATTTCTTCGACAAATTGGAGGATGGTATCTGGCGACTCGAGGTCTATCCGGACGTTCTCTGGCTTTGTGATCCATTCGAAGCCGCAAGCATGTCCCGACAAGTCGCTCGCTTGTTCTGGCGCGAAAGGGAAATGAAAATCTCGATACCGGATCTGGGTACGGCCTATTCGTTTCATTCCATGAGTGACACAAAGCGGCGTATCGACAAGGGCTCACCTTCCAAAGACAGCGTTTGGCCTGGAGTGTACATTGTCGCCGCCGAAAGAGCGGATAAGAAAAAGGTGAAGAAGTATCTCGCAACGTGGGAACCCTTCCTTGGTGGGCTCTACGTGCCCCCTGCTCCGCCGCCCGGTATCTCGGTCGTCGACAAATCGAGCCAATACATGGTTGAATCCGGGCAGGCCGGATTCAAGTTTCAAATCGCCGGTGAAGAGAGAATCACAAATGCGTATCTCTTTGTCAAACGTCTCGGCTGGAGGGGTTTTTCCAAGCACAAGCTAGAGAATGTCGGAGGGTTCAGCTATGCCCCGGCGGATACTCCAAAGATCTTGCAGTCGGGGATGCTTGAATATTGTGTCGGCGTCGAAGTCGGAAAGAATACATATACATTCCCGGAAGGAATCCGGAATGCACCGGGGCAGTGGGATTTCTCCACCAGCAGTCTCTGGACCGTCAAGGTCGTAAGAGCCGATGAACCAATTGCTCTCCTCGATGTGCGCAGAGACAGAAGAGATCTCACATTCCCACACTACAACCGATCGATGAGATATTCCGTCGACTACAAGAATGGGTCGAATAGCGAAGAAACTGCCTTGGCGCTCAAAGTCACGCTCTCGGATGAAAACAAGACTCCTTTTGGGTTTCAGCTCGATGCTTCCGGGTTGGTGAAGTCCTTTGCCGCGGCGATGAGTAACTATCGCCATGTTGCAGTGAAAGCGCGGTCGGGACAGGATTCGACATGCAGGATTGGCATCGTTTTCGTGCTTGCAGATGGCACGTGCTACGGAGCCGATGCGCAGATAGAAAAAGATTGGCAGGTGACTGAGATACCGCTTTCTGCATTTCGGAGCAGAAGTGCTTTGATGTTGCCCGACTCCTATCCTCTCTTCCTGCCGAAAGTACGCGCCGCGAGCGAGACGACTGCAGATGCTGCTCCGGACCTTCGTACGCTTGAATCCATCCAGATCATCCTCGGATCCTCAGGCACAAAGGCCGTCAACCGTCCGAGCGAAATCAATCTGGAAATAGCGTCTGTCATTCTGACAAATTAGAGCTTAGGGTTCCTTTCTTTTTTTGATTGTGTCCAATAAATAATCCAATACTCGTAGGAGGACAACTCATGAGAAAAATCCAGTGCAAACATGCTTATACCTTCGCGCTGCTCCTTGCACTTGGCCTGGTGCTTGGCGGCTCCATGCAGTCATCTTGGGCAGACGAGATGGGGGCGCGTGCCTCCTTCAACAAAGGCTGGCTTTTTGCGCGCTTCGGACCCATGCCGGACGGATCGACGAAACAAGAACCGGCAGGATTGGAGAAGCCCGACTTAAAGGATATGTCCTGGAGGAGTGTCACTCTTCCACACGATTGGGGCATCGAAGGCCCATTCCGCATGGATACTCCCGAGCAACACAGGCAAGCTTCCGTGGGCCGGCATAGGTTGGTACCGAAAGCACTTCGAGGTGCCCGCAGAGGACAAGGGCAAACGCTTCTTCGTCGACTTTGATGGTGCGATGTCGCATGCGAAGATCTGGTTGAATGGCCAGTATCTTGGTGAATGGCCTTACGGCTATGCCTCATTTCGTTTGGACATGACGTCTCATATCCGAGTCGGCGCAGAAAATGTCCTGGCGGTACGGCTGGACAATCCTCCTCGTTCTTCGCGATGGTATCCCGGCGGGGGTCTCTATCGAAATGTCTGGTTGGTGAAGACAGCTCCAGTCCACGTGGCACATTGGGGTACTTTCATTTCGACACCTACGGTCGCAAGAGACAACTCCACCATCCGCATCCGGACCGAGATCGACAATCAATCCAGCGAGGCGATCGAAGTTTCGGTGCTGGTTGAGATCCGCGAACTGGGAAGACCTGCGATCGAGGCTTCTATACCCATCACGAACATCAGCATCCCAGCCGGCGGCACAGGAAAGTACGAGGCAGAGGTCGGAGTCAAGAATCCTAAACTCTGGGATCCGGAATCCCCAAACCTCTATTGGGCCAAGAGCATGATCCTGCACAAGGGACAAAGAATCGACTCGGTCAGAACTGTTTTTGGGGTCCGCAAGGTGGAGTTCACGCCGGACAGCGGGCTTCTACTCAATGGACGGAGAGTGCAGATCAATGGAGTGTGCAACCATCATGATCTCGGCCCGTTGGGAACTGCGATAAACGAGTCAGCTCTCGAGCGCCAGATCAGAATCCTTAAGGAGATGGGATGCAACGCGATTCGCACCAGTCACAACCCACCCGCGCCTGAGCTGCTTGATCTGTGCGACCGCATGGGCATGCTGGTGCTCGACGAAGCATTCGACTGCTGGGAGAAGGGGAAGACACCGAACGACTACAGCACGCTGTTCAAAGAATGGCATGAGCGGGACATCAGGAGCTTAGTCCGGCGCGATCGAAATCATCCATGTGTGATCGCGTGGAGCGCAGGCAACGAGGTGCGCGAACAACAGAATGGGATTCTGGTGCAGAAGCTGAAGGAGGTCTTTCATTCTGAAGATACGACGCGCCCTGTTACTGCGGCGTGCGATAACCCGCAGGCTGGATTTGACGGTTTCCAGAATTCTGTCGATGTATTCGGGTACAATTACAAGCCGCACCTGTACGCGAAATTCCGTGCAGCGAATCCGTCGATACCGCTCTACGGAAGTGAAACCGCGTCATGTATCAGCACATACGGAGAGTATTTCTTCCCGGTCAACGCCGACAAGTCAAAAGGTGCATTCAACTCACAGGTGAGCTCCTATGATCTCTACGCGCCGCCATGGGCCACCATTCCCGATGTCGAATTCGAAGGGCAGGACAGGAATCCCTTCGTTGCGGGCGAGTTCGTCTGGACCGGCTTCGACTATCTTGGTGAACCCACACCGTACTACGATGACACATCTTCTTCCCGCAGTTCATATTTCGGCATTGTGGACCTCTGTGGATTCAAGAAGGACCGATTTTACTTCTACCAGGCGAGATGGCGTCCGGAACTTCCGATGGCGCACATCCTGCCGCATTGGAACTGGCCGGACCGAACAGGAAAAATCACACCAGTTCACGTCTACACATCGGGGGATGAAGCCGAACTCTTTCTGAACGGCCATTCGCTGGGCCGGAAAAAGAAGGAACAATATCAGGTACCGATTGCGATGGGATGATGTCACATACACGCCTGGCGAGCTCAAAGTGGTCGCTTACAAGAACGGACGGGAATGGGCTTCGGATGTTGCCAAGACCACAGGCCCGGCGGCGAAGCTGGAACTTGCTGCAGACCGTTCGGTCATCAAAGCGGATGGCAAAGAATTAGTGTATGTAACTGTGAAAATTGTCGATAAGGATGGCATGATGGTACCAACTGCTGCCAACAATGTTCGTTTCTCAATCAGCGGAGCCGGCGCTCTTGTGGCGGTTGGGAACGGAGATCCGACGAATCATGATTCATTCCAATCCGATCGGTATAACGCCTTCCACGGACAATGTTTGGTCATCATGCGATCTCTCGAGGGGAAGCGTGGCTCGATTCAATTGAAGGCTGAGTCAGATGGATTGACGGGCAGCGAAATCCTGATCACGTCAAATCAGAAGGAAGGGGAGTGACGAACGCGGGTCTTGGTTGTGACGGAGAAAAGCGAAGAGGCAATCCCGGATACCTGGAATTGCCTCTTTTGTTTTGATGGCCAACAAATCTAAGAAGAAGGCGCGGACAAATTGTCAATTGTCAATTTTCAATTAATAATTGTCAATTATGGTGTTCTCCTAAAGGGAACCTTCTGCACCCAGTAAGCTTGCTGGTGGTCACCGAGCTACAACTACAATAACAATACGGGGTGTTCCACTTATTTTCGATCACTTCTCAGTTATCGTCTGGGCCCACGAGCGATCTGCGTTGTCGCGCTCCTCGAGTTCATAACCCCCGCTGCAGATCGGCGGGATAAACTTCAGCTGCAACCTCTAATCTCGCCCGCCTGGTCACGGCAGTCACAACTTATATGGCTGCCGTTTCTCTTTATTCCTGACAACAACAATCTGGGAAAGCACCTGTTTGACACGGATCTCTTGCGGCGGGGCCTGATCCGTTCGGATTGGCCGTAACTACGCGTTAATAAATTGTCATTCCAGCAGATACGGCGATTTCTTCAACCAAAAAAAATACCGCGTTTTAGGTATTGTGCTTTTCCCTCCTAGTGTAGTGTGTCATAAATATGTTTATTAAGTCTTGGAGATTTCGTATCATGGGTTTATCACGTATTATGGAGGAGACCCATGATTACCGGACGCCCCAAGAAGCGCTTAGTCCTCGATGAAGAGCAGCGTATGCAATTGACGGCGCTTTCTCATTCTCGTACCATTCCACACGGACTTGTTGAACGTGCCAACATCGTTCTGCTTGCGGCCGAGGGCAAGACGAATACGGAGATTTCAGAGCGTTTGCATCTTAGCAAGCCCTGCGTTGGTAAATGGCGCCAGCGATATCTGGATTTTGGTGTTCAAGGCCTAGATGAAGCATTGCGACCCGGTCGGCCACGCACGATTGCCGACGAACGAGTTGCCCTTGTTGTCCGCAAGACGCTGAAGACCAAGCCCAAGAACAGAACTCAATGGTCTCTGCGCACTATGGCGCGGGAAGCTGGTGTTTCATTGAAAACAGTGCATCGTATCTGGCAAGCCTTTGGGCTTCAGCCGCATCGGCAACGGCATTTTCAACTCTCAACCGATCCATTCTTCATCGAGAAGGTCCGAGATATCGTGGGGCTCTATCTCAGCCCTCCGGATAAGGCCATGGTATTGTGCGTGGACGAAAAAAGCCAGATCCAAGCACTGGATCGTACACAGCCTATGCTTCCCATAGGGCTCGGATATGCCGAAGGGGTCACTCATAATTACATTCGCCATGGGACCACAACGCTCTTCGCAGCGCTGAACATTGCCTCCGGAGATGTGATGACCGCCTGCAAGCGTCGGCACCGCCACCAAGAGTATCTGAGTTTTTTGAAACAGATTGATGCCAATGTTCCTGAAAAGTTTGATGTCCATCTCGTTGTGGACAACTACGCCACACACAAGCATCCATCCGTGAAACGATGGTTGGCAAGGCATCCTCGCTATCAAGTCCATTACACCCCAACCTATGCCTCGTGGCTCAACCAAGTGGAGATTTGGTTCAACATCATTACCCAACAGGCCATTCGCCGGGGAACGTTCGGCAGTGTCAAAGAACTTGTCGCAATGATTGACCGCTATGTCCAGCGATACAACAAACACCCACATCCATTCATCTGGACCGCAACTGCTGACTCAATCCTTGCCAAGATCCAGCGACTTTGTCAACGAATCTCCGACACACGACACTAGCTGATACCATCGATCGGGGTGAGTGATCGCTTGGTTCTAACTGCAAGCACCGTGGCAAGCGAAGCCGATGGCTGCAATCGCGGAATGAAGCTCCCGCGCGGATAGACCGCCGACATCGAATGACTTTGTCTTCTCAGCTTCCAAGGGCTCAACAAATCAACTAACTTAACATTGGCACCGCAACAGGGGGCAGGTCCGATGGGGCCATCGTGTCTGTGCCTGTAAACATTGAGTATCTCTTTGTCGGTTCTTTCCGGACGTTGACATTAAGGCAAGGCTGCCGTATGTTAGTACAACACGTGCCCGCCTTTGAAAACTGATTCTGACCCGTGGAATGCGGGATTGAAACCTCTGGATTCGCAAATGCGATGAAGGAGGTTTTTGTGTTCATGAGCAGCAATTACGGAGTGCTGCGCATACGGTTCATTCTGGCAAACAAAGGAAGGCGGAGGATGAATCTGAGAAATCAGACAATTCTCTGGGGCGTTGGATTTCTCTGTCTCCAGACGGTTTGGGGACAGGATCCTGCAGAATACCAGAAGTGGCTCAAGAAGCAGCAAGCGGAGTATCAAGATTTCAAGGACGCGCGGGACAAAGAATTTGTTCAATTCCTCAGTCAGGAATGGAAGCAGATGAAAGCGTTCAGCGGGCTCATTCGAGATGAGAAACCGAAACCGATGAAACTTCCCGTCTATCAACCGCCTTCGGTACGCCCGACTGAACCCGTAAACGAAAACGCACCTGTGGTCAAAGATATCCCGGTTCCAAAGCCGCAGGACAATCCTGTCGGAGATCGCGTGAAACCGGAGGAAACGAATGTGGAGGCGAAGCATTCTCTAGCGGTGGATTTTTTTGGGATGAATATAAGTATCGGATACAACATCGAGCAGAAACCGATGCTTGGTAAGGAAGTAAACAAGGAATCAATCGGCGCGTTTTGGGCTGGCTTGAGTCGCACAGACTACGATGGGCTTGTGTCGGAGTTGCAGCATCAACGCAAACGGATGGGATTGAACGACTGGGGGTATTGCCAGCTTCTCTATCAATGGTGCAAGCAGTTCTATTCGGGAGCTCAAAACGAGGCAGTGCTCACGACGTGGTTCCTGTTGTCAAAATCCGCATATGATGCACGAGTGGGATACAGCGAAGGAAAAATATACCTACTGCTGCCGACTCCCAACAGTTTATACCATATCAGCTACTTCATGATCGGGAAGGAAGACAAAAAGTACTATGCTGTGCCGCTTGAAGCTGGCGCAAAGCCGATTGAAAAGGTGCTCTACAGCTACGATGGCTCGTATCCGGGGGCGGAAAGGCCGACGGATTTTTCAGTCATGAATGCACCGGTTCTCGGTGATCGGGTCGGAAAGAAAAACCTCAAATTTGAATATGATGGTCGTACGTACAGCGTACCAATTGACTATAACCGCGATGCTGTGAGCTTCTTCGAGTACTATCCACAGACCAATTTCGAAGTTTACTTCACGTCGTTGCCCTCACCCGAAGCAATACGGTCGCTCGTTGCGGGGTTTAAGCCGATCGTAGAGGGGAAGAGCGAAATAGAGGCGGTGAACATCCTGCTGCGGTTTGTTCAGACTGCCTTCGAGTATCGAACCGATCAGGAGCAGTTTGGATGGGAAAAGCCGTTCTTTCCGGAGGAGACAGTTTACTATCCCTATTCAGACTGTGAGGATCGAGCGATTTTGTTTGCTTTCTTGGTGAAGCAGCTACTGGGCCTTGAAGTTATTGGCCTTGACTATCCCAGTCACATCGCCACCGCTGTGATGTTCAGCACAAGCTTGAGCGGGGACTCGGTTGTATTTCAAGGTAAGAGTTACGTAATTTGCGATCCAACATACATCCAAGCAGATGTTGGTCGTTGTATGCCACAATTCAAGACAGTGAAACCTAATATTATCAATTTCGCAAATCGACAGCAGCAGTAAGACAATCGCAGTGTGAGCCTGACTGTGCACCGGCAGTCGAATCGAAGGCTCTCATTACGAATCAAGGGAGCTTGCCCTTCCCGCTGACGGGAGAATCAAGCGACAATCGTATTCAATTCCTCAATTCCCAAACACTCATTCACCAAACCTAGGAGGCTGTATGCGTACAATCATGTTGTCTTGCACGGCAATGGTTTTCGCGTTGGCAATGGTCGGTTGCGGTGGGTCCAAATCGATGCAATCTACAGATGCTGGAAATGTGCCGGACTGGTACCTGAATGTCCCCAAAGATCCAAATTTCTTCTTCGCGCCAAATACCCAGGTGTCTCAAGATTTGCAGCTGGCTGTGGACAAAGCGACACAGGGGGCCAGAGTAGAAATCGGGCGTCAGGTTGAAACAAAGATTTCCGGACTGCAGAAGCGCTTCACGGAAGAAACCGGTACCACCGGAAATGCCCAGTTGCTCGACATGTTTACCCAGGCAAGCAAAACGGTGGTCTCCACCTCCCTCACGGGAAGCCGCGTGAGCAAGCAGCAACAATTCAAAGATGGCGATGGCTGGAGGGTGTACGTGCTTGTGGAGTACCCCATCGGGGCCGCGAATGCTGCTTTGATGCAACAGATCAAGAGTAACGAACAGATGTACACTCGCTTCCGTGCTTCACAGGCCTTCAAGGAACTAGATGATGAGGTCAAGAAATACGACGACTTCAAGAAGAGCCAACAGCCTCAGCAATGAGGATCAGATTCACAGCGTTTTGCAGAGCGTTTGTTCTGGCGCTCATAGCACTGCTTGCTGACCAGGCAGCCTGGGGACAAGTCTATCCCAACTGGTTCCTTAGTCAAGGATCGACGAAATGCACGGGAACGACGATTGGTTATGCCAATTCCTCGTTCTATGCAGATTCTGCAGTTGCCCACGCTATTCGCAACGCTTATGAGAACTATTCGAGAAACAGGATCTCCCGCATTGTCGGCGGCCAGGTGTTCTGGAGTACTGAAGCCGGTACGTTTTGGATGGGGGCGGATTTTCGAGAAGACTTTGACACGACGGCCATGAAATCCGCCCCTTCATTTGTTTCGCTGCTGGATACCTATGTCAATGCCAATATTGTCATGGTCCTTCTCGGGGATACAACTTGCAGGATCGACGAGGTGGAACGCACGCGGCTTCCGCTCCTCAAAACCCATCCTGAGTGGAGTGACACGCCGCCCAAGGACGAGAAATATTGTTATGCCGTTGGGGTAGCCCCTCAATACTACTATGAGACAAGCTCTTGGATCGAAGCTGAACGCATCGCCCGGCGCAATCTCGCTCGGACGCTCACCGTCTCTGTGCGATCGCTCCAAAAAAGCACAGCAAGAGAGGGACAGGAAATTCGGCAAGAACAGTTGGAAGTGACCCTGCGAAACATTGAAGTGATGGCCCGTTGGATCGATACGAATAAGAAAATATTCTACGTTCTATCGCGAACACCCAAGCCAAACTGAACGCTGGAAACGATGAAACAAACTATCTTTATTTTGCTGACTTTGTCGTCTCTCGCCCTTGCCCAGAAGCCGGATTGGGTGAGAAACTATGGGAAGTCCTCGACTTACCCGGACCAGCTCTATTTGCTCGGTTTTGGCATGAGCAAGGTGAGCGGGGAAAATGACCGCTCGCAGAGTCTGCAAAGAGCAGTGGAAACTGCAAAGGGGAATCTGATTCAGAGCATTCGTGTCAAGCTCCAAAGTAGTGTCGGTTCCGTTACCGAAGAGCGAAATCAAAAAGTTTCGTCGTATTTCACAAGCGCGACGCAATCAACTTCCTCACTTGAGATACAAGGTCTTGACGTCAAGTCCTACTACGACGACAACGAAGAGATGTCATACGCCCTGGCGTATGTCTCAAGGGAAAGGCTCGCAACAACTTACCAGGAGAAGGAAAAACAGTTGCGAATCGGAATCGCCCAAAAAATGAATGCAGGAAAGGCCGCGGAAGAACGAGCAATGAAAACGTTGGCGCTGGAGGAGTACCTCTCATGCTATCTCTTGTTCCGTCAGCTGGAAGAAACTCGGGCGATTCTTTTTTCCTCGAAGTCAGCGGCTGCTAGTGTGTTCGAGGAGCTTGAAGGAGTAGTCACCAAAGATGATATAGATATTAGCGTTGTTCGCAACGCAGTGGACAAGATGCTGCAAAGACCTCTGGAACATGTTGAAGATGTTGCCTGGCATCTCGTATACTGCCTTAAGGAGCAAGCCGATATCAAAGATGCAACAGTGCTGGTGACACCCATGACGTATGGCGATACGAGGATGGGTAGCCCATTCTCAAGGTTCTTCAAAGTTGTACTTGAGAACAAGCTCAATGAGGTGGCCAAATGGACTCCGGTTCAGCAGGTCGCAATCTCACAGACTTCTGCCCGAGACATGACGCGTGAGGCGGCAGAAGCTTCGGGTGCCAAATACGTAGTTCGAGGTACATACTGGGAACAACAAGGTGTGATCAAGTTTATCGTATCCCTTCTGCGAGTCTCTGATAGCAGGCTGATTGGCGGGGCAGAGACCGTGGTTCGAGATTCAATAGTACAGAAGGCCGGGTTGGATCTGAAACCCCAGAATTTTCAGGCAGCGCTCGGAGATCAAAAACAATTTGACGCAGGTGAGGTCCTTGGTGGCGGACTCAGCCTCGAAGTATGGACAAACAAGGGAACAGATGATCTGGTTTTCACGAAAGGGGAGAGGATGCAGGCGTACGTGCGTGTGAACTTGCCCAGTTACATTCGGTTCATTTATCATCTTGCAGATGGCAAACGAGCACTCCTTCTTGACAACTATTATGTCGATCAGTCGAAGGTCAACATGGTATATCAGATCCCGGAGGAATTCGAATGTGATGAGCCATACGGGGCTGAATTCCTTCAGGCGTTCGCCAGGACTGAGCCATTTGAACCCATTGCTACTGAGGAAATTGGTGGTTACAACATTTTGAAAGATGATCTAAAGGGATTTCTGACAATGCAACGGGGGATGAAGAAGGTCAAGCAAGGCACACTCCAGGCTGAGACGCGGTTGGTGATGACGACGATGGAGAAATGAGTGAAACGTAACAAGTGAGACGTGAGACGAGACAATTCTTGGATTGGTCATGAATAGCAAGACGGTCTACGGTATTGGAATATCTCTGGCCTGTGCAGTTGTTGTTGTCGCGTTGTTCACGCTTGGTGGCTTCGAATCGATTGAACTGAAATCACTCGACCTTCGGTTTCATTGGTTTGCCAAGCCTCAGAAGGCTGACACGAACATCGTCATCACCGCCATTGATGAAAAGAGTCTGCTCGAATTCAAGCATGGTGGAGTTGTTTGGAAGTGGCCCAGAGATTTCTACGGGGCACTCGTCCGCTACTTCCACCGGGGCGGAGCCAAGGCTGTCGTCTTTGACGTGCTATTTCCTGATCCCGATATTGATCGTGCGAATACGAATGGAGAAGAATCGGATTCCTCATTCGGTCGCGCTATGAAGGAATCAGGCAATGTTGTGCTTGCTTCCCTATTTCACCGCTCGGACGACCCGTTGTGGGAAGACAATCCGTTAGTGTACAAGCCGTGGTATACTGTACGTCAACCACACGACACCGTGGTTGTGCAACCGGTTCCCTTCGCAAGCCTGCCGATTCCGCTTTTCCAACAGGCTGCTGCGGCTCTTGGGTCAGCAGACTACCGCGAAGACTTTGACGGGGTCTACCGCCGCTGTCCGCTTTTCTACGAGTATCGTAATACAATTGTTCCTCAGCTCGGCGTTGCTGCATACCTCATTGCACAGAACGTCGAGAACATCCGGGCTGAAGACAGCTGGCTCCAAATCGGTCACAAGAGCATCAGACTGGATAGCAAGGGGCAGTTTCTCGTTTCGTGGTATGGCAAAGGGGGGCCTGGGGGCACATTTCCGTACTTCTCGATAGGAGCATTGCTCACGTCGGCTCGGGATGAGGAGCTGCAAAGGACACCTCTGGTTCCTTCATCGCAATTCAAGGACAAGATAGTTTTCGTTGGGTCGAACGCGGCCGGCCTGTTCGATTTGAGAAATACACCCTTTACGGCGTACGAACCATATCCCGGCGTTGAGATCTCCGCGACCATCCTGAGTAACCTACTGCACGATCATTTCTTGCGTCGAATCCCTTCATTCGTTGATGTCTTGGCGATTCTATGCTTGTCGCTCATCGTCGGAGGTTCATTCTTCCGTCTCCGAAATCCTAGAATCGCAGTGGCAGTGTCGATCGTCTTGGTGGCTGCGTGGAATGTTGCAGTTCTTCTGTTATTCCAATACTCGAATCTTTGGCTTGACTGGGTGGGTCCAATGTTCGCAATTGCACTGACATTTGCGGTATCAGCAGTCGTGAGCTACCAGACCGAAGGAAAAGCCCGCCGCCAGCTCCGACGAGCTTTCAGCGGTTATCTCAGTCCCACAGTCGTGGATCATGTGATCGAAATGAAGGGCGAGGTCAAGCTCGGTGGAGTAGAAATTGAAGCCACAGTGTTGTTTACGGATCTTGCGGATTTCACAAGCATCAGTGAAAAGATGACGGCACCCGAGTTGATCGAAATGCTCAACACGTACTTCAGTGAGGCGAGCAGAACTATACTCGACAGGGGTGGACTCGTTGACAAGTACATCGGCGATTCAATCATGGCGGTTTTTGGGGCACCCTTGCCACTGGAAAATCACGCATATGTGGCATGCCAGGCAGCCCTGGATATTGGTCGCATGCGGCCAGAAGTTGTACCAGGAAGTGGCCCCTTGGTTCTCACAAGGCTTGGGATCAATTCAGGCAAAATGGTTGTCGGTAACGTGGGGTCGAGCGACCGGCACGACTATACGGCGATCGGTGATACTGTAAACCTTGCCTCCAGACTTGAGGGTTGCAACAAGGTGTATGGGACACAGATTATCGTTAGTGAGTCGGTCGTCAGGCGCATCTCAGATTCGTTTCTTCTTCGTCCGCTCGATAGACTTCGAGTTAAGGGAAAGGACGAGCCAATCTCTATCTATGAACTCATGGGTGAACGGCTCAGTGCAGAAGCAACGGCGCTTGAAATTGCCGACAGGTTCGGAAAGGGGATCGATCTTTGTCAGAAGCGCGCCTTCAAGGATGCACTGAAGGAATTTCGTCAGATTCTCAGAATCTCTCCGGAAGATGGCCCTTCGAAAGTATACGTCCAACGGTGTCAAGAATTCATCAAGACTCCGCCTCGCAAACGCTGGGATGGGGTCCATACACTTCTTACAAAGTAGGAAGCTCTTATGCAGCAACATTTCGTAGTTTTGTTCACGCTCATCATATGTTTCGGAATGCAAGCGTTTCCGCAGACCACTGAATACACCAAGCGTTCCAAGAATGAGGTTCGCGAAGGTCCTGGAAGCTACTATCAGCTTCTCAAGGTGTTGCCAAAAGGCGTTGCTATCCCAGTCGTGAAGCGGGATGGCGGATGGGTGAACTTTAAGCACGTTGCTAGTACTGGTCGGACATCCGCTTGGATGTCCAAGAATTGCCTCGTCGAAGGGAAGCAGGTCGATTTGCTCCGTGATCTGAAGCTCGAATGGCAATCGCCGAAGGCTTCTCCGTCGGTTGTAGCAGCAGCCATCCGTGGCTTTGCCTTGCGGTATGGAAAAACCAATTCGACAGTGCTGGATTCACTGCTCGATCTCCAAACAGACCTTTTTACGCCTGACGAATATAGCGAGTTCGAAAAAGAGTTCGGGCATGACGGCGGCGCGGGCAAAAAGAAAAGTGACCCGGAATTGATGAAGCTCCTTGGAGAGTATGAAACGACGAACGCGAGTGAAGGGATGTGCTTAGGGATAGCTAGCAGGCTGGCCAGCCAGGGTCTCGTCACCGACAAGAACTTGGTCAAGTATGTGAACCTCATAGCTGCCGCACTCGGTTCGGCGACTCCAACCTATGATGTTCCATTCAGGGTATACATCATTAAGGGGGAGGAGCCTCGGGCATATTCAATTCCGGGTGGCTTCATCGTTCTTGGAGAAGGACTCATCCGTTCATGTGCGGATGAAGCTGAACTTGCTGCGGTGATCGCACATGAAATGACACACATAACAGCGAATCACGGCTTTCGGGAGCAGTACGAACGTCGTTATCGGGTTCGCATGGAAGAGGCATTCGATGAACTAGACGAGGAGTTGGGACAGAAGGCCGACTCTGCTGAAACGGACCTGGAAGAGATGATCCAGGAAGCATATGACGAGGTGGTGAAGCCGCGTTTGCAGGAGTATGAGGAAGAGGCAGATCGTGGAGGAGCGATGCTCCTGGCAGCGTTGGGCTACGATACGATGGCCTTGTCGAACATCATAGTACGGACTGGAGTAGCAGTCAAGAATCGTGCAGCAGATTGGACGGAGAACCCATTCCTGCACCTGGATTTTCAGAAAAGGAACACTGAGCTCCTAAAGTTTCTTCAGGCGCATCCAGACTACGGGGGAGGCTTCAGAAATGGAGAGAGGTTCAGGCGAATGGTGCAATGACTTCAAATGTTCAGTCCATTGGATGCTAAGATGCGAGCCATAATCGTTGTCTCGGATTTGTCATCTTTGGAAGTGGGACAATGTCAATGGATTAATTAGGAGGATTAGCGCGATGATTCGGTTACAGGGTATACTGCTTCTGACCATGAGTTTCGTCCTCTCCCTTTGGTCGCAGCCGACAAGGGGAATGAAGCCCGTTGAGATGCAGGACGAAAAAGGCCAAACGTTCGTCGCATACGACAACAGCTACGCGTTCATCGTCGGTATCAACAATTACTCCGATCCCAAGATTCCTGGGCTGAACTATGCCGTTGAAGATGCGAAAGCAATCGCACAGCTCCTCGAGGGGCTTGATTTCCCTAGAGAGAATATCAAGATCCTGCTCAACGAGAATGCGTCCCTGACAAAGATCAAGGAGGAGTTCGTCAACGTTGGACGCAAGACCCGCAAGAACGATCGCTTGCTTGTGTATTGGGCTGGCCACGGGGATTCGGAGCCGAGCGCCCGGGTGGAGAGATGGGTTATCTCATCCCATACGACGGGAAAAGGACTTCGATGTACAGCAGCTGTCTCAGCATGGATGAGGTTAAGCGATTGACAGAACTCGTTGCCGCAAAACATGTCCTGTTCCTGGTTGATGCTTGCTATGGAGGCCTCTCGGCAGTGACGTCGCGTGCACTTCCGAAAGAATCCGAGCGCTACCTGCAGAAGGTGACTTCAGCAGAAGCTGTGCAGATCATCACTGCCGGAACCAAGGATGAGCAGGTCGTCGAATCTTCATTGTGGGGACACAGTGCATTCGCGAAAGCGATCATCGAGGGATTCCAGACGCGGCTTGTGGATCAGGATGGCAATTCTGTGGTAACCACCGACGAGCTGTACCCGTACCTCCAGGGAAAAGTCTTCGAGTTGTCTCGTTCCCAGCGTCCACCGGGTCATAAGCCGGTGTATGCGACATTGAAACCATCAGAAGGACAATTCGCATTTGTGGTGGCCATCCCGGAATACACATTGTCCCTGAAGGGCCTACCTCAGGGGAACAAGCTCTTTCTCAATGGGAAGGTGAGTTCGGAAAACAAAGATTCCTTCTCAACTAAGCTACGGCGTGGATCATACAACGTCGAAGTTGAGGCGCCAGGAAGGGAGAGGTTTACAACAACGATCGACCTTTCCTCTGATCGGGAGCTGAATCCAAACATGAGGGCATTGGTAGTATCGTATTCACTGGAAACGAATCCTGCCGGCGCGAGCGTCAAGATAGATGGGATTGATGCGGGGCTCTCACCCATTCAGCGGGATGTGTCGATCGGGCAGCATCGAATCGAGGTCAAAAAAGATGGGTACGACGTCCTGACTTACTCAACCATCGTGAATGAGCAAAACAGTTTTGAAACAAAAGAGCTCAAGATGAAGATGTTTGATGTTTCCGTTTCAAGCTCGCCGCGCTGGCGCGCAGGTGTTCCTGAATGATTTGCCGCAGGGGCAGGCGAACTTGACGATCCCGGTGCGACCCGGAATGAAATACACGGTTGAGATGCAGCAGTCGGGCAAGAAGCTCTCAACCGTTTTTCAGGCAAACGGTCCCGGTGTTGTGTTTGCCGACTTTGATGCTGGAACGATAACGGTGAGCGGTGCTGTTGTCGCGGTCGCCGAGAAGAAGGAGGAAAAACCGGCTGCCATTCGGCCTCCAGTGGAGACGGAACCAAAGAAAGAAGCTGCCCCTTTGCCAGCATATGTGGACATCACTGTCCAACCTAAGGAGGCGAGCGTTACGATCGATGGCAAGGCTGCCACTGCGGGGAAGAGCGAAGTAAAGCCCGGACGAAGGACAATCAAGGCGCTGCTCAACGGGTACGAGACGGAGGAGAAGACCATCGACCTTCTTCCGGGCCAGACCAAGGAGGTTCCGATTACGCTTTCAAAGGTATCGTCCGGGACGAGCTGGCTCTGGTATGCTGCAGGAGCTGCGGTCGTTATTGGTGGAGTGGCATATGCTGTCCTTGGGAAGAAGGCGGCTGGGAGCCAGTCGCAGCCTGATAAATACGGAAGTCCCCCCGTATTTCCTATCAATCCATCATGGAAGAATCCTTGACGTGACGTTGCTTGTGGAGCAACTCCCGTTGCATCGGTTCTTTGAGTTCTTGAAGTGTTGTTTGAACAGATCGAGATAGTTGCTCTGTTATCACTCTATCCCATGAAGAACCGTTGATTCTCTCGAGTGTGAAAATCTGAAAGGGGTCCATGATGACTAGAACCCATCTCAAAAACCGATGTCACTCCCGAGTGTTTCCATCGGGAGTCCAGAATGCGCTGTCTGGATTCCCGCTTAAGACGTGCCTGCACGCCGAAGTGCGGCGTTTCGGCACGCAGGCGTGCGGGAATGACAACTCTTCTTCTGTGCATGTTTTTGAGATTACTTCTAGCAAGTCAACTGTCGTTTTCTCCTTGGTCTTCCTCAGTTTGTTCGGAGCCCGATCTTCTGCTCAAGAATCACGTCCAATCGCGCAGAGATCATTGGCCAAAGGCGGGTACACCAACGTTGCCTCCTCAAGTGGCAAGTATGACTTCGCAGCACCGGCCTTTCCGACCAATCCTCGGGTGGATAGATAGCAAAGAAAGTATAAAGTATGAAGAGGGATACTGATTTGAATAAATGTGATAAGCCTCTGAATTCAAAATGAGTATCATACCAAGGAGAACCAACATGTCCCGTCCTTTCATTCAATCAGTCTCCTTGCTGGCGGCGTTTGTGCTTGTGGCAATGATCGCTCAGGCTCAAAACCCTTCACCTCTGACAATCAAGCTTCAATCTGCTCCTAAGGGCCAACTTCTTCCCGAGCGAAGAGAGGCGGCGACTGCAGTGTTTGACAAAATCAAGGTGATTGAAGTGCAGCCTCAGCAAAACAAGCTTGATCAGAAATCACCAGTGCCACTTTCGCCGTTACCAGCAACGATATTAGGTTGGCAGACAATCATGACGGAGACGTTTGAAGGCGCGTTTCCAAACACACTCTGGACTGCCTATGCAGGGGCAACCTATACCAATGCATATTGGGATGATAAGTTGACTCGGCCATATGCCGGGCTGTATAGTGCTTGGTGTGCTGGCGCGGGCACTCAGCAAGGGGTGGCGGGGGGCAATTATCCTGACAATATGAAGAGTTGGATGATATACGGTCCCTTTAGCCTGAGCGATGCGACTGACGCCGATCTTGAGTTCTACTACTGGAATGAGTCAGAAACCGACTATGATTATTTCGGTTGGTATGCCTCGGTTGATGGCACAAATTTCTCTGGATACAGGAATAGTGGGACTTCACCCGCCTGGACGCCGACAACCTTCGATTTGAAGAATGTGCCAACCTTGGGCAATTTGATGGGAAAATCGCAGGTCTGGATTGCATTTGTCTTCACCAGTGATGCGAGCACGAATTTCCGTGGAGCATTTGTTGACAACATTGTGCTTCAGAAAAATGTGGCTACCACAACTCCAGCCATCTCCCTGTCTTCCTCGTCGCTGTCGTTTGGGAGCGTTAACACGGGGACGACCAGCCAGAAGACGTTTACAGTATCTAATACCGGCAACGCTGCGCTGAGCATCTCGAGCATATCGAGTAGCGCCAGCGCCTTCACTGTCAGCCCGACGAGCTTCTCGGTCGCGGCAGGTGGCAACCAGACTGTGACTGTGACGTTTGCTCCGAGTGCAGCCACTTCGTATTCGGGCACGATTACGATCAATCACAATGCTTCGGGAAGCCCGACGACTGTCAGCGTCACGGGGACTGGCGTAGTAGCTCCCGCGCCCGCAATCTCCGTGTCTCCCTCGCCTCTGACATTTGGAAGCATAACCGTGGGGGCGTCTAGCCAGCAATCCTTGACGATTTCCAATACCGGGACTGCTGCTTTGAGTATCTCAAGCATAACGAGTACCATTGGCGCCTTCACTGTTAGCCCGACGAGCTTCTCGGTCGCGGCAGGTGGCGCTCAGACTGTGATCGTGACGTTCACCCCGAGTGCAGCCGGTTCGTATTCCGGTACGATCACCATCAATCACAATGCTTCAGGAAGCCCGACGGCTGTCAGCGTGACGGGGACTGGCGTATCAGCACCTAAGACGGAGACCGAGCCGAACAACACTGCAAGCCAGGCCAACTCGATGGTCTACGGAGATTCTCTGAATGCTTCGATTAGTCCGAGCGGAGATGTCGACTACTACAAGTTTAATGCTTCGGCAGGCGACACCGTGGAAATCTATTCATACAACATTAATAGTTCACTTCTCGATGGAATGATCATGGTATTCGACGGCACAGGCAATTCCATCGGCGTGAACGATGATTTTCTTTCCACGTATGACTCACGCGTGATAGTGCCAATTCTGTCAAACGGGACGTACTATGTGCGATACTCCTACTATTACTATACAAGTTCTGGGATCTTCCCCAACGGAACTCTCCTGGCAAAGGCAGCAGGCGGGAGTGCGGAGATGGAAACGGGACCGCATGGCAAACAGCGTGCGACAATACTTGACTTGACAGGAGATTATCGCCTTCGAGTCCGGCGGTTTGTTCCGTCAGCGCCATTGATTGCCTCTTTATTCTATGGCTCGACGAACGTGTACTCGTCTTCTGCATGGATTATCACTCGTGTCTTCCCAAATGGCTCTCGAACGACTGTTAGGATTGAATATGGCCTGACAACGGCTTATGGACAGAGTTTGTCAGTCGGCACCTTCGATGGACTGTCCTCAAATGATGCCACCAGTGCACTCAGCGGGCTTTCTCCCGGTTTCACATATCACTATCGAGTCGTAGCTACGAACAACAATGGAACACTGGCCACTTCTGATCGCACATTCACCACTCCATCTTCTCCGCAAGGATGGACGAGGCAATCAACGGGTACATCGGAGTATCTCATTGGAGTGTGCTTTTCTGACGCCCAAACCGGAACGGCAGTAGGAACGACCGGAACAATTATTCGTACGACAAATGGCGGGACAAGCTGGACAACCCAAAACAGCGGAGTGACCAACCAGCTCAACTGCGTCTCTTTCGTAGGCACAAACGTCGGGACCGTTGGCGGTTCAGGAGGAACTATTCTACGTACGACAAATGGTGGACTAACCTGGACTCAACAAACGAGCGGTACAACGAATAACCTGCGAGGAGTGTACTTCACGGACGCTAACACAGGGACTGCGGTGGGGGCTAGTGGAACCATTCTTCGAACGACAAACGGTGGTGCGACGTGGATAAGTCAGTCGAGTGGAACTACCAATACTCTGAACGGTGTCTCGTTCACTTCCTCCACGACCGGGACTGTCGTTGGGAGTTTGGGAACGATTCTTCGAACAACGAACGGCGGTACAACGTGGGTGCCTCAATCGAGTGGCGTCACAAATACGATCCGCGGAGTGTGGTTTACTGACGCAAATACAGGAACTGGCGTGGGATACACTGGGTGGATTCTCCGGACAACAAATGGAGGAACGACTTGGACTGCTCAGACAAGCGGCACGACTGTAGACCTCTATGGAGTTGCCTTCAGTGATGTCAATACGGGTGTGGCGATAGGGTTGTCGGGGACAGTCCTTCGCACTACGAATGGCGGTGCAACGTGGACAGGTGAGTCCAGCGGAACCTTCAACTCGATTTATGGCATTTCCTATGCCAGCAATACCTTCAACGTGGTGGGAGACTATGGCATGTCGCTTCGCTGCTCGGTTGCGGCAACTGCGCCAGCCATCTCCCTGTCTTCCTCGTCGCTGTCATTTGGAAGCATAACCGTGGGGGCGTCTAGCCAGCAATCCTTGACGATTTCCAATACCGGGACTGCTGCTTTGAGTATCTCAAGCATAACGAGTACCATCGGCGCCTTCACTGTTAGCCCGACGAGCTTCTCGGTCGCGGCAGGTGGCGCTCAGACTGTGACTGTGACGTTTGCTCCGAGTGCAGCCACTTCGTATTCGGGCACGATTACGATCAATCACAATGCTTCGGGAAGCCCCACGACTGTCAATGTGACGGGGACTGGCGTGGCGGCTCCCGCGCCGGCAATCTCCGTGTCTCCCTCGCCGCTGCCATTTGGAAGCGTAACCGTGGGGACGACCGGCCAGCAATCGTTGACGATTTCCAACACCGGCAATGCTACGTTGAGTATCTCAAGCATAGCGAGTAATGTGGGTGCCTTCACTGTTAGTCCGACGAACTTCTCGGTTGCGGCAGGTGGCAATCAGACTGTGACCGTGACGTTTACCCCAAGTGCAGCGACTTCGTATTCAGGTACGATCACGATCAATCACAATGCTTCGGGAAGCCCGACGACAGTCAGCGTGACGGGGACTGGTGTAGCAGCTCCCGCGCCAGCGATTTTGGTCTCTGCAACGTCGCTCGTATTTGGAACCGTGAATACCGGAACCAGGTACTCAGAAGACATTTACCGTGAGCAACACCGGAACGGCAACGCTGAGTGTTTCGAGCCTCACAAGCAATGATGCGGCGTTTACGGTGAGCCCGACGAATTTCAGCATCCCTTCTGGTGGAGGTGCTCAAACCGTCACGGTGACGTTTAGCCCCACGGCAGTGCGAGCATACAATGCTATCCTCTCCGTGACGCACAACGCGAGCGGCAGTCCGACCCAGATCAGCTTGACTGGCACAGGTGTTGGTGTGGCTGCTATTTTGTTGTCGACCTCTTCGATTCCTTTTGGGAATGTCAATATCGGCAGCTCATCGTCTCAGAACCTGAACGTTACGAATCCGGGCAACATCGCCCTTACCGTGACGAATCTGACAAGCAGCAACGGCTCCTTTGTGGCCAGTCCAACCTCATTCACGCTTTCGCCGGGTGGTGCTCAGGTTATCACTGTGACATTCACGCCGTCAAGCGGCGGCACACAATCCTCCACGTTCACCTTCGCCTCAAATGCTGCAACAAATCCTGCATTCACAGCCTCAGGCGTTGGAGAGACGAGGCTCACTGCATCTTCAACTCAGGCCGGAAGGTTTAACGGAGGAGTTCCGCCCTCGACCTGGGTTTTGATGAGCATCCCGTACAAACTGGATAATACAGCCGCATCGACGCTTTCATCGCAGCTAAGCGGAGATACACCATGGAAACTGTACACCTATCAAACTGGTCAAAATGTCGAAATTACGAATGCTTCAGATGCCTTCACTGTCGCGAGAGGTTTGTGGTTCAAGACAACTGCAAAGAGTGCCTCATTCAACCTTAGCTTCGGATCGGGTGATTTGATCGGTGGGTCTACCTATGCGCTGACGATCCCAAGTGGATGGTCGCTTGTGGGGCCTCCCTTCGTTTCCGAGGAAGCAAGCTGGACACCGGTGAACACAACCCCTGGATCGGCCGGAATCCGTGTCTACAAGTATTTGCATGAAAACAATGCTGGATGGCAGTTGCTCAATCCAGCGGTAGAGAGAATGAAGCCGTATGGCGGATACGCTGTCTACAACGGAACGGGCGCCGCGGCGACATTTACCTTTGTTCGAAATGGTCCACTGACAAGCATTCAGGAGTGGCAACTAGGGGACGGGTGGTATGGTGTTCTTGCGATTGGAGAGACGAATCTCAGGATAGGCCAGCACCGAATGGCGTCTGTGGGTGAGGACGCACTCGATTATCCCATGCCTCCGCAGCGCCCAGACTTCGAGGCTCAGGATCCTTATGTCTCGGAGAAACTCTGGAGCGACATCAAGCCGGTTGCTGAAAACGCTGTGACGCGATGGAAGATCACAGTCGATCCGAGGACAAACCAGTGCTTGAAGCTTCAGGAACTTGTCGGACTGCCGGAGGGGTGGGGGATCATGGTCGATGGGATTCCAAACCAAGGAGCGCTCAAGCTGAAGGAGGCGGAGGAAATCCATTTTTCCAAAGCGATCCGTTCTCCAATTGTCATGACAATCCTCGTTGGGCCAGCCGAATTGGTAGAGAAGGAATCATTGCCGACGCAGTTTGTCCTCTATCAAAACTATCCCAATCCGTTCAATCCAACAACAGCAATCAGCTACCAGCTAGCAGCTAATAACTTTGTCACGCTCAAAGTCTTTGATGTGTTGGGAAGAGAAGTCGCAACGCTTGTGAACGAACAACAACCCGCAGGAACGCACGACGTGCGTTGGGACACCTCGGGGATGCCGAGCGGGATGTATCTGTACAGAATCACAGCAGGGAATTTTGTTTCGGCGCGCAAGATGGTTTTGACAAAATGAGACGCATAGGTTAGGGTCGATGCACGATTGGTCGTTCGTTGCTTATCGTGAGGAAGAAAAGCTAAGAGGCAATCCCGGATACTTGGAATTGCCTCTTTCATTTTGATGGCCAACAAATCTAAGAAGAAGGCGCGGACAAATTGTCAATTATTCCGTAGGTCTAAAGGGAACCTTGTGCACCCAGCAAGACTGCTGGTGGTTACCGAGCTGCAGCTATCAGTAAGAACGCGAAGGAACTCCTTCGTTTTCAAGCGTTTTTGGATTCTGTAGAAGCTGACCTATCATTCCCCGTATTCTTCATCGAGTCGAAGAACCATACCCAAGATGCTTGAAACATTCGCATAGACCGCTTGGGCCACACGCCTTTTACGCGCGTAAACATTGGGCAGCTCTTTTTCGGAGACCTCAGCACGTTGACTTTAAGCCGATACTCCAGTACTATTGCGTAGTTGCTCGCATGATGGTTCTTCTGCGAGCCATCGAGTAGCCGCTGTCTGACCCCGCATAGGTCTTGCCGTTTTAGAGCCTCACTCCGACAACCCGCTGGTCGCGCGCACCGATTTCCCGCCAAGCAATCACGGGCAACCCCAAAAGCCCGAAGGAGGTTCAAATGAACAACCGAATCTATTTCTTATTTCCTTTCTTGCTTATGATCCACACGCCTTCATCAAATGCCCAGTGGGTGCAAATCAACGGCCTCTTTGCCGGCCCTGTGACGTCTCTTGTTGTCTCGGGCAATAGTCTGTTCGCTGGGATTGATGGTGGCGGCGTATTTCTCTCCACCAACAATGGCACAACTTGGACCCCAGCCAACAGCGGGTTGCCGGACGCTTATGTGAACTGCCTTACCGTGACTGGAACAAATCTCCTCGCCGGTACTGATACTGGCGTCTTTCTTTCCACTAACAACGGCACAAGCTGGACTGCGACAGGCTTGACGAACAATGATGTCAACGCTTTTGCCGTGTCCGGCACGAATCTCTTTGCCGCAGCTTATCCCGGCGGCGTCTTTCTTTCTACGAATAACGGCACAAGCTGGACAGCACTCGGCTTGAAGGACAGTTTAGTGATAGCTCTTGCCGTCTCCCCCAACGGGGCAGGTGGCAAGAATCTCTTTGCGGGGGGCATAGGGGTCTTTCTTTCCACGAATAACGGCACAAGCTGGACAGCACTCGGCTTTAGGGACCACGTCGTCACCGCTATGGCCGTGTCCGGCACGAATCTCTTTGCCGCAGCTTATCCCGGCGGCATTTACCTTTCCACCAACAATGGTGCGAGTTGGACTCCCAGCACCTCGGGTTTGCCGAATAGTAACGTGTATGCCCTTGCGGTCTACGGCACAAATATTTTCGCCGCCACTGACGACGGTGTCTTTCTTTCCACCGACAATGGTGCGAATTGGACTCAGAGCAACTCGGGTTTGACAAATCCCTACATCAGATCCTTTGCTATGTCAGGCACGAATCTCTTTGCGGGGAGTCGGGATGGTGATGTTTTCCTCTCTACCAACAATGGCACGAGCTGGACTCAAGTTATTACCGGTATGGCGGCTGATGTGCATTCGCTAATTGTCTCGGGCACGAGTCTCTTTGCCGGGACAGGTAGTTGCGGGGTCTTCCGGTCGACCAACAATGGGACAACCTGGACTCAGACTTCCGTGAGTCGCATCTATGTCGATGCCCTTGCTCTCTCAGGTGCAAATCTCTTCGCTGGGGCGGATGGTGGCGGCATTTATCTTTCCACCGACAATGGGACAAGCTGGACTCTTGCAAACACGGGCATGACGGATTATTGGGTTCTTTCTCTTGCCGTCTCCGGTTCGAATCTGTTTGCTGGGACCCACGGTGGAGTCTTTCGTTCCACTAACAACGGGAGTACCTGGACCCAAAGCGATCTAACGAAAAGATGGATCGGTGCTCTCACTTTCTCTGGTGCGAGTCTCTTCGCAGGCATATATTATGGCAGCGGCCTGGTCTTTGTCTCGACCAACAACGGTGCCAGTTGGACGGAAGTTGATGCCGGCATTTCGGGCCGTGACATGAAAGCTATTGTCGCCTCGAGAAGGTATATTTTT
Source organism: uncultured Bacteroidota bacterium (assembly GCA_963739335.1). Lineage (GTDB taxonomy): Bacteria > Bacteroidota > Ignavibacteria > UBA10030 > UBA10030 > UBA9647. Next base: position 21,223 of record CAVUAC010000089.1, on the reverse strand, counting down.
GCGAGTGGATTTGGTGGCGTTTTTCGATCCGGCGACAACGGGACAAGCTGGGTGACGGTCAATGCCGGCTTGCCGGACGGGTACGTTAATGCTCTTGCCGTTACCCCCAACTCGGTTGGCGGCACCTTCTTGTTCGCCGGTGCGGATGCTGGCGGCGTCTTCCTTTCCACAAATAACGGAACGAGCTGGACGGCGGCAGGCCTACCGAATGCTGCCATCGGAGCGTTTGCAGTCTCCGGCACGAATATTCTTGCTGGCACTGTAGGAGAGGGGGCTTGGAGGCGGAGTCTGTCCGAGTTCACATCCACCAAGTTCGTCACGCTCCATCCATATAAGATTCCTTCGAGCTGGGGAAAGATCTTCGTTGCCGGCGCCGTAGAGAGGTTTGGGAATATCTGGCTCTACGGCGATGCTGGCGTTGCCAGGACGAACGGCACGGTCGTTGACTCCTGGACGCTGAAGAGCAATGGTTTCGCGCCTGGGGAAGGGATCAATGGGCTTGAATTCATCGACGCCAATACGATTTTTGCGGCTGGATATTCAGGAAGAATCTACAAAACAACAAACAGCGGTGACTCATGGAGCATTTCATTCTATGACACAACAGTGACGAAATTCATCAACAAGATCAAGTTCTTTGACGCGAGGCACGGTGCTGCATGCGGAGATGGGATCACGCAATCTTCCAAGATGGCTTTCCTTGAGACGACAGATGGAGGCTCGTCCTGGAAAAACAACAATTCCTATCTCACGGGCTCTGCGCACAACTCCTGGGTAGAGTTCTGTCCGCCATCAAGCGCGTACCTCAAGGGCTCGTACCGTATCGGCACCAAAACTTATCAAGGCATTTGGCGCAGCACAGATCTCGGCGTCATCTGGAAGTGGTTGCCGGTCGGTGCAGGTGGAAGCGCTGATTCTCTCACTGCCGCTTCGTGTCTTGGCTTTCAAAGTGCTCTGAAAGGGCTCGTTGCTCGGAGCGATTCAACTGTTTGGGGGACAACTGATGGTGGCACGACGTGGCGGCTACTGGGAGAAACCAGTGGCAATTTGCGGGACATTTCCTTCATCGACGGAACTAAATACACGATCGGCGTCGGATCTGAACCAGGACTGATTATGAAGATTGATCCCGATGCTGGAATCCTCAACTGGCAGATAGAAGAAGGATGCCCGTTATGGTCCTCGCATTTTTCTTCCGAGACAGCGGGGTATTTCACGATTGAGTCGTTGTCAGATATCTTTTACGCAACCTCGGTGTTGGTCACCGATGTAGCAGTCGCGAAGTATTTGCCACCCACTTTTCGGCTTGTGCAAAACTACCCGAATCCCTTCAACCCGGGTACAACCATACGGTACGAACTGCCGGAGGCAGCAAATGTCTCGTTGACGATCTTCAACATCCTTGGCCAGGTCGTAGCAACGCTTGTAGACGAGAAGAAGGAGGCGGGGGGTTATCAAGTGCAATGGAATGCGTCGACTGCACCGAGCGGTATCTACTTCTGCCGTTTGCGCGCGGGAGCGCACACTGAGACCCAAAAGATGGTGGTGGCAAAGTGATCGTCAGATGAGCGAGCACTTGAATTGAAGCAAAGAAGGGGATGGGTGGAGGCAAGCATTGACCCAAGACTCGACCCTTTGAAGTCAGATCCGCACTTCCAAGCGATAATGCGAAAGATGAACTTCGCAGAGTGAGTTTGTTCGCCGACAGCCACGGCGAGCGCCGGCTCAAGAAGGTGATGGAACGAGTGAAGAAGGAGGAGAAGGAGTTTGAGGTGTGAGAAGCCCTGAACCGTTGGACCTCAATAGATTAATCTGACTCAGAAAAGCGAAGAGGCAATCCCGGACATTTGGAATTGCCTCTTTCATTTTGACGGCCAACAGAATGAGCTTGCCAGCAGCGAACTGCACGAGGGTTGCCTCTGTCGGTGCGCTTGACCTTGACGATACACAATGCAACTCTCTCAAAAGTTGAGTACATTCTTGTATGAGGAAATCCACCAGAACGTTCCCAAACACCCTGCATTGGCGGAAACGGCTACGCCCTCTTTTTTGGGACTACCGGCCCAACACCCTCTCTCTGAAACATGACGTCAGTCTCATCATCGCAAGACTCCTCGCGAACGGCACATGGGAGAGCACGCGATGGCTTCGTCGAACAGTGGGGGATGACGCCCTGCGCCAATGGCTTATCCAACACCGTGGTCGAGGCCTTGCCCCGCAGGCGCTTCGTTTTTGGGAGCTGATTCTTGAGCTGGACCATCGGACGGTGAGTTCCTGGATGAGGCGAAACCACAAGAATCCATGGGATCGGAGACTGCAGGCATGAAGCACCATGTTGAAGCGCTCAGTTCGCGACAAGCTCTCGTGCTGAAAACAATTGGACCGGTTCTTGCCCGTCGTGGGTTCTATCTCGCCGGGGGGACCGGCCTTGCCCTGTATCTGGGGCATCGAAGATCCATCGATCTCGACTTCTTCTCGGGGCATGCCCTCGGGGATATGCTTGTGCTGGCAGGTTCCCTCCGTGCAGAGGGCGTTCCGATTGTGGTTGATACCGTCGGACGTGGAACTTTGCACGGTACAATACGCGGCATTCGGACCACCTTGCTCGAGTATCGATACGCTACTCTCAAGCCTCCTCGTCATATGGGAGAATTCGGATGTGCCTTGGCATCGTTGGATGACATCGCGACCATGAAACTCTCCGCCATCGCCCAGCGCGGGAGCAAGAAGGACTTCATCGACGTCTATGCGCTTCTCACGAAACATGCATCGTTGGACGGGATGCTCAACGTCTACCGACGCCGATATCGCCTCAGAGACACTTTCCATGTGCTGCAGGCAATGACCTATTTCGATGAGGCAGATGAGCAACGAACTCCAAGAATGTTGTGGAATGTCGCGTGGTCTGCAATGAAACGGCGCATTCAGGAGTGTGTGATGGAAACCGTGCAGGGGAGGGCGAAGCAGAGATAGATTTCTTCGGGACTGTGAACGAGAAAAGCAAAGAGGCAATCCCAGATGCTTGGAATTGCCTCTTTCATTTTGGTGGCCAACAAATCTAAGAAGAAGGCGCGGACAAATTGTAGATTCGGCTCCCGCCTAAGAACGGCGGCATTCTGGAAGTCGAGTTGCAGGCGCAACACTAATTGACAATTGACAATTCTCAATTAATAATTGTCAATTATGTCTCCCGTTTCGCTTCGCTCAACGGGATTCTCAAAACGACAAAGAAGTTAGCTTCGCCCTGGAGGGCTCGCTGACTTCTGTCGTTTTGGAAGTAGCCCTAAAGGGAACCTTGTGCACCCAGTAAGCTTGCTGGTGGTTACTGAGCTACAGCTATCATAAGAGCCCAATAAAAACCTTCGTTTTCAAGCGCTTTTGGATCCTCCAGAAGTTAACCTGCCACGTTACATCCGTCGGCCTCATGGCCTCCCCCTGCAAATCACCGGGATAAACTCCGGTTGCAGGTTCCAGTCCTGTTTACCCCGATGATCTTGATCGGGGTTTACCCCGACGCTTTTTGCCGGGGCCCCCGTCCTTTGACTCGTCTTGATTGAAATAGTCGGGACTCGCCCAGGACAGGCTCTCCCGCTTGAAAACAGCGATTCCGCTCTTTGTTCTGCATTTCGATTCTCGCCAGTAGGCGCCTGCCTGCCCGCCTGAATTGGAATCCCGCACGGACAGGCGTGGGTATCCAGTTGAGCTATGGGTGCAAGAGGATTTTCGGTTTCTGGTCTCCAATCGCCGATTGAAATCCAGAAATCGCCAATGCCACACTCAAGAATCGCAACACAAAGATGAAGTTACAAGAGTGAAAATACAACCACACGTCCTCTCAGGACTTCCTTTTCCTGCCACGGTTCCTTCGCGACGGCCTGCCTCGGAGTTGAATCTGGCAATATTTAGAATTACCTTTTTCTGCCGCTTGAAGCTCCACTAAACTCTCACGGTACTTGACTCGACAACGTCACGCAGGAAGCTCTTTCTTTGCGTACTCACTACTTTGTGTCCAAGCCGTACAACAATCAAAAAGCGTGATCGAACATCTATTCGTGATCTCTTGAAGGAGGACATTTGAGACTCGACCGAACACTCAAAATGGGGATGGTGGGTGGAGGTCCTGATGCATTTATCGGGGAGGTGCATCGGAAGGCCGCGCGGATGGATGGGGGGATTGAAATCGTAGCAGGAGTCTTTAGCCGGCATCCCGACAAGTCTCAGCAGACAGGGCGCCAGCTTCTCCTTGACCCGAAACGGATCTATAAGAGCTATGAAGAGCTGGCTGAGAAGGAACGACGGTTGCCGGAGGGGGAACGGGTGGATTTCGTCTCTATCGTTACGCCTAATAATTCACATTTCCCGATTGCGAAAGCACTGCTCGAGGGTGGTTTCCATGTCATGTGCGAGAAGCCAATGACGTTCACTGTAGATGAAGCACGTGAGCTCCAAAAGATTGTAAGGATCTCGGGCAAAGTGTTCGGACTCATGCACAACTACACGGGCTACCCGATGGTGAAGCTGGCCCGCGACATGGCCCGGGGCAGCGACCTGGGGGAGATTCGAAAAATTGTTGTCCAGTACCCGCAGGGATGGCTTGCTACTCCGCTTGAGCAGACCGGAAGCGTTCAGGCGATCTGGCGCACTGACCCAGCGCAGAGCGGTGCTGTAGGAGCAATGGGAGACATTGGCACGCACGCAGAAAACCTGTCCGAATACATCACCGGACTCAAGATCACACATGTCTGTGCGGATCTCACTACGTTCGTCAAAGGACGCCGATTAGATGACGACGCCAACTGTCTGTTGCGCTTTGAAAACGGGGCGAAAGGCGTGCTCCATGTGAGTCAAATCTCGATTGGTGAAGAAAACAACATCGCAATTTGGGTCTATGGAACAAAGAAAGGCCTTGAATGGCACCAGGAGCACCCAAACTATCTCTACGTGAAAGAACTAGACGGTCCCGTGCAGGTTTACAGGCGGGGCAATCCCTACATCGGGGCGAGAAGTCCTGCGGCCGCCCGTGCCACACGTTTGCCCTTTGGCCATCCGGAGGCATTCATTGAAGCCTTCGCCAACATCTACTGCAACTTCGCTGACGCCGTCCGTGCCGCATTGACAAAGGAAGCGCCGGATCCGCTTGCACTCGATTTCCCGAACGTCGGTGACGGCTTGCGTGGTATGCTCTTTATCAATACTGTTCTCGCGAGCGCAAAGAGCTCCGAGAAATGGACACCAATGCCTACATAAGGAGAGTAGTGATGTCAAGACCAATCACTCTTTTCACCGGACAGTGGGCAGACCTGCCCCTCTCTACGCTTGCAAAGAAAGCATCGGCGTGGGGGTTCGATGGACTCGAGCTCGCGTGCTGGGGAGATCACCTTGACGTTAACAAGGGAGCCGTCGACGAGGAATACTGCAAGCGCCAGCTCAGCATCCTCAAAAAGCACAACCTGAAACTCTTCGCTATCAGTAACCATCTTGCCGGACAGCTCGTTTGTGACCCGAACAACGACAGCCGGTCTGACGGCTTCGCCCCAGCTTCCTGTGCAGGAAGCGCGGAGAAGAAGCGTGCGTGGGCGGTTGAGACGATGAAAAATTCTGCGCGTACGGCGAAGAATCTCGGCGTTAAAATCGTAAACGGCTTCACCGGCTCATCGATCTGGCACCTTTTCTATAGTTTTCCGCCTGTCCCAGACAAAATGATCGAAGACGGCTATGGGTACTTCGCGAAAATGTGGAATCCGATTCTCGATGTATTTGACGAATGCGGTGTGAAGTTTGCACTCGAAGTCCACCCAACGGAATTCGCATTTGACATCGTGACCGCACGTCGTGCGCTCGATGCCATCGGCAAACGGAAGACGTTCGGATTCAATTTCGATCCAAGCCACTTCCTGTGGCAGCTGGTCGATCCGGTCAAGTTCATCGAGGAGTTCCATGACAGGGTTTTTCATGTTCACATGAAAGATGCGGCGCTGCAGCTGGACGGCACAAGCGGCATCCTGGGCTCGCATCTGAATTTTGGACAACCAGGTCGCGGATGGGACTTCCGCTCGCTCGGTCACGGATCAGTCAAGTTCGAAGAGATCATACGCGCATTGAATCATATCGGCTATACTGGACCTCTTTCGGTCGAATGGGAAGACAGCGGTATGGATCGCGAGCACGGAGCACGCGAAGCGTGCGAATTTTTGCGGAAGATCGATTTTGCGCCATCAAAAATTGCTTTTGATGCTGCCTTTGATGAGTAAACACGAATGCCACCAAGGAGAGACGTGATAAAAACGATAAATCAGAGTCGCCGCGAGTTCCTGAAAAAGGCGTCGGCAGCGGCAATCGGAGCAGTGGGGCTGCCACTCTTCATTCCCTCGACCGCACTCGGACGGTCGGGGGCCGTCCCGCCAAGCGACCGCATCAACATCGGATGCATCGGTGTCGGGGGAATGGGGACGGGGAACATGGAGAGCTTTCTGGAGAAACCGGAGGCACAAATCGTCGCTGTGTGCGATGTCGATGCCAAGCATCGAGGAAACGCCCGTGATATTGTCGAGAAGAAAACCGGCAAGAGCGGGTGTGCGGAGTACAACGATTTCCGGGAGCTACTGGGCAGGGACGATCTAGATGCGATAAGCCTCGCGACACCGGATCACTGGCACGCCCTCATCGCAGTTGCTGCAGCGAAGAAAAGGCTCGATATCTACGGCGAGAAGCCGCTTGGATATACCATTGCGGAAGGACGCACCATCGTCGACGCCGTCGAGCGGTATGGCGTCATCTGGCAAACAGGGAGTTGGCAGAGATCCTTGAGGGATTTCCGCTACGCGTGCGAGCTGGTACGGAACGGAAGGATCGGAAAGGTGGGCACAGTGCGGGTTGGCTTGCCATACGGTCACAGCGTCTCTGACCAGGGCGGATATGGACGGGCGCCCGTTCCACAAGGATTCGATTACGACATGTGGCTCGGACCTGCTCCCTGGGCCCCGTACATTTCGAACCGCTGCCACTGGAATTTCAGGTGGATCAGCGACTACTCGGGCGGCCAGCTTACCGACTGGGCCGGGCATCATTGCGACATCGCCCAGTGGGGAATGGGGACGGAGTTGACGAGCCCTGTCGAGATCGAAGGCGTTGCGGACTTCCCTCCAGCGGAAGACGGACTCTTTGACACGGCAAAAAGCTATCGCTTCGTCTGCAAATTCAAAGAGGGATTCACGATGATTGTGGCAGACCAAAAACAGCAGCCAAAGGGCATGGGAGTTCAATTTGAAGGCACGGACGGCTGGATTTGGGTCGATCGGAGCGGAATCGACGCTTCGAACAAATCGCTTCTGGGCTCAGTCATCGGTCCGAATGAAATCCATCTCTACAAGAGTGATGACCACCATCAGAATTTCCTTGACTGTATCCGTAGCAGGTCGGAGGCCATTACGCCGGCAAAGATTGCACACCGGTCGATCATGATCGGTCATCTCGGACTGATCGCAATGAAGCTTGGACGCAAAGTGAATTGGGATCCGGTGGGGGAACGATTCATCAACGACCCGGAAGCGGACAGGCTCTTGTCGCGACCGATGCGAAGTCCATGGCATTTGTAGACCGACGATTCACTTTGAAAAGGAATGTAGTCCTTCCGCGAAGGATTTGCACTTCGACGGCAAGGCACGATAAACACTGCACCGAAGAGTAGACGTGAAAAGGATCAACAGGAGTCGCCGGGATTTTCTGAAAGAGGTCTCAGCTGCAGTAGTGGGTGCAGTTGCTTTCCCGGTTTTCATTCCGGCCACAGCACTTGGGAGATCGCGTGCAGTCGCGCCAAGCGAGCGAATCAATCTCGGCTGCATCGGTGTGGGGGGAATGGGCACGGCCAACGTGAACACGTTTTTGGGAAAACCAGATGTGCAAATCGTCGCAGTGTGTGATGTCGATGCGAAACATCGTCAGCAAGCACTTGATATCATTGAAAGGCAAGCTGGGAAGAAAGGGTGCAGGGGGTACAACGATTTCCGCGAGATGCTCGCCGAGAAAGATCTCGATGCAGTGACTATTGCGACGCCGGATCACTGGCATGCATTGATCGCAGTCGCGGCAGCAAAGAGAGGTCTCGACATCTACGGTGAGAAGCCATTTGCATATTCAATTGCAGAAGGCCGCGCCATGGTGGATGCAGTGGAGCGATACGGCGTCATCTGGCAGACCGGAAGCTGGCAGCGGTCCGTCAGAAATTTCCGTTGCGCGTGCGAGCTGGTTCGAAATGGACGAATCGGCAAAGTGCACACGGTGCGCGTTGGATTACCGTACGGGCAAAACATCCCCGATCCAAACGGGTACAAACCGGCCCCTGTTCCGGATGGCTTCGACTACGATATGTGGCTTGGACCTGCCCCGTGGGCTCCGTACAGCCCGAATCGCTGCCACTACAATTTTCGATGGAACAGCGACTATTCGGGGGGAGGATAACAGACTGGGGCGCACACCATTGTGATATCGCTCAGTGGGGGATGGGAACCGAGCTCACGAGTCCGGTTGAGGTGGAAGGTGTTGCGACGTTCCCGAATGGCGAAGACGGATTGTTCGACACGGCAACAGAGTATCGGTTCGAGTGCAAGTACAAAGAGGGATTCACCTTGACCGTCGCGGATGAAAAGCAGCAGCCAAAAGGGACCGGAGTGCAATTTGAAGGGTCGGATGGGTGGATCTGGGTCGATCGGGGGGCTATCGATGCTTCGGACAAATCGCTTCTCAGCTCGGTTATCGGGCCGGAGGAAATCCACCTCTACAAAAGCGATGACCATCATCAGAACTTTCTCGACTGTGTACGAAACAGGTCGGAGACGAGCACACCTGCGAAGATTGCTCACCGCTCGATGATGATCTGCCATCTTGGACTGATTGCGTTGAAGCTCGGCCGCAAAGTGAAATGGGATCCGGTGGCGGAGCGATTCATCAACGACCCGGAAGCGGACAGGCTCTTGTCGCGTCCGATGCGAAGTCCATGGCACCTGTAAATCGAAGTGTCACCGATAAAGGAAACCTCATGAAACAGTCCTCAAGATGTTATCTCCTGATAGCGGTACTGGCTTCTGTTGCGCTCGTAATTCCTGCATCTGCGCAACTTTCGACTGACGAAATCAAAGGAATGGAGCAGGCGGCGCCGGCAAAAGCGACGGCCATACCAAAACAGCAACGAACGCTCCTTGTTTTCAATCTCTCAGAAGGTTTCAAGCACGGCGCCATCGAACGTGCCAGCAGGGCGTTGGAGGTCATCGGCAAAAAAACCGGAGCCTTCGAAACTGTACAAAGTGTGGAAATGTCCGTGTTCAGGCCGGAGAATCTCGCTCGGTTCGACGCCGTGTGTTTCAACAACACTACACAACTCAAGTTCGATGACCCGGCACTTCGCAAAAGTCTGCTGGACTTTGTCGCAAGCGGAAAAGGGATTATTGGAATCCATGCCGCAACGGATAATTTCCTGACGTGGCCGGAGGGGCAGGCGTTGTTCGGAGGAGTGTTTGACGGCCATCCCTGGACCGCTGATGGAACGTGGGACGTGAAGATTGTAGATCCGACCCATATCTTGAATGCAGCATTTCAGGGAAGAGATTTTTCCATCAAGGACGAGATCTACCGTGTCCGGCAGATGGATCTCAGGAAGAACAGTCGCGTTCTTCTCGGGCTGGACATGAAATCGGAACGGAATCGCAAAGCAAACGGTGTCAGGCGAACCGACAGGGACATCCCCATAAGCTGGGTGAGAGCATACGGAAAGGGCCGCCTCTTCTATTGCTCCCTCGGACACAACCACGAGGTCTACGCCAACCCGGCTGTCCTCCGGCATTATCTTGACGGCATTCAGTTCGCGCTCGGCGACCTCACCGTGGACACGACGCCTCTTCCGTTCGACCCTATGAGCTTTTTCAACCAGGATTCACTTGCCTTGCTGCTCCGCCATATCTCAGCTTTTCAGTACGGCGACAGCCGTGCCGCGATGGCTGACCTGAACGAGTTCATCCGCGATGTGGATGATCTACCGGCAGCGCGCAACAGGATGGAGAACTTATTTCTACAATTCCTAGGAGGAGATGCTACGCTCGCTGGAAAGCAGTTCATCTGCACACGCCTTGCAGTGATCGGGAGTGAAGCATCGGTGCCGCGCCTGAGCATGATGCTCCTAGACTCGGCAACAACGGACATGGCGTTGTTCGCCATGGAATCGATTGAAGGATCCAAGGTGGATGAAGCGCTTCTGCGGGCTCTGCCGACTTCAAAAGTCCGGACGATGATTGGCATCATCAGCGCACTGCGCAACCGCAGGGTGCAGAGTGCAACTTCAGTGCTGCGACCTCTGGTGGCTCATCCTGATTCGGCGCTGGCAACGGTTGCTGTGTCGGCGCTTGGCAACATTGGTACACTGGCAGCGCTCGAGGCGCTGGAAAGCTCGAAGCAATCAATAAAGCCACAAGTGCGCAGCCATCTCCAGGATGCGTTGCTTGTCTGTGCCGACCACCTCTGCAAAGAGGCAAACAAGGATCGGGGACTGGCAGTATATAAAGAGCTGAACGTAGATGGTGAGTCGATCCCCATCCGCTCCGCGGCGTTGAGGGGTACGATCCTCGCTGACCCGGGGAATGCAGCAGCATTGATATCGAACACCCTGAGGAGTAAAGACACCGAGCTGCATCCGACTGTCGTCCAGCTGGTGAGGGAGATGTCCGGAATAGAAAACGTTCGAGCTATCGCGCTGTACGTTCCCGGACCTACCCCCGGCGGGCCAGGCTCAGTTGATTGCCTCCCTTGCTCACCAACGCGACGCTGAAATCCAGAAGATAGTTGTCGAAGCTGCTTCGAGCAAGAATCCTGATGTGCGAGGTGCGGCCCTGCGAACGCTTGGCAGGAGCGGCGATGCGACCGTTGTAGCACTTCTGGCTGATGCTGCGTCGTCTCAAGGGCCTGAGCAGAAAGAGGCGAGAGCAAGCTTGTACCAGCTCAATGCCCCCGGCGTCGAGGACGCAATTATTGCAGCTCTCCCTCGTGCCGAGGCCAGAGTAAAGGTTGAACTTATTAAGGCCGTCGCCGAGCGGAAGATGAGTTCTGCGACTCCGCTGTTATTGCAGACTGCCAAGGACCCGTCCGCACCGGTTCGCATCGAGTCCGCAAAAGTGTTGAAAGTGCTGGCTGGTGCGGATCAGCTCCCCGCAATGGTTGGATTTCTTGCAATTGCCAAAGACGAAACGGAACGGCGGGAACTGGAGATGTCCGTCGTCGCAACTGCACGCCGAATTCCCAATCTGGCAAAACAGGACGAAGCTGTGCTGGCAGTTTACAATACCATCAAGAAACGGGATACCAGGACATCGTTCATCAGCGTTCTCGGTAAGATCGGCGCACCGGCCTCTCTGCCGGTTCTCTGCAAAGCTTTGGGGGACAAGAACGCAGAAATCCGCCTTGCCGCGATCCGCGCTCTCTCCGAGTGGCCAACAGCAGAACCGTATCCCAATCTCTGGAAGGTGGTGAAAACGGCTAAAGAACGCACGCACCGCGCACTGGCCCTCCGTGGATCTGTACGACTGATCGGTCTCGAGACGAAACGTTCTAGTGATGAAACGATCAAGATGTTCCGCGAAGCAATGAAGATTGCTCCAAACAAGGATGAACTCAAGCTCCTTCTGTCGGCTGTAGGAGAGGCACCTTCACTGGCAGCATTCCAGCTGGCTGCCAGCTATCTGAAGGACAAGAACCTTCGGCAGGAAGCGGAGGCCGCGGTGGTGAACATTGGCGAATGGATTATCGGAAGTGCAGGTGCCGCAATTATTCCGGATTTGAAGCAGGTGGCTCAATTCTCACAGAATGAAACCGTTGTGTCTCGAGCTCAGGGAATCATAAGGAGCTTCGAACGACTGGAAGACTACATCACAGCGTGGGAAATCGCGGGTCCATACACCAAAGAGAACGCGGACCTGTTTGCAGAGTCATTCGCCCCGGAAGGTCCTGACGCATCAAAGGTGCGGTGGAGACCATTTCGGAGCATGACGGATCAGAATCGTCTGTGGCTCCTAGACTTCGACAAAGTTGTGGGAGGCAATTTCAAGGTCGTCTATGTACGGACAAACGTCTGGTCCCCGGCCGATCAGAAAGCACGAATGGAGGTTGGAAGCGAGGATGGTATGAAAATCTGGTTGAACGGAGAGCTCGTCCATGCGAAGGATGTGAGGCGAGGCGTAGGTCCGGGTGAGGATGTTGTCCAGGTGGCGCTGAGGCAGGGGTGGAATTCTCTTATGATGAAGATCAACAATGGATTGGGTGGGTGGGGTGCGTGTGCGCGGTTCCGCTCACCCGATGGCGGAAGACTCGATGGAATTCGCGTTTCATTGAACAAGGATGGATAACCAAAGGAGACCACCATGCATATCAAATCATATCTACAATTCACAGCAATTCTTGCTTGCACACTTATTGTGGGTTCATGTGCCCCTTCAGTTTCAACGTTGAAGAGCGAAGGAGGATCACTTGACCCGGTGATTGGAGATTGGCGAGGATTTCGCGTAACCAACACGGGAATGGTCATTCCCATGGCTGTTCAGGCTATTGCGCTGGGCGCGAACAAATATGCGTTCAATGTGCAGGTGTATTTTGACCAGCGAGATGATTGGTTCAAGACGTCGTATGAGGCGCAGTTCGAAGGCGGACGTTTCGTGATCGCAGATCACCCCGATTGGCGGATGAAACTTGCCGATGGGGTTCTATCGGGCACCATGTCAATGAAGGAGGCACAGTCCTTCCAGGTCACGCACGTAGTACGTCTCTCGCCCACTCTTGGCGCGAAGCCGGCGACTAATGCTGTCGTCTTGTTTGATGGAACGAACCTCGATGGATGGGAACGACGCGATGTGAAGCAGAGGGGGACACCTGTTGCATGGAAAGTTGCTGATGGAGTCATGGAGGTAACACCGGGCAGCGGTGACATTGTCACGAAACAGAAATTCTTAGACTTTCAGCTCCATCTCGAATTCCGACTGCCCTTCATGCCGGAGGCGCGGGGACAAGCGCGTGCGAACAGCGGCGTCTATTTGCAGGGCAGGTATGAAGTGCAGGTTTTGGACAGCTACGGTCTCAAAGGGGAAGACAATGAGTGCGGAGGCATCTACAAAGTGGCGGCACCTCGCGTCAACATGTGCGCCCCTCCCGGTCAATGGCAAACGTATGATGTGACCTTCCATGCGCCCCGGTTTGACAAAGATGGGAAAAAGATCAAGGATGCCGCTGTGACTGTCATGCACAATGGAGTAATAATTCACGAGGATGTTGTCGTACCCGGACCGACAGGAAGTTCGCTCGAAGATGATGTGCATCTTCCGGGCGGGCTCCTTCTCCAGGACCATGGGAACCTCGTGCAGTACAGAAATGTCTGGCTTGTCGAATTGAAGGACTGACGCATAAGAGCCATGAACACAGTTCGCGTCGTTGTTGTGGGGTGTGGAAATATGGGGTCATCCCATGCACGTGCCTATGCTCACCTTCAGGGATTCGAACTGGTGGGACTTGTGGATCGATCGTTGCAGAAGATCAAGCCCTTGTCCCAGGAACTTGGAAGCGTTCCGCTTTATTCTTCCCTTGAAGAGGCCATTGCTGCTGCCCATCCCGACGCAGCGGCCATTTGTACTTATCCTGAGACACACCACGGTCTCGCTTTAAGGTCACTCGAAGCCGGAATGCATGTGTTTGTCGAAAAACCGCTCGCCGTGACGGTCGAACAGGCAGAAGAAATTGTAAGGGCCGCGGAGGAAATGCGGAAGAAAGTTGTCGTCGGCTACATCCTCCGTCACCACCCTGCGTGGCAGCGTTTTATCGAGGAGGCGCGGCAACTGGGAAAGCCTCTCGTCATGCGAATGAATCTGAACCAGCAAAGTAGCGGAAAAGAATGGGAAGTGCACAAGAACCTCATGCATTCGATGTCTCCCATCGTGGACTGTGGGGTACATTATGTTGATGTCATGTGCCAGATGACTCGTTCTCGTCCTGTGCGTGTCCAGGCGATCGGTGCGCGCCTGACCGAAGACATCAGCGAATCGATGTACAACTACGGTCATCTGCACGTGGTGTTCGAGGACGGGTCGGTGGGATGGTACGAAGCGGGCTGGGGTCCGATGATGAGTGAAACCGCCTACTTTGTCAAGGACGTCATTGGCCCGAAAGGATGTATCAGCATTGCCGAGCCCCGGGCTGAGAAGATCGGAGGGTCATCTGACATTGATTCCCATACGAAGACCAACAGTCTCATCAAACATGATGCAGCGTCGATGAAAAACACAACTATCAACACTAGCGACGAACCGGATCATCAAGAGTTGTGCAATCGGGAGCAGGCATATTTCCTTCGCGCAATCCAATATGACGTCGATCTCCATGAGCATCTCGCCGATGCGATCAACAGTCTGCGCATTGTCCTTGCGGCAGACCAGTCGGTGAGAACTGGAAACGCTGTATACCTTCAAACAGGAGGACCGTTGTGAAAAGATCGCTCTATCTGCAGCTCAGCGGCATGATGTTTATCGAATTCTTCGTGTGGGGCGCGTGGTACGTCACGGTGGGGAACTACATGAGTCGCATCGGCATGTCCGATGTTATCTACTGGGCCTACACGGTTGGTCCCGTCGGTGCGATCATATCGCCGTTCTTCCTCGGCATGGTGGCTGACAGGTTTTTCTCGACGGAAAAAGTACTTGCTGCGCTGCATCTCATCGGAGGCGTAGCAATGTTCCTTGCACCGCTTGCAGCGGAGTCCGGAGCAGCGGGTTGGTTCATATTCCTCCTCCTTCTGCATATGGTCTGTTACATGCCGACCATCGGCCTTGCCAACGCTCTCGCATTCCATCACATGACAGAACAGGAGAAGTACTTCCCGATTATCCGCGTGTTCGGAACGATCGGCTGGATTGTGGCAGGTGTCTTTGTCAGCGGCGTGCTGGGAGCAGATGAAACTGGCCTGCCGCTGCGTATAGCGGGCATAGCTGGCGTGGTCATGGGATTGTATTCCTACACGCTGCCGCACACGCCCCCTTCTGCCAAGGAGAAAGTGACCGTGCGCCAGGTCCTTGGTCTCGATGCGCTCGCTCAACTGAAAAGTCCATCGTTCGTTGTCTTCATCGTTAGCTCGTTCTTGATCTGCATACCTCTCTCCACATACTATGCGTACGCGCCGGTGTTTGTCAATTTCAACGGGCTCATCAATCCGGCGTTCAAGATGACCTTTGGCCAGATGTCAGAAGCGCTCTTTATTTTGCTGCTGCCGCTTTTCTTCCGGTTTATGGACATCAAGTGGATACTCTTTGTCGGAATGTTCGCGTGGGTGTTGAGATACGTACTGTTTGCACTTGCTGCGCCGGCAAGCATTTTCTGGATGATCATCGGTGGAATCGTCCTCCATGGCGTCTGTTACGACTTCTTCTTTGTAGCGGGCCAGATTTATGTCGACAAGAGCTCCACGCGTGAGATACGTGGACAGGCTCAGGGTTTCCTTGTCCTCATGACGTATGGTGTCGGCATGTTCATCGGCGCTCAAGTATCCGGATGGCTTTACAACGGTATCGTCACCTCCACAGGTCCTGATGCTGCCTCCCAGTGGCAAACGTTCTGGAGTATCCCTGCCGCGTTGGCAGCTATCATCATGATTGTTTTCGGTCTGTTCTTCAAGAATACCACCAAGTCCGTTTCTGACAAAGCAACGCAAACGGCATAGGAGCCATATGGAACTCTCACGGCGTAAGTTTATTAAATCCGCCCTTGCACTTGGAGTCTTCACAATTGTTCCACGGCGCGTTCTCGGCGGTCAAGGGTATACAGCCCCCAGCGATGAATTGACCAAGGCGATCATTGGTATCGGGGGAATGGGTCACTGGCATCTCGGAAACACCAGCGGGCGCCTGCTCGCTGTGTGTGATGTGGACGAAGAACACATGAAAGAAGGAATGCAGATCGGCGGCCCCGGAGTCAAGGGCTATAGAGATTTCCGGGAAGTGCTCGAGAGGAAAGACATCGATATCGTGCACATTGTGACGCCCCCTCACTGGCACGGGCTGATAGCGGTTGCGGCGGCAAGGGCAGGAAAAGATATCTGGTGCGAGAAACCGATGACCCGAACAATCGCCGAAGGGGAAAAGGTTGTCGAAGCCGTGAAAATGTACGGGCGCATTTTCCGCATCAACACCTGGTTCCGTTACAGCGGAGACCAATTCTACGACAGCGGCGGTACCATCAAAGAATACAAGAAACTTGTCCAGAGCGGTATGCTGGGCTGGCCGCTGACGGTGACGATTGCAGCTTCAACGGGCTTCGAGTGGAAATTCTACTGGAGCGGGAAGACGGATCTGACTCCGCAATGGATTCCGCCCCAACTGGACTATGATTTCTGGCTTGGTCCCGCACCGTATAAGCCCTACCATCGGCATCGGTACACACGAGACATTCCGCGGCTACTGGGATTATGACGGGGGAGGATTGGGGGACATGGGACAGCATTACCTTGATCCGCCGCAATACATTCTCGGAAAGGATGAAGAAAGCCCAGTGAAGATCGAAGTCGACGCCCCGCCGCAACATCCGGAAGCTGCCAGCTCATTCCGTAGAATCTTCTTGACGTACTCGGACGGTTGCCGGATCGTTCTTGAAGGAGAAAAAGAGAATGAGGAGATTCCTTTCATCGAGGGCCCGAATGGAAAGTTGTTCAAGGGGTTCCGATGCACTATTCCGAACATAAAGGAAAAGCTCGCGGCGCTTCCCGATCCCGAGCCGTTGCTGGGCGATTTCAGTGTCGCAGTTCGGACGCGGAAGAAATTCGCATTGAACGAGCAGAATGGCCACCGGTCTGCGACGCTCGTTAATCTTGCGAAGATTGCGTGGCAGCTCGGCCGAACTGTGCATTTCGATCCCGCGACCCAGCGATGCAAGAACGATGAGGCGGCCAATCGGTTGATCGATCCTCCCATGCGCGCTCCTTGGCACTTCTAGTGACAAACGGTGAATCCATGAAAAACTACATCTCTGTTTTTGTCCTATTCATTGTTGCGCTGCTCCTATGTGGTTGCGCTTCGACCAAGCCGGTTGACGCTGTATCCGCAAAACCGGCATTCACGCTCGATCAACTGATGAGCAGGATGCCTGCCCGGGATTCGCTTGAAGCACGCTGGATTTTTTCTTCCATGATACAGATGGGACAGGGAGGCGTTCTAGAGATTTGCAGGAGACTTGGACCGCCAGGCACCGATCGCAATGCGCAGGCGGAATATGCTTTGCAGGGGTTGGCGACGTATGTCGTTCATGAGGGTACCGAAGCCGATCGTTTGATGCTTGTCTCAGCATTGGGTAAAGCGCTTGAGAGTCCTTTGCCAGTTGAGCAAGCGTCGTTCCTCATCGCGCGTCTGCAGGTGGCGGGGAAAAGGGAATCGACGGGAACCCTCTCCCGCTTCCTCAGCGATGATCGACTCTGCGAACCGGCGGCGCAGGCGATGGTGGCGATCCGTGATGGCGCCGAGCCACCACTCCTTTTAGCATTGCCGGGGGCCGGAGGAAATTGTCGAATCACAATCATAAAGAGCCTCGGTGACCTCAGAAGTCGTAGTGCAGTCGATCCACTGCTCAAGGAGGCGAAGAATGAAAACCCTGGTGTTCGTCTGGCTGCGCTCTACGCGCTGGCTAATATTGGGGATTCAAGAGCCGACCAGATTCTTACAGAGGCAGCGGTGAACGGGCCCGCAGCGGAGAAA
The DNA here is from genome assembly GCA_963739335.1 of uncultured Bacteroidota bacterium. GTDB lineage: Bacteria > Bacteroidota > Ignavibacteria > UBA10030 > UBA10030 > UBA9647. The sequence goes on along the minus strand of CAVUAC010000089.1, from coordinate 3,467 downwards.
AACGAGTGCATGTGGTATTACCTCCTCTTCGCTCGCCGACAAGCCGAAGCAGGAGACACTGCAAAGGCGATCAGAATGAGCAAAGAACTGTACACGAGCAGTGTTTCCATTGGTGAAAACCATTTCCGTGCTGCGGCTCTCGAAGTCACGGTGCAGACCAAGAGGGAAGGTGCCCTCGACGAGCTTATTGGCGCGATGGCTGATTCGAGTAAGCAGCTACGTGCCGCAGCGCTGGATTTAGGGGCACGAATACCGGGTGAGCCCGCCACGAACAAATGGGTTGAAGCTGCAAGGGGAGCCCGGCCCGAGGTTCGGAGTGAGGTTCTTGCAATGCTCGGCCGACGAGGAGACATGAGTGCGTTCCCCGCAGTTGCCGAAGCTATCAACGATGCCGACAGCACGGTGCGAGCTTCTGCCATTGATGCGGCTGTTCGCCTCAAAAGTGCGGAAGCCATACCGGCCTACTTAATCCTGCTTCGGCAGAGCCAGGAAGCAAGCGACATTACTGCAGTCAAAAAAGCCTTGGATCGGTTGCCGTCGGCTCAAGTGGTTCCACCCGTTGTCGAAGCACTTCCTCATGTAACTGCACCGGCGTCTGTGATGTTGACAGACCTCCTAGGCAGATATGGAACAGTTGTACCCGTCGAGCCGGTTGTCAACCTGTGCAAGAACAACAATGCTTCCGTTCGGCTTGCCGCCATCAAAGCACTCGGGACAGTGGCAACAGACAAAGACCAATCGCAACTGATTGCAGTTCTGCTTGGCACGGAAGAGGAAGCAGAACGTTCAGCAGCTCAGAAAAGTCTTGCATCGGTCTGTTCGCGGATCGGAGAATCTGAGAACCGGGCAGATAGGGTTCTCGAAGCCTACAGGAGTGCATCGATTGAACAACGAAGAACACTCCTTCGTGCGCTCGGCCGGATCGGTGGAAGGAAAGCACTGGCGGTCATTGGGGAGAACGCGCGCAGCAAGGATGCCGACACGCGCGATGCGGCAGTCCGCGCACTCGCCGACTGGCCAACGATTGAAGCATACGATAGTCTCCTAACGATCGCGAAGAGCAAAGAGAAATTGAATCTGCGCGTCCTCGCATTGCGAGGATGCGTTCGAGTCGTTGAAAATGCACCCATCAATCCTCCGACCGCTGTGCGGTACCACGAGAAAACGCTCGCCGCGGCGGAGAGGATTGATGAGAAACGTCTTGTGTTGGGAGCGCTGGGCAATCTTCGCAGCAAAGAAGCTCTTCGGCTCGTGATTCCATATATTGGAGATGACTCGCTGGGTCTGGATGCCGCGATGGCTGCCGGAAAGATCTCCGCGGGAAAGACAGAGAAAAAGGATGAGCTGGGTTCTTCTGAAGTGGCGCGCGTATTCATTGAATCGAAAGTGCCCGCACGTTTCAAAAGCCAGGCGGCACGCAATTTCGACGCAAGTGCCGGGATGAACACACCGCCCCCCGGATTTGTGCCACTTTTTGATGGGAAGGATCTGAAAGGCTGGAAAGGGCTCGTCGCGAATCCACTGCAGCGTGCTAGGATGGATTCAGCGCAGCTCGCCGCCGCACAGGTTTTGGCCGATTCATCGATGCGCACCCACTGGTCGGTCGCCGACGGCGTCCTGGTGTTCGACGGCAAAGGGGAGAACCTTTGCACGGCGAAAGATTACAGCGATTTCGAATTGCTGGTCGATTGGAAGATTGAGAAAGAGGGGGACAGCGGAATTTATCTCCGCGGCTCTCCACAGGTCCAGATCTGGGATCCGGCGCAATGGCCTGAAGGCTCTGGCGGGCTCTATAATAATCAGAAAGGACCGAGCAAACCGCTTCAGCGTGCAGACAATCCGATTGGCGAATGGAACTCCTTCCGGATACGGATGATCGGTGAACGAGCGACTGTGTATCTCAACGATGTCTTGGTGGTCGACAGTGTTGCTCTGGAGAACTACTGGGATAGGAGCATACCTGTCTTCCCGACGGGTCAAATTGAGTTGCAGTCTCACAACTCTCCGCTCTTCTTCAGGAACATCTTCATTCGTGAAATCCCCAGGCAAAAGTCGCTCTTCACCGGCAGTCTCTTCAACGGCGAGGATCTGAAGGGGTGGAAGATTATCGACGGAAAGGAAGGGAATTGGGGGATAAAAGACGGAATCCTCTTCACGACGGGTGAGGGAGGAGGATGGCTCTCGACCGACCGAGAGTACGATAACTTCCAGCTTGACATTGATTTCCGTGTATCCGAAGGGGGAAACAGCGGTGTGTTCCTCCGTTCCCCGCGCCAGGGTGATCCGGCTTATACTGGGATGGAAGTACAAGTTCTCGACGACTATGCTGCAGAGTATGCCAAGCTCAGGCCATGGCAGTATTGCGGGAGCATATATGGCATTCAAGCTCCCACTGTGCGTGCAACGAAGAAAGCCGGTGAATGGCAGCATTACACAATCGTTGCTGAAGGTCCACGTGTGAGGATCACGTTGAATAACCAGCTCATTGTCAACGCGGACTTGATCTCGCACATGGATAAGGAATCCAGTCATCCGGGCCTGAAGCGTCGGTCAGGATACATTGGACTTCAGTGCCATAGTCTGAAAGTGGAATATCGCAATATCACCATCAAGGAACTTGAGTGGAAAGAAAGCGATGAAAGACATTGACAGACGGAAGTTCCTGCGCTACACGGCTGCAGCAGGGGCCGGGTTGCTTCTCGCGCGAACCGGGGTGAGGCGGCCAGTGAGAATCGGCAATCCTCTTCATCGGACGAATTGAAGATCGCCCTCATCGGCGCAGGAGCGCAGGGCCAGGTGTTGATGAATGCCTGCTTGAAAATCCCCAGCGTCCGTTTCAGAGCAGTCTGCGACATTTGGGAGGCGTACAATCTGAGGCGTGCGCAGCGGATGCTCGACAAGTTCGGTCACAAAGTCAACGCCTATCAAGACTATCGCCAGATGCTTGCAAAGGAGAAAGGCCTCGATGCTGTCCTCATTGCCACACCGGATTTCTGCCACGCTCAACAGACGGTTGACTGTCTGGCTTCAGGACTCCACGTGTACTGTGAGAAAGAAATGTCCAACACGCTTGAAGCTGCCCGCCGCATGGTCCATGCAGCGCGACAGAGCCGCAAGCTGCTCCAGATCGGTCATCAGCGCCGTAGTAATCCCCGATACGTTCATTGTTACAAAAAGTTGATTCAGGAGGCGAAAGTTCTTGGAAGGATTACAACGGTCAACGGGCAGTGGAACCGCTCGGTTCAACCTGACAACGGCTGGCCCAAAGGATCTGCCATCGATGGTGAGGTGCTGAGGAAATACGGGTACCGTTCGATGGAAGAATTCCGGAACTGGCGCTGGTACCGGCACCTTGGGGGTGGTCCTGTCGTCGACCTTGGATCACACCAGCTCGATATCTACAACTGGTTCCTGGATGCACGACCTAAATCGATCGTCGCGAGCGGAGGGAGCGGCTATTACGAACG
>CAVUAC010000088.1:0-83287 GCA_963739335.1 uncultured Bacteroidota bacterium | reverse complement strand
TAGATCGAGCTTCATCGTATTCAATTCCGTGAACTTTAATAGTCCATCAATCAAATTTGTAAGTAAACGCGACTGTCTTAAAACAGACTCTATGTATTTTTTCTGTTTGTCATTAAGTGGACCGCAAATATTTTCTTTCTGAAGTATGGATGCACTTTGAGCGATGACGGTAAGAGGCGTGCGCAGCTTATGCGACATCAGGCTTAAGAAATCCTGCTTCATTAGCTCTTCTGTGCGCGTATCAGTTACATCGCGTATCGTCATTATTATATTCGAAACTTTCTCTTGGGTATCTTTTAATACATCCAAACTTGCCTCTAAATATAATGCTTTGAATTGTTCTGTCTCCTCTCTGATGACATCAAAAGCTTTATGTGACCGGGAAACATCAATCATTTCTTCTTTTGGGATTGAAACAGAATAATTTAGAAAAATAAAATCGACTAAATTGATGGTTTCCGGGTCGGTAATATTTAAGTACTTCTGGGCAGATGAATTAATCGCCGCTATCTTCCAATCGGCTGTACAGACCACGACTCCATCGCCCATCTCTTGAATAACCCTTTCGAACTTTTGCCTTTCAGCTTCCTCTTTCACCCTTTGTAATTCTTTCAATTCGCGCCTCTGACGCTGGAGTTCCAGATGGGTACTGACCCGGGCGTTCACCTCTTCAAACTGGAACGGCTTGGTCACGTAGTCCACGCCGCCAACGCCGAAGGCCCTGACCTTGTCCATCGTCTCGTTCAGAGCGCTAATGAAAATGACCGGGATCTCTCTCAGTTTTTCGTCAGCCTTCAGCCGCTCGCATACCTCATAGCCATCCATTTCCGGCATCATGATATCGAGAAGGATAAGGTCGGGCGGGTCGTTTTTCGCCGCCTGAAGGGCGAGTTTTCCGCTCGGCACCGGCCGGACCTTATATCTGTCACACCTGCGGCTGAGGTGCCCCTCTGCGGGCATGCGACAATCGCGAGCTTTCATGCCCTGGCGGAAGCGGGCATGCAGGGGATGAAGCGGCCGGGCGTGTACCATTTCCGGCTTCAAACAAGAAGCGGGATTCTCGGGATTGCAGTTGAAAAAAAATACTCCGGCACGATTGTCGAATTCCAGCTCCCGATTCCCGAATTCCGCGTCCACAAGAAAGTCCCCGCATCGCTCCTGGTGGCCCTTGGTCTCCGGGCATCGGATGTTCAGACTGGTTTGCCGTTCGTGTCTGAGTCCTACTTGTATCTTCCGGTGAAGAGGCTTTCGACCCTGAAGTCATTGCGTCCGGATCTGGGAATGCTCGATTCCTTCACGAGGTCAAAACGCACGCTCGGTATCAGTGTGTTCACGCTCGAGACGATTGAGCCGAGCTCGGCCGTGCACTCTCGTTTCTATGCACCAGCGGTGGGAATCGTGGAGGATCCTGTCACCGGCTCCGCGAACGGTCCGCTTGGGGTCTATCTTTATCAATATGCTATTCATCAGGATTTCCCGATTCCGTCGTTCCTGCTGCCCGATGGGCGGATGGAGTTTGTCGCCGAACAGGGCGATGATATGGGCCGGAAAGGGAGAGTAAAGGTGCGGCTACGGGTGACCGGACATGGGGTCAAGCAAGTGAGCATTGCCGGGGAAGCGGTGACGATCATGGATTCAGAGTAACAGATCCTAGGGAAGGAAGTCGATGACGACGAAGAACATCATTTTTCTCGTGCTGCTTCTTGTTGCATTCGTTGTCTTTGCGTTCAGCGTCCGGCGACTCGTTCGCTACCTGAAGCTCGGCCAGCCGGAAGACCGGTTTGATCAGCCCTGGTTGCGTCTCAGGAAGATGCTCATCGTGGCTATCGCGCAGTCCAAGATTTTGCGCGAGCCTCTGGCAGGAGTCATGCATGCACTGATATTTTGGGGCTTCCTCGTTCTATTGACGGCGGTCCTCGAATCGATCGGCGAAGGGCTCGCGAGCGGTTTTTCGTTTCACTTTCTTGGAGGACTCTACGAGCCTCTGGTCTTCATGCAAGAGCTCTTCGCGGGTTTGGTTGTTCTTGCTGTCATAACTGCGCTGTACCGCCGGTATGTTCTCCGGCCGAAACGACTGGAGCTTGAGGGTCACAGCCGGTTGGACGCGACCTTTATCCTGATGATGATTCTCCTCATCGTGATCAGCATGATCGGCCAGGATGCTGCACGGCAGATTCTTGAAGGCGGCAGTCCGTCGGCAGGAAGGTTCTTGTCGGGAGCCATCAGCCCTGTGTTTGCCTCTATGACCCTTGACGCTGTTCGGGTCTGGTATGAAGTGTTCTGGTGGACGCATATCGGCATCGTCCTCGTATTCCTGAACTACCTGCCGTACTCGAAACACCTGCACGTGCTGACATCAGTGCCGAATGTCTATTTCTCGAGCCTGAAGCCGCGCGGCGCTCTCAAGCCGATCAATCTTGAAGCCGAGAATGTGGAGAAGTTCGGCGCGAGCGACGTTGAAGACCTGACCTGGAAACAATTGCTCGATGGGTATACATGCACTGAGTGCGGCCGATGCACCGCATCGTGCCCGGCGAACACGACAGGGAAAATCCTCTCGCCGCGAAAAATCATCATGGATATCCGCCAGAGGCTTGAGGAAAAAGCCCCACTCGTGCTGTCTGGCCGGAAGACGCACCCAGGCGGCGAAGGGGGTGGGAAGGGACCCCTGGAGAAAACGCTGCTCCACAGTTACGTGAGTGCTGAAGAGCTTTTCGCATGCACGACGTGCATGGCCTGCATGCAAGAATGTCCTGTCAACATCGAGCACGTCGACGCGATTGTCGAGATGCGCCGGAGCCTCGTGCTGATGGAATCGAGTTTCCCGCCCGAAGTCCAGGTCGTGTTCCGAAATCTCGAAAACAACTTCTCGCCTTGGGCCTTTCCAGCCTCGAGTCGGGCAGATTGGGCAGAAGGCCTCGGGATCTCCATTATGCAACAGCAACCGGACGCGGAGATTCTGTTTTGGGTTGGTTGCGCGGGATCGTTTGACAGCCGCTATGTCAAGGTCACGCAATCGTTCGCAAAGCTGATGCAGCAGGCCGGAGTTTCATTTGCGATCCTTGGGGTGGAAGAGAAGTGCACCGGAGACTCCGCACGCCGGATCGGCAATGAGTACCTCGCGCAGATGATGATAAAGGAGAACATAGGGACGCTCAACAACTATGGCGTGAAATCCATCGTCACCGCGTGTCCCCATTGTTTCAATATACTCCGCAACGAATATCCTCAGTTCGGCGGGAACTACAAAGTGATGCATCATACCGATTTCATTGTACAGTTGATTAATGCTGGGAAGATCAAGCTCGCGAAAGAACAGGTTGCCACGATGACGTACCACGATTCCTGCTATCTCGGTCGCTACAATGAGGTGTATGATCAGCCTAGGGAGATCCTGCAGACTGTGCCCGGGATCGATCTGATCGAGATGCAGCGTTCTCGCAGCAGGGGCTTCTGTTGTGGTGCGGGGGGAGGGAGGATGTGGATGGAGGAGAAGGAAGGGAAGCGCGTCAACATCGAGCGAACGGAAGAAGCTCTTGCCACAAACTCCAGCGTGATCGCAACGGCGTGCCCTTTCTGCATGACGATGCTGACCGATGGAGTGAAGTCCAGGGATGCGGCCGATCGCGTCGCTGTCAGGGACATCGCAGAAATCGTCTACGATTCCGCGCAAAAGAGCTGAGATGGTGGAGGAGGCGGAGTAATGGAATGATGGAATAATGAAGACCAGGTTGGCCGACAGCCTCGATCGCGCGACCGGTCGTGCCAAGTCATTCTTGAGTTGCCCTGAAACCTGATTGCGATTTTCACGTTACAAACTCTAAGTCGCCTATCCAATCGGTGCTCACTCGAATGAAAACACGCGTTCTGGCATTTGCCATCTTTTCGACGATTCTCGTACGCCCCGCTCAGGCGCAGGTTGTGACGCTCTCCGGCACGGTCCGGGATGCCGTCACGAATGCCCCGCTCCCGGCAGCGAATATTCGCGTGGTGGGAACATCGAGGGGGACCATCGCGAATGCGATGGGAGTGTACAGGCTCTACCTCGACAAAGACCGGTACGCCGTCGTCTTCAGTTTCATTGGATACCGATCGGACACGCTGCGTGTGTCGCTCGAGCAACGAATGGAGTATAGCCCCCGGCTTCAACCGTCGGAAATTCAAATGCCGGAGGTGGTCGTCACCAATGAAGATCCGGCAATGGCGATCATGCGCGAGGTTATCGAGCGCAAGAAACAATGGAGCGAGACCTTGCGATCGTATGAATTTGAGGCCTTCACGAGGTTTGTGATGCGCCGCGACACGGCAATTGCAGCGGTCACTGAATCGTACACCACGGGATACTGGAAAAAAGGAGATACACTGCGGGAAGTCATCAAACAGAAGAGGCGAACGGAGAACCTGCCCGGCGGGGTGGGCGTCTCGGTGGGCGGCTTCGTGGTTAACTTCTACGATGACGACATTGACTTCACAGGATTTCGATTCGTCGGTCCGACTTCTCCGGAGGCCTTCGACTACTACGATTTCAAACTAGAGAAGACGCGCCAGCGGGATGAGACGCCAGTCTATACCATCCGAGTTACTCCCAGGTCCCGCATCACACCGCTCTTTCGAGGCAAGCTTGACGTCATCGGCGATACGTATGCTCTGATTGGGGTTGACATGTCGCCGAACGAGGCATTCACTATCCCCTTCGTCTCAAGGTTTGACCTCCGCTACACGCAGCAGTTCGCGTTTTATGAAAATCGGTATTGGATGCCAATGGACATCGGTCTCAGCGGACTCATTGAGATCAATTTCATGGGGATTTCCATTCCTCGGATAGTCGTGGAGCAGGCGTCTGTGGTCTACGACTATAAGATCAACCGGCAGGTGCCGGATTCGGTGTTCAAAAAACCGATCAGGATTGAGCTGCCCAATGCGCAGAAGTTCGACTCGCTCTTCTGGGCACAGCACGACGTGTTGCCGCTGACGCTTGAGGAGCAGAAAGCCTATAAGACTCTCGACAGCACCCAAACGATAGAGAAACAGTTCAAGCCGTCCGGTCCACTGGTAGATTTGCCGCTATCTCCGTTGAAGTATCTGGGATATGGCAAGATTCGGTTCAACAGGGTTGAAGGCCTCTTCCTCGGTCTGAAGTATTCCAGAGACAGCGTCATAGATCGAATTTCTCTCTCTGGATCGGCCGGTTACGGATTCTCAGACAAGAAGGCAAAGTATGACCTGGGGGCAGCCGCGTTCCTCGATGCGGGTCGCCGGTACAGACTGGAGTTCGACGGCTACCGAGGGATCACCAATATCCCTGACGAAGAGTACCTACGACCCCTTCGTGATTGCGCTGGCGGCGGTCCTCAACAAGAGTGACTATCGTGATTACTTCTACGCCGATGGTTGGCGCGCCTCCTTCGACGCTCGCCCCATCCACCGTCTGTCACTTCGGCTTGAGTATCGGAACGAAGATCAAAGAACTGCGGCGAACAAAACCGACTTCAGCATTTTCGAAAGGAGCAAGCCATTCCGCCAGAATCCCCCGATCGTAGAAGGGATGATGAGGAACCTGAAGTTCAACGTGCGCTATGGCGATGAGCCTGTGCCGCTCGGGCTCCTCACGCAGAATACTGCAGAGCTCGAGGTGGAACACTCCAATCCGAATTTCCTTGCGAGCGATTTCCATTACACGCGAATGGTTTTCCGCGGAGAGGCCCGTGTCACGACATATTCCTCCCGCCTTCTCTTCCCGCCGACATTGAACCTCAAACTGACAGCAGGAACATCGAGCGGCACCCTTCCCCCGCAGCGTCTGTTCGGCCTGGAATCGCGATACGACGGGATTGGGCCGTTCGGCGTCCTCCGTGCCGGCGAAGTGAGGGAATTCATTGGTGAACGGTTTGCTTCACTCTCGATCGAACATAACTTCAGGAGCACACCGTTTCTCATTCTGGATATACCGTTCCTCTATCGGAATAGCATTGAGCTGATGCTCCACGGGACCGTTGCGAGGACGTGGAGCTCTTCGCTGCTTCCATTCGGACAGACGACAAACGGATGGTATTCGGAGGCAGGAATAGGCATCGGCCGGATTCTCACCTTCTTCCGCATCGATGTCACCTATCGCTTCGCCCAGCCGCGCGGCGCATTCGTCTCTGTCGGCATCGCGCAATTCTTCTAGTCCTTGCTTTTCGAAGTCTGGTTAGCTAAGTTTCTTTGTGTGTTCTTCGGATCCAGACTGTGACCTGCCTTGATATCAAGCCCTAGAGCTGCAACGATCAATTGCTTGATCTCAGCTTCGCGCGAAGCCTAAGGAAAGCTGCATGGAAACGACAGCATCTGCTCCCAAGCTCCCCTCGATCACCATCATAGGATGGTCCACCATTATCGCATCGGCTATGCTGATTGTCGTGAACATCGTCAGCCTCGTCAGTTACAGCATGTTCGACACGCTTGGCCTGGATCTCAACTCGCCGGCGCTTTCACAGTACGTGCCGCAGTCGATGAGAAAGGTCATGGATCTCTATAGTTACAGTCGTTGGTGGACCTGGTACGGGATCTTCTTCTTCATTTTTGTCCTCATCACAGGGATTCAGTTCCTTCGGCTCCGGGCGTGGGGCCGTAAAGCTCTTGAGGTGGCGTGCTGGGTTGGGCTTCTCAATGCATTCGTTGATAGCATGCTGAGCTTCTGGATCTGGCAGAACATGCAGGAGACGCTTTCGATGGTGATGCGCGGCATGGGCGGGGGACAATACTCGTACGTCAATCCGCTGGGTCTTTTTACGATTATCGTAGGATTTTTCCTCTGGATTATTCCGTCTGCTGTCATGATCGTCTATCTGCGAAGGCCCAAGATCAGAGAAGCCGTAAATCTGCGAGGATGGACCTGAATGTGCCAAGATGGAAATAGCTTCGATCATGGTGGTTTTGGTGATTGATCTTTCCGTCGCTGCCGTCAGAATGGAGACTGCGTTGACTGGATGCAATGCCGGCGAGACTCGGCGACTGAGTATCCATTCACGCTCAAACTTGGCTATTTTGTTGCGCGCTTTGACAGAGCACGGTATGTCACGGTTGCACTTGCGAAGTAGGCGAATGAAGGCACTGGGGGCGATTGCTTTTGCCCTCACGATCTTGACGATATTCTTAACTGGTTGTGGTGTATCGCGCGAAGCTCGTTTGGCATCGTCACGTGAGGTGCTGACGGATGAGGAAATAACCAAGACAGCCGCCCTCACGGCCTACGAGGCAATTCGCATCCGCCGGCCGGCGTTCCTCGTTGCGCTGGGCGAGAAATCGTTTGGAGATGCCGACCGGTCGTTGAAGCGACCGGTTGTTTATGTGAACAGCGTCTACTATGGCGAGATCGAGTCGCTGAAGGAGATGCCTGTTCGTGACATTCGGGAGATCCGTTTTCTTGACCCTTTGGATGCCACGCGCATGTTTGGGACTGTTCATGCGGGAGGTATCATCTTGGTGAACACAAAACTGAACTAGGGAGGACACAAACATGGTTACTGCTATCCTCATTATCGTTGTTCTGTTCGTCTTTTTCTTTGGAATTCGCATTGTTCGGCCGACGCACCGCGGCTTGATCGAGCGCCTCGGAAAATACAATCGGTTTGCCGCCCCCGGCTTCCACTGGATCATTCCCGGCATTGATCGCATGTTCCAGGTCGATATCACGGAGCAAATGGTCGACGCTGAGCCTCAGGAGATCATTACGAACGACAATCTCAACGCGCGGGTCGACGGCCAGATCTATTTCAAAGTTCGGAGCGATGAGGAAAACGTGAAGGCGTCGCAGTATAACGTCTACAGCTACCGCTTTCAGATTGTGAACCTTGCCCGGACGACCCTCAGGAATATCATCGGCACCCTGACCCTGAAGTCGGCAAACAGCGAGCGCGGCAAGATCAACTCGGAGTTGCAGCGGACGCTTCGTGAAGAGACCTCTAAATGGGGCCTCGAGATCGTGAGGGCTGAGCTGAAGGAAATCGACCCTCCAAAGGATGTTCAGGAGACCATGAACAAGATCGTTAAGGCAGAGAACGAGAAGATCGCTGCAATTGACTTTGCCACGGCGGCTGAAACGACCGCCGATGGCGAGAAGCGTGCGCAAATCAAGAAGGCCGAGGGCGTAAGGCAAGGAAAGATTCTTGAAGCAGAGGGGGAGGCCGAGGCCATCCGACTCGTGAATGAGGCGGCGGAGAAGTACTTTGTCGGCAATGCGCAGCTCTTGCGCCGGCTCGAAACGGTCGAGCGGTCCCTCGCACAAAATGCGAAAGTAATCATTCCAACGGGTACTGAGCTCGTCAACGTCGTCGGAGAGCTCGCAGGTGTGACACCGGTGAAAGTCGCATCGAAGAAATAACTGAAGAAGAAAAGCTCCCCAGACTTACATCGACGAACCCACAGTGACAGAGACAAAGCTGCTCCACATAGCACCAAGCAACATGGATGCCGACATCATTGAGCAGGCTGCTGGCACACTTCGGCGCGGCGGTCTTGTGGCATTTCCGACTGAGACGGTCTACGGGCTGGGCGCGGATGTGCTCAACGCCGATGCGGTCAAGAAAGTCTTTGAGGTCAAAGGTCGTCCATCGGACAATCCGCTGATTGTTCACGTTGCGGGCACGAGACAGCTCGATGACATCGTCGATGAGATCCCAGAAAAGGGGAAGACCCTCGCGGAGACGTTTTGGCCCGGGCCGCTCACGTTGGTCATGAAGCGCACGATCCTCGTCTCCGATCTTGTGACAGCGGGACTTGACACAGTCGCTGTCCGCATGCCCGATCACCCTGTCGCCCTCGCGCTCATTCGAGCATTTGGTGAAGGAATCGTTGGGCCGAGCGCTAACCTTTCGGGGCGGACGAGCCCGACCACTGCTCAGCATGTCTATGATGACCTCCGCGGCCGCATTGAGTTGATTCTCGATGCAGGTCCGACCGCCATCGGCCTGGAATCAACCGTCGTCGATGTCACCGTTGATCCTCCGGTGATTCTGCGATTGGGGGGATTGACCAGAGAGCGGATCGAAGAAGCCATTGGTACGGTGGAGACTGATACGTCGGGAGATCGCAGCGAACGCTCGCCTGGTACGCGTCACCGGCACTACGCGCCCCGCGCCAAAGTCGTATTGGTGCCCCACGCCGATACGCAGAGGCTGGCCTCCGTTCTTCAGGAACAGCGACAAGCGGGGAAGAAGGTTGGATGCATCGTTCACTCTCCGCTCATGGCGAAGCTGGAGTCGGGGGAGTTCTATCGCGTATTGCCGACGTCCATTGAAATATTCGCTCGTTATCTCTTTCGCACTTTTCGAGAACTTGATGCAATGCGCGTTGATGTCATTATCGTGGAAGGCGTGGAAGAACATGGCCTTGGTGCGACGGTGATGGACAGACTGCGGCGCGCAGCGCAAGGATAGCATCTCGGCAGGCAATTGCCCTATTCTTTTTCATGTTCTTTTCAGGATTTTCGATTATATTTGAAGCCGCTGGAGATGAGGCGCCAAGACTCACGACATACTGGGATCATCGGAGAATTTGCCAAGCTCGACCTTCATCGGACCGAGCGAACCGGCATTCCTGAAGCAATTCTAGCTGAGGGAAAGACGAGCACCCAGGTCGTGGAAGCTTTACAGCGCATGGCGGCGAATGCGGGGATCGCCTTGGCGACCCGTGTGAGCGAAGAGTGTGCAACTGCCATCGAGCGTTCACTCGGATCGAAGCTGAAGGTGGAGCGGAACGCGTTGGGCAGGACGGTGGTCATAAAGAAGAAAGGGGCCAGGCCCAGATCTTCGGGGGGACGATCGCGATCCTGGCGGCAGGTACCTCGGACATTCCAGTCGCCGAGGAGGCACGCGTTACTGCCGAGGTAATGGGGTGCGAGGTTCTCGCTCACTATGATGTCGGCATTGCCGGAATCCACCGCCTTCTGGATCCTCTCAGGGAGGTCGTTGCCAAAGATGTTTCTGCTCTCGTGGTCGTCGCGGGTATGGAAGGCACCTTGCCCTCAGTTGTCAGGGGCCTTGTGACAGTACCGGTGATTGGGGTTCCGACGAGCACGGGGTATGGATATGGTGGTCAGGGGCAGGCAGCGCTGATGACAATGCTGCAGTCGTGTGCTCCAGGCTTGACAGTGGTAAACATTGATAACGGATTCGGTGCAGGAGCAACAGCGGCGCTCATCGCTCATCAGGTCGCGCGTGCCAAATCGCCGAAATCCTGAGCGTCTGCCTTTCAACCAATCTTCTTTCACGATTCCAAGAGTGCATCCGCATGGCTTCCAAACGAACTTCTAGTGAAGTGCGCCTACTCGTTGGCATCATTCTGGGTAGTGCGTCGGATCTTGAGCAGGTCAATCCCGCCCGGACCATCCTCAAAGAGTTTCAAGTACCATATGAATTGAAAGTCCTTTCCGCCCACCGCACACCTGATCAGACGCTCCGATATGCGGCAGAGGCAGAGTCCCGCGGTCTCGAGGTCATCATTGCTGCTGCCGGCGGAGCGGCTCATTTGGCCGGTGTCGTGGCAGCAAAGACGCTGCTTCCGGTGATCGGTATTCCCATCAAGTCAAAGGATCTGAATGGCCTGGATTCGCTTCTTTCCATGGTCCAGATGCCGGCCGGCATACCGGTCGCGACAGTCGCAATTGATGGCGCTGCGAACGCTGCGTTGCTCGCTATTGCGATCTTGGCTGGGAAGCATCCCGAGCTTCGCGCACAACTTCGACGCTATCGCAAATCTCTTGCAGAGAAAGTCCTGAGCGCAAGAGTGTAGTCGTCTGCACATTCTTCAGGTACGAGATATTCATTTACTTTGCCAATCGATTCGAAAAACCTCATTGTAAAGAGGCACCGACCATGAGATTTGACAAATTCATTCAGAAGCTTCTGCCGCACGATGAATCCTTCTACATGTTTTTTGAAGAAGCATCGCAGAACCTTGTCAACGCCGTCGGGCTCCTGAGGCAGCTCGCAGTCGCAAAGGAAGGTTCAGATCGCGAGACGCTCATCATGCAGATCAAGGAACTCGAGCATCACGGTGACAATCTGACTCACAAGATCTTCTCCGAGCTCAACTCGACGTTTGTCACGCCTTTTGACAGGGAAGACATTCACCAGCTTGCTTCAGCACTCGACGATGTCATGGATCATATGGATGGAGTCGCCAGTCGCCTTTCATTGTACAAGATCAAGAAGTTTCCGGAGCCGATGGTGCGTTTGATCGATGTTCTTCAGATGTCCATCGTGGAGCTTCACCGAGGTGTGGGCATGCTCAGGGATATCAACAAGAAGAACGAGCTGCAGCGGGTTTTCCAGAAAATCAATGAGTACGAAAACAATGCTGACACGATTTTCGACAATGGTGTCGCAGACCTCTTCGAGAAGGAGAAGGATGCAATCCAGATCATCAAACTCAAGGAAATCCTTGTAGGTCTGGAGACAGCGACAGACAAGTGTGAGGATGCAGCCAACGTTCTCGAAGGTATCTACATCAAGCACGCATAATCTGGATCCCACGAATCGCCATGATGATCTTTATCGTTGCCATCATCGTCTTTGCGCTGTTTTTCGACTTCCTCAACGGGTTTCACGATTCCGCCAACTCCATCGCAACGATCGTGTCGACCCGTGTCCTCACCCCCCGCAAAGCCGTCGTCTGGGCAGCGGCTTTCAATCTCGCGGCGGCCTTTCTCTTTGAGGATCAGGTTGCCAAGACCATCGGCAAGGGTTTGATTGAGCTCTCCAGCATTAACGAGTACGTCATTCTGAGCGGGTTGACAGGTGCCATCGTGTGGAATCTCGTGACGTGGTATTTCGGGATCCCCACGAGCTCGTCTCACACGCTCATGGGCGGGTACGCCGGCGCGGCGGTCTCGAAGGCAGGTTTCGATATCATCATCATCAGTGGTTGGACGAAGACGTTGATTTTTATCGTTGTCGCTCCTCTCATGGGAATGGTAATAGGATTCATCCTGATGGTGAGCTTGATGTGGATATTCCACAAGCGCTCATCGACGCGGGTCAACAACCTCTTTAGAAAACTGCAGCTGCTGTCAGCAGCGCTCTATAGCCTTGGACACGGAACCAATGATGCCCAGAAAACGATGGGAGTGATCACCACTCTTCTCGTGACGACGGGTGTTCTAAAAACCTTCGAAGTGCCCTGGTGGGTCATCATCAGCTGCTACTTCTCGATTGCACTCGGGACGCTGTTCGGCGGTTGGAGGATCGTCAAGACCATGGGGCAGAAGGTGACGAAACTGAAGCCTTCGGGCGGTTTCTGTGCCGAAACGGCGGGTGGAATTACGCTTCTCGTCACGGCCTTCAGCGGAATCGCGGTCAGCACAACGCACACGATAACCGGGGCCATCATGGGCGTCGGCGCAACAAAACGGGTCACAGCTGTCCGATGGGGACTTGCCGGCAGGATTGTGGTCGCATGGATCCTCACGATTCCCTGTGCGGCCATTGTCGCTGCCTTCTCTTACGAATTCATCCACTACCTGCGGCTCTGGATCCGCTAGGCGTGGCGGTACGCCCTGGATTCAGTCATCAGACTACCGCTGGATGATTCGCCTCACCTGATTCTTCCTTCTATCCACGTCTTTGTCAAGAGAGCAGCGTGACTCATTCGTATCGCCGGTGCGTCCTCAGCACGAAATCCAATCTCTCGAGCAAAGGAAAGGGTTCTGCTGAACTCCTCCTTGGTCGCGTGGCCCGACGGCTAAGCGAGCAGAAGAAGGCCGGCGATCTTCATTGCAAGCATTTTGTTGAGAAAGCCTTCACGCGGGTGCAACTCGCGATTACCGTGCAAGTGAAAATAGAACAGTCGCACGGAAGATTGGATCGTTAGCGAGCTGTGCGTGCTTCCTTCAGATATCGGGTCGTTCTCTTCTGCAAGAGCCTCAGAAGAATCCCTGCCTGGTGGATAGGGTTCCTCGCAAGCGGGCAGACCTACCCCCCGCTTCGATTGACCACAAATACGCGTTAAGGAATTGTCATTCCAGCGTATACGGCGATTTCTTCAACTAGAAAAAATACCGCGTTTTAGGTATTGCGCTTTTCGATGCTGCTGGGTAGCGTTCATCAGAGTATAAGAGATTACCCGCTTCTAACCGTAAGCACCGTCGCAGGGAGAGCGGATCTCGGCATCTGGCGATGAAGCTCGTGCGCGAATCGCAAAGTTCTCTTACTTGACATTGGTTCGCGGATGGCCTAAGTTACATCGCAGTTGATTGCGAGTACTCCCTCCCGCACCGTTTTCGCAAAACGAGGTGCGATATGTCTACCCTCCCCAACAGGCTCCTTACAGGAGCAATTGCGTTGAGCATCCTTGTTCCCAGCCTCTCTGTTTCTCAGGTGAAGATCAAAGAGAAGGTGGAGATAAGGCCGAGGGCGATCGTTGCTTCAAATGCCTCGGCTGAACTGAAATTCGTTTTTCATTGGACGGTAGTTTACAATGTTGACGAAGGAAAAATCCAACGCCCGATGCATCTTGGCGTTGTCGAACCCAGTGGAGCGACGAGAGGATTTGATGTATATACGGGATTGACAGCAGGCATCTATTCCGAGATCATAACAGGCGATTATTATGATGGACCCGGAGGATATGAGGACGAATACCAGGGTGAGGCAACATATACCAGGACAGACGCGCAGGCAGGCTATTACTTCCTTTATGGAATCGCCGACACGGCTGCAATGATCATGCCGTGGTGGCTATACTACGTTGAGGTTTACAAATCGGGACAGTTGGACACAACCATCGACTTCGGATGGCATTTTACCCGCGTGCCAGACACGCGCTACAAGGTTGTTGGAGAGATATACGCGTTGGCGGGAGGGCCCGTCGGGCCTTGTGGTGGAATACATTTTCAGTTTTATGACACTCCGGATCTGCAACATGGTGAGACAGGGTACGTTGAAGCCCAGATTCTGGATACATGTGCACAGGTTGTTTACGACCCCCCGGAACATTACTTCAAGTTTGAGCTTCTGGGCGATACCCTCGCAGGAGTACTGCACGATGTCGACAGGGGCCTCAGAGGCACTGTGCTTGATTCGGTGGCTTCCACGTTAATAGAGTTTGATGCATGGGGCAAGGAACCGCAATCGCCAACACAGGTGATGGTAAGGATCAGTGCGGAGAATGGATCGATACCTCCTGCGACGAAAACGTTCACGGTGTTGCCGCCCCAGATGCGTGCAATTGCGGGGAAAACAATACTGTCCTACGGAGATACGACCTCGCTCACGTTGCAGGTGCGAAACCTCGATGGTCCATGGACGAACAAACTGGAGGATTGGTGGGGAAAATGTGAGATAGTGCAGTCAGACACCTTTGGGTTTCTATATACGCTCGACAGCACTCAAGTCGATAAGTCCATCGATGGGTGGTTTGCAGCTTTGAATTACTATGCCCATCCTGAAACGGAGCCGGATTCCATCGAGGTGTTGATTCAACTCGTGTCGGAAGAACCACTTGAGTTGCCGATGAGCATCAGATCGCTGGATGCTCGAAACAAGACAACTGTGCAACAGCGACCGAGAGCGAAAGCACTGCAATTGAACGTGAGTTCCGTTGCTCAGAAACAACCGCGAGCCAAGATACTGGGCGGTGGTGTGCCCAGTGGTGGCATACACTATGGTCTTGCGCGGCTGAAGGTGAAGAAGAAAGTGGTCAAGATACTTGATCATGCTCCGTGGACAACATGGCCATATGTGCCACCGCGCAGAGGCGCGGATAGGCCTGGATACAACCCCAAAAGAAGCTTCAGAATCCAGGTGTTGGATGCGTCGAACCAGCCTGTGAAAGACGAACAGGTTCGGGTCATGACGTCATTTGAAGATCGCAGCGGCGGACACCAACACGATCTAGGGACTGTTTCACTTCCTCAACCGAAACAGGGGTATTTCTATGGACAAGGCAAGCCAAAGGGAAATCCTCTCTTGCTTACGACCGACCAAAATGGAATGGCAGTTGTTGATTCACTTGTCGCTTCTCAAGTTTCGGGCAAATATTTGGTGACAGCATCGTTGGTGGCCGACACCACGGTCAAGGATACAGTGAATATGGAAGTGAAGGTGCCCGGCCTTGTCAACTTCAAATATCTCATTTTCCTTCAGGATGTGCCAGACACATTGGTCCAGAGTCAAGACGGAAAGTCTCGCCATCCTGACAATGACTGGTGCACTGCTGAGACGGGGAATAGCCTGTACCTTGTTATTCTGGATTTTTATGAATGGACAAGGTCCGAAGATGGAGGGGCTAGTACGATAAAGACAAGTATCAACGACATGAGTCTGGAATTCGGTGGGTATTTTGACACTAGAGCAAATTGGGATTTCGACAGTTCAAGTCCAGAGCACAAGTTGCATCGAGTAGGAACTAGTGTCGACATCAATCACGGCATGATGGATAAAGAGAAACTGGCTAAGCTGACCTATTATGTGGGTAGACATAACGGCGGACGAGACTCTGAACGTCCACAAATTCATTATGAATTTCGTTGAGGCAACCAACATGAAGAAAAAAGTCGTTGTTGCTGTGCTTTTGGATCTGGTATTGATAGCATTTGCCTTCGCGCAAAACCTGCAATACCCAAGCCTACTTGCCGTTCGAATCCATTCGAGTATCATGTACAATACCGATGAGAAGATGTTCTACTATACTTACACGTTAACAAATGATGCTGCAAATACAGGCAGCATAGCCGAATTAGCAATAGATATATCAAAACAGTCGGCAAGTCTTGACATCGATACAGTTGGTTTGAGGTTCATCAATAATGGCTATACGGAAGCAAGCTTCAGACGGACTTTTCCGCAACTGAAAGGAAGAATTGTGCCTGTGGGCTTCTTGAAGACACCTGGCCGAACATGGACAGCGGATCTTTCATATGATCTGACAGCTTGTTTTGGCGGAGTAGGTGATGACGCGATTCATCCGGGGAAAAGTTCAAAAGTATATGAAATGATGAGCAAGGGTCTACCTGCAATCCGGCGCTGCGTTGTGTCGCCATTTTTTGATTTTGACAGCCTGTTCTCGGAAGAACGATTCCCGAACGAGGATGATATACCCAATACCGATTCAATTCAAAATGCTGTGAAATTCTCTGGCTGGACCGTTGGCCCAGCAGCACCGCCGATGAGTTTTAATGCTTCCGATTGGCTTGACAGCTTGCTGTTGTACGTTACCGAATCCGGTTCGCAGGCTTGGATCACAATGCAGGTTGTTGCAAACAAGTATATCGGCTACTTCGCATCAGCGAAGTCACAACTACAAGTGAACAATACTGCGGGTGCACGAGCCACACTCCAGACGGTCCTGCAAGATGTCAATGTCGACAGCACAAGCAATCTGACAACTGAAGCCTATGCCCTCATCCGCTACAACACGGAGTATTTGTTAGGACAATTGCCGGTTGCGCCACCGCCCGGTCTAGTTGTCAAGCTCATCAACAGCGCTGGGATCAACCTCACCGGCGGCGCGCTGCAATACTATGATAGTAGCTGGAAGGACGCCGTGAACAACAACGACGGCACGTTCAGCATCGCGACCAGCCTCCAGACGTTGAGCCTGCGAATGACATACGAAGGGGGCTCACAGACGAAATCAAATGTGACCGTCGGAACGGAGCCGGTAGTGTTTCAAACAATCAACACACTGGTGAAGCTGCAAAACAGTGCGGGTAGCCCCGTAGACATAGGGACCGTGCAATACTACTTCAGCGCGTGGAAAGACTTTGGAGCCACAACAAACGGCGTTGCCACAAAAGAACTGTTGCCTGGGAACTATACTTTCAGAATGATATACGCAGCTGCCACAAATGATAAGCAGCAGGACATAGGTGTAGATCCCACGGTTGTGTTCACGACAGTGAATGCCGCCGTGCAGTTGAAGAACAGTCAGGGGGATTTCATCGATCAAGGGAGCGTCCAGTATTACTTCAGTTCCTGGCAGAATCTCGGGACAACCTCAAACGGCGTAGCGTCGAAAGAGCTGCTGCCGGGCAATTACACATTTAGGATGACGTATGCTTCTGCAACAAACGATAAGCAGCAGAACATAGGCACAAATCCAACGGTTGTGTTTACAACGGTGAATGCAACGGTGCAGTTGAAGAACAGCTTGGGTGAGTTCATTGACCAGGGAACTGTCCAGTACTACTTCAGCTCCTGGCAAAGCCTTGGAACAACCACGAATGGCGTGGCAACGAAAGAGCTGCTGCCGGGCAACTATACGTTCAGAATGGCATATGCTTCTGCAACCAATGACAAGCAGCAGAACATAGGCAGCAATCCAACTGTGGCCTTCCAGACCGTCAATGCTGCGGTCCAGCTCCAGAACAGTCAGGGTGCATTGATAGACACTGGGACGGTGCAGTACTACTTTAGCTCATGGCAGAACTTTGGAACGACCACGAACGGTGTGGCGACAAAAGAGCTGCTCCCTGCCAACTACACATTCAGGATGTCATACGCATCTGCCACTAAGGATAAGCAGCAAAACGTTGGCACGAATCCCACCGTTGTGTTTAACACGGTGAATGCAATTGTGCAGTTGAAGAACAGCTTGGGAGCATTCATCGACCAGGGAACGGTGCAGTATTACTTTAGCTCCTGGAAGAGTCTTGGAGCAACGACAAACGGGGTTGCGGCGATAGAACTGTTGCCGGGTAGTTACACATTCAGGATGAGCTACGAGACCGTCACGAACGATAAGGTGCAGGATATCTCGACGAACAGCACGGTTGATTTCACAACGGTGTTGTGCACAGTGAGGGTGAGAAACTCGCAGAGCCAGCCGGTTGATGGTGCACTGATAAGCTACTATTTCTCGTCGTGGCGACAGATCGGCACAACGACGAATGGTGAGGTGACGAAGGAGCTGCTGCCGGCGAATATGACGTTTAGGATGAACCTGGGCACGACGCAGCAGGATAAGGTGCAGAACATTGGCACGAATGCGCTGGTGGAGTTCAGTGTGCAGTAAAGAGAGTTAGACGTGAGACGGAAGACGGTAGATGGAAGATGGGAAATGGAAGAGGGGAGAAGAAAAACGTAAGACGGTAGATGGAAGACGGGGAGAGGAACACAGGGGGCAGATTGCAGATTGCAGCTTGCAGACAAAAGGCGGAGGCGGAGACGGAACTTAGCCAGCCGAGAGGGCTCATAGCACCCTTCGACTGCGCGCAAAGGGAGCGCTGGAGTTCCCCGCCTGCGTTGGAAGAACTACTAAGGCGGGCAGGCGCTCAGGGTGTCTTGCTCTCTTTTTGGTGCGAGGAGTTTATCCGTCAGGTGTGAATGTCCAATATTGAACAAGGAATTTCGAATCATGAAGGGAGTCGCGCAATGAGAACACTCGTTGCATTGATGATGATAAGCGCCGCGGTCGCCGTGGGGCAAACAGTTTATCAGCTTCCGTTTGCATCGTCGGGCAACACGATCGAGCTTGCGGTGGCAAACACGGCAACAATCCCGATAGCAAGCGTTAAGGTGGAAGTGACCAACCTGCCCTCGTGGCTGAAGTTTGCTGTGACAGAGCAACGCATTGCGCTGATCAAGTCACAGCAAGAGCAGCCTGCGACGTTCACGTTCTCGGTCGATAAGACGGCTCCGGTGAAGAAGAGCCAGACGCTGAAGTTTGTCATCTCCGGCGCTACAGGCGAGTCCTGCTCGAAAGAGATCACGGTTGCCGTTGCTGCACCGGAGAAGTTTGAGGTGTATCAGAACTATCCTAACCCGTTCAATCCTGCGACGACGATCAGCTATCAGTTGACAGCCAACAGCCAGGTGAGCTTGAAGATATTCAATTTGCTAGGTCAAGAGGTGGCTTCGGTAGTAGATGGAGATCGGCTCGCAGGCTATCATCAAGAAGTGTGGGATGCGACGCGGTGTGCGAGCGGCGTTTATGTCTATCAGCTGATTGCCACGGACGAGCACGGCGTGAAGCAGGTTGCGCACAAACGGATGCTGCTGCTGAAATGAGGTTGGGCCTGCCTGTGTTGGGCAATCGGTTGCCTCGCTCAGGTCATTATCTTCGACATCTGAGCATCGCATCACGTTGGCTATCAAACGGGAAACTTCTCCGCCCGCAATCCTACTCCTTTATCAACAAGGCAGTGTGACTCATTCGTATCGCCGGTGTGTCCTCAGCACGAAATCCTATGTCTCGAGCAACGGAGAGGGTCTCGTTGAACGCCTCCCTGGCCACATGGTCTGTGGGCTCTGAGAACAGAAGGATGCCGTCTTGTTTCAATGCCGCGCGAATCTCAGAAAGAAACCTCTTGGCGTCCGGGACTTCGTGGACCACTGCAAACGCCAACGCGAAATCGACTCTCCCACCCAGGTCGTCGATGCAGAGGGAGGTAGGGGTGCAGACGCGCATTTCCATCCTGTTCGTCAGCCCGGCTCTGCGCGCTCGATTCCTGAGTCCACGGATCATCTTCTCCTGAAGGTCGACGCAAATCACGTGGCCGCTGTCACCAACCAACCGGGCCATTGGTAGACTGAAAAATCCCATCGCACTGCCAACATCGAGAGCCAAGTCTCCATCTTTGATGTATGGTGAGAGTATCTTCTCGGGATCTTGCGCGAACTTCCTGATGGGAGTCGCCAGAAGATACCCCAACCACCATGGACAAACTCTCTCGCTCATGACTTCGCCGGTTCTGTGGTTAATAGAATTGTTGGTTGTCGGCTATCGGCCATTCAATGTCGTCGTGCGTCGGCGCTTTACTTCACCTGGGTTTTATGCTGCCAATGCCGCTGACGGTTTGATGAACAACAGGTGGATTTCCCGCAAACACGATGGTGCCGGCTCCCGAAACAACTGCATCCAGTTGCTGGGTTGCATGAACTTCAAGCGTACCCACGCCCGAGATGAGTGCCCAGCATCGCGTCGAGACGAAATCGAAATTGTGCACGTCGCCGGTGCCGGTTACCTCAATCGTCTGATTCGTCGCAGTGCCTGCAAGAGTAATTTTCCCGACGCCCGTGATCCTGCAGGTGATGGCGTCAGTATGTATTGGGCCAGTCGTGAGAAATTCTGCGGTACCCATCGACTCGAGCCGATCGATGTTCTTCATTGAGGCGTACACATTGATCGTCACATTGCTGTAGGAACCCGGCTGCAGACCGACGACGAGCAGGCCGTTAGCGACCGTTGTCATGACGAGGTCCACGATGTTGTCATCCGCCTCGATGCGCAATGATTGAACCGTGTCCTGTTTGATAACCACCTTCGCGATCCCTTTCACCTGGATGCCCGAGAACGCCGCGACACTCCTAGGCTGCAACACAAGGATGCCCGACCCGACGATCTGTTCGGGATTTGTAAGCTGATCGTGGCAGCCCGAGGCGAGCACACCCAAGAGGAGGGCGGCAATGACCCCGAAATGCTGCAAGAATTGACGTTTCATAACAGCTCCCGTGTTTGTTTTTGCAGTATCGACAGCCTTTGTAGAAATGACCACCCTTAGTTACGGTTCCGCCTTGTCGAGAGTTTCTCTTTCCACAACCTTTTTGGTCGTATGTCAGGAGCGCAGACCCGACAGCGACGAGGAAGTTGTGGCAGAAATGGCAACGTTCTCATCGCACAGCCTCAAGGATTTCCGCGAGAGACAAGACTTTCGCGAATCCTTTTCTTAGTACTTTGAGTTCTGGTTCCTGCATAGCCGGATCATCTGTCGACGTGACATCGCTTCCGAAGATCACTTTGAATCCTCGCTCATATGCTTGCCGCGCGGTTGTTCCGCAACAGAAGTTTGTCAGCGTGCCACAAATTATCACCGTATCCTTATCAAGGTTCTTGAGGATCGATTCCAGCGGGGTATCGTAGAAGGCGCCGTACGATGGTTTGTGAATGACGATTTCGTTCTTCAGCGGAGTGATTTCGTGCCAGATCCTTCCTTCCTGAAACCAGCCGGCATCTTCCATGGGCAGTTCCGCATATCGATTCGGCATGAACGGCCCTGTCCTCGGACGATCAAGGTAGCGATGGGTGTGAGCAAATGCTGTGAATATAACCGGAATCTTCTTCTCCCTGCAGAACTCTATCAATGACTTGACGCGTGGAATCTGCCATGTCGCTTCCGGCACCCAGAATGCTGTCCAGCCAGGTTTCACGAATTCGTCCTGCATATCAATCACCAGCAAAGCACACTTGTCTGCGGTGATCTCAAAAGCGGCATCTCCCTGCTCGTAGGCTTTCTTTGCAAGAGCAAGAATATCCTGCTCGGTAAATTTATAGGAATTCATTTCAATCCACGCTCCATCGTTGGTGATGGCAATTCTATGGTTCAGAAATTAAGTGCCGCGTCGTTTCATTGACTGACACAGCTGTCAATGCTCTCATGCTCTACGTTTCTCGGTGCACAATGGAAGGTGAGAAGGCCGGGTGACATACGGCGATGTATTCAGCTCCCTCTGCAGAAGGCGTGCTGTACCTGCACCCATTCACCAGCCTGGACAACGACAGCCTGGCCGGCGGCGACATCGATTTCCCGATCACGAAGCTGAACGTGCAGTGTTCCTTTGAGCACCACTGTGGACTCATCGAACTCCGGAGTCTGCCCGGGCTCCTTCCAACCCGAAGGGCTGATCATCCTGGCGATGCTGAGAACTTCGGTTCGCGTGTTCACCCTGCCGATGAATTCTTCGATCGATTTTGGCGGAGTTCCAGCGGCTTCAACTTTTGTTGGTCGCAGAATGTGCGTTGCCATTCGTTTCCTCTCTCTTCATTCTATTCGACATGGGCTTTTCAGACGATCGTGATCTTCATACATAGATCAGCATCTGTTTTCGATGTTGAAGCTGCTGAAGGTCTTCCCAACCGCAACGATTGCTTACCGATGTATGGACAAGTGGTACCTTTGTGCTGCCTTTTCATCCTTCTTGATTGAGATCTTGTCACCGAATCTCAGTCGTTCCCATCGTATGAAATAGTGCTCATGCGGCAAGTCCGGACCACGACATGTGCAATCGTATGATTCCACTGCGACCCTTTTCTCCACATCGTCCATGCAAAGGTCGAACGGCTTGCCACGGGGAGGGAAAAATGAGAGCTTGTCTCTGAGAACAAAGATATATCCTTTCTTGGCCTCTTCGGATGATATCTTCCTGCTGTAGCGTTCGTCTTTCGTCATTGCCATTGCCTCTTTCTGTGGTCATGAGTTACAGTTGATCCGATCCTCGAGCTTCCGTGAACCAGGTGAGGCCAGGGAAGACTTCACATCAAAACTCAATCTCAATTCCTCCGACAGGAAAGAAACTGAACTGGTAAACAGTCTCCCGCGTCCCATCACTCCGATAGACATAGTAAAACACGTTCTTCCTATTGAAAACGTTTTGCAGCGCGATGTAGACGTTGATGTTCCAGGCCTGCAGGTAGAAGCGGCTGATCCACTGAAGGTCGAGGCGGCTGTAGTCCGGGAATCGCTCGGAGTTAATCCGTTGAGATGTTTCCCAGGCGCCTGCGGACCATCGCACGCCGCCTTCTCGTTTCTGAATGTACGGTGTAAAGTCGCGTGGCGTGTACGGTCCGCCAGTCTGATACCGATAGCGGAAGCTGATCTCCATCTCATCGGAAATCGGGAGAATATACAAAGGGTACTTGATGAAGAACGGCGTTGAATTGAGCCACGAGCGGGCCTCCTTCACCACGAGACCGGAGACTGCATTGATGATGACAGGATAATCGTATTGCGATGGATACGTTTCAACCTGCTTGGGAATGCGCGGATCGAACTCCTCAGTTTTCGATAGCGATATGCTCAGCGTGCCGTAGTAGCTTGTCACCTGTTTCTTCTGGATGAAGAGCTCGACTCCGTACGATCTTCGCTGGCCGATCCCAAGGTTGCGGTCAGAGCGGAATGTGTCGATGGAGGAATAGATGAACTGTTCCCCCACCACAGCGTTTCGGAACCGCTTGTAGTATGCCTCGAGGCTCAGCTTGATACCATCGTCGAGGATATGCTGAAGGCTCAGAACCGCATGGGTAGCCTTTGAATCCGGCAGGTTCTTGTTGTACCCGATGTTGTGGCGATCTCCATAGAAGGGAAAAGGCTGCGTTTGCCAGTACTCGCCGGCTGCGAGCGAGATCGTCGTCGTTGGGGGAAGGAGTTCGTACGTAAGACTTCCGCGGGGGCTGACTTGTCCCTGTGCTGAGTATGTGAAATAGTCGTATCGCAATCCAAGTGTGAGGTTCAACCTTGAGAGGATGCGGTAATTGTCAGACATATATGCGTACAGCTTGCTGGCATCCCCAAATCCCTGATCGGTCCCAAGGGTGCCGTTGCCGAGCGTCACCGGTGCTGTCCACGCGCGCATCTGGGGAACATAGTACCGCGTTGTATCAGCGTACACGCGCGCTTCATCCTTCCAGCGACTGGAAGTCTGAATTTGTGCCCCAAATGAGATGCCGTGCTGTGGATGAATCTGGTAGAACGCATCAAAGCGCGCGGCGACATATTCCTCATTGGAATTGTTATTCAATCGCTCGCTTGTGCTGAGCCTGACATAATCGAGCACCTCACCTGAGCTCCCGTGAACTCGCCGGGTGAAATTCTCGAGCATGGTCTGATTGTACATATTGCCCGCCGCATACAGCGAGACCACGGAGTAGCCTTCTTTTCCCCAAAGGCTTTTCAGGTTCAACCCCATCGCGTACTGCCGACTGTGCGCATTGATATCCTCAACGGCTGAGGAATCGATCTTGCCTGCCCGCACGACATCCGTTTTCTTCGGATCACCCTCGATAAAAATTCGACTGTCCCCGAACAAGCTGTTAAACGTGAGCTTGTGCGCTGGTGTCAAATCATAGACGATCTTTGTCTGAGTATCCCAGTATTTTGGGATCACGGTGAGCGAAAGAGCGGACATGCCCACAAGTTTGTCGACAACTTCGAGCAGGCTCTGTCGCGCCGAGAGGATCCACGATCCTCGGCCGCCTGCAATCCTTCCTTCCATGAGCGTGCCGATCCCTGCGATGTTGAATCCCGAGTTCGAGGCAAATGCCTTGTTCTGGTCGCCTTCACGAATCGTAATATCCATCACTGACGACATCTTGTCACCGTACTGTGCTGGAAATCCCCCGGATGAAAACTGCACATCTTCCACAAGGTCGATGTTCACCATGTTTATCGGGCCGGCGGAGTTGAACTGATTGGGATAATGGTTGATGGAGGGAATTTCCATGTCCTCCATGACAGTCAGGTTTTCATAGGGCGCGCCGCCGCGGACGATGAGCTCGTTCATGTTGTCCGTTGAGCTTGCGACGCCGGGGAGATTCTGAATCACGCGTTGCACGTCCATCGCTGAGCCTGGCTGGCGCTTGACTTCGGCGCGGTCATAGCTGTTCATGCTCAGCGGACTGACTTCGTTGCTGCGACCGAAGTAGTTTGCCTGCACGGTCACACCGCTGAGCTCAACGGCTCGTTCATACAACTTGAAAGAAACCTTCGTGCTGCGCCCGGTTGAAACGACGACGTTTGTCAGGATCGCTTCTTCGTAGCCAATCATGGTCGCTCTCACTCTGTAGGTTCCGACAGGCAGACCTTTGATGATGAAGTGACCTGCTGTATCGCTGGTGGTCCCGAAGTTCGGAAGCTCAACGACCTGAAGGTTGGCAGAGGGGAGGGGTTCTGTGGTCCTGCCGTCGATGACGGATCCCGAAACATCTCCTTTGTACTGCTGCGCAAGAAGCTGTGCTGCAGTAGACAGCAGAAGAGCGAGGAGAGGGCTGGTTCTCATTAGTATCTGCTTTTGATCTATGGGTCGTTTCGGCCAAGAGCGCGCGGTGACACCGCATGGAGCCGGGGGGAACGACCCGGCGTTCAAGAAACAAAACGAAAGGTCTGAAGTCAAGACCATCGTCCGTTCCCCATTTGTGAGGCGGCCGCTTTCGATGCTTCTGTCATTGGTTGGCTATTGCTTCTTATTAGTAGGAAGAGACAGCTCGGGCTAAGTTGCACAGCGTATTGCTTTTCTCCGCGCGAATTGCTTTGTTTGTAGAGGGACTGCCAGGGTGGTCACTCGTGCCGAGCTAGAACTGATGGCTCAGCACGCGAACAGACCATCCTTCCCGGTTTGACAATGTGGTCTTCCTACGAGGTTGACGTCGAAACGGGATTTGAACTGAGCGGGCAATCCACCGCTGTGGACTTCCGTGCACACGTGAGCGCCAACGGAGGAGGTGGAGAATGGTCATCTGGCACAACACGGTTGACGCTTCCCGCATTCCAGAATACGTTTCAGCGGGTCAGGAGGTGGAGTTGTGGATAGGAACGTATCCGGTTGAAGGCGGACAGTCTGTGTGGCTTGAGATTACCCTGTACACCTCCGACGGGAGAGAGCTCTTCTGCAAGATGCCAGCTCAATGGCATTCAAACAGCGAGCAGCGCAACAATTCCTACTGGGTGATGAACATGGGATCCTTCCAGGCGGGAGATCGCGTGGAGTACCGAATCTACGGTTCTCACGGAGATGAACTGGTGTCGTGCAATGACACGTTTTCTTTCGACGTAGGTTGATTCCTCCTTTCAGTTACTCCGTCTTCTTCCCCGCTGTATAACGTCTCACCTCAGCCTTTT
Organism: uncultured Bacteroidota bacterium; assembly: GCA_963739335.1. GTDB lineage: Bacteria > Bacteroidota > Ignavibacteria > UBA10030 > UBA10030 > UBA9647. The sequence continues at coordinate 57,699 of CAVUAC010000088.1, read as the reverse complement.
CGATTGTCACCATACTGCCGCAACCCGTCCAACGAACGCTAAAACGCAATTCTGCATAGACTCCTCCAGCTGAGGTCACTCCTGCTCGCGCGAGACCGACACTACAACCAGCCATACTCTCTGTACCATTCGAGCGTGCGACGTAATCCATCCTCGATGGAGACCTGAGTCCGGAAGCCGATGTGTTCTTCGATCTTTTTGGAGCTGCAGACCCAAGAGGTTTGCAGCAGATCGCGGGCTTTCTCGACATTGAGGAGAGCGGGTTTCGACTGGAAAGCAGTGAACAGCTCCGCCGCACCTGCCACGGTGTAAAGAAGAGCGGCTGGAATGACCACTGACCGGGCTCGTTTACCAAGGATGCGCGCGGCTGTGCTCATCACATCCGCGAAATTGTAGATCTCCGGATCGGCGACGAAGTAAGTCTCGCCGGTTGTTTTCTCCGATATTGTCGCGTCCACGATTGCACGTGCCAACTCCGGGCCATAGATGAGGCTCAGTCTTTTGTGCTTGGTACCGAGATGGGGGAGGATCCCACGGCTCGCCCATCGGAATAGTTCAAAGACGTCCCTGTCCCTCGGTCCATAGACTGCAGGAGGACGCAGGATAACGATTGGGATGTTTTTCGAGTGAAGCTGACAAATGGTCTCTGCCTCGAGTTTCGTAACGCCGTACGTCGTGATGGGGTTGCAGGGAGATTCTTCATTCAGCGGAGAACCGTCCGGGCTGGGCCCGGCGGCGGTGAAGCTGCTGACGAAGCAGAATTTCTTGAGGCGGGGACTCCCGGCAGCGGCTTCCAGCATATTCTTTGTTGCGAGCACATTCCCATCGTTGTATTCGCGTTGCTTGCGTGCCTTTGTGACCCCGGCGACGTGAAGAATGTAGTCGGCACGTTGAACCGCTTCGCGAAGGGAGTCAAGGTCATAGTAACTTGCCCGAATGACCTCAATGGGTAAGCCTTCAACCCACCCAAGGTTTGGGCGGCTGCGGCGCACGAGACATTGCACGTGGAAGCCACGCTTTAACAGAAGCTCGACGGTGTGGCTCCCGACGAAGCCCGTGCCGCCAGTAACGAGAGCGGTGGCCATGAATCCCTCCTTTGGAATTCCGTACAGTTCGTTGACTTTCGTTGCTTATTAAATTATATTCAAAAAAGTTTTGATTAGCAAAATCTAACCCTTTCTTCACCTTTTCTTTTTCACACTGATTGAGGCACCATTGGATCTCTTTGATAAATGCCGGAGTTTTACGCGCTGCAGACGAAACGAAAGCAACAGGGTGTTATCCGTACTTCCATGCGATTCAAGAAAGTGAAGGGCCCGTTGTTCAGATCGAAGGGCGGAAGATTATCATGGCGGGATCGAACAACTATCTTGGCCTTACCGCCCATCCCAAAGTGAAAGAAGCGGCCATCAAAGCAGTGCAGAAGTACGGCACAGGCTGTTCCGGTTCACGCTTTCTTACGGGTACGCTGGATCTCCACGTCGAGCTCGAGCGTCGCCTGGCAAAGTTCATGGGAAAGGAAGATTGCCTTCTCTTCAGCACGGGGTTCCAGACGGCTCAGGGGATTATTCCGACCCTCGTGCAGCCTGGTGAATTCGTAGTTTCGGACAAGGACAACCATGCTTGTATTGTCGCGGGGAATCTCATCGCCAACGGCGCAGGGGTTCTTGTCGACAAGAATGTGCAAACGGTGGTCCGATACAAGCACAATGATATGAAACACCTGGAGACGGTGATCTCCGGTCTCCCGCCGGAAGCGCCGAAGCTGATTGTCTCGGATGGGGTCTTCAGCACTTCCGGGGAAATCCTTGATCTCCCGGGTATGGTGAAGGTGGCAAAGAAGTATAACGCCCGGATCATGGTCGACGATGCCCATGCGATTGGCGTCATCGGAAAGGGAGGTCGGGGTACGGCGAGCCATTACGGCCTTGAGGATCAAGTGGACATGACAATGGGGACGTTCAGCAAGACTTTTGCTTCTCTTGGTGGATTCGTCGTCTCTGATCGATCCGTCATAAACTATCTGAAGCATCATGCGCCGGCGCTGATTTTCAGTGCAAGCCCGACCCCGGCCTCCGTGGCATCGGCGTTGGCAGCGCTCGACGTCCTCGAGAGCGAGCCGTGGCGCATTGATAAGCTTATGCGCAACGCACGAAAGATGCGCCAGGGGCTGAAGGGCATGGGATACAAGATCGGAGAGCACGACTCGGCTGTCGTCCCTGTGATCATCGGCGATACAGAAAAGGTGCTGATGATGTGGAAATCACTCTTTGAGGGAGGCGTGTTCGTCAATGCGTTTATCCGTCCGGGGGTGCCGCCGGGACTGGAAATGCTCCGCACGAGCTACATGGCGACACATGAGGATGAGCATCTCGATAAGATCTTGAATGTCTTCTCTGATGTTGGCAAGAAGTTTGGCGCCATCAACTGAGTCGGCCTGATGATCCTTCGGAATGCATACGAGTTCTTCAAAAGCCGCTGCGCCATGCGCGGCGGCTTTTTTTGTGCTGACACCATTCCTGCTAATATTTCTCTTCGTGCAAGGGCACACCTATGAGTAGTATCCTCATTGAACCTGTTGTGAGCGATGGTCAGCGTGATCAGTTCATTAAGTTTCTATGGACGATTTATGAAGGGAATATCTATTGGGTCCCCCCCTCCTCATGGATCGCAGGAAACTCATGGACAAGAAGAAGAATCCGTTCTATCAGCATGCGGATGCCGAGTTCTACGTCGCAAAGCGCGGCGGAGAAATTGTCGGCCGCATTGCCGCGATCATCAACCATAATCACAACAAGGAGCATCAGGAGAACATCGGGTTCTTTGGATTTTTCGAATGCATCGACGACCAGAGTGTGGCGAACGTGCTCTTTGATACAGCGCGAGATTATGTCAAAGCGAGGGGTGCAACAGCTCTCCGTGGTCCGGCAAATCCCTCGGTGAATGATGAGTACCGGCTTGCTTGTCCGTGGTTTTGAGGAGCGCCCGACGATCATGATGCCGTACAATCCAGCGTACTATGTAAAGCTGATCGAAAACTACGGATTTGTGAAGGCAAAGGATCTCTATGCGTATCTTCTCTCCCAGGACACAGTCTATTCCGAGCGTCTTGAGCGGGCGAATAACCTGGTGAAGGCAAGGAGTAACCTCACGATTCGAACAGTCGACATGAAGAAATTCGTGCACGAGGTGGGAATCATCAAGACAATCTACAATGCAGCATGGGCAAAGAACTGGGGGGCCGTGCCAATGACGGAAGCAGAAGTTGATGCACTGGCCAAAGACTTGAAGCCTGTCATTGTTCCGGGGCTGGTTCTGTTCGCCGAAAGCAACGGGAAGACGGTTGGGTTTGCACTGTCACTGCCGGATATCAACATTCCGCTCTGGTATAACAAGAAAGGTCGGCTCCTGCCGGGACTGTTGCAGTTGTTTTTGCGCAAGAAAGAGATTAATTTTGTGCGCATCATTGTGCTTGGCGTCCTGCCTGAGTACGTCAACACGGGCGCCGCGGGAGTTCTCTTTTATGAAACCGCTGTCCGCGCACGGGAACTCGGGTATCAATATGGTGAAGCGAGCTGGGTGCTCGAAGACAACCTGAGAATGGTCAAAGCCGCCGAAGCTATGAATGGAAAGATCACCAAGCGTTATCGTATTTATGAGAAGCCGATCAAATAGTCTCGACTTTCCTCATAGAGCAAACTAGAATTTAGGGACATTGTATGCCGATCAACAAAGTCGAAAAGATCTGGATGAACGGGAAACTGGTGAACTGGGATGACGCCAAGGTCCATGTTCTGACTCACGCCATGCACTACGGATCAAGCTGGTTCGAAGGAATCCGTTGTTATGATACGTCGCGCGGGTCGGCGGTTTTCCGCCTGGATGCGCACTTGCGACGTCTCTCTGATTCCTGCAAGATGTACCGGACAGAGCTCCCATACACGCAGAAGCAGCTGGCAGATGCCGTTAAGGAAACAATTCGCGCGAACAAATTGAAGGCATGTTACATCCGGCCCCTTGCTTATCGCGGCTATGGCGAACCGGGGGTCAATCCGTTCGGCAGTCCCGTCGATGTCATGATCGCGGTGTGGGAATGGGGATCGTACCCTTGGGGACGAGGCGCTCAAACAAGGAATCGATGTCGGTGTGTCCTCTTGGAATCGTCCGGCTCCGAATACTCTCCCCACCATGTCGAAAGCCGCGGGGAATTACCTGAGTTCGCAGCTCATCAAGATGGAGGCGTTACTCGCCGGATATGCTGAAGGTATAGCACTCGATGTCAAGGGCTATGTTAGCGAAGGGAGTGGAGAGAACATCTTCGTCGTGCGTGAGAACATGATCTACACTCCGCCATTGATTGCAGCGATTCTACCGGGAATCACTCGTGTTTCTGTCATGAAGCTGGCTGAGGACGCTGGTTTCCGTCTTGTCGAAGGATCCATTCCCCGTGAAATGCTCTATGTCGCCGACGAGATTTTCTTCACTGGAACTGCAGCGGAGATAACCCCGGTACGGTCCGTTGATAGGATTCCGGTTGGTGATGGAAAGCCTGGACCGATCACGAAACGTTTGCAGGAAGCGTTCTTCGATGTCGTGCGGAACGCGAACGACAAGTATCACTGGTTAGATTTTGTTTGAGTCGAACGGAGGTCAGTCGTGTCAACCTCATCGAACGAAAGCGCTCTCTGGCGGAATCTTTTCTCCGGAAAGAGCATCCAGGATGGAACCGTCGAAGCTGTCCTGAGTAAAGTCCCCGCATTCAACAACCTCTCTGCGCGTGAATTGCGTGGGGTTGCGGCCATTGTCCACAAGCGCGAGTACAAAGCCGGTGACCCGGTGTTCTATCAGGGAGACCCGGGCCTCGGGATGTATGTTATCCAGGAAGGAGAGGTCTCCATCCGTATCGCCGAACGGGAGGGGGAAGACAAGGAGCTTGCGGTGCTCGCTGACGGAGACTTTTTTGGCGAACTGGCATTGCTCGATGAATCGCCGCGTTCGGCGACGGCCATCTGCAAGACCGACTGTCTGCTGATTGGTTTCTTCAGAACCGATCTCTTTGAATTGATCGAACAGAAAACCGATCTCGGCGTCAAGATTGTCCTGAAGCTCGCTGAAATCCTCGCTGTCCGGCTTCGGAAAACCGACAAGGAGCTCTCGAAAATCCGGGGCCAGCTGGATCGCATCACCTCCCACACGAAAACGGGAGAACCGATTTCACCGGAGGATCTCGATGGCAAAGATGAAACGACATCAACCGGTCCGGTCCGCGAAACGCCAGGCACGCTCTAGCTCGCGCGAGCATTCCCGGATCGAATTGCGCCGGATACTTGTTCCGATCGACTTTTCGGAGCACTCCAAGAAAGCTCTCCAATACGCCATCCCTTTCGCCGAGCAGTTCAAAGCTTCTGTTGACCTTTTGTATGTTGTCGAACCCGCGATCTATCCGGCCGACTTCAGTTTTGGACAGGTTGGATTTCCGTCTGTTGAAGATGAACTGAGACAGCGTGGGGGAGAGGAACTGCAGGTACTCATACGGAATGAAATTGGGACTCGCGTGCCGGCCCGGAGCGCTGTGCGCACCGGCAAGGCATTCTACGAAATCGATCAGTACGCCGGAGAGGAATCGATCGATATGATTATCATAGCGACGCATGGGCACTCGGGGATGGAACATGTCCTGTTTGGCAGCACTGCTGAGAAGGTGGTTCGCCATGCGCCGTGCCCGGTTCTCGTGGTTAGGCTTGCCGAGAAGGAATTTGTCAGAACATAGATTACCAGCCTGATCCGAGTGTAAAGTGAAGCTTCCACCAAGTGACCGAGTCTGGGATGCACAAGCGCAGCGACATGTCAACTGCGGTTGATCCGTACTCGTAGGATGGATTCCCCGACGGTTTTGGAAACGCCACGACACTCTGTGATTTGTTGAGCTCCAGACGCTTCCGATCTTTGAATTGCACAAAAAGCCAAATTGCAGTTTGTATCTTCCTAGGCAGCCGACGGCTCTCCCTCTCAGGCTCGCCAATACACTTTCGAGACTTGTTGAAATGAAGAATCCGAGGCATCTCATTTCCATTTCGCCAAGGCTGAGCATGGCTGCGTGCTCATCGGTGGCTACTCGTAGCGCAATCTTCATTCTTGGTGTGATCTGTCTCATCCAATCCTCAACAATGGGTTTCGCACAGATGCGATCTGGAGCTTGGGAGAAATGTAGCAAGGGCCTCGAAGGTCGCTCGATCTACTGTCTGGCACAGAGCGCCACAGGGGAGATATTCGCAGGGGCGAGCAGGGGAGACTTCTTCTGGTCTAATGATCAAGGAAATACCTGGGAGAGCGTGAAGCTTGTGGATCCAAACGATCATTGGAGAACGAGGGAGGCCGAGAATATCATCTCGGTTGCCGTGGGGGAGGATGGAAAGATTTTCGCGGGAACTGACCGTGGCGCCTTGTTCTGTGTGATGAGAAACGGCTCATCCTGGAGCCCTGCTCTTGTCGCGCTTTATGGGGGGCGTATTTCGTCTGTTGTGACCAATCGGATCGGTCATGTCTTCATCTGTGCCGATGACACCTGTATTCTGCGTTCGACGGACTCCGGCCACAGCTGGGAGACGCTCGATGAAGGAATCAAAGGACTCCATCCGACTTCACTTGCCATTGACTCTGCAGGGATTCTTTTCGCCGGGACATCCGAGAAGGGAGTCTTTCGATCCATCGATAATGGTGATACCTGGATGGGAGCGGCAAAAGGGTTGAGTGATCTGAAGATCAAGTCGCTCACCATTGGGTCAAGGAATGGCCTCTTGGCATTGACCAACACCGGTCACATGTTCCATTCAACAGATGGCGGCAACGCTTGGTTTTCAGCTTTGAGGAGAGGAGGGAACAGACCGGTTCGTGTGCTTGCAGTGTCCCAGCATTTCGTTTATGCATTCCTCGGTGGTGGACAATTCATTCGCTCTGATGACGACGGGAGGCATTGGATCGATATTTCAGCAGGGAATCTCGGCAACATCGAACCTACGTCGCTTCTGGCCACGCGGGAGGGAGTCTTGTTGATGGGAGTTCACTCTCTTGGCATCTATCGCTCGACGGACGGAGCGCAATACTGGAGACTGTCGAATACCGGACTGGTTTTCCCATACGTCATTTCTCTCGAATGGAATGCGAACCTTATTCTCGCGGGGACACAGGGAGGTGGAATCTATTGTTCCAGCAACAATGGAACAAGCTGGACCCATGCTTCGCCCGAGTCAGGAAATATCCTTTCCGTCAAACTGGATTCCAAGGGATTCATGTATGCTATTGTCGATGAATATGGTCGACAACAATTTTATCGATCTGATGACAAAGGGAAAACCTGGACGGTATTCCAATCTGGATTGCCAAAGGGTGTTTCACTTTCAACCATGGCGATAGATCACAGGGGCTGTCTTTTTCTCGGAAGCAACGGGTCGGGGATATACATCTCAGACAGCCGTGGAGAGACATGGCAGGAGAGAAATGGTGGTTTGTATGAAAAAAGAATAACTGCCATCGTTCCATCGAGGACAGGATTTGTCTATGCGTCCACGAGGCGCGGAGTTTTTCGCTCCTCCAATCAAGGCAAGATGTGGGAATTGATCTACAACCGAGACATCCCGGTGATCGCCATCTTCGAGCAAAAGCGGGGCAAGCTTCTTGTAGGAACCAACGGAGATGGTATCTATCTGCTGTCAGGCAACGGCCTTTATTGGCAAAAGGTGGATTTCCCCTCACTGACAGTGACGTCATTTATGGATGACACGCATGGCACGATCTACGCCACGACATATACCGGCGAGATTCTTCAGCTCCAGAGACGAAGGTCGCGCATGGCGCCGTACGAATTCAGGCCTGCCTTCTGAGCATACCACAGTTTTGATGAGGATCGCGAATGGACGGATTCTGGCTGGGACGCTCGGGGAAGGAATATTCCGGTCACTTCAAAAGAAAGCCCGGTAGACGAACCACTGGCGAACTGAACCTACGTATGGCCCCACCACGCATCGGCATATTGGTTAAACGAGGGTCTTCGAGAGTGGACAATTGACATATTGCCCGGAGGAATCCCATGCGACGTAGCGATTCTCTCGTCTGTTTGTCCTCTGTACATCTTCGAACATCTCACGTCTGCCTTTCTCTCCTCGCCGCGTTGAGCATCTCCTTTTCCCAGCGAAATCCTGACTTCACGAAGGCGGATCTGTGGATCGGTCATACCGATCGTATCAATGCGGTTGCCATGAGCCCCGACGCTTCAACAATAGCGAGCGCTGGTGAAGACAGGACTGTCTTGCTCTGGGATTTGGCGACCGGGAGGCAATCTGATTTCCTCGGAAGTCAGCCAGGATCGGTGTATTGCGTCGCCTTCAGTCCGAACGGTGAGCTCCTGGCGGCAGGCGGATGGTCCGGTGTTCAGGTCTGGAACGTGCAAGAAAGGAAGTTGGTGCAGCGTCTCAAGGGTTACTTCATCCAATCTGTCTTTTTCAGTCCAGATGGTGAGTTGCTGACCGGTTGGAGCACTACCGGAGATGCGACAACGTGGCGTCTGTCGGATTATCAAATTCTTCGATCGTTCAAAGTCCAGGCGAGTGATCTCCCCAGCGTGGCCTTGAATCCGCTGGACTCTGTGGTCAACAAGGTCGGCGGCTACGCGACAATCAAGATATCGGGCATCAAATCCAGGATGGTTGTTGACGACACACATCCCTTGCGATACGAATCGCTCAATTGGGCCGTCAGGTGCAATGGCCGAGAAGTGATCGCAGCTACTGCAGATGAAAAGGGGCAGGTGAGAGTGTGGGATGCTGTCAATGGGAAAGGGATTATCATGTTGACGTTGGGACGACCACCCGCCGATATTCCTACGAAGAAAGATACTGCAGGAAAAGATGTCTTTGAACTGAATGACTTCGTGAAGTACATGCAGTCCGCTGATATCATCAAGTCTTTGTCCATGAGCGCAGATGGCAAGTCCTTGCTCTGCGGAGGTGACAGGGGCGTATTCTATGTCGTTGATTGGGCACGTGGGAAGGTAACACAGAAGCTTGCGCTGGGCGCCGCGATAACTGGTGCCGTTGCCAGTCCGGATGGAAAGTCCGTGGTTGCGAGCACACTGAGTTCCATAGAAATACTGAGATCCAAGTCCGGTTCGGGAGATACTACAGGCATTTTCGAACCAGGCGAAGTGCTTTCGATTCCGCGGATGGTTGAGGGAATTAACTCACTCTCCGTAAGCCCTGATGGAAGTCTCCTGGCGATTGCACGAGCCGACAAGAAGGTGGCAATCCTGGACATGAGCCGCGAGAAACTATCTACGTTCTCTGATAGTCTGCAGGGGGATATCCAAAACGTATCGCTCTCGAGCGACGGAAAGACGATTGCTGTCCGAAGCGGCCGCTGGGAAGTGGTCGTTTGGGATGTTTTGCTGAAGAAAAGAATTCGGGCTCTCTCCGGCCTTGGAAGAGGGAACTCACCACAGCATGCGGAACTCCTTACATTCAGCCCAGACGGCAAGATGCTCGCTGCCGCAATGGATAATGGCTTCGTCAAAGTGTGGGATCCTTATACCGGTAAATCACTCGCCGCACTTGAGGCACACAAGCGGTTTGCAACGGCCGTCGCGTTCAGCTCCGACAATAAGCTCCTTGCAACCGGCAGCTACGACAAGAGGATCGTGATCTGGGATGTACAGACTTCAAAACTAAGAATCGAGATATCCAAGTCGGTCGGTCCTGTCGGCGTTCTCGCGTTTGCGCCAGACGGAAAGACTCTGGCGGAGGGCATTCAGGAGAAACCGGACGTGAAACTCTGGGATGTTGAGACTGGAACTGAAGTCCGGACCCTGACCGGTCTTCAACATCCAACCACGTCAATCGTTTTCTCCCCCGATGGGAAGTTCCTCTTGAGAGGTGATACACAAGGGGATATTGCCGTGTGGAATGTCAGAGAAAGCAAGATGGAGGCATCTCTTGAAGCACACACAGGTGCAGTGAGTCGATTGTGTTTCAGCCCTCGAAGTCAGAAACTGTTTTCGGCGGGGACAGACGGCCGGATTTATTGCTGGGACATCCGTCGTGGAAAAGCACTGGCGCAACTTGTACAGTTCGGCTCGGAGCACTGGGTGGTTCTCAGCTCAGATGGGCATTTCGACGGTACCTCAGCAGGGATATCATTTGTCACTCGGCCTGGGATGGAGAATCCTCACGACAACCTGACTTTCAACGAAAAGTTCAGGAAGCATGGAATCTTGAAGACGCTCCTTGGTCCTTCTCGTTGATGTTCAGAGACAGAATCGTTTGACCCTGGTGTACGGTCCTGGTGGTCCGCATGGCGGAGAAGGAGTTTGTGAAGCTGTGATTCGGGAAAAATGAAGAGAGGTGGTGTGCAAAAAAACCCGCCTCGACATTGTCGGGACGGGTTTTGTTTTTCCCTCGGGCTGATGCCTGGCCCACAATTCCACTACCTCGTTCAACTCTCCCGTTCCGTCACGAAGTCCACAAATCCGAGCAATGCCTCTTTAGAAGGTGAATCGGGTATGCTGGAAAGGTCAGCTCGGGCTCGTTCGGAAAAACCGCTGGCACGTTGTATGGCGTAATCAATGCCACCCATGCTTTTCACGAAATCTACAACCCACTGCACTTCTTTTTGCTTCGCACCGTTCTTGATGATGCGAAGAGCCTGTTTTGCATCGCTTCGTTGACCTTTACTGAGAGCGTAAATCAAGGGTAGCGTCAACTTTTTCTCCTTGAGGTCGATGCCCGTCGGCTTGCCAATGACACTTCTGCGCCCCAGATAATCAAGAAGATCGTCGCGGATCTGAAAGGCAATGCCGATATGCTCCCCGAAATCGCGCATCTGCCGCCGGCGCTCCGGATCTTCGGACGTGCTCGCGGCACCAATCTCCGTGCAGGTTGAGAGGAGCGACGCGGTCTTGTCGCTGATGATTTTGAGATAGGTCTCTTCGTCGATATTAAGCTGCCGACTTTTCTGTATCTGGAGTAGCTCCCCTTCGCTCATCCGCTTGACAGCATTCGATGTGCATCGGAGGAAGTAGTAGTCGTTGCTTTCCAACGAGAGCAACAAACCTCGAGACAACAGGTAATCGCCCATCAGCACAGCGACCTTGTTCTTCCATACAGCATTAATAGATGCCAGGCCGCGGCGCGTATCGGCGTCATCAACGACGTCGTCGTGGATGAGAGTGGCGGTGTGTAGGATCTCCACAAGGGTGGCGGCACGAAAGGTGCTCTTGTTCACCTCGCCGCACGCTTTTGCGCTGAGGAAGACGAGAATCGGCCGGACACGCTTTCCCTTCTGACGGACGATGTAGCGGGCTATCAAATCGATCAGACCGACCTGCGACCGCATCGCGTCGCGAAAGAAGCCGCTGAATTCCTTCAGCTCAGCCTCGATCGGTCGCTTGATAGCATCAAGGGTCGCACGGGTATGACGGTTCAGACTCATCATAGGCCTTCGTCAGATTCAGCCGTGTCTTCGTGTGTGGCTTTTTCCTCTGCTTCTTCCTTCTTCTCCCTCTTCTTGTAGACAAACTTGGCGATGAAGATGCTCAGTTCATACAGCACGAACATGGGTGATGCCATCAGCAGCTGCGTGACCATGTCCGGCGTCGGGGTCACAATGCCGGCAATCAGGAGGATAACGACATAGGAGTGTTTTCTGTACTTGCGCATGAATTCGGGCGACACGATCCCCAACTTGGCAAGAAAGTATGTCACCATGGGGAGTTCAAAAACGAGGCCGGTGCCGAGGACCAACGCCAGAAGGAAGGTGATATAGCGATCAATGGCAATGTTGAGGGAGATGTTTTGCGTTCCGAATCCGGCAAAGAACGTCAACGCAGCCGGTATGAGGACGAAGTATCCAAACGCGCATCCGGCGAAGAAAAGAAAGGATGTGGATCCAACGATACCTGAAACGTAGCGACGCTCTTCGGGCATGAGTCCCGGTGCGACGAATTTCCAGAGCCAGTAGAGCGTGTTCGGCATGCTGAGGATGAGTCCGGACACGAGCACCGCCTGAATGTAGAGCATAACGATTCCGTACGGGGCCAGCACCTGAGCCCGCAATCCAACGGCGAGCAATGGCGAGAGGAGCACTTTCTGGACGATGAATTCCACGAAGACGCCGCAGAGGATCATCGCGAGGGCGAGACCTACGAGAGCCTTGATGACGTGCCATCGCAGCTCCTCGAGGTGATCAAGAAAGGACATTTCCTTCTGATCGAACTCGAAATCCTTTGCGGCCTTGCCGCGCAATATTCTGAGCATCAATTCTCGGATCACCGTGAACGACCTAACGAGTCAGTGCTAGTTCTCGATACAGTGGGAACGATGTGCAGAGCTGCTCAATGTCCTTTCGGACACGCCCGTACTCGGCCTCATTCCCCATGTTGGAGACAACGCGGTCGATGACCTCGGCGACAATCTCCATCTCGGGTTCCTTCATGCCGCGGGTCGTCAACGCCGGTGTGCCAATCCGGATGCCGCTGGTGATCATCGGGGATTTGTCGTCGAACGGAACTGCATTCTTGTTGACTGTGATTCCGGCCAGGTCGAGCGCTTCCTGGGCGTCTTTTCCGGTCACATTCTTATTGCGCAGGTCGACGAGCATGAGATGATTGTCGGTTCCACCGGAGATGATGTTGAATCCTCGTTTCACCAGCGCAGCAGCAAGTGCCTGCGCATTGCGAATTACCTGTTTTGAATAGTCAACAAATGGAGGCTGCAGGTTTTCATAGAATCCGACAGCCTTTGCTGCAATGACATGCATCAGTGGCCCGCCCTGAATGCCGGGAATGACCATCGAATCAATGAGTTCGGACATCATCTTCTTTCGGCCTGATTTCGGAGCTACCTGGCCGAATGGATTCTCATAGTCTTTTCCCATGAGGATGAGACCGCCACGCGGCCCCCGAAGGGTTTTGTGCGTTGTCGAGGTCACAACGTGACAATAGGGGAGTGGATCGTTGAGCAGTTTGCAGGCAATCAGTCCCGCAGGATGAGCGATGTCCGCAAAGAGGAAAGCCCCGACCTGATCGGCGATAGTGCGAAATGTCTTGTAGTCGATATTGCGAGAGTATGCGCTTGCACCGACGGTAATCATCTTTGGCCGTTCTTTCCTGGCGATAGACTCGACTTCGTCGTAGTCAATATGGCCGGTCTCCTTCGATACGCCATAGGCCACGAAGTTGTACAACTGCCCGGAGAAGTTGACGGGCGAGCCGTGTGTCAGATGCCCGCCATGAGACAGATTCATGCCGAGGACCCTGTCGCCGGGCTTGAGAAAGGCGAAGTAGACCGCCATGTTTGCCTGAGAACCGGAATGAGGCTGGACGTTTGCATACTCGGCGCCAAACAGCTTCTTGGCCCTGTCTCGCGCCACGTTTTCAGCAATGTCGACAAACTCGCATCCTCCGTAGTAGCGCTTTCCGGGATACCCCTCGGCATATTTGTTCGTCAGAACCGATCCCAGGGCTTCGAGAACGGCGAGACTGACGAAGTTCTCCGAGGCAATCAGTTCGAGTTTGGAGTGCTGTCGGTTGATTTCGCTCTGGACGGCATTGAATATTTCGATGTCAGTCGATTCAAGATGTCTCATGGGTTACGCTCGCGATAGAAAGTGTGAAAGTGATGATTGAACAACAGAGGAAGTAATCTGAGAAGAGATCGCCACGCGTCGTGCAGTGCGCTCGGCGCTTCTCAACGTTGGAGGCGAGCTCTTCTTAGAGTTTTGTGAGTGAGTGAATCTTCTCAACTCGTTGCGCGTGACGTCCTCCTTCAAATGAAGTCGTGAGAAACGTCTTCACAATATCCACCACCGCTTCCCAGCCCGTGACTCGTTCGCCAAGCGTCAGAATGTTAGCATTGTTGTGCTGCCGCGCCAGGCGGGCAACTGTGACAGAGTCGCATGAGGCAGACGCGCACACCCGAATGCTTGTTTGCCACGATGCACATGCCGATCCCGGTACCGCACACGAGGATTCCGCGGTCGCACTCGCCATTGGAGACTGCTTGGGAAGCCTTGTGACCCCAATCGGGATAGTCCGTTGGTTGATCTGACGGCGGGCCGAAATCCTTGTACGGCAGATTCAGCTGGTCCAATAGTTTCTTGATGTCTTCCTTGTAACTGTAGCCGGCGTGGTCACTCGCGAGGGCGATCATGGCATGTGCTCACCAGAAGGTGTAGGTTATTCTTCTTCGATCCTGAGGAACCATACTTCGCTTGCACTTAAGGAAAGCGAAAGGCGGAATACCGTATCTCGCTGCAAGTTGTTTGACGTCGTTCCACGCGTGCCAAGTTGCAGTCCGACGTTGAGTCGGGCATCTGGACCAATGGGGATACCGACACCGCCCGTCACAAACACCTCGTTGATCGGCGTTCCGTTGAATATGTAGGATGTCGCATTGTAATAGAAGCCGGCGCGATAGATGACTCTTTTCAGGAACGCCTCGGTTTCGCGACCGGGAAGCGCCTCGAAGCCGATGCCGATGCGGGTCGTGTTTCGCATTTGGGGCAGTGTGCTTCCGAAAAATGTCGCTTTCGACCATGGCTGGTAATAGACGTCTCCCGTGACATAGTACTTGTTTCCGATGAGATAGGACAGCCCAACGCCGAACGAAAGAGGCACATCGACATTGCCCAGGCCTGCGGCAGTTGTGTCGGTCGATTCGCTGGTCGTGAGCACGCTCTCGCGGTTTACGTCGAGCGTCGTCGGCGTCGAGAGCACAAATCCGATGGCGAGGGGAGACAGTGCCGGCACGTTCAGCAGGTTCCCGAGACCCTCATAGATGCCGCCGAATGTGAAATTGAATCCCGAATAGAAGTCGGAGCGCTGAATTTCGCTGTTGGTGAATGTCGGATCCGAAAACGTGAAATTCCCGGCCTGGCGAATGCGGCCGTGAATGTAGTTAAGCTTTGCACCGAGGCTAAGCTCTTTGAACGGTGAGACGCTCCCGCCAAAAGAAAGAAGCGACAAGCCGCCTGTGCCGTAAAAGTCCTGGGTGAGAAGAGAATCCTTGGATTGTGTCGCGTAGTTGACATTGGAGTAGGGAGAAGCCTCGAAAAGCATGGCGATCCCGTATTCTCTGTCTATCGGGATCCCGAGTCCGAGTCCTTTGAATGATCCCCGGGCGTATCTGCCCTCTCCGAACGCGTCGGTGGAACTATAGTTTGTGTACTCGAAGCTGCCCGAGAAACGGGTATACTGAATCTTGGCGATGCCGGCGGGATTCAAGCGGTTGAGAAAACCGTCGCCTATCAGAGCGATGCCCGCACCCCCCATGGCGTCTAGTCGGCTTCCGCCATAGCGTATGAGATCGCCCACTCCGAACCGCGAGTAAATGGAACCACCCGCCACAACGGGTAGCACACAACCAATCGTGACCACGAGGGTGGAAAGAAGCAGCCTCAACTGAGTTGAGATGTTCTTCATGGGTGTGCCTTACTGAATAAGCGAATGAATAATCGTCAGCTTCGGTCGGCGTGCGGGGGCTGCAGTGGCGCCGTAGAACGAGAAGAGATCCAGCGTATTTGGCTCCGTGTATCCGGCGATCGCCAGGCGATGCTGTGTTGCCCCGCGCAGCCATCGCTGAACGAAGGATCCGATGGGGAATTGATAGATGCGCGTATTCCCATTCTGCATCGGGCCGCCGACGGCATAGACATAGGTGGCGACGGTACTATCATTGGCAATGAAGAACGCATACGTCGAGTCGGATGTGTACATGTTGAACTGCGAACGCTGTGCATCGAGGGTCAGCTCCAGTGTCGCTTTGTGGACGGCCCCATGAGCAGGAAGCGAGTCGACATTGAACTCGACGAAGCCTCGGGTACGCGCCGCCGTTCATCACGTACAGATGCGTGCTATCTGATGCCCACGTGGGATCGAGTCCGGTTGTCACATAGTGGTGCTGTCCCAGATTCTCTATCAGCGTATCAATGTTGCCGGCGATGTCCCGAAATCTGAGCAAGAGCACGGGGTACAGAGACGCATCGGCAGCCAGGAAGGAACCAAAGCCCTTCACCACTGCGGAATTCGTCGGGCGAAGCAGCACTCCGAAATTGGTGATGAGGGTATCGCTGAGCGTGCCCCACGCCCGTATCATTGTCGTATCGAGCGGTATCGTCAACGTCGACGTGTCGCCGACGGAACTGTAGTTTGCAGAACCACTGACAACTGGACTGTAGAATCCCGGAGCTTTCACCGAGTCGATGGTCAGTGAATCGGTGACCCAATTCTGGAGGATCTGATAGATGGACAGTGAAAACGGCGCGAGAGAATCGCCGAAGTGGTAGTTTGTTCTCAACTGCAACTCAGCGCTGACGATAGGATAATACCGCGTGGAATCCGGCAGATAACTAAACCTCAGAAGACCCCAGCATTCGATGTTGTTCACGTGTCCGATGAGGATTCTGGCTCCCGTCGATGCCTTCGGAATCGTGATCTGATTGTAGCTACGAATCCCCCACACGACAGTTGTGTCGAGGTGTATCAAATCGCCCGCGGGGAGAAGTCTGGCGCCGACGGGATTTGGCTCCTCCGCACATCCGCCCGGCAACACGGCAAGGATGACGCAAAAGAGCATAACAACTATCTGAGTATCTCGACACTTCGACTCCACACTTAATGTTCAATGTCGCACGCGCGAGGAACTGCGCTGCAAAAGGGTGTTCTGGGTCGGAAGCCAGGCTTCGGAGCCACTGGAAACAACGTCGTCATTACAGTGAGTGCTCACGCTTGTTCCCTCTGGTGTTGCAACGGCCAATGGATTAGACGTGTATGAATGGCCGCGAGATCCGTCTCCGCAAGAACCACGGGGGCAATTCCGGAGTTGTTCGTTATTCCAACGATTTTACCTCCGAGTTCGTTCGCCTCTCGCATGACATGGGTGATGTTCGGGATGAGTTGAAGCTCTTCAGGACGGGTAAGGAAATCCACCTCGATGTTCAGAGTATGCAGTGCGGTCGAAGAAAAGTCCAACCTGGTCTACCTTCACGCGCTTATTGCTTGAGAAGTTCTTTGTAGAGGTTCACGTATTGTTTCGCGGAGTGCTCCCACGAGAAATCCTTCGCCATCCCATTCCGCATCACCTTCTTCCACTCCTCGGGTTGCTGAAACACTTTGAGGGCACGCTGGATTGCTTTGAGCAGTTCCTTGGCTTCGTATTTTTCGAATTTGAAGCCTGTCCCTTTGCCATTGCCGGCATAGTCTTCGACGGTGTCATCAAGCCCGCCGGTCGCGCGAACCACCGGGATTGTCCCGTAACGCATACTGTACATCTGGTTCAATCCGCACGGCTCGTATTTCGACGGCATGATGAACATGTCACTTCCCGCCTCAATCAAATGCGCCAACTCCTTGTCGAATCCGAAGAATACACCAATCTGTTGAGGATACTTCTTCTGAAGCACCTCGAAGTGTTTCTCTGTGCTCTTTTCGCCATCGCCGAGTAGGATGAACTGCACGTTCGACTTCAGCAGTTCTTCCATGATCTCTAGCACCAGATCGAAGCCCTTTTGTTCGACCAGGCGGGAGATGGCACCCACCACGGGGGTCGACTCCTTGAACGGCAGCTTGAACCTGCCGACAAGAGCGCGCTTGTTGTCGGGTTTCGCATCCAGCGACTTTGCATCATACTTGCGGTAGATCAAATCGTCAGCCGCAGGGTTCCATACGTTGAAGTCAATACCATTGAGAATGCCATGGAGATCTTTCCTACGCTTTGCGAGCAATCCGGTCAATCCTGCGCCATATTCTTCCGATGTCGAGATTTCCTCGGCATACCGCTGGCTCACCGTTGTGATGACATCCGCAAAGTGAAGGCCGGTTTTGAGGAAATTGAACTTGTCGTATGCTTCAACGCCGTCTACCTGGTAAAGCTCTTTGGGCAGGCCTGACTTCGGAAACGCATCAGGGGGAAATGCTCCCTGGTACGCCATATTGTGGATGGTGAAGACCGTCTTGATCGGCTTCAAGAAAGGGTCATGGCTATAGACCGTTTTCAAGTACGCCGGGACGAGGCCTGTTTGCCAATCATTGCAGTGGATGATATCCGGTTGCCACCCCAGGCGTTTCAATGTTTCAAGAACACCGCGACAGAAGAAGATGAATCGCTCGTCGTTGTCCTTGTAGTCTTTTCTCCCGACCGGGCTCTGATAGATCCCATCCCGACCGAAGTAATTGGCATTATCAAGAAAGTAGACTTGGACTTTCTCTTTGAGGTTGCTGATGAACGATGATTTGACGTTGCCGAGCTCGGTCAGCTTGCCGACGGGGATGGGGATTTCCTTGAGCCGGATAATGTCATGGAGCTTGAATCGCCGCTCGCTGATGAACCGATAGCGGGGCATCATGATGCGAATCTCATGCCCCAGCTCTTTGATGGCCTGGGGAAGCGCGCTCGAAACGTCGGCTAAGCCTCCGGTTTTTGCAAAGGGGTCAACCTCACTCGACAAAAACAAGACGTTGAGCGGTTTAGACATTGAGCTCCAATTCAAGAAAATAGATAAAAACCAAGTAAATTTACCCAAGTTTTACCAGAGACGCAATCAAAAAAACGACATACCTCGCGCGCGCCGTCGCTTGAGCCATTTCTGCATTTTCATCATCCCACTACGTCATTTTCCTTGATGATGCCATCAACTCAATCTCGCATACAATGACTACGCCGCATCGTCGTGAATCATCGACTGCACCATCACCCATGTGGTCGGCGAGGGTTCGCGCCATGTTGATGATGACAAAGATCCCCGAATCTGTTTGACTTGCGACACGCACGATCAAAAAGGACTTGACTCTCGACCGTCGGGTTTCTATATTGAGGTGTCACAAATAGGGAGAAGGAGAGCACTATAGCGGATTTGTTAAAGGTTAGTTCCTCAGCAGGCTTGGCAGCAATTGCCCGTCAGAAGCTGGGGTTTTGAGGTAAGACAAGCCTTTTTCAAATTCGGTGTCCTCTGAGGAAGTTTGGCCGGATGAGATGGCTTGATTCTATCTCGTTCGGCTTTTTCATTTCTATGAGACCTAGACTCATCGTATCGATCTCCATGCTGCTGGCGGTTGGCGCTCGAGCCCAACCCGCTTCTGACCTCCGCGTGGTCAGTGAGAATTCGAATTCGATCATCATCGAGTTCCTGCCGCAGTATGCGAATCGCGTGGTAAGTGGCAGCGACGGCAGGAAATACACACGGTACGAATTTGAAGGCGCTGCTTTCGCGAAGGGAGAGCCAGGTTCTCCATTGACCCCGTATCGCCCGGTGCTCGTTAACCTCCCTTCGAGGCAGTATTCCGTGCAGGTCATTGCTCAGGACTATGACGATATCGCGAACGCGAATGCGGCAACGGTTCCGTCATGGCGGAAGGACAAGGGATTTGGCTACAGTCCGGTGTATTCTTCTCCGAATCCGAAATTCCTGAGGAGCCAGCTCCTCGCACAACCGATTGCACAACTCGTCGATGTTGGCTGGTCGAGGGGCCTGTTGCTGGGGACGCTGAAGATCTATCCTGTTCAGGTATCGCTGGGAAAGAACGAGGTCCGTGTCTATCGCCGCGTCGTCGTGAGAATCGACTTCGCTCCTGCGCGTGCCGGACTTCCGTCCGTGTCGGCCTTCCTGAAAAGTCAGTTTCCCTCCGACCTCTTCCAGGGAGAAGTGCCTCAGGTGCAGGGTCTTGCGGGCGATTCTCCTCTTGGACAGGGTGACTGGTATCGCATGGAAATCACGGGGACAGGCATTTACAAGATCGATCAGGATCTCTTGACGAAGGCTGGTATTTCGCTCAGCGCAATTGGGAACATCAACTCCATCAGGATCTTTGGGAACGGCGGAACGGAGCTACCGGAAGATTTGAACGCCCCGAGGCCCGACGGGCTGCAAGAAATCCCGCGTCTCGTGGTGGACAAGAACGGAAACGGGGTCCTTGATTCTGATGATTTTATCCTGTTTTACGGGAAGTCAACGCGGGGGTGGAATGTACTCGCCATCGGAAGGCACGTTTCATCACTACATCAACCACTACACCGAGGCCAGCGTCTATTTCATGACCTACGGCAGCACCGGTCGTGGCAAGGATATGGCGGCGTTGCAGTCGACAAGCATCGCCAACGCGTACAAACCAACGCATTTTCAGGAAAAGATATTCGTTGAGCATGAAGCTGTACAATCTGGTGAACTCAGGACGTCAGTGGGTGGGGGAGTCGTTTGACATGACGCGCAACGTGAATGTCTTCACCAACACTTTGCTTGGCGTTGTGTCGACCAAGCCGGTGGTGTACCGGTTTACGTTCTTGACTAGTTCAGCGACAATCGATTCGTTTAAAGTGCAGGAAAACGGCCAGCTTCTCGGTGACCCGGTTCCCATGAACTACATCGATGTTTCTTCGATCGAGTTTGAGAAGGCCTACCAGTCCCCCGTAGTTCAGTACAGCCGAGTGGGAGCGTTGCCGAGCGATCGGAGTGTTCTTCGACTGCAATTCGTGACCAATAATGACGCAGCCCAGGGATGGCTTGACTGGTTTGAGATACTTTATTCCAGACGGTTTGAAGTCAGCAATGACTCACTATTGTTCACATCTCCGGATACTACGGCAACCATCGAATATGCTGTCTCGAAATTCTCCTCGCATGACGTCTATGCATTCGAAGTGAGTCAGGACACGAGTGTCAAGCAGATTACCGACCTCGCGTTTGATCAGGTGGATGCCTCGATGGTGCGGTTTCAAGTGGCGCAAACGGGTGGCTCAGTGCGATCATTTGCGGCTGTTGGTCCGAATGGATTCAAAACTCCCTCGAACGTCAAAAAGATTTCGAATTCAAATCTTCATGGCACCATGGGTGGAGCTAACTTTGTGATTATCTCTCCGCCGGATTTTCTGAGCGAAGCGCAGCGACTCCAGGCCCATCGGCAGAGCCATGATCAATTGTCCACAACGGTGGTCAATCTCGATCAGGTGTTCAACGAATTCTCATCCGGGATGCCCGACCCTGTCGCGATTCGCGATTTTCTGAAATTCGCTCAAACGAGATGGACGATCAAGCCGCAGTACGTTCTCTTGTTTGGAGCCGGGAATTTCGACTACAAGAATATCAAAACAACGGAAAAGAATTGGGTGCCGCCCTACGAGAGTCTTGAATCGAATATGCAAGTTGAAACGCTTGCCAGCGACGACTATTTCGTCTTCCTGGACTCAAGTGCGCAGCGCATATCGATGGCCATCGGCCGCCTGCCGGTGCGCTCGCTGCAGCAGGCACAGGCGGTTGTTGACAAGATTGTTGCATACGAAACAACTGCGCCCTATGATTCGTGGCGCAATCGTATCACATTCGTTGCTGATGACGGTCTCACGACCAGCGGCGATGACGGGTCGATTCACACGGACCAATCTGAAACACTGGCGCAGCAGCATACCCCGGACAGCTTTACAAAAGACAAGATCTTCATTGTGATGTACCCGACGGTGAACACATCGACAGGCCGTACAAAGCCAACGGTGAACCAGGCAATCGTGGAAGCGATCAACCATGGTACGGTCATTCTCAACTACACGGGTCACGGAAACACCATACAGTGGGCCCATGAAAAAGTCTTCGCCGTAGACCAGGATTTTCAGTTGATCAACAACAAAGGGAGACTTTTCTTTTGCGTTGCTGCAACCTGCGACTTTGCACGCTACGACTACCCGTTGGAGATAAGTGCCGGCGAGCAGCTCATTCTGATGCCGGAGCGCGGGGCGATCGCTGAAGTAACGGCCGACCGTATCGTCTATTCTGGTGACAACGCAATACTGAACAACACTCTTTACACGTACTTGATGCGCACAGATGCCCAGGGGAAGCCCGTTCGATTGGGCGATGCAATGTGGCAGACGAAGCAGGAGTTGAACAGCATCAATGACATGAAGCACCATCTCCTTGGCGACCCGACGTTGCGTCTGGCGTTTCCGCGCGCACGTGTTTCCATCGACAGCGTAAATGGACAGGCTGTCTCAACGCTGGTCACAATCGGCGCTCTCAGCCGCGTGAAGGTGAATGGCAGCGTCGTCAGGCCGGATGGAAAGACGCAGAGCACGCTTCAAGGAAAGGCGTTGTTGGAAGTATTCGATGCGAAAAGAAAAGTGCTGGTGCCGGAATGGGGCGACTACTCCTTCGAGGTGAACGGGAGCCTCATTTATAGAGGCGAGGTGTCCATGCGCAATGGCGGCGTGCAAGGGATTTTTCCTATCCCCAAAGACGTCTCGTACGGCGATAATCGCTCGAGAATCGATTTCTACGCGTGGAGTGACTCAACGGATGCGACAGGGTACACCGAGAACATTGCTATCAAAGGCACGAGTGTGGCGGCCGTCGACACTGTTGGACCCAGTATCCACGTCTATTTCGAAGATCAGTCGTTCCGCCCTGGCGATATTGTCGGTCCGGATGCTACACTGATTGTTGATCTTGCCGACAGCAGTGGCATCAACACGTCGACAGCAGGGATCGGCCATAAGCTTGAAGCGACGCTTGATTCGTCACCGCGCGCGATTGATCTGACGAATTTCTATCGCGGCAACCTGGACACATACCAAAGTGGACAGGTGCAGTATCAGTTCAGCGGTCTCGCGGAGGGCCGGCACACGATTGCTGTCAAAACGTGGGACATCTACAATAACGCTTCCACCGCGCAGACATACTTCGAGGTGCGTTCGACGTCACAGCTCGCGATCTACAACGTGTTCAACGTCCCGAATCCTTTTGTCCGCGCAACAACGTTTACATTCCAGCGCAGCACGACGGATCCCATTGATGTCGAAGTCAAAGTGTACACGGTGGCGGGAAGGTTGATTCAGGTGATCGAAACATCGTCCGTGGTTGACCGGTTCGTCCAGATTCCATGGGACGGTCGGGATCGTGATGGTAACGAGATTGCGAACGGGGTCTATCTGTATCGTGTTATTGCGAAATCGCTCGACAAAACATCAACAAGCGAGGCCCTGGGAAAACTTGCAGTGGTGCGTTAGTGAGACGGAATTATGGGTTTTGACATAGTTGAAAGTAATTCGAAAATCGACTAATTTAACCATTCAGGGTCTTGTGTGTGAGAAGATTCCATTTTTAGGAGGATGTGAGTCATGGTGAAGAAACTCTTTGGGTTAGCGGTCGTGCTCGTGGTTGCAGGCACCCAGATGATGAATGCCCAAGTCTCAACGTCAGCAGTCCCCTTTCTGCTGATCGCGCCGAATTCGCGCGCCGGTGCCATGGGTGAAGCTGGAGCCGCGCTCGCTGATGATGCTTCGGCGCTCTACTGGAATCCGGGCGGGCTGGCATTTCAGCAGGGACAAGAAATCAGCATTTCCCATGCGAACTGGTTACCGGCGTTCAATCTCTCCGACCTGTTCATCGATTACCTCGTCTACCGGCGAAGCATGCCGGAGCTCGACGGCACGGTCGCAGCGAGCATCACATTTTTGAATCTCGGGTCCTTCACGCGCACAGAGAATGATCCAACACCGTTAGAGACGTTCAACGCATACGAATTCGGCATCACGGCTGGATACTCGACCAAGATCTCCGAAGAGCTCGGTCTGGGCGTCAACGGTCGGTTCATCCATAGCCGACTAGCACCCTTCGGCACCGCCGAAGAGCAGGGACGGGGGATTGCGTCCGGGTTTTCTTTTGATGTCGGTATGCTCTACAAGCCCAAGACGCTGGTCATACCGCTCACAGGTCTCGACATCGGCGGACATTTCACCGCGGGTTTCAACCTCTCGAATCTGGGCCCTGCGATCAGCTATATCGACAGAGCCCAGGCGGATCCTCTGCCCACCGATCTCCGGCTTGGCATCGGCTATAAGATCCTCAATGACGAATACAACAAACTGACCGCGATCGTTGATGTCACCAAACTTCTCGTCCGGAAATTCCCCGACGGCAAAAGCGATCCGTTCTACAAAGCCCTCTTTACGTCGTGGACGGACAAGCCTTTTCGTGAAGAGCTGCGCGAGTTTGACTCGAGCTTCGGCATTGAGTACCTGGTACGGCGATTGGGTCGCGCTCCGCGCGGGCTTTTTCTACGAAGATCCTGAGTACGGGAATCGCAAGTTCATGACGTTCGGTGCGGGGCTCCGCTACAACATCTTTGGATTCGATTTCAGCTACATTAGCACCTCCGAAGCACAACATCCTCTTGGCGATACGCTGCGGTTCACGTTGCTCATTTCATGGGGAGGTATATCGTAAGGATGCACATTGGCGCCCGACGCGTCGGGCCTGATTATTGTGTACTTTCTCATCGAGCAACCTGGAGATCTATGTCAGCGCGCAGCCTCGCTGTTTGGCTCGTCGTTTGTACCACAGCAGCAACCGCACAGGTCCGCCCAACGCAGCCTCTGAAAGCGGCAAGCGTGCCGCTGGCTCTGGAGCGGGCTGGACTCGACCATTCGCATTCAAAGACGCAGGTCGCGCAGCTTGGAAGCCGGGACACCGTAAGGGTGCTGGCGCTGATGATCGATTTTCAAACGAACACCAACGGCCAGACGACAGGCAACGGACGCTTCCAGATCGATCCGATGGCTTCGCAGAACGTCATTGATCCGCCGCCGCACGATTCCGCGTACTTCGCCGACAAGCTGCTCTTCCTTTCGAACTACTTCCGCAAGGTCTCGAACGGCCAACTCAACATCAAAGGGGAAGTTTTTGGGCGGGTGATCACGCTCTCGGACCCGATGCATCTGTACTCTCCTGCTAAGGACGGAAGCAACAACCGGCCACTTGCCAACCTCATCGTGGAAAGCTGGCGCAAGGCGGACTCGCTCTACCCCTCTCTTCAATTCAGTCAGTACCGACGCGTTCATGATTTTCCATGCCGGGGTTGGGCGAGACATCGATCTCGTATCATTGCTTGGCTATGATCCAACACCGTTCGATATTCCATCCCTGACATTCAACCTTCAGACGTTTCGCAATTACTTGAGCGACCCGTCCTATGCCGGGATCCCGGTCAGCAAAGGTGCATTCCGTATCACCAACACGATGCTGCTGCCAGAGACCGAAACGCGACCACTGCAATCTGGCACTGCTATCGACACGCTGCAGGGGAGCATCAATGGATTGCTGGCTAACTCGTTTGGCAGTTATCTTGGGTTGCCCGACTTGTTCAATACGAAGACGGGCACGTCGGGAATCGGTGACTTTGGCTTGATGGATGTCGCGGGAAGCATCAATTTCTACAGGGGTCTTTTCCCTCCCGAACCTTCGGCATGGGAAAAGGTCTACTTGGGCTGGGTAACACCGATAACGATCGGGCCGGGGACTTCGACAATATCCCTTCCAGCGGTCGGTTTGAAGACCGGAAGGGACACCGTGTACAAGATTCCTATCAGCGATCGTGAGTATTTCCTCATCGAAAACCGAAGTCGCGACCCTTACCGGAACGGACAACGCCTGACCATACGCCAGGGCAAATCGATCATCACGCGTTACTTCCAGGGAGATACAACCGGATTCAGCAGTGATGATGTATCCTCCATTGTCGGCTCTGTTATCGATGTCGAGGATTTTGATTGGGCTCTTCCAGGCTTCACCGGAGGGCCGGATGCATACGTCGGAGGTGGGATATTGGTTTGGCACATCGACGAAGACGTAATAACTCGAGGACTGGTCGACAACTCCGTGAATGCAGATCCGTCACATCGAGGCGTATCCCTCGAAGAGGCAGACGGTTCGCAAGACATCGGCCGATCGTATAACCCCTACACCGATCCCGGGGCAGGCACTGAATTCGGCTGGCCGCTTGATTTCTGGTTCGATGGAAACACAGTGAACTACATCGTCGACAAGGATACGATCAATTTCTACAAGAATGTTTTTGACAAAGATTCGCATCCGAACAGCCGGAGCTACACCGGAGCCTTGAGTCTTGTGACGATCCGCGGGTTTGCCAGGCGATCTCCGCGCATGACAGCTACGGTCGAAATTGGTAGTGCCCAGATTCGCCGGCTACAGGGATTCGAGCGGTCGATATCCGTGAAAACCGCTGCGACGACGCCGAGCGCTTTTGCTGGAGGTGTTTTGCTTGGGATTGACGGCAAGGTATACGCATGGAGGCCCGATGGCAGCAGCAATACGCAGGATCCTTCGGGTTTGCTTGCACCCAAAGGTGGGGCTTTCGCCCTGGCGGCGACAAACTTTGGCACGGGCCTTCTCATCGCGGGTGGGCAGGATAGTTCTGTATTTGTCCTGACTACCACCGACAAGAATGCCGACGGGGTCGTCGACAGCGTTCAGAGCATCACGATCCCGCTTGGAGATCGTGTCACAACCCCGGCCATGTTTGCGGATCTCGGGATCAGCCCTTCCATCGTTGTCGGCAGCGGACACGGTACCGTGTGGTCATTCTCCTACACGGGGGTGCCCCAGCCAAAACGCGTTGTCTCTTCGAGCCCGGTGTCTTCACTGACACAGCTGCCACTGCCCTCGCTTTCGAAGCCAGCTGAGATGTTCTTCGCCTGCGGGGGTCGACTCTATGGTGAACAGAGTTCGGTTGCCCTTGGTGATTCGTCTTTTCCATGGATCATCGCCGGTGCGGTGAGCAGGTCGGGCAACTACGTCGCCGCTGCTCAGCTCGGCGGTCAGCGGGTTGCAGCGTTCACTCGCGATCTGAGCCAAAAGCTCTTCGATGTTTCCGTTAACCAGGGTGCTATTGCTTCGATTGCGATCGTTGATCTCGATGGAGATGGTGAAAAAGATGTCGTCGTTATCACTGGAGATCGTGTCTATGCGATGAATCGGGCAGGTGCGATGATAGCAGGGTACCCGCTTTCCGCGCCTAATGGCGACGGATTCGTTGGCGGTCCGTTAATCGGCGACGTCAATGGCGATGGTGTTCCCGAGCTGATCCTCAGCCTTGTCTCTGGTGAGGTCGCGGCGTACGACAGGGATACGCACCTCATTGATGGATTCCCGGTGCAGGTTGCATCGAGCGGTGGAGCATCGCTCGCGATGTTTCAGAGCTCGGGAGGGTACGTTGGCATTGTCGGCGTAACGAGCACGGGATCATTGCAGGCTGTGGAGATCAACAAGCCTTATAGCACGCAAAGCGTTGTGTGGTCCCAGTACTTGAAGGATGCTCGTCACTCGAATTTCGACGCGACAGCGGGTCCTGCCTCTCCACCGCCAACCGAGTTCTTGCCGCAATCCCGGGTTTACAACTGGCCCAACCCGGTGTACGGTTCAAGCACGCAGATCCGGTACTACACACCGGAGGATGCTTCGATTTCAATCAAGATTTTCGACCTCGCTGGCACGAAGATCGCTGAGCTCAAGACGATGTCGAAAGGAGGGCTCGACGGTGAAGTGACATGGGACGTGTCGTCTGTCCAGAGTGGTGTCTACCTGGCGCGCATCGAGGCCGCCGGCAGCAGCCGGAGTGAAGTTGCCATTGTCAAGATCGCAGTTGTCAAGTAAGGAAATGATTCTTGAAGACGCTCCCCCTGTGGTTTGTGTTCATTGCAGTTCTTGGCACTGGAGTGGGGTGTGAACGAGATCTGCCGTACTCCACGCCTCCCGATGAGCCGATAAGCGGGTACCGCCTCGAGGGGTACATTACGGACCGCCTTGGAATTCCGCTCAAGGGTATTCCCATCGCACTGTGGTACGAGTTTGACTACATCGACATGAGTCCGGCTCCGCCCCGGGAGTTCTTCGTTGATGATTCGACGAAGCCCGTTCGCGTTCAGGTGCTCGACCAAAGCAAGAGAACGCTACGCATTCTGTTCGACGCCCGTAGATGGTTCGGACACCTTCAGTTGAATTGGGACAAAAGAGATTCCCTCGGCAAACCGGTCCCGACGGGCATCTATACAGTTGACTTCAGCGTAGCGGGCGTATCGAAAGGTTCGTACCTGGTCGTGGTAAACGGAGTGGTGACGACCAGCACGGATTCCCTCGGACACTATAGCATTCCCAACGAGCTTTTGCCCATCGGTTTCTCTCCCGTCCCTCTGTATGATGATGAGGGTACGACGTTCCTCGGCAACTATGTTGTCTCGTCATTTGTTGTCCTGGAACTGTATCTGGACGTCCACCGTTCAGCGGCAATGACTCTAATCAAGGATCAGGTTACACGATTTGACTTCAGGATTTGAAGGTCGACGGTGAGAATCCTTTCTCGGGTCATATTCCTCGCTGTTCTTGGCACTGGTCTTCTCCTTGGGCAGGATGACGATTTCCCGCGTCCGGACCTCTCATGGCAAACGATTGAGACACCTCATTTCCTGGTCCATTTCCATACTGGAGAGAGCCGTACTGCGCGTGAGATTGCCACAATTGCTGAGGAAATCTATGGTCCCATCACCCAATTGTATCAGCACGAGCCTGATGGAAAGGTGAGCTTGGTGATCCGCGACCACGATGACTACTCGAACGGGGCCGCATATTTCTATGATAACAAAATCGAGCTCTGGGCTCCCGCGCTTGACTTCGAGCTCCGCGGAACGCATCCCTGGCTGAAGGACGTCGTGTCTCATGAATTCACGCATATCGTGCAGATTCAGACCGCGATGAAATTAGGCCGGACATTCCCAGCTGTGTATCTCCAGTGGTTGGGGTACGAAGCTGAGCGCCGGACTGACGTGCTCTACGGTTATCCCAATGTCATCGTCTCGTATCCTCTCTCGGCGTTTGTCGTGCCAACTTGGTTCGCGGAAGGCGTCGCGCAATACAATCATCCGACGTTCACCTACGACTACTGGGATTCTCATCGGGACATGATCTTGCGGATGTACATGCTCGAAGGAAATCCGCTCTCCTGGGAGGAGATGGCGGTCTTCGGGAAAACAAGCCTCGGGAATGAGTCCTCCTACAATGCCGGATTCTCCATCGTATCCTATATCGCGGAGAAGTACGGGGCAGAGAAGCTAAAAGAGATTTCGCGAGCACTCAGCAACGTGCCGCGCGTGACAATCGATGGTGCAATTTCGGCTATCCTGGGCATCTCGGGAGAAGCATTGTACCAGCAGTGGAAGGAGGCGAAGAAAGAACAGTATCAAAGAGTAGGGGCCGCAATCGCCGCACAAAGGACTGAGGGAGAACTTATCGAGAAGGAGGGATTCGGCAATTTCTATCCGACGTTTTCACCGGATGGCAAGAAAATCGCGTACGTGTCGAACAAAGGCCAGGACTATTTCGGCCAGAGCTCCGTGTACCTCTATGATCTTCAAACAAAGACTGCATCAAAGCTCGATGTGCGCGTGCGATCGACCCTCTCGTTCTCGCCGGACGGGAAATATCTTTACTACTCGAAAATCAGCCGCAAAAATGGATTCTGGGCAAAGCTCTACGACCTGTATCGATACGATGTGGCGAACGAAAGAGAAGAGCGGCTCACGCACGGGCTGCGCGGATGGAATCCCAAGCTCTCGTCTGACGGGACGAAGCTCGTCTTTGCTTATGGAAGTGACGGCACCGTCAACATCGGTATCTGTGACGCAGATGGCAAGAACGTCCGTCAGGTGACGAAATTCACGAATGGCGAGCAGGTCTATACGCCTCAATGGTCTCCCGACGGCAAGCGGATCGCCTTCGGCTACTCAGCGGACGACAAACAGTCTGTAGCAATTGTCAATGAGGACGGCACTGATTTCAAGGTGGTCGTCCGGGGGGTCGATGCAAGGAATCCCGTGTTCTCACCCGACGGAGGTTCTCTGATTTATACAGCGGCTGAAGGGGGCATCTTCAACATTTTCACTTTGAATCTCCAGACCGGGACGAAGGATCAACTCACCAATGTGCTTGGCGGCGCTTTTCTTCCGGCTGTGAGTGAGCAAGGAGATCTCGCGTTCGTGTTGTACGCCTCGACGGGATACAAGATCGCCTACTTGAAGGGGCCGAAAGCCTTGGCCCTCATGGAGAAATTGGAGACGCCCGAATGGATTACGAAGAAACTTGACCGCGTCAACGGCAGCATTGTATCCGTGACGACTCCTGCGACGGAAGCAACGACCGCCGCATCTTTGAACACACCGGCCAGTGGCCAAAATCTATCGGACCCGAAGCCGTACCGGAACACATATACGAGTCTGTCGCTCGTCCCTGTCGTGCGTGTCGACAACTACAATCCACGGAACAAGGGCATTGACATTGTTCGTCCGGGATTCTACTTTTCGTCGAACGAAGTGCTGGACAGATTCTCTCTGTTCGGTGGGGCCGTGATCAACCGGCAACTGGAGAGAGACATTTTTGGGATTTTCGAATACCGCGGTCCGATTCCCATTTTCTATCAGTTTGGTCTTTCACCCACACTTTCGCTTGAACTCTACAATATCTCGCGCAAGACTGACGTGTCGTTCTCCTTGGTTACCGATCGTGAGCGCCAGTATGCGACGGAGGTTACCTATAGTCTTTTTGAGTTTGATGCCAGTCTTCGCCAGAACATTCTGAATGACTACACTCAGCTCAAGATTGGTTACTCTTTGAGTCGGTACAACGCGGATCTTGGTAGTTTCGTTGTGAATACGGATTCTCTGCATGGATATGTCGTTCCTGCTTCCGGTTACCTCTATCTCATTGGCAACATGCTCTCGGCACAGGTGACGTATAATGGTATCGTTCCTTCGGTTGATCGTGACATTAGTCCAGTGGGAAGGACGATTACCCTGAGATACAACTATGAATTTGACAAGTACAACCCCACTGACTCAGCGGAGTACAAGAATGGAATGCGGGTGCCAATCTACCTTCGTCCCAGCTTCCATCGCGTTGAGGTCTCGTGGAACGAGCATCTGGCGCTTCCAATGCCGAAGCACACTTTGACGTTCTCCGTGCACGGGGCGAGCACGCTCGGCAAGCGCGTCGATGATTTCTTCGACTCCTATGCCGGCGGGTTCACCGGTATGCGTGGATATCAATTCTACGGCCTCGGGGGAAACGACATTGGCGTCGTTGGAGCGACCTATCGTTTTCCTCTTTGGACGACGCTCAATTTCCGATTCCTGCAGTTCTACTTCACAAAGCTGTACGGATCGGTGTTTGCGGATATGGGGGATTCGTGGACTGGACCCGCGCCGTCCGTCAGCGATTGGAAGCGGGATGCAGGATTCGAACTGCGCCTCGAGGCGTTCTCGTTCTATCAATACCCGACGCGAATTTTCTTCTCGGGCGCATACGGGTTCGACCGATTCACTCGAACGTTCAGGTCTCAGGATGTGATGTACGGAAAAGAATGGAGATTCTATCTGGGTGTCCTTTTCGATTTTGAGCTCAACCCGATAAGCCAAACGTTTCAACATCTCACATACAGAGCGAGGTAGAGGGATGGAAAGTCGCCGAGCCTTGATCGTGCTGGGGGGAATTCTCCTCGTCGCACATGCTGCCGTCGGTCAGCCGGAAGGGCCGAAGGATCGAAGCGCATCGGATCATGTTTTGATGACGGGAAATGCCCGACTCGACTTGCTGTCGAACCTCGGCTCGGTGGCGTTGAGGGATTCCGTCCCCTCCCGGATGAGCGACTACGAGCTGAACAAGAAATCCGCGCTGTTGGCAGGTGCGCTATCGCTCGCAATTCCCGGAGCTGGTGAGTACTATACCAAGAGCTACTGGCGGGCAGGCGGTTTCGTGATCGCTGAAGCTGCTCTGTGGGTCTTCTACGCCTCGTACACCAAAAAGGGGAACAATCAGACAAACCTGTTCCAGGATTTTGCCGACCAGCACTGGTCGGTCGTGCGCTATGCGACGTGGATCCAGGACAACGCGCCAAAGCTAAACCCTGTGGCAAGCTTCACGGACTACCTCATTCCAGGGACGGGGAACCTCCCTCCGTGGCAACAGGTCGATTGGACCAAGTTGAACGCGGTTGAGAATCTGATTGCACAGGTCGCCGGCAATGGTTTCACTCATCAACTGCCGCATCGACCGGAACAGCAGTACTACGAACTCATCGGCAAGTACCCGCAGTTTGCTGCAGGGTGGGATGACGCCGGTGTGATGACGCCGCAGAGGATTGTCAATAGCGATGTTTCGCAGCGGTTCCTGGATTACTCAAAGATGCGTGGGAAAGCGAATGACTTCTATAACGTCGCGACGACAGGGGCGATTCTGCTGGTGGCTAACCATCTTCTCTCGGCACTCGATGCGGCGTGGAGCGCTGCGCAGTTCAACAACAATCTGAAAATCGAGGCTCATCTCCAACCCACCGTTCGCTCTGCGGACTTCGTCGAATTTGTACCAACCGCGAAAATCATGATACG
Source organism: uncultured Bacteroidota bacterium (assembly GCA_963739335.1). Classification (GTDB taxonomy): domain Bacteria; phylum Bacteroidota; class Ignavibacteria; order UBA10030; family UBA10030; genus UBA9647. The sequence continues at coordinate 25,447 of CAVUAC010000088.1, read as the reverse complement.
TTTCTGAAAGCAAACCTTCAGCGTGTGCTAAGCAGTGCGAGCTCAGGAGGATGAAATCCTAACCTCATTGAGCTCGAGCTCTTCGATCGTCTTTGGCCAGTCATCCTTGAGCAACCGGGCAAGAGAGCGATCGGAGAGCATCTTACCGCCGGTCTGGCAGCGAGGGCAGTAATTGCACTCATTCTCTGCATAGACAATCCGCTGAACCTTCGCGCGACAGACATGGCACGGCTTCCCAAATTGTCCGTGCACGGCCATTTCCGCATGAAAAGCGGTGACCTTCTCCGGGAACCCTTGTCCCACTTCATCCCGAAGCCGCTCGATCCATTCTCCCATCGTTGTCAGCGTTGCCTGATGCAGACGCGTAATCTCTGAGCTCGTCAATTGACGTGTGAGCTTCAGTGGCGAGAGGTGGGCGCAGTGGAGGATCTCGTCGGAGTATGCGTTGCCAATGGCGCTAAAGAGTCGCGGATCGGTGAGGGCACGTTTGAGAGTTCGGTTTTCGCGCAACAGCGCCGCTCTGAACGAATCTCCCGTGGAATCCAGGACCTCCAGCCCCCCGCGATCGAACTGTGCGAGCGACTGTCTGCCTCGCACGATGTGCATGGACGCGCGCTTTTTGGTGCTCGCCTCGGTCAACAGCAGGGTCCCATGGGTGAAATCGAACGCTGCGTGTGCCACCTTCCCTGGCAACTTGGTTTTGGGCTTCTTCCAGTGGAACCGTCCAGCGATCATCAAATGGATGACGATAAACAAATCTCCTTCAAGCTCAATGACCATGCGTTTCCCGATCCGCGCAATGCCAAGCACACTCTTTCCCGCCGCGGCACTCAAAGGAGGATTAACAGTTCGAAGAATGAAGGGATTGCCCAGGCGGATGTTCTCGAGCCGGTGGCCGCCGATCCTGGCCTGAATGCTCTCGAGATAGATCGTCAGGTCGGGGAGTTCAGGCATAATGGGAACGACGAGCGTGAGATAATTGCGGCGAGCACGATGAGTTACCTGGCACCGAAATTGTACGCGAATCCAATCCACGGCACGAATGGAAACCCGCTTGATCCGAATCTTGATGGGCGGATGAAGCCCAGATCGGCTGCCAGATTATCGCCGAAGAAACGGACGCCAAAGGAATAGATTATCAGATCCGTACCCAGCGGGATCCAATTCTCCGTGATGAACTTGACGCTGTTCGAGACCCTGAGTTCGCCTCCGAGGAGAAGTATGGGCTTGTTTGCGAGCTCTCCCTGGGAGAAGCCCCAGCCGAGTCCCACCGTCAGAGCCCCGTTGCTCGAGCCGTACGTGCCCACGCCATAGAGAATTCCCAGGCCGGAAAAGTCGGCGCTCGTTACGTTGATATACAACACGCCGGCAGAGATGTCGAGATCCTTGAAGTGAATGGGGGTGATCTTCGGTGCAAGGTAGAAGATCTGATTGTCTGCTGCCGGGATAAGTGACATTCCGCCCGCGAGCGTGACGATGTCTCCAATACCGACTGCCACAAAGGGAAAGAATATCTCATATGTTGAGAAATAGCCCTGGCCGTTCTTCAGTGCGCGGCCCGTTGGGGCAAAGAAGAGACGAGTGTAGTTGGGATCTGATCTCAGAAACTCGCCGCCAAGGACATTGCCCGGGAGACGCACGAGTGATCTAATTTGCTCTCGCAACACGCGCATCGAAACCTTGGAGATTGACCGAAACTCGACCAGTATGGAATCCTCTCTCTGAATCGTCCCGATGATCTCGGATCCGTCTTTGAGCGTGAGCTTGTAGACAGTCGCTGCCTGCGTCGAGTCTTGCTGCGCGTGAGCGGCGATGCACAGCGTCAGTACACAAAGGAGAACAGAGAGGATTGTATATCGCATACGGCAGACTCGGTCAGGTTTGAATCAATGTAGACATCACAACCAAGAAAGGCAAGATGGTGACGTGGCGACACGTCACCGGAGGAGTATCCTTCGCCTTTATTGCACATCAAAAGACTACTGAGCGTTCATGGACTGGAGGCTCACGTGGAATTTTAGAATTGATTTTACCGTTCTGGAGGAGTACGTTACTAAACCCATCAGAGTGCACCATCGCAAGACGTGAAAAGTGAAACGTAAGAGGAAGAGCATACCGGATCTAGGAGTTCCCGCTGGTCGTGAAGTCGCCGGGCCGGACGGTGGCGAGCCCGTGAGAAAGCTGACGACGATCGTTGTCCGCGGCGCGAGGGTCCATAACCTCAAGAATGTCAACATCGAGCTCCCACGGAACAAGCTCGTTGTCATGACGGGTGTGAGCGGCTCCGGCAAGTCGAGCCTGGCATTCGATACCATCTATGCGGAAGGACAGCGCAGGTACGTCGAAAGCCTGTCGTCCTATGCCCGTCAGTTCCTGGAACGAATGGACAAGCCGGATGTCGATTTCATCCAGGGCATCAGTCCTTCCATCGCGATCGAGCAGAAAACCGCGACACGCAATCCTCGCTCGACAGTCGCTACCACGACGGAAATCTATGATTACCTTCGGTTGCTGTTCGGGCGCATCGGTCAGACATATTGCCGGGTGTGCGGAGAGCTGGTGAAGCGGGACACGGTTTCTTCTGCGGTGGACGGCCTCCAGCTGGAGCCTGATGGCACAAAGATCCATGTTACGTTTCCTCTTCACGATCACCCCGGGCACACGCTGAAGGAAGAGCTCGACGCGCTCAAGAAGCGCGGGTTCTTCCGCATTGCTGTAGAGGGCGCGATCGTCGATCTGAATGAAAAAGAGTTCAAGGCCGAGTCCAAAAAAGGAATCGCAGTCCTCGTCGATCGCCTTGTCCTCCGGAAAAACGACAAGGAAAGCGAGAAGCGCCTCGCAGACTCGATTGAAACTGCGTTTCTGGAAGGCGACGGCTATGCCCACGTGTTCCTGCTCGACTCAAGACAAATTCTCCGATTTGCTCAGCATTATGAATGCCGCAACGATGGAATTCGCTACGAGGATCCCGATCCCAGGATGTTCTCGTTCAACAATCCCGTCGGTGCGTGCCCGAAGTGCCAGGGTTTTGGGCGATCCATGGGAATCGATATGGATCTCGTCGTCCCTGATCCCAATAAGACAATCCGGCAGGGGGCGATCCATCCATGGAATTCCCCGAAGTGGCGCGTGAACCTGCGCGATCTGCTTGGCATTGCAGGCGAAGCCGGTGTCCCGGTCGATGTCCCTTTCAAACAACTGACGTCGAAGCAGCTCGATGTCATTCTCAACGGCTACAATGGATTTGACGGAATCCACAAATTCTTCAAGTTCATCGAGCGCAAATCGTACAAGATCCATTATCGCGTATTCCTGAGTCGCTATCGGGGATACACGACCTGCGACGAGTGTCACGGTGCGAGGCTCCGAGGCGACGCGCTCGAACATACGGGTTGCCGGAAAGAGCATCCACGATGTGGTTCGGATGACCATCGAGGAGGCGAACGAGTTCTTCCAGCACATCAAACTGACGAAGTTCGAGCTGGAGGTCGCCAGGAGGGTCCTTGAGGAGATCCGCAAGCGCCTGAAGTTTCTCTATGATGTGGGCATTGGATATCTCTCTCTCGACCGGTTGACGATGACGCTTTCCGGAGGTGAGTCCCAGCGCATCAATCTGGCGACGTCTCTCGGTTCTTCATTGGTTGGATCTCTGTATGTTCTGGATGAGCCGAGCATCGGCCTGCATCCAAGGGACAATCAGAAACTCATCACTATCCTGAAGTCTCTGCGCGATGTAGGCAATAGCGTGCTCGTCGTGGAGCACGATGAAGAAATGATCCGCTCTGCCGATGTTGTCGTTGACATGGGACCTCGTGCAGGTGAGAACGGCGGAGAGGTGGTTTACTGCGGAAGCGTTCAGGCGCTGCTGGAGCATCCCCGGTCGCTCACCGCGCAATATCTCAACGGTAGGCTAAATATTCCGACGCCCCGAAAACGCCGACGCGATATAGAGCAATCCATTTTCATAAAGGGGGCTGCGGAGCACAACCTGAAGAACATTGACGTTCGTATTCCCCTGGGCATGTTTGTCTGCGTCACGGGAGTCAGCGGCTCCGGAAAGAGCACGCTTGTGCACGAAACCCTGTACGCAGGGATTCAAAAGATGAAAGGCGGATTTGAAGGGAGTGTTGGGAGGTTCGGTGCCATTCAGGGAGCTGAACAGATCGAGCGTATTGAACTCGTTGATCAATCACCCATTGGTCGTTCGCCTCGATCGAATCCAGTGACCTATATTAAGGTGTTCGATCTGATCAGGGATTTGCTGGCTCACACGCAGGCTGCGAGGATCCGCGGGTTCATGCCGGGCCATTTCTCGTTCAATGTGCCAGGCGGGCGTTGTGATGTCTGCGAGGGAGATGGATTGCAGAAGATCGAGATGCAGTTCCTTGCCGATTTGTATCTCACCTGCGAGGCGTGCAAGGGCAAACGGTTCAAACTAGAGGTGTTGGAGGTTCGGTACCACGGAAAGAACGTCGATGATATTCTGAAAATGACGGTCACCGAAGCGCTCGGCTTCTTCTCCGCGCATCCTGATGGGAGAAGGGTTGCCCAACGACTCAGAATTTTGGACGATGTTGGGTTGGGATATGTACGGCTTGGTCAGCCTGCCACGACGCTCTCAGGGGGTGAAGCTCAACGGATCAAGTTGGCGAACCATCTCTCAGCGTCTCAATCGGAGGGGCGTGCGCTGTTCATTTTCGACGAGCCTACGACCGGACTGCATTTCGATGACATTGCCAAGCTTCTCAAATGCTTCAGTGCTCTTGTAGAAGCGGGCCATTCGCTCGTCGTGATTGAGCACAATATGCACGTCGTCAAATGCGCGGACTTCGTGATCGACCTTGGCCCTGAAGGGGGGGAAGGAGGTGGTCACGTCGTGGCGACTGGAACTCCCGAGGAGGTGGCAAAAGTCTGTTCTTCGTACACGGGGAAATTCCTGAAACAGTATTTGTGATTCTCCCGCAATTCCCCAGAAGAGAGGAGGAAACATATGAAGACAATGAGTCTTCTCATTGCGGCTGTTCTGTTGGTCTTATCGCCAGCAATCTCAGCAGAGAGCAGGGGAAGGGTTGGCCTTGGTGTCGTGCTTGGAGCGCCGACTGGGTTGAGCGTCAAATACTGGGAGAACCAGCGCATCGCGTACCAGTTCGCGATTGGGGGTATGTTCAAGGGGGGACTGATGGTCGGTGCGGATTATCTCGTGCACGAGAATGTGTTCAGAAAATCATACGCGCCGTTCTACTATGGTGCCGGTCTCTTCATCGGTGATGCCGGCTTTTGGGGACCGGACTACGCGCACAACAGGTTTGCCCTCGGTGTTCGCGGAGTGTTCGGCGTCGATTATTTTGTGCGGGACTACCCGTTCGACATAGCTCTCGACGTCGGGCCGTCGCTTATGCTCACGCCCGTCACCGGGATGGGTGTTCAGCTGTCGCTGGCGTTCCGCTTCCATCCTTGACTCGAGTGGATGAACAGCGCACCCCCAAGGGGCGTGGCTCATCACTACCGCTGGATGACCTTCACATTGCCGGACTTCGTTTCGACAGAAAGCTTTCCACTGCCATTCCCGATCTTGCCCAGAGCGTAGCCGCCTCCAGCGTCGAATGATTTGATTCTGGGAAGAGGCAGATTCGTCTCTATGTGGCCGTAGGTGACGTTGATATCGACCTCCCCGCTGAATCCTGGTGGTAAGTCGACATTCACGTCGGCATACTCATTCTTAATGTCAACCGATGTGGGAGGCGTTGTAACCGAAAGTTCGATTTTGCCGCCGGTGTTCGTCATGACGATCTGCCTGGCGCTCGTCTCGGATATCGAGAGAGAACAGTACTCTGTCTCTGAACGCCAGTCGCCTGTCATCTTGCTACCGGTTATACGTGAGCTCTTTGATACCACATCGACGTTGCCCCGGATGTTTCTCAACTCAACGTTGCCGTAGGGGTTGTCGATCTTGACGTTCCCGACCGCATCGCTGACTGAGATCAGGCCGGATTGTCCATCGATCTGGATCTCTTTTGCTGATTTGCCGGAGACGTCACTGACTTCGATCGTGGAATAGTCCCCGCTGATCCTGACTCCGTCCACACCCTTTGCTCTCACTTTCCCGCTTTTGTCCTGAATATCCAGCATCCCCGCGATGTTGTTTGCGGTGATCGTGGAATAGTCGGACCAAATGGTGGCGTTGCTGCCCACATGCTCCACTTTGGTCGTGCCGCTTGATGAATGGATCGTGAGGGATCGTGATATGTCACGCACGGTGATATTTGAATAATCGGCTTCGATATCCGCTTTGCCGTCGAACTGATCGATGCTGATTGACCCGCTCTTGCATGAGAGCTGAAGAGCTCCGCCGCTGCGCTCGATGGTCGTTTTCCCGTAATCGTTGGCGACTTCCCGGATGTCCGAGCAGTTGCGAAGAACGACCGTGTTTCCCGTCCCGGGCAGCTCGAGAGGGCCCTTCATACCGTCCAGCGATATTGAGCCATACCGCACCTCCGCCAGAAGTGGATTGGATTGTGGAACGTAAATCTCCCCCTCGACCCGCTTGCTGATGAATGAGCCTGTGAAGAACTTCTTGATCCAGGACCAGAAGGAGCCGCGATTCTTTGAAGTCATATCGGGTTCCTGAAGCGTTATGCGCAGGAGTTCCCTGGACTCCTCGTGCTTCAGGGTGATCGCGTCGAGATACCGCTGTTCATCCTTCTGGTCGGATGACGAGAACGAAATGCTGAGCTTCACGGAGACTTCGTTTTTGTCCCAAGACCGGATCTTGATGTCCGAGCTGTTGAATCCGCGCAGTTCAATGCGTTCTGCAGCTTGGGTTGAGAAATGCTGCTCGATGTCGCGTTGCCGCTCGGGGTTTTCGAAGGACATCATCGTTGTTGCAAGAGCCGCGAGAATGATGGTTTTCATAATTCGATCTCCCCCTCTTCAATCATCTGCTGAAGGATTTGAAGTTTCATGCTGTACAACTGGCGAAGCCGCTCGCGCTTCAGCGGCGAGAGGTCCGTGCCGTTGGTTTGCTTACGCAGATTCTACGATGGCAGCGTCGACGAGCTTGATCTGCTCCTTACGTTGCGTGAGTTGCCCTGAGGCCTGGGATAACTGGGACTTGCTCACGATGGCACTGGGCATGACGCGTTCGAATTCATGGATGGCAGAGACATACGCCTGCTCGAGCCGCAGCGGTTGAGGCTGAGCGTTCTCGAACGACTGCCGGGCAATCGTCCAGGCCCCGACAAGCGCCAAACCCAGCACGATGGTTGCCGCCATGCCATAGAGGAAACTTCTGGCATCTCGGATCAGCCATCGATCTGATCGGAGCAGCAGCGCTTGCTGTTGAATGGCATCCCACATCGTGCGTTGACTTCGGCCGCTGGGCATGTCATCTGAAGAATAGAAATCTTCCGGTCTCATCATGAGGCTGTCTCCTTGTTCCATCGTTCCTGGAGGAAGCGCTTCGCGCGGCTCAGCATCGTTCTCGATGAGCTCTCTGCCATCCCGAGCATCGATGCGATCTCTGCGTGTGAGTACCCCTCCACCTCGTACAGTATAAACACTGCTCGTTTCGTCTCGTCGAGATCCCGCAGCCACGCTTTCATGGCATCATCCCAATCGATGTGTTCGGTTGCCGATTCGAAGCTCTCGTGTTGCTCATCTGTCTGGACGAAAGAAATTGTTTGAGCTCGCCGCCAGTCCATCCTCATTTCATTCAGGGCCACTGTGAAAAGCCAGGAGGAAAACCGTGATCGGCCGTCAAATGAACCAAGGTGCTCGAATGCTTTGATGAACGCTCGTTGAACCCATTCCTCAACCTCTTCGGTACGAGAGGAGAACTGTTTCAAGAATCGGAACAACAAGGTCACGTTCGCGGTGTAGAGCGCCCGGAACGCACGTTGGTCACCCTTTTTGGCTTTGGTAATCCAGACGGATTCTTCGTGCATAGATGAGCGGCTGCCTGCTTACAAAGTATGATGCTTGAAAGTATCGAAACGCTACAGTGACAACAAGAAGTTCTTGTAAGATGAAACGCTCAGGAGCTTTCAGCTCCTGGGTTTACACGTCGAGCGGTTGCAGAAAGAGGTGACTCCTGTCACAGATCAATTTTAGCGAGCATGGTACATTAAAATAACATTCTGAAGCACTCTGAAGGTCCATAGAGCAAAGGGGAGGCTCTATGGATGTCAGAGTGCTTCAGTGCTTTTTGGCTGAAGGCCTGCGGTGGCGACTGGCCAAAAAAACAAAAAGCGCACGATGAGTGCGCTTTTGATGTTCTTCAATTGTGCGAGCTAGTAGAGCGATCCAAAATTGAGCGTGATGAAGAATCCTCCAAAGCGTTTGATCGGTACTCCCTGGAGACTCTGCACGCCCGGTTGATAGGGAATGTAGTAGTAACGTATGCTGATACCCGTGAGCGTTCCTTTGTCAACGCCAAAGTAGGCTCCTGCCCCAATGTAGCCGCCGAGTGTGTACTTCAACTGGCCCTTTCCTAAACTCTTGAAGAAATCGATCTGGTCATATGTGGTGAGCGTGCCGAAGGTTGGGTCGGAAATGGTGTTCACATTTGCATAAGGCGCCACGAAAATCAGCGATGGCCCTAAACCCGCGCTGACGTAAGGACGAAAATTGTCCACGATGTCGTCCTTGAAGAGTCGATACTGCATCCCGACTGTCACCGGTATAAGCAAGAGGCGGTTGATTTTTCCGGGAGTGTATGATTCTCCCGTGTATTGGTTGAAGTACTCGACTTCGCTGTCGTCCTTCACGTCCGAGATCGCGAGCTGAAGGAATCCGGATAACACGTCGGAAAACTCATGCCGCAGGAACACACCGGCGCCGAAACCGTTGTTCGAGACCATGATGTCGACGCCCCACGCGTTTCGGAACGGTTCATAGTTTGTCTTCTGAATCAGGTTCGGATTCGACGGCGTGAAGACCATTGCCGAATCCCGTCGGGGGAACTCCTGGGCCGGAGAGAAGGTCGGCACGATTGCCAAGACCATCAAGGCCGCGAGGAAACAAAGTGACCGTTTCATAATCTCATCTCCCATCCTCATTAGTCAGAACCACCCTCACAATAATATAGTTCCACCCCGTGAAAACCGCAAGTCCCTCATTGGACGACGAAGATGCCGAACTTCAAGTATGCCGTTTCCGGCATTGCCGGAAGTGTGGGATGATCCGCCGCAGCTCCTCGCCATTCCAGCAACTGTAAGGATCGATGGGCTGCCCGCGCGCCCCCTTCGATTGCCCCGAGGAATGACTCCGCCGTGACGTGATGCGAGCACGAGGCGGTCACGAGGATACCCCCCGTCTGGATCAACCGCGCCGCTCCGGCATTGATCTCCTTGTATCCCTTCAAAGCAGTTGCGACCGTCTTTTTGTTCCTGCTGAAGGAGGGAGGATCCAGAATCACGACGTCAAACCGCTGGCCGGCCTGGTACAGAGCGGGAAGCTTCTCGAATACATCACCCACTTCAAACGTGATATCGGGGACTTCATTGATCAAGGCGTTCACCTTGGCATTGGCAAGGGCGACCTCAGAGATGTCGATGCCGTGCACCCGCGCAGCACCGGCACGCGCGGCGTAGATAGCGAAGCCACCCTCGTTGCAGAAACAATCCAGTACAGATGCCTTGTTGACATACCGTTGCACGGCGAGCCGGTTTTCACGCTGATCGAGGAAGAAACCGGTTTTCTGTCCCTCGAGCAGAGCGACCTTGAACTTCACGCCGAATTCCGAGATGATGGTTTGTCCGAGCGTGCCACGAAGCACCCCTTTCTTCAGCGGAAGCTGTTCCAGCGATCGAAGTGGAGACTCATTTCGCTCGATGATGGCCTTCGGGTGGAAGATCGATTCCAGGACGTCACAGATGAGTGTGAGTCGGCGGTCCATCCCAACCGCGAGAGTTTGGATCGATAGAAATTCGTTATACTTGTCGATGATCAGTCCAGGGAGAAAATCGGCCTCTCCGTGAACGAGTCGGAATGTCTCAGCCCCCCGGTAGAGGCGCTGACGAAGCCGGAGTGCTTGCGCGATGCGGCGTTCAAAAAACTCAAAGGTGACGGTTTCCAGCTCACGACTGAGGAGGCGGAACGCAATCAATGAGTGGGGATTGTAGAACCCAACTCCCAGCAGCTTCTCATCGTGACGGAGAAGTTCAATGACATCGCCCCCCTCCGGGCTTCCATGAATGGCTTTGATTTCGTTGCTGAAAACCCACTGGTGTCCGGCAAGGATCCGATGTTCTTCATTTTTCCGCAGGATGATTTGCTTTTTCACGTCAGCAAAGTAGAGAGAATTGGAGCGAGAAGCAATTCGCTCCTCAGTGGTCCGCATCGGCATCCATTCAGTGCAGAACCAGATCTACGTGCGATCTGCTCGCTGTCGTCGTTATTGCAAGACACTCAAAGGTTTGGTATATTGAAGGCGAAGTAGTGAGTGCATCGCAGAAATAAATGGGAGCGTCGGGTGATCATTATACAAGAGTTGCTTGGAAACGAAGCGAAGAGTCTGCTCGAACATCGGTGCAAGACGATTCCGAAGGAGTCGCTGCACCTGCCTGGTCCGGACTTCGTCGATCGCACGTTTGTGCAGTCTGACCGGACACCGCAGGTTCTTCGAAGCATGCAGGCGCTGTTCAATCATGGTCGTCTCGCAGGAACCGGCTACGTGTCAATCTTGCCGGTCGACCAGGGAATAGAACACTCTGCTGGAGCGTCGTTCGCTCCAAATCCTGAGTATTTCGATCCCGAGAACATTGTGAAGCTGGCCCTCGAAGGGGGCTGCAATGCAGTGGCATCGACGCTCGGTGTGCTCGGTTCCGTCGCAAGAAAATATGCGCACAGAATACCGTTCATCCTGAAGTTCAATCACAATGAGTTTCTCTCGTATCCGAACACGTACGATCAATCGATGTTTGCCAGCGTCAAGCAGGCGTTCGATATGGGGGCGACGGCCGTTGGGGCGACCGTGTACTTCGGTTCCCCGGAATCCCGCCGCCAGATCTGGGAGGTCAGTCAGGCATTTCAACAGGCTCATGAGCTCGGCTTGGCAACGATCCTGTGGTGCTACACTCGCAACGCGGCGTTCAAGACCAAGGAGAAAGACTATCACGTTTCTGCCGATCTCACCGGCCAGGCGAACCACCTGGGGGTGACGATCGAGGCGGACATCATCAAACAGAAGATGCCTGAAAACAATGGCGGATACACCGCCCTGAATTTCGGAAAGACGCACAAGAAGGTGTACGAACAGCTGACGAGCGATCATCCGATTGATCTGATACGTTATCAGGTTGCGAATTGCTACATGGGCAGGATTGGCTTGATCAACTCCGGAGGTCCATCAGGTGCAAATGACATCGCAGAGGCGGTGAAGACTGCGGTGATCAACAAGCGTGCGGGGGGCATGGGGCTCATCAGCGGTCGCAAGGCCTTCCAGAAGCCCATGCACGACGGAGTGCAGATCCTGAACGCGATACAGGATGTCTATCTCTCCAAGGACGTGACGATCGCTTGACGGGTTCTTCTCGCCAGGTTTCTTCACGGGAGTGAAGGCATCACGCTGGACCGAAATCGCGAGGCGTCAATCCCTCCGTTGGGAATTCATACGGAGTCGTGCTTGGCGCCTTTCGCATTTTCATAGTTCTTCGGCCGGGTTCTTCAGCCAGCGCAATCTCATTTCCACTCTCATGCCGTAGGGAAGTAGGAATGGCGAAAAAGAGCAAGTTGAAGTGCATCATCTTCGACATGGATGGCACCCTTACGAAGACGAACCAGCTGATCTTTGATTCATTCAATCACATCGCGGCGAAGTACGAGGGAAGATCCTATACGGATGAGGAAATCACCGCGATGTTCGGCCCGCCGGAAGAGGGGGCTCTGGCCGAGATCGTCGGCGAGGAAAAGCTCGAAGGTGCCATGCGGGAGTATCTCAAATACTATCGTGCCCATCACAAGGACTTGGCCCAACTCTACCCCGGTATTCTGGGTGTGCTCAAGTATTTGAAGCGTCGCGGCATCCATCTTGCAGTCTTCACTGGCAAAGGTATTTGCACCACGACAATTACCATGCAGTCGTTTGGCTTGATGCCGTACTTCGAGTTTGTTGTCACAGGCAATGACGTCGAGAACTACAAGCCATCGGCCGAGGGCATTCTGAAAATCATGAAGTACTTCTCCGTGCGAAAACGCGAAGTGCTGATGGTTGGGGACTCGGTTGGAGATGTAAAGGCCTCGCTCGAAGCGGGTATCAGGATTGCCGCCGTGTTGTGGGATTCCTACGCGAAAAAGAAGGTCCTCCGGATGAAAACAGACTTTGTCTTCCATAATGTTGATGAATTCTTCGTGTGGTTGAGGAGGCAGTTTGACTGAAGATCAGGAGCGGCAGCTGCAACGCCGGCTGTTTTGGTGGAGGTTGGTGTTGCAGTATGGCATTGGTGTGATCGTCGTCGTGTTCTACGTTACGGCGAGCCTTCACTTCCACTACACGCCGGACGACACCTATATCTATCTTCAATATGGGAGAAACATCGCTCGGGGAGAAGGGATCTCCTTCAATGCTGGCACACCGAGTTACGGCATGACGGGCCCCCTCTGGGGGTTTCTCATTGCGGCCGGTACGAAGCTGAGCCTCGATCCATACATTGTAGCAAAAACCCTCGACATTGTTTTCGCGAGCTTGTCGCTCATAGCGGTACTTGCCTTTGCTTTTGTGGTCATCCGTGATCGCCTCTATGCGATCGTGGCGGCCTGGATGTTTTCGTTCGATGCCTTTTTTCTGCGGTGGTCGGGTTCTGGGATGGAGGTTTCCCTGGCCCTTCTTCTCGCGATGTTGACGCTGTGGTATGCATACCGGAAAGAGTACCTCACTGCTGCGCTGGTCGCCGGCCTCTTGACGCTCGTCCGGCCCGAGGGTGTTCTCCTTTTTGTAGCAGGACTCGTCGATGCCATCCTCAATGCACGACATCGGACGGTTCTTTGGAGGACAATCGCCGGCTCAGTCGTTCTCTATGGTCTTGTGCTTGGGTCGTGGCTTGTTTTCGCATATGTGCAGTTCGGGACGATCATCCCGAACGTTCTCCAAGCCCATACCGGCGCTGGTTTTTCCCTTGCCGTGTTCTGGGAAACGACGTTGTCAAACCTCAAGATCATCGGCTCGACCCAGTTGCTTCCGGTCATGTGCCTGATTGTTGGCACGATTGTTACAGTCAAGAAGTTTGGATGGAGGATCGTGAAGGAAGAAGGATTCCCGCTTCTGTGGCTTCTCGCGTTCCTTCTTTTCTCGGCGCTGATGAGTGTCCAGGTCGCATCGAGATTCGTATTGCTGGTACTGCCAGTCGTGGTCGTGTATGGGGCCTGGAGTATCAAGCGGCTCGAGGTGGCGTCGGTGATCACACCTCGGCGTGGTTTTTTCATTCTCCTGATTGTCGCGGGCTTGTCGCTCGCACAGAACCAGTATCTGTACCACATATGGGTTCTCCCGCACATGGAGAACGTTGAGCTCGGCATGAATGAGTGCCTGAAGCCCATTGCGTACTGGCTGCGATCGAATTCACCCGCTGGAGCCACGGTGTTGACGCCCGATATTGGCATCATTGGGTACGTGTCGGAGAAAACGATCTACGACACCGGCGGGCTGGTGACCCCCGAGATCAAAGAAGCCTTTCAAGGGATGAGTTATGATGATGCGATGGCACGGAAGAAATATGAAAAGGTGCTTCATCCTGACTACATCGTCGACCGTTCGCCAACTCCCGAGCGATTGACATCGGAGAACCTCAAACCTGTGATGACGCGAACGTTCTCCGGACTTGGGCTAACAAAGCCTGAGCTGACATACTACACACTTTACAGGGTGATGAAGTGATCACACGGACGCTTTTGGGATTGCTTCTTCTGGCCCGGATGCTCTCCGCACAGGAGATTATGACTGATAGGATCAAAGGGTTGCGCGTGTACGGATCAGCGGAGGCGGGGGTCCCAGTGGCGAATCTTCAGTCGTGCCCGATCACGATTGAATTCGATGTCGACGAGTCGGGACCTCCGGATATTCACATCCGCGTTGTCCATTGCGACCGTGATTGGAACGCAACGCAGTCACTCTTCATCAATGACGACACGCAGAACAAATCAAAAGCTCCATTGTCGTATGAAGTCGCACCTGCTGGCGTGCAATTCTATCGGTATCACTATACGGTCCGGATACCCGGAATCGCCGGGATCGATCGTTTCCAGGAGTCGGGGAACTATGTTTTTGAAATTCTTGATGAGGACTGGAGGAATGTACTTGCCCGGGGCAGGTTGTTCGTCGTGGAGAACATCATCGCTCCTTCAATGAAAATCAGCAATCGTTCCCTCCCTTCAGAAGTGAACCCATACAATCAGGTGAACAAGGTCGAGGTCGGTTTCTTGCTGCCTAAGGCCGAGGCCGTGATGGGGGAGACAATCTATCCGATTGATCTCAAAGTCGTCGATGCCTACAAGAATCGCCAACTGCACGATCCATGGCGCATCGACACGGACAACCTGGGCCCGAATACGTCTGTCGATGGATTCGGAACCACAAAGATGAAATTTGTCGTCGATAACGTCCTGCCGGGAAACGACTATCGGCGACTCGATTTGCGCAATGTGACCGATTATCCCCCCGGCCAGGAGTTGCGGGCGCGCCAGGGGGCCGATGTGAGCCGTTTCCTCGCACCTCCCAGAGGAGATAACAACGGCGTCTCTTCGCTGACCGTTGGAAGCCGATATGCAGACTACGTTCCATATAGATTCGAATTCGCCTCGGACAGTCGCCAGTATGAATCGGTTTTCGTGGTCGGCGATTTCAACGGGTGGGTGCCATCGAGCAATTGCGCGATGACTTACGACGAGGATTCACAGCGCTATGTCTGGCTCACCTTGCTACGGCGCGGAGTCTATGATTACCAGTACGTCGTTGGACCGAATGACTGGATCGCGGTGGAAGGGAATGACTGGCGGACCGTCAGTGTTTTCTCGGCCTTCGTCTACTATCACGATACACGCTACGGTGGCTTCGACCGCATTATTGGGTTTGTCCAGCGGTTGAGCCGTGGTGGGAATGAACCCACGTCAGACTAGCGTTGAAAACGAAAGCGGATGGACTATGGGAAAAGTGAAAGTAGGAGTTGTTGGGACGGGGCATCTCGGCAATCTCCACACCAAGATGTTTGCTCAATTACCGACGGTCGAACTCGTCGGCGTGTATGACGCGGACACGGCCAAGGCTGGGGACGTTGCGGCGGAATACGGCACTCGGGCGTTCGGGGATCTTGGCCAGCTTCTCGACCAAGTCCAGGCTGTCAGCATTGCGACCACGACGAAAGCGCACTATGAAGTTGCTTCTGAAGCGTTGGACCGCGGCCTCCATACGTTCATTGAAAAGCCCATTACTGAAACCATCGAACAGGCGAAGTCACTCGTCGCGACGGCGGGCTCCAAGAAACTTGCGCTGCAGGTTGGACATATCGAACGTTTCAATCCGGCAATCCTTGCGCTCGAGCAGTACAAGATTCGGCCGCTCTTCATTGAATCGCACCGGCTGGCCCAGTTCAATCCGCGCGGTTCCGATGTCGCAGTGGTGCTCGATCTCATGATCCATGATATCGACCTGATCCTCAGCCTCGTTCGGTCACCCGTCGTCCGCGTTGATGCTAACGGCGTCGCTGTAGTCTCGGGCAGTGAGGATATTGCGAACGCGCGATTGCAGTTTGAAAATGGCTGCGTTGCGAATGTCACTGCGAGCCGCATCTCGCAGAACAAGATGCGAAAAATGCGCCTTTTCCAGAATGACGCGTACATCTCGATTGATTTCTCGCAGGGGCTCGCGGAGGTCTTCCGTCTGGTCGATGAAGGTGATCCCAATATCAAACCGACGATGCTGCTGGGGAAGATCGATCAAGGCCTGAAGAAGCGCTTGATTGTCTACGAGCAGCCCGAGGTCAAAAAGGTGAATGCACTCAAGTATGAATTGGAGCTCTTCGTCAGAGCCATCCAAGAGGGAACAGAGCCTCCTGTGACCGGCCGCGATGGATTGCAGGCGCTGGAGGTCGCGCAGGAAATTCTGCGAATGATATCGGAGAACACCTCGCGCTTGTTGAAAAACAGTCGATGAACTTATCTGGTAGCTCCGTGTCGGAACATCTGGACATACAGGAACCGCTGCTCAAGCAGATTGGCGAGATCGCTGACCGTCTTTCGATATCCGCGTTTGTCGTCGGAGGATTCGTGCGCGACCTCCTCCTGGGGAAGCAGGTGAAAGACATCGATATCGTTGTCGTTGGCCAGGGTGTGACATTCGGCCAACAGGTCGCACAGGCGCTCGGCAGGACGAATCTCGTTGTGTTTGAGAATTTCGGCACGGCGATGCTGCAGCTCGATGACTGTAAGCTCGAGTTTGTTGGCGCGAGAAAAGAAAGCTACAGCAAGTTCTCCCGCAAACCGAAAGTGGAAGTTGGGACGCTCGACGATGATCTTTCGCGTCGAGATTTCACTGTCAATGCAATGGCTGTCTCGCTGAGTCGAGCCGATTTCGGTCGTCTCCTGGATCCTTTTGATGGCCGGCGTGCAATGCGCGAGAAGATTCTGCGAACTCCCCTCGATCCTGAGGCGACGTTCGATGATGACCCACTTCGGATTATGCGTGCGTTTCGTTTCGCATCACAGCTTGGGTTTTCAATAGAGCCGTCTGTCCTGGAAGCCGCGAAGAAGATGGCTCCTCGGCTCAGAATCGTTTCACAGGAGAGGATCACCGATGAATTCACGAAGATACTCTCTTGCCAAAAACCGTCCGTCGGTCTGCAGTTGATGCATGAGGCGGGGGTGATGAAAGTCGTCTTCCCCGAAGTGGCTCAAATGGGTGGGGTCGAGCAACGGCTTGAGTATCATCACAAAGATGTTTTCCAGCATACGCTGAGAGTTGTCGACAACGTGGCAGAGGCTTCGCAGAACGTCTGGCTGCGTCTCGCCGCGCTGCTGCATGACATTGCGAAGCCGCGCACAAAGGCGTTCGTTGAAGGTGCTGGCTGGACGTTTCACGGGCACGAAGAGGTCGGAGCGAGGATGGTGAAACCGATCTTTCGAAAGATGCGGTTCCCGTTCGACGCTCTACCATACGTGGAGAAGATTGTTCGTCTGCATCTTCGCCCGATGGCGCTCGTGGACGAGGGTGTGACGGACTCTGCGGTCCGCAGGCTTTTGTTCGAAGCGGGTGACGACGTCGATGACCTGATGGCTCTGTGTCGGGCAGATATCACTTCGAAGAATCCAAGGTTGGTTGAGCAGGTGAAGAAGAACTATGACCTCGTCGTTCAGAAGATGGGGGAGGTTGAAGAGAGGGATCGGATTCGCAACTGGCAGCCTCCGGTCAAGGGCGAAGAAATCATGAAGGTATGCGGTCTGGGACCCGGTCCGCTTGTCGGCAAGTTGAAAACCGCAATTACAGATGCTATTCTGGATGGTCTCATCCCCAACGAGCACGATGCCGCACTGGCATATCTTTTGGAGATCAAAGATCGAGTAATGGGAGGTTCATTCTAGGTCCCTCAGCAATTGTAGGAGGATTTTCCCCTCTTTCGCTGCAGTTTTCGAGACCTTTTTGAGGTTTGTTTCTTGTCGCTATCTTCGTAGAGGAAATCCGAAATCTCTCGAAAAGCCAATGATTTTCGAAACTTTGGGCAAGTTCTGCCGTCTATAACATAGCGTGTCCACAAAAACCAACTGTGCCACTTTCAGTCTTCCCACCATATCTGGAGATTTGTCTATGAAGAAGTTGGCCTTGCTCCTCGTCATTGGAGTCACATTCGCAAGCGTCGCGCTTGCACAAGTCACAGCCCCACAAGCCAAAGTGCTAACGCTCGACAAGGCGGTCACCGTGGCACTCGAACAGAACGTAACTGTTCGTCAGGCGTACAACAATGTCAATGCAGCCCAGAGCGGCGTACTGGCTGCGTATGGTTCATATCTGCCTTCGGCATCAGTGAGCGGTGGATGGACCCGCCAGCAGACTGATCGGGTTGCAACCACCCAGCTCATTGGGGGACAGCCCTTCCTGCTTCCGGCGTCCTCTTCGACCACGAACAACTTCAACACTAGCCTTTCACTTGGGTACACGATCTTCAATGGCTTCTCCCGTGAGGCCAACTTCAACCGGGCTTCATCAAATGCGATTGCCACCGATAACATGGCCCTTCGAACATCTCAGCAGATTGTTTTTCAAGTCCAGGGCGCTTACCTCGCCGTCCTACGGAACGAACAGTTGGTGAAGGTCGCCCAGGAGAATCTCGGTCGGGATCAAAAACAGCTTGAGAGGATTACGGAATCAAACCGCGTCGGTTCTCTAGCTATCGGTGACGTCTATCGCCAGCAATCACTTGTGTCGCAAGATGAAGTCAGTTTGATCTCAGCTCAGAATACATACGACAAGTCCGTTGCTGATCTTGTGTCACTCATTGGCTTGGATGTCTCAGCAGCGTATCAGATTGCAGACCCAACGGTGCCGATTGAACTTACGCAGGCCGATATGGATGCGATGAGTATAAAAGTCAAGAGTTTTCAGGATATGACTCAACGAGCTCTTGCAGCCCGCCCTGACTATATCAGCGCAAAAGAGAGCTTCAATGCGGCGCAGTCTGGCGTGACTGCTGCGTTGAGTAGCTATTACCCAAGCGTTTCGGCCTTCGCCGGTTACTCTCTTTCGAACACGGACATCTCAAGGCTGACAGACAGCAAAGGGGTCAGCTGGGGGCTTAGCATTCGGTGGACCCTCTTCGACGGCTTCGCAACGAACCAAGCCATTCAATCTGCGGTTGCTCAACGAAGAAATGCCGAGCTCTCAGTCCTCCAGACCGAGAGAAGTATCAACGTGGATGTGAAGAAGGCCATGCTGGATTTTGATGCTGCGAAGAAGCAGTATGATGCAAGCTTGAAGGGTGTGGTTTCGGCGACTCAGGATCGGAGGGTTGCCGAGGAGCGATACAATCTGGGTTCAGGTACGCTCGTCGACCTCCTCACAGCGAACGCTGGTCTGGTCAACGCACAGGTGAGCAAGGTCAATGCAACCTACAACTACATTACTGCCAGTTTGAACTTCGATTATGTGATAGGCGAAAAAAAATACTAGGGGAGAAAAGAGAGAGGGGTACTTCCAATTTCTTAAGAGGAGTTTTTCCTTATGGCTACGAACGGAAAGAAGTCGAAAAAGAAGATCATCATATTCTCCATCATTGGCGTTGTGCTGGTCGTGCTTGTCTTGCTCGTTATTCTCGGGAGCAAGAAGGAAACGGTCTTCACCATTCAAACGGAGAAGATCCAGCGACGCACGATCACACAAATAGTCTCCGCGACTGGAAAAATCCAGCCGGAGGTCAAAGTCAAGATCAATGCTGAGGTGTCTGGAGAGATCATCGGTCTGCCGGTACGTGAAGGTCAGCGGGTGAGCAAGGGGCAGCTACTCGTGAAGATCAAGCCGGATGCGTACCAGGCCGGAGTTGAGCAAGCGCAAGCTCAAATGAACATGAGCGAGGCAAATCTCCGGAAGGCTGATGCGGACTACAAGCGCTCGCAGGAGCTCTATGGGAAGAAGCTCATCTCGGACGCGGATCTGGAACTCTCGAAAGCCAACTACGAGAGTGCGAGAGCTGGAAATGACCAGGCCGCAGCCTCTCTCAAACAAGCCAAAGATACCTTCTCCAAAGCGACCATTTACGCTCCCATGGATGGAGTCGTAAGCCAGCTAAATTCTGAACTTGGTGAGCGGGTAAGCGGTAGCACGTTCACACAAGGGACGGAAATCATGACGATCGCAGATCTCTCCCGAATGGAAGCCCGGGTCGATGTCGGTGAGAACGACGTCGTTCTCGTGGCGTTGGGCGACACAGCCAAAATCGATGTGGATTCGTATCCGGATCGAAAATTCATCGGGACCGTGACGCAGATCGCCAACACAGCGACATCTCGCGGCCTCGGAACCCAGGATGAGGTGACCAACTTCCAGGTCAGGATCCTTGTGAAGACACCCGAAGGCGTGAACTTCCGGCCGGGCATGTCCATGGCCGCCGACATTGAGACTGAAACGCATCGCAACGTATTGGCAGTACCCATCCAATCGGTGACTGTCAGGATGCCAAAAGAAGAGAAGAAGGTGGAGGCGCCGTCGGAAGGGGAGGCAAGGCTGGACGTCAACAAGGCGAAGAAGAAGGAAGAAGAAAAACTTGAAGAAGTCATTTTCGTTGTGAAAGATGGCAAAGTGAATACCGTGCCGGTCAAGCGCGGCTTGAGCGATGATACCTACGTCGAGGTGAAGGGTGAGAATATCGAGGGAGCCGAGGTTGTCTCTGGATCGTTCAAAGCCATTAACCGCGATCTGGAGAACGGCTCATCCGTGAAGGTCGAGAACAAGACCGTGAAGCGGACAGGCGCTTCCGCTGACGCAGAGAAGAAATAGGGGCTTGGCCGATGAGGGTGCTTGGATGGCTGACGGTTGCTGTTGTTCTGCCGCTCTTCGCGTTGGCGCAATCGCTTGACGATGGCGTTGCGTCCTTCAACAAGGGCAGGTTCGGGGAGGCAAAGTCGATCTTTGAGGCGCTCCTCAAACAGAATGACAAGAATGCCGAGGCCCACTATCGTTTGGGGATGGTGTTACTGACGCGTCAGTATCGCAATGAAGACGACGCTGTTGATCATATGGAGCAAGCTGTTGAGATCAATCCATCGAATGCAGAGTATCAATATGGCTTGGGTTCTGCATACGGAATGAAGGCCCAGAATTCAGGAGTGATTAAACAGGTGTTTCTGGCTCCTAAGGTCAAGAGGGCGTTTGAGAGGGCGGTGGCACTCGACCCGAAACTCGTCGACGCTCATATCGGGTTGGCCCAGTACGACTGGCGCGCTCCGGGCATCATGGGTGGTGACATGGAGAAGGCCTGGAAGGAAGCTGATCGTGCGATTGAGTTGGATGAATTCAAAGGTCGGTTGTTGAAGGCAAACATCTGTGTCTCTGAGAAGAAAACCGCTGAAGCGGCTCAGGAGATGAAAACACTGACGGCGCACCGGTCGGACGATTGGCGTGCGTGGCGGACGGCTGGATACTTTTTCTGGCGCAATCAGATGACGGATGATGCAATCGCGTCATTTGAGAAATACGCAGGACTCAAACCGGACACTGGAGACGCGTATCATTTTCTTGCACGGGCGTATATTCAGAAAAAGGACGCTGGCAAAGCTGTCCCAGCTGCAATGAAGGCTCTGGCATTAGGCCCAGACAACATCAATGCAATTGACGTTCTCGCACAGGCATATGAATTGAGTGGTCAGAAGAAAGAAGCGCGTGAGAATTACGAGCGGCTGCTTACGATGGATGTGACTCCCGAGTACAAGAAGAACCTTGAAAAGAAGATCAAAGAGCTTCAATAACACTACTATCCACGAGGAAGGTCAACATGTTGACAGTTATCAAGCTCAACAACATCAGCAAGATCTACCACGTCGGTTCGGAAGACGTGCACGCTCTCCAGAGCATCTCACTGGAGATCAAAAAGAACGAGTATGTGGCGGTCATGGGTCCTTCCGGATCCGGTAAGTCGACACTGATGAATATCATCGGATGTCTGGACACTCCGACCTCGGGGCTCTATGAGCTGAACAATGTCAATGTCAGCGAGATGAACGACAATCAGCTCGCTCGGATTCGGAACAAAGAGATCGGGTTTGTGTTTCAGACGTTCAACCTCCTGGCCCGGTCTAATGTCCTGCATAACGTTGAACTGCCGCTCATCTACGGGGGTGTCG
Source organism: uncultured Bacteroidota bacterium (assembly GCA_963739335.1). Classification (GTDB taxonomy): domain Bacteria; phylum Bacteroidota; class Ignavibacteria; order UBA10030; family UBA10030; genus UBA9647. Next base: position 3,634 of record CAVUAC010000088.1, on the reverse strand, counting down.
GTTCGGGCGAGCGGAAGAAGCTCGCGAGGGAAGCCATCGCCAGGGTTGGTTTAACCGAGCGCATTCATCACAGACCGAATGAGCTGTCGGGCGGACAGCGCCAGAGGGTGGCGATCGCGCGTGCTCTTGTGACGCAGCCTTCGATTCTCCTCGCGGACGAGCCGACAGGTAACCTCGACAGCAAGACAGGCGATGAAATCATGGCACTGTTCGATCGGCTTCAGAGGGAGGGCAACACGATTGTTCTGGTGACGCACGAGGAGTACATCGCGGAGCACACGGACCGGATCATCCGGCTCAAAGACGGAAATATCGAGTCAGATGAAGCCGTCCAAAACAAAAGAGTCGCGGCTCTTTCGGGAGGAATGAGCTAAGAATGCGATACGCGTTCGGAGAATTTCGTGAGGGTCTGCTGATCGCGTTCAACGCGATCAGGGCCAACAAGATGCGGTCAGTCCTGACTGCCCTCGGCATCATCATCGGGATTGTCTCGGTGACGCTCATGGGGACGGCGATTGAAGGCCTGAACCGCGCCTTCAACAAGAGCATCGCTGGCATCGGGGCAGACGTGCTCTACGTTCAAAAGTGGCCGTGGGGCGGCGGTGAGGACTGGTGGAGAATCCGAAACCGGAGAGAGGTCCAAATCCAGCAAGCCAAAGCCATTGAGAAACAAGCAGAGCTTGCGCGCTCCGTTTCGCCCGTGATGGCGACAGGCAGGAACGTCAAGTACGGACGGAAGCTGATCGAGGGAATCACCATCATCGGGACGAACGCGGACTTTCTGCAGACCACGGGTGTAAATATCGCATTCGGACGGTTTTTCACGCCGGCCGAATCCGACGGTGGCAGGCCAGTAAGTGTAATTGGCTCGGACGTTGCCGTTAATCTCTTTCCAAACGAGAGTCCACTCGGTAAGACTGTGAAGATTGGAGACTACAATTACAAGGTTGTAGGGGTCTTGGAAAAGCAAGGTAGTTTCCTCGGGCTCGAGAGCTTGGACAATCGAGCGTACCTACCGATCAATCGATTCCTCAAGGAATTCGCGACTCGCTGGAGAGGGGTGACGATCCTGGTGAAAGCGATCTCGATACCCATGATCGACGAAACCAAAGAGGAAGTTCGAGGCATCATGCGGAAAGCGCGTGGCGTGAGGCCAAAGCAGCCTGATGATTTTGCCATCAATCAGCAGGAGATTCTGATACAGACGTTCAACACGATCGGCGTGGTGATCGCGGGAGTTGGGCTGTTTATCACCGGATTATCCTTGTTTGTCGGTGGCATCGGCATTATGAACATCATGTTCGTTTCCGTGACGGAACGAACGAGAGAGATCGGAATCCGCATGGCAATTGGCGCGCCCAGAAGGACGATCCTGCAGCAATTTCTGATGGAGTCTGCGGCCCTGTGCCTGATGGGTGGCCTTATCGGTCTGATGATTGCATTTCCGCTGAGTCTTATCATCGATCAGATTCTTGCCCACTGCGATGCCTTTGAGTATTGTCGCAATTGCTATTCTCGTATCGTTGTTTGTTGGTCTCGTGTCCGGATTCCTTCCGGCCTATCGGGCGTCTCGTCTTGATCCCGTGGACGCACTGCGGTACGAATAATCACCACCATTCTCTGACAGCGTAGAACAGCCGTGCTGCTTGCTGAGATCATAAAAATTGCGTTTAACGCGATTCGGATGAACAAGCTCCGGTCGGTGCTCACACTTCTGGGTGTCGTGGTCGGAGTGTTCTCGATCATCGGCGTAATGACCGCTGTTCAGGTTCTGCAAAACAGCATCGAGAGCGGCCTCAACATCCTCGGTGCGAATACATTTCAGATTGAGAAGTTCCCGAGAATGTTCGTGGGTGGCCATGCTGCGTGGGAAAAATTCCGCCGGCGGAAAGATATTCGTTTGGAGCAGGCAGAGTTTGTTGCTGAGCGGATGACCCTGGCCCAGTATGTGGGTATTGAGGCGTCTTCGTGGGGACAGACAATTCAAAGCCTCTCCGGTGCGAAAACGAATCCCAATGTCGTCACGTATGGAGAGATCGCGGACGGAATCCCAACGAATAACTGGGCCATCAAGGAGGGAAGGTCGTTGACTGACAACGACCAACGCTATAGCAACATGGTTGTCATCCTGGGGGATGATGTTGTCAAGAAAGTGTTCCCTCGCGGCGGCGCAGTCGGTTCGGAAGTGAAGATACAGAATGAGCGATACACGGTGATTGGGACGTTCGATCCTCGAGGGGCTGCAATGGGGGGAACAGCGATAATTTCGTGGCAATGCCGCTCAGCACCTTTCTGAACAAGTTTGGAAAGCTGCGTTCTCTCAACATCATGATCAAGGCCAAAGGGCCGGAGGTTTATGATCAATGCATGGAAGAAGCCCGTATGGCGTTGCGGACGGTGAGGAAAGTAGATCCTGGGGCCGATGACGATTTTGAGATTTTTTCCAATGACTCTCTGATCTCGACGTTCAACGATTTCACGAAGTATGTCAAGATGGGTGTTGGATTCATCAGCTTTATTTCTCTCCTCGCAGCGGGCGTGGGAATAATGAATATCATGCTCGTTTCGGTGACGGAGCGAACGAAGGAAATCGGCTTGCGCAAGTCTGTCGGCGCCCGGAAAAGCAATATCCTGAGTCAGTTCATGACTGAAGCGGTTGTACTGTGCCAGATCGGAGGAATCGTGGGGATTGGCCTTGGCATCCTCGGCGGGAATCTCGCCGCTCTCGCGTTCAACCTTCCGGCTGTCTTCCCGGTTGACTGGGCGCTCATCGGCTTCGCTTTGTGCGCGTTCATCGGTGTAGTCTTCGGCGTGTATCCGGCGTGGAAGGCAGCCAACCTGGATCCGATCGAAGCCCTTCGGTACGAATGATGACACATGATCACTAATTTCTCGACTCCGACATGCTGATTACAGAAATCATAAAAATTGCGCTGAACGCGATCCGGATGAATAAGCTCCGCTCGGTGCTGACGCTTCTGGGAGTAGTGGTAGGAGTATTTTCAATCATCGGTGTGATGACGGCGATCCAGGTACTTCAAAACAGCATCGAAAGCGGCCTGAGCCAACTCGGAACGAACACCTTCCAAATCCAGAAGTTTCCAGCGATGTTCGTGGGTGGACATGCCGCATGGGAAAAGTATCGCCATCGGAAAGATATCAGGTTGGATCAGGCCCAGTACGTCGCGGAGAAGATGACGACGGCTCAATATGCCGCGATTGAAGCAAGCACCTGGGGCCAAACAATCCAAAGCCTGAGCGGTGAAAAAACGAACCCTAATGTTCCTATCATGGGCGAAGTGCCGGATGGGATCCCTGCCAATAACTGGACGATCCAAGATGGGCGATCGTTCACCGAGAATGAACAGCGTTACGGTAGCAATGTCGTCATCTTGGGCCCGGATGTTGTCAAGAAAGTATTTCCCCGCGGTGGCGCCGTCGGTTCAGAAGTCAAGATACAGGGAGATCGGTACAACGTGATCGGAGTCTTTGAAGCTAATGGAGCCGCCCTCGGAGGGAACAACGACAACTTCGTGGCGATCCCGCTTAGCACCTTTCTGAACAAATTCGGCAAGATGCGATCGCTGCATATTATGATCAAGTCCAAGACCCCGGATTTGTACGATCAGTGCGT